>CANGTU010000038.1 GCA_947456965.1 Flavobacteriales bacterium
ATGGCCGATGCGGACTACGGCTACGTGGGCACAGGACCGGGTAAAATCACCCTGTACAAGGAAAAGACGGTGGTGAAGAAAAACGTGCCCGAGGAGCAGGCGGTGGACGAGCTCATCGCGCTGATCCGTGAGCATGGGGATTGGGTGGAGGTCGGGTAATTTGTCTCTCCTTTCCTCCGGGCTCCTGATCTCTGAAACCGTGGCAGCGCCCGGAGTTCAGTCATCTCTTGCCCGTGTAGCAAAGGATCGGGTATGAACGCAGAGATAAGGAGAAAGGATGGCAGGTGCGGTTGGCCCTCACTCACCTATCCGCTGCTTCTTGAGCTCGAAGTTTTGCCCGAGATACACTTTCCGCACCTGGTCATCCGCTGCTAGTTCTTCTGCTGTGCCTGACTTGAGAATGCTGCCGTCGTAAAGCAGATATGCCCTGTCCGTAATGCTCAGCGTTTCCTGCACATTGTGGTCAGTGATCAGCACACCGATATTCCGCTTTTTCAATTGCCACACAATCTTCTGTATGTCTTCTACGGCAATGGGATCCACGCCGGCAAAAGGCTCGTCAAGCAGGATGAATCGTGGATCTGTGGCCAGTGCTCGCGCAATCTCCGTGCGCCGGCGCTCACCACCGCTTAAGTGATTGCCGATGTAGGTGCGCTTGTGGGACAGGCCGAATTCATCGAGCAACTCCTCTAGTTTGGCTTTCTGGTCGGCCTTGCTGAGCCTGGTCATTTCAAGCACGGCCTTGATGTTGTCTTCCACCGATAACGTGCGGAATACCGACGGCTCCTGAGGCAAATAACCCACTCCGAGTTGTGCCCTCCGATACATGGGCTCACGGGTGATGTCGGTGTCATCTAGCAAAACAGAACCTTCATTCGGTTTTACAAGGCCTACTACCATGTAGAAGCTGGTCGTTTTTCCGGCGCCATTCGGACCGAGCAATCCTACTATTTCACCTTGGTTGACTTCAAACGAAACACCTTTTACTACTGTGCGTTTACCATATCGTCTTACCAAATTTCGGGCGGAAAGGATCATATTGGAGTGGTTAGAAATCAACCTGTAATTTGGCCCGGAATCCAAAGCGCACAATGTTCGGATTGTCGAGGTAAGACAAGCGATACAAGGCGTCAATCCGCAGCACTTTAAAAATGTTTTCTATACCTAATGCAGCTTCTGCATAGGGCTTGGTGAGGGTGTAAATATCGGCCACGCCGTCGTAGTTAAAGTCGCGGGAAAGCACTTCGTCGTTTTTGAGGTTGTAATCGCCAATCAGGGCCTTTGCACTCACGACTTCCCGCCATTTCAACCGGCGCATCAGTGGAATTTTGTTCAAGACAAGACCTTCTGCATGATAGGATATCCATAAACTCGCCCACCGGTCGCTCACAAATTCAAAGAAATTCATCGTGTTGTACGAGGCTTCGTCATAGAAGAAGGTTTCATTACCCTGGTGCATCATGAGCATGGGATAGGGCAGGTTGCCAAAAATTTGCCCGCCTTCAGCCGAAATGTTAGCATAGCCGAATGGACCAAAACGGATCTTGTCAGATATCCTTCCCACGACCCGCTGATACTGGAACTCTGCGCCTAGCAGACCGGGCGCAGCAATGCTGTAAGAGAGTTCAACCTCAGGGTAACGCGTACCCAGACTGACGCGCTCAAACTCGCCGTAAACGAATTTTTCCTTGTAGGCAAAGCGCGTATAAAGCGTGATTTCGGAAGTGATGAGCGCCTGAACTTCCTGCTGATCCTCAAACTGGGGCTCAAACCGGACATACCGGTAGCGGTCGCCTGCTGGCCGCAATACACGGTGGGTGAAGATGAGTTTGTTGGAAAATCCATAAAGCCACTCGCGCTCGAAGTAGCCGGTGAGCTCGGTTACATCGGTGAGCTTATTGGCAGGATTCCTCCGGAACACTGAGGAGAGCACATTATCCTCCCGGAATGCTCCTTCAGATTGACCCAGCTGCTCCATGTCCCTTTTGGTGCTTGCTCCAACAGCCATCCTGGGATTCTTGCCAAGCATGTATATGAAGCCGCCGCCATACTTGAAACGTTCATCTCGAAAACCATAGGCTACATAGCCATCGAGCATAAGACGTTTGCTGAATTTATTGCTGGTGCGTCCGCCCATCCGAACCCGGTTTCCTTCAATGGGATTGAAACTATAGAACGTATAGTATGGCCCAAGTTCGAAGTTCCCTGCGACTCTGTATCCAGAAACGAAAAGGGTGATGATGTTCGCTACCGTCTTGAACTGTGGCAGACTTTTCAAGGTATCAACCATGTGATAAATGCGCAGCTCATTCTCGGTGAGTTCAATATGCCTGGATTGTGTCCAGAAGGTTTCGTCCTTATGGGCGGCATCTTCCCTTACTTCTATGTCGGTGATGCCGGCATAAAAGGTGTCGTCGAGCGGCTTGTTGATGATAAAATCCCGGTAGGTTGAAGTCTTGCGGCCGTATACCCCCATCTGCCTGTCGGAGATGTTGAAGTCAATCAGCAACTCATCCCGGGTAAGCATCCACACTTCTTTTTCAACTTCGTTGTATTCCTGCCTGACCTGGAAATTCTTGATCCAGTTGATGTTAGCGTCTTCCGCAATAGTGGCCGTTACACTCTTGATCGCATAGGTGCTGTCATTCACCCACATTTCGCCGAAAAAAAGAAGTTCCTGCTTCCGGCGAGGGAAGAACTGAAGAAGATAACACCACTTGTTATCTATGAAGGCGCTGTCTACCAGACCATAATCATAGAATCCAAGCGCGTAGGCAGATATAGGGCTGGTAAAGCTCTTGTTGAATATGACGATCTCGTTGTCGTAGATGTTTACATTCTGATACATATCACCCAGGAACTGATTGATGCTCTCATTCTGTACACCACTCACCTTGGTGGCTTGAATGATTTCCTTCGAGGTCTTGGGATCTCGCCTGAAATAGAAATCGGATAACGACTCGGTCATAAACACCGGGAGATAGGGCTTTGTCTGTGTCGTGTCAACTCCCTCGAAAATGAATTCAAAGGGTTTGAATATCCTCCGTTTCTGAAATTCTTCCGTGATGTTATTCAGATCAAACTCGACTTTATTATAGGCCTCGTACTGATATGCATCGAGCTTTTCGCGATTGTTCACCTTCTTGTTCTGGAGTACCTTTTTCATCAACTCGATGGCGGGGTTCTTTCCCTCCTTGGGCTTGATGATGACTGTTTCGAGTGTGGTACTTGCACGAAGCGCAAAGTCAATCTGCATGGCTGTGCCTTGCTTGACTTTTCGGGTTACAGGAGCATAGCCCACGGACTGACAGCGCAATGAGTCACTGCTGTAATAGGTTTCAAGCCGGTATTTGCCGCTTTCATCGGTTGTGGTTCCGGTCTTCGTGTTCACGAAGAATACAAGGGCATAAGGAATGGCCTCGCCGGTTTCTGAATCCGTGACCGTGCCATATACCACCGTCTTCTGGGCCAACCCGGCAAAGGGCAGGACAAACCATAGGAGAATGAGCAGGCGGTAATGAAGCATATTCGGTCAGTGCATCCGAAGTATACGCGAATATCGGGCATGCAGGGCGATGAACGCCCGGTATTTTCCACCGCAGTGTTGGCTGATCACTTGCGATCAGGCCATCAGGGCTGCAGCCCCTGTTCTTCCGGAGGAGAAAGGGAGCGATATGTGCTTACACCGCACTCTAGCCATGCTGCGTAAGCCTCTATGTCGGTATCGTACTGGCGAGGAGGAGCGAGCAGGCTGCTGTCTGGTGTGAGCAAGGCGTAAAACGGCTGGGAGTTATTGCGAAAGGTTTCGGTCTGCAGGGTTGACCACTTATTGCCCACCGTGCGAATTTTCTTCTTGCGCCCATCTGCTGTGGTATACACGAATTGCTCGGATGAAGGAAGTTCTACTTTTTCATCAACGTACAGGGATACCATGATGTACTCTCTGCTCAGAATGGCCTTTACGCGATCATCCGGCCATACGGTCTCTTCCATTTTCCTGCAGTTCACACAGCCCCATCCGGTGAAGTCTATGAATACAGGTTTGTTCTCTTCGTTGGCCACGCGCATCGCCTCGGCAAGGTCTCGGTATATCCGGAACTCTTCTTCATGCTCGTAGATGGAGTAGCTGCGGGGCGGAGGGAATCCGCTCAGAAATGCAAAACGGTTCAACTCGGATTGGGGCAATACTCCGGGCAGAAGACGGAGGGTGAATGCGGCGAGCAAAATCGTGAAGCCGAGTTTGAACCGGGACATCTTCTGGCTGCCCTGTCCGGGCTTGAACCGGAAAAGGCCAATGAGGTAAAGCAACCAGAATACGCAGATGATAATCCAGACGCCGAAAAAGATCTCCCGCTTGACAAGACCCCACTGCTCAACAAGGTCAGCCTGCGAAAGGAACTTGAGGGCGAGAGCTACTTCGGCAAAGCCAAGGCTCACCTTGAAGTCCTCCAGCCAGCCGCCGGATTTGGGAAGCTTCTTCAGCATAGAAGGAAAAGCAGCGAAGAGCCCAAATGGCAACCCGAGTGATATTCCAAAGCCAATCATGGCCGCGGAAACCTTGGTCGCAGGCAGGCTGAGCTCCATACCCAGGAAGTGGACTACACCGGCCACATCCGTGCTGTAAATGCTTCCGATCACCGTTCCCAGAATGGGGCCGGTGCATGAGAAGGAGACAATCGCCAGGGTGAGTGCCATGAAGAAAATTCCCAGACCTCCGCCGAGGCTGGCTCCGCGGTCAGCCCGATTGGCCAGCCCACTGGGCAGGGTGATTTCAAAATAGCCGAAAAAGGAAATGGCGAAAAAGACAAACACAACAAAAAAGCCGATATTCAGCCATACGTTGGTGGCAATGTTGTTCAGTACCTCGGGATCCACATTCTTCGAAAGGTGAAACGGCAAGGAGAGAATGAAATAGATGAGCAGGATGAAGGTGCCATAAAGGATGGCCCTGCGCTTTCCTCGACTTCCTTCTGAGCCTTTCGTGAAAAAACTCACCGTGAGCGGAATCATCGGGAATACACACGGCGTAAGCAAGGCAAGCAGTCCGCCAATCAGCCCGAACAGGAATACCATCCAAAGCCCAAGCTGCTGTTGCTCCGTACCGCACCAACTGATAGGCTGCTCTGGATTGGCCTTGCTGATGCGAAACGGATCGCTCTCCAGCACCGTGGCCTGAAGTCCGGCATCCGGATCGAATGCCACGGCAGTGCCAGCCTTGAGGTCCACATTCCACGTGAGCTCCTTGGGAGGAAGACAGGTTTCATCATTACAGCACATGAACTCTACAGAGACCGGAAAGGGCGAGTTGGGAAGCGCAGCGGCCTTCACCTGCTGGGTGAACCGGGTAGTCTTTTCGAAGTACCGCACGTTCATCATGAAGTTGGGATCGTAATCCGCGATGGGCCTGGGCTCGCTGACCTTACCAACCGGAATCACACCCGCTGGAAACTGAAAGGCAAACCGGGTGGGTACCGGGCCCTGATTACTTTCCTGCTCCTGCGCATATATATGCCATCCGTCTTCAGATAAGGAGTTGAACTCAAGGGTATAGAGACCATCAGCTCCCGGCAACACGCGCATGGTCCACTTCACCGGCTCAAGTATGCCGGATGAGGCGCCCGCAGATGAAGCGGTCAAAGGATCCTGAGAGACTTCCGATACAACCGTTTCTCCTCCAAGCCCGGTAACTTGCACCTCAAATGACATAGGCTCAGGGAACAGACAGCGCTCATCATTGCATACCATATACTCGAGCTCACCGCTTACCGTAAAGGCTCCATCCGTCAGGCGCGTAAAGACCTGACTGAAACTGGCTGACTTCTCAAAGTAGTTGAGGTCCATTTCGAAATTGGGATCGAAATGGGTGATGTACTTGCCCTGCCTTACCTTGCCCTTGGGCTTGCACGTGGTGTGCTCCGGAAAACGCAGCGAGGTGGATATGGGACCAATGGCCTCTGGATTGTCCGATGCATTCAAGGCATACACATGCCATCCGGTCTCTATGGCAGCAGTGGCCTGAATCTCCAGGTCCTTTCCGGAAAGGGCCTTGTAACTAAAGGTCCACTTGACCGGCTCATATATCTGGTTGTATGCGGACTTGCTGTGCAGAGCCACCAGGAGCAATAAAAACAATTTGATTCTCATACGATATTCTCCTCTTCCTCAAAGGCCACCAAAGTTACTTGTGACCGGGTGAAGGCTGGGAATGGAAATGAGGTTTAGCGTGGAATTTCAGGAAATTACGGGATGTTAATCCTGGTTAAAACAAGATGATCCTTACGGATGTCTGTATCGAGCGAAAGCGCCGGCGAATATTCATGCCCGCTGGTTTCCGGTGCTCGCAATGATTGAGCATGTTTCCGCCCCCGAATTGTGCGCGTGCAACGTTCTTCTTTGGCGTTTTGAATCTCATGCACGAAACCGCCTGTACTATCCGGGGTTAACCGCGGCCAGTTGCTATGAGAGTAGAATCTGCACCCGGCTGATGCAAGCGAGGGGAATAGAGATGCCCTTGTCCACCAACACGCGATCATCCCCGGCTGCAAGTACGCGCGTGCGGATCTGCCGGCAGGAAAAATCATCCTGGAGAATGAGCTCGACTTCCGCTCCGCTGTCGTTTCCCTGAGCAGCGGCCTGAAGGAGCCTGGCTTTGCGAATGCGCTGGTCGCGGGGATTGCTGAGCACGTCGCAATCAGGAAAGGTCAGTTCGGTGAGAAAAAGAAGGTCGTCCTGGCGGGCATCATGATTCATCTGGGCACTCTTTATCTGGCCTGATACGCGAAAGCCCCGCACTGGGTTTCACCCGATATGCACTTCCCATACCCTTCGGGTTTCAGCCGTGATGGGTGCAATGCCTGAACGCCGGTAGCCGGCTACCCAGAGGATTTTACCCTCCTGTTCGAGCACTACGACTGCGGCTTTCAGGAAGGCCGGAACCTTCCGCTGGATGAGCAGATCACTCACTGGCTGACTGCCTTCCATTCCCATGGGCTGGATGCGGTCACCCTCACGCCAGCTGCGCACGCATACAGGAAAGCTGAGTTGGTCGGCATCAAACTGAGCGGTGGAGGGTGAGGTGTCCAGCGTCCACTCCTCGCGGGCCACTATCCTGCTGCGTATGGGGAAGGCCACGCACCGGGCTTCTTCGGAGATCCACTCTTCAGCAGGCTTCTCTCCGGCATGGCGCACAGTGAGGCACCAGGCCTCCCGGTCACGCCAGATGCTGTATCCAGCGGCATCCACCCGGGTGCCTGGATCGCGCAGGAGAAGCACCTGCTCTACCTGCGGTAAAGTGAAACCCAGCGGCATCAGCCAGTGGGCCAGCAATAACCGGGGATAGGGATACTGGGCGAGATCAGCTCCGTCGAGCGTAGTCACGCCGGCTTCATGGCTGAGATAGGTGCGCAGGAATCCGCTGAGCTGCTGTCCGATCATGGCATCTACCTCGTGGTAGAGCGCAGCACGCCCGGCCAACCGCCCGGCTGCACCAGGCAATACGGCCTCCAGTACAGGCATGACCTCACGGCGAATCCTGTTGCGGGTGTAGCGCATGCTCTCGTTGCTCTCATCCTCGCGCCAGACCAGTGCCTGCTCTGTGGCAAAATCGCGCAGCTCCTGACGGCTCCAACGTAACAGCGGCCGCACCAACTGGCCTCTCACCGGCGCAATGCCGGAAAGTCCCGCCGGCCCGCTGCCCCGCAAGAAGTGATGAACCATGGTCTCGGCCTGATCATCGGCATGGTGGGCAGTGGCTATGTGCTCATAGCCATGCAACCGGGCGATGTAACTGAGCCAGGTATACCGGATCTCCCGCGCTTTTTCCTGAGTATTGGAGGCCCGGATTTTGGCGGTTTCATGCTCGTTGCATGTGAAGAGATAAAAGGGCAAACAGCGCCGGATGGCCTCCGATTCAACAAGCCGCGCATCAGCATCGGCATCGGAACCGCGCAAGCCATAGTGGATGTGAGCTACGCCACACGCTATGCCGGATGCGTGAGCGAGATGAAGCAAGCACATGCTGTCAGCCCCGCCACTTACGGCCACCAATAACCGCCCTCCAGCACCTAAATCGCGCAAGGCGGCCTGAAATGTGGACACGTCGGGCTTCATGTGACCAAAGGTAGGAGGTCAGCCGGCCAGCACGCAGCGAATGGCCTCTAGCTTGAGCAAGCATTCGTCATATTCTCGCGCCGCATCCGCCTGAATGGTGATGGCACTGCCCACACTGCATGTCATCACACCCCGTCGTTCATCCAGACACAGACTGCGGATGATGACATTGAAGTCGAAGTTGCCGTGGTCATCTATCCATCCGAGACTACCGCTATACCAGCCTCGACGAAGGGCTTCATGGCGATCAGCAAGTCGCATAGCGGAAATTTTAGGGGCACCAGTCATGGATCCCATTGGAAAGGTATCGCGAAGGAGCTGAGTAAAGGGGGTAGCTGCGGGTACCTCCGCGCGGATGGTACTCACCATGTGGTGCACGGTGCGAAAGGTGTGAATCCCGAAGAGCTCTTCCACGCACACGGTTCCGGGTAATGCAGATCGGGACAGGTCATTGCGCACAAGATCTACAATCATGATATTCTCGCTTTGCTCCTTGGGATCGTTGCGCAGCTTCTCGCAAAGTCCTGCATCTTCTGCCGGAGTTGCTCCCCGACGGATAGTGCCTTTGATGGGCTGTGAGCGTATAGTGTTTCCATGTCGCTGGAGATAACGCTCGGGGGATGCGCACAGGAGTGCATAGCCTGGAATGCTGAAGTAGCCGGCCATCGGGGCCTCTGTCTGGCGACAGAGCTCCCGCCAAAGGGCATATGGATCTTCAGGCAGAGCATCAGCGGTAAAGGTCTGGCAGTAGTTTACCTCGTAAATATCACCGATGCGGATGTGTTCGAGGAGTTGACCAACATCGCTCAGGTAGCGTTCCCGGCTAATGGAGGGATGGAGCGCAATGCGTTTCATGGCCAAAGGCCGGGCGGATTTTCCGGCAAGGTGCACAAGCTGGTCATCGGGCCAAGGGCTGTGGTTGTGCACGACCTTCCAGCTTCCGGACTCACGGAACAGCAAGGTGCGCGGACGAAAGAAGGCGAGCACAGGCGGAGCTGCGGGATCAGGATGGGCGCCCAGAGTGGGTTCAATATGCCCCCGCAGGTCGTAGCTCACTACACCAAAGGCGATTCCCGTGCGGCGGTCGAGCCATCGCTGCAACTCACCCAGCGGATCGAGATGGTCCTCACCCAGTACACAGTGCTCCAATGCACCAAGCGCCAGCCACTCACCGTCAGGTCGAGGCAGATGGGCGACATAGCCCTGCCATACTTCATGATCAATCGGTAAAGTATCCACATTGCAAAGTAACAGGCACCAGCACCAGCCGACCTCACTTTGGTTCATGACGTTTTTGATCTGTTCTGCCCGGGGTGCGTGAGCGGGGTAAGGAGGAGGTATCTTTGCACCACTAATGAAAATCAGGCCGGAAGCAGCTTTCCGGCCTCTTGTCGTTGACCCGTACCGATGAATATTCTCGATGAACTGAAGCGCCGATATGCCGGTGATGAGGGAGTGCAGCAAGTCATCCGCGCCATTGCCCGGCCAGGTGCCCGGGTTGCCATGCGCGGCGCTTCCGGCTCGGCACTATCCTTTATGGCCTCTGCTGTGATCCGGAGCGTCAAGCAACCGGTTGTGATGGTACTGGAGGATAAGGAAAGGGCGGCCTATGCGCTGAATGATCTCGAGCACCTCTTCGGCCTCGCAGCCAAGGATGACGGTCCCGCATCCATGCAAGGTGAGGATGGGGTAAAACTGTTCTTCTTTCCCCGCAGTGCCCGTGTGCCTTATCAGGTGGAGCAGACGGAGAATGCTAACGTGGCCATGCGTGCAGAGGTACTCAACGATCTGCGACGCCATAAAGGGCATACAGTGGTGGTGACATACGCAGAAGCCATTGCGGAAAATGTGGTGACTGAAAGCGAGATGGCGCGCAATACATATGATATCGAGGTGGGCCATACGCTTTCACTTGATTTCATGGATGAGTTGTTTCATGATTTCGGCTTCGAAAAGGTGGATTATGTTTATGAACCGGGACAATATGCCGTGCGCGGTGGTATCCTGGATGTCTTCTCTTATTCATTCGACCACCCTTACCGAATCGAACTTTTTGGCGATGAGGTGGACAGCATTCGCAAGTTTGACCCCGTTACGCAGCTGTCGGTAGCGAAGATGACACGCGCCACCATCGTGCCGGACGTCAGTACCCGCAGCGCCGATGAAGCGCGTGTCAACTTCCTGCAGTTCATAGACCGCGAGTCCATCGTTTGGCTGGGAGAAACCTCCGTCATGCTCGAAGCAGCCGAGAAGGAACTGGAGCGCGCGCGCACTCAATATGCCAAGCTATCGGGTATGCTTACCCATGATGCGCCCGATGTGCTCTATTCAGGAAGGAATGATTTGCTCCGGATTCTACAAGGGATGCGCGTCATCGAAACCGGCACCCAAAGGCAATTTGCCGAGGGGGAGGTCGTCACCTTTGATACACTTCCTCAGCCTGCATTCAACAAGAATTTCGATATGCTTGGCACCAACCTGGCCAACAACGATCGCCAGGGCTACTTCAACGTGATTGCTGCAGGACAGCCCAAGCAAATTGAACGCCTTCACCAGATTTTCACGGATAAGGATCACGCCGTGCACTTTCAGCCCCTGTCGGCCGAACTGCACGAGGGTTTCATCGATCGCCGGCTGAAAATCCTGCTCTACACGGATCACCAGATATTCGAGCGATACCATCGCTTCAGACTCAAAGAGGGTTTCAGGAAGAGTAAAGAGGCCATCACCCTCAAGGAGATCATGGCCCTGCAACCGGGTGATTATGTGGTGCACATCGACCATGGCGTAGGACAATTCTCAGGCCTGCAGAAGATTGACGTGAACGGACGTGAACAGGAAGCAATCCGGCTTACCTATAAGGGAGGGGATATGCTCTACGTGAGTATTCATTCCCTCCACCGCATCAGCAAGTATGTGGGCAAGGAAGGCACAACGCCCGCCATGGACAAGCTCGGCAGCAACGCCTGGCAGAACCTCAAGCGCAAGACGAAGGCCAAGGTGAAGGAACTTGCCTTCGACCTGATCAAGCTCTACGCAAAACGAAAGGCTACGAAGGGCTATGCATTCTCGCCCGATAGTTATCTGCAAACGGAACTGGAGGCGTCATTCATTTATGAGGATACACCGGACCAACTCAAGGCCACCATTGCAGTGAAGGAAGACATGGAGTCTGAATCACCGATGGACCGGCTCATTTGTGGGGATGTGGGTTTCGGAAAAACAGAAATTGCCATACGCGCGGCCTTCAAGGCGGTTACCGACGGGAAGCAAGTTGCTGTGCTCGTGCCCACTACCATCCTCTCTCTTCAGCATGCGCGAAGCTTCGCCGCACGGCTTAGGGATTTTCCAGTGAAGGTGGACTATATCAATCGGTTCAAGACGGCAAAACAGCAAGCGGAAACACTGAAAGCCGTTGAGAAGGGTGAGGTGGATATCCTCATTGGTACTCACGCTCTGCTCGGCAAGAAGGTGAAGTTCAAGGAACTGGGCCTGCTCATCATCGATGAGGAACAAAAGTTCGGAGTGAGCGCTAAGGATAAGCTCAAAACGCTCAAAGCAACCGTGGATACGCTTACCCTCACCGCTACTCCTATCCCGCGCACGCTGCAGTTTTCCCTGATGGGTGCACGAGACCTGAGCATCATCCAGACGGCACCTCCCAACCGCCATCCGATCCGGACTGAACTGCGTCCTTTCCATGAAGAGGTGATCCGGGATGCCATCAGTTATGAGGTCCAGCGTGGCGGACAGGTATTCTTCGTGCATAACCGGGTGCAGAACCTGCACGAGATCGCCGGTATGGTGCAGCGACTATGCCCGGATGTGCGAGTGGGGATTGCCCACGGACAAATGACGGGTGAGCAACTGGAAGACGTCATGACGCAGTTTATTGAAGGTTCATACGACGTGCTGGTGAGCACCGCCATCGTGGAAAGCGGTATCGATATTCCGAATGCAAATACCATCATCATCAACGATGCACATCACTTCGGGATGAGCGACCTGCACCAACTCCGCGGACGGGTAGGACGGAATAACAAGCATGCGTTCTGCTACCTGCTCAGTCCTCCTGTTAACCTCCTCACGGATGAGGCCCGCAAACGTCTCACAGCCATTGAGCAGTTCTCAGACCTGGGATCAGGATTGCATATCGCCATGCGTGACCTGGATATCCGCGGCGCAGGAAACCTGCTGGGAGGCGAACAGAGTGGATTCATCAATGATATCGGATTTGAAACCTACCAGAAGATCCTGAATGAGGCCATCGATGAACTTAAGCAGGAGCACTTCAAGGATTTGTATGAGGAGGAAATCCGCAAATCGAAGGACTTCGTCAAGGAAACAACCCTGGAAACCGACTTTGAACTGCTCATTCCGGATGATTATGTGAGCAGTATCACCGAACGGATCGCTCTGTATAAGGAGCTTGACGACATCAGCGATGAGCATACACTCGATGCTTTTGCAGAAATGCTCAATGACCGGTTTGGCCCCATCCCGCCTGTTGTACAGCAACTCATGGATACCATGCACCTGCGCTGGCTGGCCCGCGAAACCGGTTTCGAAAAACTGGTGCTCAAAAGCGGAAAGATGATCGGCTACTTCATCACGAAGCAGGATAGTCCGTTTTACCAATCTGAAAAATTCACCCGGGTTCTGGAATTCATTAAAGCGAATCCGAAGGCCGCAAAGATGTACGAGAAGGAAGGCTCTCTTCGCCTGTCATTCAACGAGGTCAACTCGCTGCGGACGGCCCTCGCAGCTCTTCAGCTGATGGTGGATACTCGCGCTGCTGCCGGCTGATTGATCATTGAATCACCACGCGCACCGGAGCCAGACGGCTGTTGCAGAGCCCGGCGAAATAAACACCAGGAGCGAGCAGTGTGGCATCGAATGAAACACTGCGATCTTCAACGGATTGGCTGCATGCCATCCGACCAGTCATGTCGCGCAACTCAACTACCCCGGCTACATTGCGGTCAAACACGATTTGAAATGAGTCCTCAACCGGATTGGGATACACGCGAAATTGAGGCAGTGCTCTGGCTTCAGCTATGCCTACTCCATCCAGCAGGCCCGGGCGCAGGTCAAATAGCACATAGCGCATGTGGTCCTTCTGGTCATTGGTGAAGAGGTTCAGGCACTCGTCCAGTGAGTAGTCCATGTAATTCTCAATCATATCAGGCAAGTCACCGGGAATATCTGTCTCGCATGAATTAGAAGAGAGGTTGCAGGCAAACTGGTCTCCAGCGGCAGTGTTGGGTGTATCTGCCATGCCATCATCCACCGCGCAGCCATCTTCAAAAAAAGGCAACGCATCGCCCCACGTGTGGCGCAAACCAAGGTAATGCCCGAGCTCATGCACCAAGGTGCGGCCGAGTTCATTGCCATCGAATCCATCAGCACCTGCCTGCGGATTGTTGCGCCCCGCGGTTGTATAGTGGATCACTACACCTTCGAGCGCCGGATTGGGTGCATTACTTCCGGCCGGCCAATTATCGAGCCCCGCAGGTGGATAGGCAAGTCCGAAGACCTGTCCCAGAAACCCCGCCTCTATATTGCATACCCAGACGTTGATATAGTGGTCTGTATCCCACGCATCAACGCCACCGGTCGAGGATTGCTTGACCTCATCGAGGGTGTTGGTTGCGGAAAAGAAATCAAGTGAAAAACCGGTCCGGTCCGTGAAGGTATGCGTGATGCCACTCGTCGGATTGCCGTCAGGATCCACATTGGCCAGAGCGAATTCAATCTCACAGTCAGCGGCGACGGGAAGAAACTCCGGACGTGTATCGGAGGCATTGGTATTCATCCTGCGGAAGTCTTCATTGAGAACCTCAAGCTGCGACTCAATGACCTCATCCGGGATATTTTGCTCCGGTGTGTTGTACACGACATGAAAGACTATGGGGAGCACGACTACACCCCCGCCACCCCCGCGCTGGGCTGATGTCCTGTTGGACATGACCTGAAGAATGGCTTCAGCATAATCCCGGCGGTGCTGATACTGTTGCGAAAACCAGGCATCATACGCGCAGCGGCGCACATTCTGAGCCTGGCCGCCAAGGGAAGTCAACAGGATAATGAGGAGTATAAACCGGTTCATGCTCAATGGAATTTCGGACGAAAATAAGAAAGGGCTGACCGCAGAACACCAACCGCTCAGAAGCTGTAGCGGATCGAGAATGCCCCCTCATCGCCCCAGAAACCACTGTGTCCGATTACGTTGATGGCCGGTTTCCAGTCGAGAGAGAACTGGAGAGGAAGCTCATCGAAAAAGTATTCAAGCCCCAGAATGGCATCCGCACCGATCACCACACGGGTGCCATCCCACTCTTCATCGTGCCACCGCGGACCGTCTTCGCGGTAACGAAAGAAGCCCGCATGCGCGCCGGCTCCATAGTACCATTTCATTCCTTCCACATCAAACAGGGGCTTGTGGAATTGATAGAGTCCGGTCATGCTCAAACCTTGCCAGCGACTATATGCAATGACCTCAATGGCCCTGGATGGATCCAGGTAGTGTTGATAGGTGACGCCCGAACCAAATCCTCCCCGAACGCCTATGAACTGATCATTCTGCTGAGCGCAGCTATACAAGGTGATACAGGTAAACAGCAGGGGAAGTAGCGATTTCATAGCGCAAAAATAGGCTGTGGATGGAGCTTGGTGAACGGGCCACGCTGGACTTATCTTCGGACTGATTTATGCGCACATTATGGCAAATCGGGCTGCTCTGTGCGGCGTGGTTCCTCTCTTCTGAAGGTGCCTTGGCCCAGGGAGGTACAGCCAGTATTGCCGGGTCGTGGGAGCTGCTGGGTACGGAGTTTCGCGGGAAGTTCTCCTCTGCGGATGCCCGCGAGCGCCTGGTGTTCAGCAGTTCGGGTAGTTACCGCATATATGCGGGGGGTCAGCTCGGTATGCCCGCCGAGACGGGAGTATGGCGATGGGGCAATGAAGGTCGCCTGGTCCTCAGCTCTGATCAACCTGATCTTGCATCCATCAACTTGCTCCGCCCGAATGATGGGCTGCTCGTGCGCACATTGACGGATTCCATACTCGTGTTGGCGGCATCGGGAGCTACTCCTACCTTATGGAAACATTACCGCCGGGTGGCAGCGTTACCGGCAGTAACAATGCCGGAGGCTCAGGGATCGTTGGGGCTGGAGCGCCTGGATCGCCCGGGTCGGGTGAAGCGGATTCGCCCTGATGCAATATGCGTACTGAGCAATCCGAGAGGCGTGAGGCAGGGTGATACGCTGGTTATGCGCTGCACCGGTCTGCCTGTTTTGCTCAGCGACGGCCGGTGGATGTTGCGTGCATCAGAGCTGTATTTCGAATATGCTCCCCCAGGTGGCGCAACGCTCATGGTAACGCGCTGCGCTCGCCCGGGTGAGGAATGGGATATTCCTGTTCAACCGGGCATGGTATTGCGCTGTGACAGCCCGGTGCGCCAAGCACTGCGGAACTCCGGATGGACGATCATGACCACGGGTCTGCTTGTGGCTCTGGTCGCCGCTCCATTAGCGGGAATCGGTTATGGCGGCGGATCGTTCCGGGTGCCTCGGTATGAAGCCACGGCCGGTGCAGGATTGGCCGCTGTGGCGGTGGGCTTGCCTTTTGTGATCGCTGCTCAGCCGCGCTCATTTGTTCTGGATACCGGGAGTTCAGGTAAGAAGCGATCGCGGCGCCTCGTTCTCCGCCCGGATTAATCACGGGTTACAAAAATCACAGTACATCGGATCTTCTTCGTGCTTGCCGTGAGGAAAGGGAATTTCATCCGAAAACCCGCATACTTCGCAGATGCGCTCAAAGGCCCGTGTAGAGCGCGTAGGTAGTCCGCAGTGGGCGCATGGTAGTCCCGGGTGTGCTGCAGTGACGCTGAATCCCGGGGCCTGGCATGATGGACATGCGCTCAGGATCTTGTCCACCAGTTTTTGTCCGGCGCGCTCAATGGATTTCATCCTCGTGGGATTGTGCATGGCACGCATGTCCGTTTCTACCCAGACACCGCCGGCTTCAGCACTCAGTCGCTCATAGGTTTCCCAGGCGGAAGGAAAGGACAGGATA
Organism: Flavobacteriales bacterium; assembly: GCA_947456965.1. Classification (GTDB taxonomy): domain Bacteria; phylum Bacteroidota; class Bacteroidia; order Flavobacteriales_D; family Sanyastnellaceae; genus CANGTU01. The sequence continues at coordinate 16,183 of CANGTU010000038.1, forward strand.
TCCTTGATGATGCCTTCAGCTGAATCCTTCGATGGACGCATGATTACAGCGTGTGAGGGAAACTTAACATCGCTCAGGAATGATTCCAGCTCAGCGCGCCGACTGATCCAGGCTGCACGAAAGTTGGTTTCGGTAGTGATGTCCCGGGCGAAGAATTCCCGACCGGTGTGGCGGTCCAGGAGCAACACCAACTCGTCTCCTGCGGGTACGAATCCAATGGTAGGATGAGGACCGAATGAACCTTCACTTGCGAGCGCAAAATCTGCTTGTACGCGATCTAATGCGAGCTGGCATTTCTGCCGCGCTACGCTCAAAGGATCTCCCCGGCGTTCCACCTCACCGGTGAAGGTGCCGAGGAGATCAGTATTGAGGTCAGATGGCACTACACACCGGACCCCCATTGAGCGTTCAAACAACGGAGCAAGTACTGCCTCCTTGCCGTGTTTGGTGGCGATTAGTAAGGTTCGACCGCTGAACATCAGCGCTGGTCGTATCAGTTCAGTTCAATCTTCGACGCCAGATCTACAAAGCCCTCCCGGCTCTGAAGCTGCTGGCGGATTTCAAACAAGTCGCGCTGCAACTCCCTGATGCGCTTCTCACGCATCTTCACATCCTCCTCGGTAGTGGCCTCGCGAATTTTTTCCTCGTGGTAGCTGATCTTCACATGGATCATCCGCGTGATGAGGTCCAGCGATTCACGTGGCGTAAAGTGGCCGTTGATGAGTTGAATGGTCATGGTTCCGGAGCGCATTTATTGACCTTGTCCAAGGGAGTATGCCGGCTTTCCGTCGAAGGCATACAGGTTTTCTGTCTTCACCGCATCAACACCCACACTTTCGGCCTTGCTCAGAAGCTGGATGATGTGCTGCTTGTTCATGGCCACACCGTCAACGGGCTTGAACCGGCAGCGCCAGTGGTCCGTGCAGAAGGTCTCGGCAAAGCCCTCCGGCCATACCTTGATTCCGCGGTTGGTGATCATGCTCAGTTTTACTTCCTGTGTGTTCAGTGACTCGAGACGCGCAGCGAGCTCGTCAGGGTTGGTTCCGCCCCAGTGCACAAACAGATCCACACCCGCCAGCTCTTTTATGGCGGAAGGACGACGGACATATTTAGGCATCTGGAAAACACTGCCTCGGGCATAAGCCACAGGCTTCAATAACTGCGGCTTCTGACCAAGTCGCGCAATCACGGCTTCAGCAAATTCCCGGGTACCGGCTTTTTGTTTGCTCACACCTTCGGTATAGATGTCGTAAGTGTGCACTCCTTCTTCGATGGTGCGCAACCAGGCGTTCTGGATGTTCTCCGCCACTTCTGTCTGTCCGATATGGATGAGCATCATGATGGCTCCCTGGAGCAGCCCGCTGGGATTGGCCACGTTTTGCCCGGCACGACGCGGCGCTGATCCATGGATGGCTTCAAACATGGCGCACTCCTCACCGATGTTGGCGGAGCCGGCAAGCCCCACAGAACCGGCAATTTGCGCAGCTACATCCGACAATACATCGCCGTACAGGTTGAGGGTCACAATCACATCAAAGGTCTCCGGGGTATCGGCCAGCTTGGCCGCTCCGATATCGATGATCCAGTGCTCGTTTTCAATCTCCGGATACTCCCTGGCAATCTCATCAAATACCTGGTGAAAGAGCCCGTCAGTCTGCTTCATGATGTTGTCCTTGGTGAAGCAGGTAACCTTCTTGCGGCCATACTGGCGCGCATATTCAAAGGCATAACGCACAATTTTCTCACAGCCCGGACGACTGATGAGCTTCAGGCACTGTACTACCTCATCAGTCTGCTGGTGCTCAATGCCGGCGTAGAGGTCTTCCTCATTTTCGCGGACAATCACAATGTCCATTTTAGGGTGCTTGGTCTGCACGAAGGGATGCAGACTCTGACACGGGCGCACATTGGAATACAGACCAAGAAACTTGCGCGTGGTCACGTTCAGGCTTTTGTAACCGCCGCCCTGAGGGGTCGTAATCGGCGCCTTCAGAAACACCTTGTTGCGCCGGATAATGTCCCAGCTCTCACGGGCAATACCCGAAGAGTTACCGGACAGGTACACCTTCTCGCCCACCTCGATTTCGTCAACTTCGATCCGGGCTCCAGCGGCCTTAAGGATCGCGAGCGTGGCATCCATGATCTCGGGACCAATGCCATCGCCTTTAGCTACAGTAATTCTTGTCATGAAAAAAATGGTTTTGTGGGCCAAAGATGGGGGCCGGAATGGATAAGGATTGTTTTATATTTGATATATCTGTCATAAGCATAAATTATGCATTACACCCTGCATCAGCTTCAGGTATTTCTCCAGGTTACGCAATCGGGAAGCGTCACACGGGCGGCGGAAGAGCTCCATTTATCACAGCCCGCCGTTTCTATTCAGCTGCGCAACTTCCAGAGCCAGTTTGATATTCCGCTCACAGAAATCATTGGCCGCAAGCTCTATGTCACGGAATTCGGCCGCGAGATTGCCGATGCGGCCGAGCGGATCCTGAATGAGGTGTATGCCATCAACTACAAAACCATGACCTACCAAGGGCTGCTCACCGGCCGCCTGCGTATATCTTCTGTGAGCACGGGTAAGTACATCATGCCCTACTACCTTTCAGGGTTCTTGCAGCGCCATCCCGGGATAGAGCTGGTGATGGACGTAACCAACAAGAGCAGGGTGGTGGAAAGTTTGCGTGCTAATGAGTCGGACTTCTGCCTGGTGTCCCTCTTGCCTGAAGATCTGGACGTGGAGGCTCTGGAGCTGCTCGAAAATAAACTCTGCCTCGTGGATGGTTCCAATCGCAAGTGGGGACGAAGGCGCCAGGACCCGTCCGTGATGGAAACCATGACCATGCTCTACCGCGAAGAGGGCTCCGGTACGCGTACAAGCATGGAGGCCTTTCTCCGGCAACACAATGTGCGCGTAAAGCGCAAGCTGGAGCTGACATCCAACGAGGCCGTGAAACAGGCAGTAATCGCGGGACTTGGCTGCTCCATTATGCCCATGATCGGCATACGCCGGGAACTCGACCTGGGCGAGTTGCAGGTGGTCCCCGTGCTGGGCCTGCCGATCCGCACCCAATGGCGCCTTATCTGGCCTCGCCGGAAAACGCTTTCGCCCGTGGCATCTGCGTTTGCCGCATACCTCCGCGATCATCGGAAAGAGGTGAATGCGCAATGGTTCGGATGATGGCAATCCTCCCGTGCGCGATGGGGAGGCAGTATCTTCGCCGGCGCTATGGCAAACCAGGACGATAAGCTCAAATTGGTCATCTCCCACGCCAAGGAGTATGGCTTCGTATTTCCCTCTTCTGAGATCTATGACGGTCTCAGCGCTACCTACGATTACGGTCAGCTCGGCGCTGAACTCAAACAGAATATCCGGAATTACTGGTGGACGGCCATGACACGCATGCACCAGAATATTGTCGGCATCGACGCAGCTATATTCATGCATCCGACTACCTGGAAGGCAAGCGGACACGTGGATGCGTTCAACGATCCGCTCATCGATAATAAGGACAGCAAGAAGCGCTATCGGGCCGATGTGCTGCTGGAAGATTACATGGCTAAGTCACAAGCCAAAATCTCCAGGGAGATTGATAAAGCGAAGGCCAGGTTTGGTGATGCTTTCGATGAGGAAAAATTCCGCGCAACGAATCCGAACGTGCTGCGCGCGCAAGAGAAAATCAACGCGGTGCAGGCAAAGATGAAAGCTGCACTCGAAGCAAGCGATCTCGAAGCGCTCAAGTACCTCATTGACGAATGTGAAATCGCCGACCCCGAAACGGGTTCGCGCAACTGGACTGAAGTGCGCCAGTTCAACCTCATGTTCAAAACAGAGATGGGCGCAGTATCCGGCGAAGCAGGTATCATCTACCTGCGCCCGGAAACGGCTCAGGGGATCTTCGTCAACTTCCTCAACGTACAGAAGAGCGGACGTATGAAGATCCCCTTCGGTATCGCGCAGGTGGGAAAGGCCTTCCGCAATGAGATCATCGCGAGACAGTTCATTTTCCGCATGCGGGAGTTTGAACAGATGGAGATGCAGTTCTTCGTGAAGCCAGGCACGGAGATGGAGTGGTACAACTACTGGAAAGACACGCGCATCAAGTGGCACAAGGCACTCGGGCTGGGCGAGGAGAATTATAAATTCCACGACCACATCAAACTGGCGCACTACGCAAACGCCGCATGTGATATTGAATTCAATTTCCCCATGGGCTTCAAAGAGCTCGAGGGAATTCACTCACGCACGGATTTCGACCTGAGCAGCCACGAGAAATTCAGCGGCAAGAAACTGCGCTACTTCGATCCCGAATCGAATGAAAGCTATGTGCCCTTCGTGATTGAAACTTCAATCGGCCTCGATCGCATGTTCCTCGCTGTTTTAGCTGCATCGTATAAGGAAGAGAAACTGGATGACGGCAGTGAGCGCACTGTGCTCGCTATCCCGGCGGCATTGGCTCCTGTGAAGGTGGCCGTGTTGCCGCTGGTGAAAAAGGACGGCCTTCCCGAGAAAGCTAAGGAGATTGTGGATATGCTCAAGCTTGATTTCAATCTGCAATATGATGACAAAGACGCGATAGGCCGCCGCTATCGCAGGCAGGATGCCATTGGTACGCCCTTCTGCGTGACGATCGATAACGAAACGCTCAACGATAATTGCGTGACTATTCGCGAACGGGACAGCATGAAGCAGGAAAGGGTGGAGATTGCTAAGCTGCCTGAAATTATTCGCGGAAAGGTGGGGATGCAGGGGCTGTTTTGAGCTCGCTTCGCTCCCGGTATTCAGGAACGCAAAGGGCACAGAGTACCGCAGAGGGCGCAAAGGTGATCAGGGCTCGCTTTGCTAGCGGTATTCAGGAACGCAAAGTTCAGAGAGGACCAGAAAGGACGCTGAGAAGGAATGATTATGGTCTAGCACAAGTTGTTCACCACTCGCTGGATGCCATGTCTCAGTCGGGCTTGATTGAATTTCATGAGCAGGCCGAGTTGATAGCCACCATGCTTCAGGTAAGTTAGTGTTTGTGCCTCGTGTTCAGGTCGAAGACTCGCACTGGCTTTGAGTTCGATTACAATCTGACCTTCAGCTAGCAGGTCAATGAAATAGCCTCTCTCAATAGACATACTCGTGTATTGCAGGGCGATCGGTACTTCTCGTTCAACACGAATTCCTGCAAGGATCAGTTCGTGCTCAAGACTTTTTTGATAGGTGCTTTGGAGCATTCCCGGCCCGAGAATTCGATGGACTTCCAGAGCACAACCTATGATAGAACAGGACAGTTCGTTGATGTAGCTTTCCATGCCCCGAAATCTCGGGAGGAGTAAAACTCAAACAACTGAATACATAATGCGCAGTTAGTTTGCATATCATGCAAATACTCTTTGCGCCCTCTGCGGTCCTCTGTGCCCTTTGCGTTCCTAAGAGCCGCGAGCGATGAGCGAAGCGAACATACCAAAGCACCCTTAAATTCGCACCTCCATAAACACCCCCATGCCCTACCAACTCGACTCATACTCCTTCGCCGGGAAGCGCGCCCTCGTGCGTGTTGATTTCAACGTACCGCTCAACGAGAAGCTGGAAGTGACGGATGATACCCGCATTCGCGCAGCGGTGAAAACGATCAGGAAGATCATGGCCGACGGCGGGCGAGTGGTGCTTATGTCGCACCTCGGACGGCCTAAAGGTGGCCCCGAGGAGAAGTACTCGCTCCGGCATATTGTGCCCGCTGTGGCCAGGCTCCTCGGTGTGCCTGTGGCCTTTGCGGATGACTGCATCGGCAGCAAGGCCCGCCGGGTGGTGGATGGCCTGCAGGATGGCCAGGTCGCCCTGCTGGAAAACCTCCGCTTCTATAAGGAAGAAGAATCCGGAGATGAGTTCTTCGCAGGCCAACTGGCCGAAAATGGCGATGTTTATGTCAATGATGCCTTCGGAACTGCGCACCGCGCACACGCCAGTACCGCCGTTATTGCCCGGTTCTTTCCCACTGACAAGCTCTTCGGCTACCTGATGGAGGATGAGGTGAAAAGCATTGACCGCGTGCTCAACTCATCCGCCACCCCCGTGACGGCGATCATCGGAGGCAGCAAGGTGTCCAGCAAAATCGCCATCCTGGAAAACCTCATGGACCGCGTGCAGAATATCCTCATCGGAGGGGGTATGGCCTTTACTTTTATCCAGGCGCAGGGCGGCAAGGTGGGGAAATCACTCGTGGAAGATGAACTCCTGGCCAAGGCTATTGATCTCATGGCCTTGTCCCGCGATAAGGGTGTAAACCTCTACCTGCCCACCGACGCAATCATCGCCGATGCCTTTACCAACGAGGCGAACCGGAAGGAATGCAGCATTGCCTCCATTCCTGCCGCATGGATGGGTCTGGATATTGGCCCGAAGACAGTCGCCTTGTACCGGGAGGTTATTCTCCACTCCAGAACCATCCTGTGGAACGGGCCCATGGGCGTATTCGAAATGCCGCATTTCGCGCAGGGAACGCTGGCGATCGGCCAGGCCTTGGCAGAGGCCACGGCTACCCGCGGCGCATTTACCCTGGTGGGAGGAGGCGACTCAGTGGCTGCTGTGAATGAGTTCGGACTGGCGGATAAGGTCAGCTACGTGTCCACCGGCGGCGGCGCTATGCTGGAGTCACTTGAAGGTATTGAACTCCCGGGTATTGCCGCCATCAGGCACTGAGCGGTACCCGCTTTCTTCATGCCGGCACGCCATATCGGCGTGTGTTCATATTCATGTGGATGAAGGGTGAATAACTTGAATTCGTTTTGGTAATACAAGACTAACATGGCGCCCCCGACTTCGCGCCACCTTTGCCGCGAAAAACCAACCAGAAAAACCATGTTGAACTTTACCCTCTTCACGCACCGCGCTGCTGCTTCCCTTTCAGGAAGGTTCCTGGCAGCAGTGGTATTTGTGATGTCCGCCATCAGCATGAGCGCGCAGCTCTCGCTGACCAACGGCTCGCCATCAGCAACCATCGACTTTTCCAGCTCCATGCAGACGAGCGTGGGATCAAAT
>CANGTU010000039.1 GCA_947456965.1 Flavobacteriales bacterium
CCAAGTCCGCGCTGCACCTGAATTTTCTGAGTCACCACATCAAGCCCGAACCAGTTGCTCCAATACACCTGTCCGTTCTCCATATCATTCATGGGTATACCATCCACCATCACCGCGACGTAGCGCTGATTGAATCCCCGAATGTTTATTCGGGCGTCACCATCCCCGCCACCAGCCTGAGTGGCATACACACCTGGTGTGGTATTAAGAACGAGCGGAAGATCCCGAGTGCCCAGTTCTTCTTTGATCTTGAGTGGCGATACATCGGAATAGGCCACCGGGGTTTTGCGTTCAATCGCAATGTCAGCCACGATTTCAACCTCCCTCATGGATGTTGGTTGAAGCGCAAAGTTCACTGTTTGTGAAACGCTGCCTACCCACACCTCTTTGCTCACAGATTCCATGCCCACATAGCTGGCTGTAAGCACATACTTCCCGGGCTCAAGGGTCAATTCATACTTCCCGTCAAGATCGGTTGATGTTCCCTTTCCTTCTCCATACACGATGGTAGCCGTGGGGAGAGTCTCACCTGAGGTCGCATCGCGCACTACCCCAGATACTGTAGTTTGGGCTTGTGTGCTGATGCTGACACACAAGAAAAGAAAGGCAATGAGTAAGTGCGGTCGGTTCACGGCAGTCATATTTCAGCACAAAGGGGCATGTGCCCCTTTGTAATATCGTGGTAAACGGTTAAGCTCAGCGTGCAAGAAGCTTGCGATGGATGCGTGATCCGTCAGCAAACCATACTTCGATGAAGTAAACTCCTGTCACGGCCTCCGGGAGCGCCACGGAATAGTAGCGCACATTGCCCAGTTCTTCGCGACGGGTTACCAAGCTGCCTGAAGCACTGTAAACCGCATAACCGCGGATTTCCTTATTGGATTTCAGAGAAAGCTCTCCCTGAGCGATCGGGTTCGGGAATACAGCGAGTTCGGGTTCATTGAACTCACTCACTGACTCGGGAATCAGACAGTCGCATGTATGCGTTCCAAGGTTGTCAAAGGTATTGGCCGGAAGGCTGTCCCACTCTGCTGAAGGATCGAATACCCCCGGGTTGCTCAGTACGCCTTTTTTCACCGCGGCCCTGCGGATCAGGGTGTTATCTTCAGTCCACCATGCAGTATTGGGATCACCTGGCTCCCACCATCCACCTCCCGGATCTTCACCGATTTTACCGATGATATCAAGGATTGTGGCAGTGCCTTTTACAAGTACAAATGAATCATCACCGTTGAAGTACATGGGAGAAAAAGACTGCACGTACACCGGATTGAGGAAGGTATCAGCCACGGCCAGAAGCTGGTCGTCCACAGGTACCTCATTGCCGGTTCCGTTGGGGTTGCGCTTGTCGAGTACAAACACCCGCGTGCCATAAGGCTCAATAATTCCGGTGATGGGAAGAAGCATCGGATTACCGGCTCCATCGCGGTCGCGGCCCATCTTATAATCTCCGGCATTGAGGTCTATCGGCTGATTGGTTGGGTTATAAAGCTCAATGGCTTTGTTGTTTTGGGTGCCTTCCACATATTCGGAAATGAAGATGTCCGAACAGTCGGCTTGCTGGGAGAACGCACCGGTGGCCGTGAAGAAGGCAACTGAAACGAGTAGAAAACACTTCATAGAGTTCATTGGGGAATTGGTTGAAATACGGCAACAAATGTAACGATATCCGATACCAACTTGTCCGCGTCCCCCCCGAATGTTCACCCAGATTTAGCACTGCGTTGATGCCATTGCTGGCTTGATCAAGACCGGTCTGAAATGAAAAGGCCTCCTGCACTGGAGGCCTTTCTATCGGGTATTCGTGAGATCAGGTCAGAAAGTATATAGGAACGAGCCGTTCGTGATGTTGGTTATCACCGTGCCACCGGCATCGTAAAGTGTTCCGCTGAATGCAGCGCGGTGAACAAATGCGGGAGGATCAACCTGAGTGAAGTAGCGATTGGTGGTCATGGTTGCCGCTGCTGCAGCAGAGGTACCCGAACTGAATACACCTCCCAGTTCTGAGGTGTAGGACATCTGCCGTCCAGGTACCGAGGCCTGGTTCATCGTCACAGAAGTTCCTTCTACGAAACCACCTGTGGGAATGGTGGATGTAATGACTAAGGTCGCCCCCAGAGTGCTGGTTCCCGTTATGGTGAAGGAGGTGCCATCGGTTTGGTATTCTATATTGTCGGCCTCTACCACATGGGTTATGCCATTGGCTCTCCAGGTCATGGCGTTCTGACAGGGCGGGCAGGTTGAACCACCGCAGTCCACCCAATACTCATCCCCATCGAGGATAAGGTTGACACAGTTACCGTCTGTAGAACAGGGGGGGCATTGGGTTCCTCCGCAATCAATCCCGATTTCATCACCATTCATGGTGAGGTCTGTACAGGTAGGACAAGGACCGCAATCGCCTCCGCAGTCGATCTGCTCCTCATTGCCATTGAGAATACCATCATCGCAGAGGTTTTCGCACGGGCCGCAGAAGGTTCCACCGCAGTCGATTCCGGATTCATCTCCATCCTGGATGCAATTTCTGCACTGCGGACAAGCACCGCATTCTCCGCCACAGTCTATGCAGGTTTCTCCGAGATTGGGCTCCCACACTCCGTTGATGCAATGGTTGCAGGGCTCACAGGGGCCGCCGCAGTCCACCAGCTCTTCATCGTTATTCAGGATTCCGTCGTAACAATTGGGCGGAATTTTATTGTCTTCGTTCAGGCAACTTGCCAGGAAAAAGGATCCGGCAAATGCAGCCACAAAAACCAGGAAATACTGCCTCAGGGTCATGGTTGGTCTCGATTTCGGGTGTCGAATATACAACGAAAGACGGTATGCCCCCTACCCGGGTTGCACGTTCGACTCTGATTATAGGTATAAGTGACATGCGAATTCACGGACAGAACCGGGATATTTTTACTAATTACGCAGCCGTATGGAACCCGTTTGGAAATATCCAGCATCGCTCGATCGGAGGCCGGACATTGAGCTCTTGATTCAGCAGGAAGCCAATCTGGAGCCACTGATCTGGCATCTTCTGTTGCTCCGGGGCATCTCTACACGGGCTGGGGCAGAGGCTTTCCTCAAGCCTTCCCTCCTGGGACTTCATGATCCGTTTCTCATGGCAGATATGGATCGTGCCGTGCGCCGGCTTGACCTGGCCTTCAGTTCCGCAGAGAAAGTACTCGTTTATGGAGACTATGACGTGGATGGGACGACCGCTGTGGCTATGGTTTATGGCTTTCTGTCAGCACGCGGACTCAACTGCTCCTTTTACATACCCGACCGATTCAAGGAGGGTTATGGATTCTCTATGGCAGGCGTGGAGTACGCTGCCGAACAGGATTATACGCTGATCATTACCCTGGATTGCGGAATCAAAGATGGTCTCAGGATCGAACGGTGCCGTGAACTGGGCATAGATGTTATCGTTTGCGACCATCACAAGCCGTCGGCACTTCCTCCCGCTTTCGCCGTGCTCGATCCCATCAGGAGTGATTGCTCCTATCCGGACAAAGGCCTGAGTGGATGCGGCGTGGGGTTTAAGCTGCTGCAAGGCTGGTGCCGGTATACAGGTCACTCCGAGGATGACCTCATGTCTTATCTGGATTTGCTGTCCATCTCGATCGGCGCGGATATCGTACCTGTGGTGGGTGAAAACCGGATTCTCGCCCGAGAGGGGCTTGAGGTGCTTAACCGAACCAAACGTCCCGGTATTCGCCGCATGCTTGAACTTGCCGGATTTAACAAGAGCCGTCTGACGATCTCTGACGTGGTCTTTACCCTCGCCCCGAGAATAAATGCGGCCGGGCGGATCATGAGCGGCCGGAATGCGGTCCGCCTTCTGCTTTCAGAGGATCCCACAGAAGTAGAGGATCTGTCCAGACTGATTGAGGGGAATAACGTCACCCGTAAGTCGCTCGACAAGGGCATCACGGAGTCAGCCATCCGCATGGTCGGGGAGGACGCCTTTTATACACATTCGTTCTCGACCGTGGTGCGCGGAACGGAATGGAACAAAGGGGTGGTCGGTATTGTAGCCTCCCGGCTCGTGGAAACATTCTATAAGCCATCTGTTGTGCTGGTGGACAATGGCGAAGTGCTCGCGGGAAGCGCAAGATCCATTCCCGGAATCGACCTGTACGAATTGCTGGGTAAATGCCAGGACCTGCTGATCCAGTATGGCGGTCATACCATGGCCGCCGGACTTTCACTACGTGCTGAAAACTTTCTGGCTTTTCGCGAGCGGTTCGATAAGCTCACGGCTGCGGCCTTGTCTTATGAGCGACCAGTCCCCGAACTCGCCATTGACCTGGAGGTGGAGTTTGGTGATCTGACTGACCGTATGTTCCGTCAGCTTATGTACTTCGAGCCATTTGGTCCGGCGAACATGAAGCCGGTTTTTCTTGCACGCCACTGCACGGATGCCGGGGGGTCCAGGCTGGTGGGCAATCCTGCTGAACACCTCAAGCTGCGCCTGCGCCAGCAGGCAAGCGGACGCATACTCGATGGTATTGCCTTCTTCAGCCGGGAATGGGCACCCACCGTGCTCTCCGGCAAACCCGTGGATATCGTATTTACCATTGAACCCAACGAGTATAACGGCCGCACAACGATGCAGCTGGTTGTGGAAGCTCTCCGTGAACATGTGCCGGGTGAGCAGGTGAACAGCCGTTCCGAAGGACTGGCCGCGGGCTGAGCCCGGAAGTCCGATCTTTGCGACCCGAAATCTGATGCATGACTGAAAACCTGACTTCTATCAGCGAACTGGGTGAGTTCGGGCTGATCCGACACCTCACCAAGACCATCGAGCTCCGGCAACCTTCTACCATCAAAGGGGTGGGTGATGATGCCGCGATCATTCAGCCACCACAGGGCGAACAATTGGTGCTGTCTACGGATATGCTCGTAGAGGGCGTTCACTTTGACATGACCTACGCTCCTCTCCGCCATCTGGGCTATAAGAGCATCATCGTGAACCTGAGCGATATCTGTGCAATGAACGTGTTGCCCACTCAGGTCACGGTGAGCCTGGCCATCAGCAGCCGGTTCTCGCTTGAAGCGGTGGAGGAGTTGTACACCGGTATGCGCAAGGCCTGCGACTGGTATGGTGTGGATTTGGTTGGGGGAGATACAACCAGCTCGGTCACCGGGCTGGTTATTTCGGTGACAGCTATCGGCTTTGCGCCACCGGGAAAGATGGTGACGCGCAGCGGTGCCCGGGAACATGACCTCGTGGTAGTCAGCGGTGACCTCGGTGGAGCCTACCTCGGACTGCAAGTGCTGGAGCGAGAGAAGGAAGTGTTCAGGAGTGCACCCGGCAATCAGCCCGAACTGAGTGGTTATGAATACCTTCTTGAACGCCAGCTTAAGCCGGAAGCCCGGAAGGATGTGGTCGAGCTGCTCGATGCTCTGGGAGTTGTGCCCACTTCGATGATCGATATCTCCGATGGCCTTGCATCAGAATTGCGGCACCTCTGTGCCCAGAGTATGGCAGGTTGTGATATCTATGAAGAGAAGATTCCCGTAGACCCTAAGGCCATTTCTGCTGCGGCGGAATTCGGACTGGATCACATTACCTGCGCACTGAATGGAGGTGAAGACTATGAGCTGCTCTTCACCATCCGTCAGGAAGACTACGACAAGGTGAAGGGAAATCCAAGTCTTACCGTGATCGGACACATCACACCTCTGGTGTCAGGCTGCCGGCTCATCACAAGAGGAGGCAGTATTGCGGAGCTGCGTGCCCAGGGATGGGATTCATTCCCCGGCGGCGATCACTGATCAGGCCGCCAGCAATTCCCGGTAACTCTTGCCGGTTGCCTTACTCATGGCCCAGGCATGAAAGTCGAAGAACTCAAAGGCCAGTTTCTCGTGTGGATCTTCGCGATATACAGCAAGAACATGTGCAAGTTCAGCAAAGCGCTGGCGCATATCGGACTGCTTGCGCTTCTTGGTAGAGTCATGGATAAACTGCAGGATGGCTTGCTCCACGCCGTGCACCTTGCCGCGTGTTTCCATGAAGCGCTGAGCTGAGCGCAGGGCATAAGGAAGCATACGCTCGTCACCGCGTTCGTGATACACCACAAGATTGAACAGTTGACCCATGCAATGCAGGTCACGCGTCAGGTCAATAGGAACTTCATTGGTGAGTCGATGGAGCCATCGCTGGGCTTCGGCATACTGTCCTGTGCCGAAATAACACACGGCCAGATTAAAGCAGAAGTGAGCATGACGCAGGGAAGAAAGCAGTTCGCCGTATTGAGACAGTCCATCTTCAATCTCCTGCCGAAGGGTGAGGCCTGATTCAAACTCACCACTTTGAGCGAAGAGGGCCAGCTCTGCACTGACGCCTATTGAAAAGAGCCGGAGCCGGAAGTCTTCGTGCTGCTCCCATTCCGGTCTGGAACGAAATGCTCGGAGCTTGTCCATCATCCGGAACGCCTCCTTCCTTTGGCCGATGCGCATACCTACGTACATGGCATTGGTGAGTACGGAGAGGTAGGAGGATGGTTCATCCGCGAAAAGCTCTTCTTGGGACTCCATCAGGGCCAGATTTTCCGTAAGATGGGGATAGCACGCCTCATATTGTCCCTTGCCAAAGAATACCGCACTGCGGATGTGAAGCACAAGGTATCGCGCGCGCACCGACCGGGCCCGCTCGACCAGAGGTGAGAGACGGGTGTGCAGGAGTTCATCCAGATCGGCCCATTCACTGCCACTTCGGGCCTTGCCTTGTCGATAGAGCTGATGGAATACAAGACTCTTCAGGTTCCAAAGCTCGTCCACCACCGCCAATTGTTCGTTCTGAACCCTGTCTCGCTCACAGCGATCCTCAAGTTCTGATACATGGCGGATGTCTTCGTATTGGCTTCGCTCCAGAATCTTTTTCTCCCATTGGCTGATTTCGGCGAGTATGGGCAAGCACTCGTAACGCATGGCGACCTTCCGCGCTCCCTCGAGCAGTTTCATGCTCTGATCATACAAAGCCTTGTGGTAAAGGATGGCGGCCGCATGAATCTGCCGATATAGCTGGGCCTCGCGATTACTTGCTGTGTGAAAGGAGTCCAGACTGCGCAGGATGGCATTGTACAGCCGGTTCTTTGCAATGGAGAAGCGATGCGTGAGCGCCTTGTCAGCCAGCTTTCGGAGCAGGCGGGCTTCATCATAGATTGGCTGACGATCTATAGCATCAAAGAGCACCTGGTAGTTGTTGTCTTCAGCGTGATTATGCCGAGAGGAATAGACCTTGAAGTAGCGTTTCTCCGCCTTAGTCATGCTGTGGATGAGGCGGTGCAGCTGATCGGAAGCTTTGTTTGCCATAGTGGTACGGTTTAGAGGACTCGCCCCGGAGGGCTCGCCCGGTTAAGGGTGATCCTAATTTCTGCGTTTACCTGAATTCCCGCCACGGGAGTTCACCAGCGGCAGTGGCTTCAGGTGCAACGGCGCCTTTTAACCCTTAAGCGGGAGTTTTTTGTCAAATGATACCATTTTTGCATTTCCGGCGTTACAAGCCCGCTACACTGCCTGCCTATGCGACTTTCACTCCTTCCCGTTTTCCTGGCCACAAGCCTGAGCGCTGCTGCTCAGTTCAGTATCGGCACGTGGAGGGATCATCTGCCTTACGGAACTGTCATTGATGTTTGCGTAGATGATCAGGATCTTGTTTGGTGCGCCACGCCTTATTCCATTTTTACCTATTACCCGCCTGATGGTGAAATCAACCGGATATCCAAAATCAATCTGCTTTCGGATGTGGGAATCTCGGTGATTGAGTTTGATCCCCAGACACGTTATGTGCTGGTGGGATATGAGAATGGAAACCTCGATCTGATCCGGGATGGTAAATCGGTGAATCTGCCGGATATCCGTCTGAGTTCGGTGGTGGGTGACAAGCGTATCTACAACATCTTCGTCAGGGATGCTCTGGCATACTTGTGCACCGGACTGGGCATTGTGGTGATTGACCTGGATCGGCTCGAGGTGCGATCCACCTATTTTATCGGGGAATTGGGAGAGCAACTTCGTGTCAATGATGTATGCGTGGCCGGTGACCTTATTTATGCAGCGACCGATCTTGGTCTTCGCGTGGCCAGCCCGTCCAATCCGTTCCTCGCCAACCCCCAGAGCTGGTCATGGCTCAGCGATGTTCCACCTGGCTCTGTCAGTGATGTGGAGAGCACGCTGGGTCATGTTTTCATCGCTGTGGAGGGTGAAACAGAGGACGTTATCTGGTGGCAGCCGGTTGGTGGCTCCGGCTGGGAAATCTTCACGAGCTATCCAGGCATCCGGTATAATAAACTGTGGTCTGATGACCGCTGGCTGGCATTAGCAGGCAATGGCGTATATCAAACCGTTCACCTCGACCTTGTGGTGAACATCAACGTATCGTTGCACAATAACCAGTTGGTAAATGCCAACAGTGCCGTGGTGAATCGCTGGGGTGAGGTCTTCGCCGCCGATCAGTTCAACGGATTGCTCTACCGGAAAGGTGACGGTATTCAAGTTAATGTGCACCCTCAGGGGCCGGCCACGGCCGATACGCGTCGTATTGCCGCCTATAACAATAATGTATGGGTCGCACACGGAGGGATTACCGATGCCTGGGGCAACTTCTGGAATAAGTTTCCAATGAGTGGATTTGTGGACGAGGAATGGCGAATAATCAACCCGGGAAATGGCGTAAACGGTACTTCAGGGGTGAATGATCTGATCAATGTAGCCGTGGATCCCATTAACAACGACCGTGTGGTATATGCTTCATGGGAGGAGGGATTAGTGGAAATTCAACCATCCGGCGGGCTGAATTTCTTTAATGCAGAAACAGCCAACAGCACGTTGGTTGGGAGCGGTGTGACGTGGGCTCCCGGCTGGACCGGGGTGGCCGGGCTTGATTTTGATCTCAACGGTATCCTCTGGATGAGCAACAGCCTCAGCAACCGGCAACTGCATGCCCGTGATCGCTCGGGTAATTTCTATTCCTTTAACCTCGCGCCTTCTCTGGACAATGAAGACAAGGTGGGCGAGGTAATGGCCTCACAACTCGGTTATGTATGGGCCATCGTTCCGGGTAAGGGAATCGCTGTGCTCAGCACCAATGGTACGCTGGGATCAACCAGTGATGACAACTTCAAGCTGCTGAACTCGGAGGAAGGTCAGGGCGGTTTGCCGAGTAACGATGTGCTGAGCCTGGTCGAGGATCTGGACAGTGAAGTATGGGTGGGAACTCTCCAGGGTCTTGCCGTTTTTTATAATCAGGACGCCATCTTCACTGAGGAAATGTTTGATGCCGAACCCATTCTTATCACACAGGATGGCAACGTTCAGATTCTGCTGGAAACTGAAGCCATCACGGCTATCGAGATCGACGGGGGCAACCGCAAGTGGGTTGGCACGCAAAACAGCGGAGTATTCCTCTTCAGTCCTGATGGTCTTACACAGATTGCGCATTTTACTTCGAAGAATAGCCCACTGCTTTCAGACAATATTTTTGACATCGCCATCAACCAGGATAACGGAGAGGTTTTCTTCGCCACGGAGAAGGGCATTATTTCCTTCTTCGCTACAGCCACGAACTTCGATCAGGCCATGGAAAACGTTCGGGCATTTCCCAATCCGGTCAGGCCCGATTATGAAGGAAACATTACAGTGGATGGTCTCGCCTACGACTCCACCGTTAAGTTCACGGATGTGCAGGGCAACATCGTATTTGAGACCCAGAGCCAGGGAGGTCGTGCTGTTTGGGACGGTAAACTGCAGGATGGCCAGCGCCCGGCCACAGGTATTTATTACGTTTTTGCAGCTACACGCGATGGGTCGGTAGACAGCGTGGCGAAAATTATCTTCATTCACTAGTCTGGTCAAACACAGCAAGGACTTCAGCTACGGTAAAGAATGAACCGGTGACAAGGACCAAATCATCCGGCCCGGCTTCGTTCAGGGCAGCGCCGCACGCATCGGTCACGCAGGAATAAACGCGTCCGGAAAGTCCGGTTGCGGCGGCTTTATCTGCGAGCAATCCAGCATCGAGACCGCGGGGAATATCGGCTTTGCAGAAGTAATATGCAGCGCCGGGCGGGAGCAATGCAAGCATCCGCTCGATGGCTTTATCATTCACCACCCCGAGCACGATGTGCAGGCGGCTGAATGATTGTTTGGCGACCTGAGTCATCACAGCCCGCAATCCATCCTCATTGTGCCCCACATCACACACCAGCATGGGCGATTGCCTGATCACCTGCCAGCGTCCGCGAAGCCCAGTATTGCGCACCACACCGTCGAATCCTGCGGCAATGGCGGCATAGGAAACAGACCAGCCTTGTGTTCGGAGAGCTTCTACTGCCCTGAGAGCTGTGGCAGCATTTTCGAGCTGGTAGTGCCCGGCGAGCGGAACCGGTGGGATACGGTTGATGGCTTCACGGGCATCCATCACGGTGGCACCGACCTCATCAGCCCGGGCCAGAATGACGGCCCTTGCCGGATCGGCTATAGCTCCAAGCACCACGGGGATTCCCTTCTTGATGATGCCTGCTTTCTCTGCGGCAATCAACTCGACTGTATCCCCCAGCAGATTCATATGGTCGAGTCCAATGGTGGTAATGACTGCTATGTCGGGCTGGATGATGTTGGTGGAATCGAGACGGCCGCCCAGGCCCGTTTCGAGCACCACGATATCAGCACCCTGGCGCGCATAGTACCAGAAGGCCATGGCCACTGAGAGCTCGAAGAAAGAAGGCTGTATGGCTTCCCACTGGTCGCGGTAACGAGTTACAAATTCTACCACATCTTCCCTCCGTATCAGCGCTCCATTGAGCCTGATGCGCTCCCGGAAGTCTACGAGGTGCGGTGACGTATGCAATCCGGTGCGATACCCCGCTTCCTGCAGTACGGAAGCCACGAGGTGGGATACGGAACCCTTCCCGTTGGTGCCGGCCACGTGCACGAATCGGAGCCGATTCTGGGGCTGGCCCAGGATATCACAAAGTGAGGAGATATTTCCCATTCCAGGCTTATAGGCCGCGGGCCCTGTGCGGTGGAACATGGGCAGTTGGGCCACCAGATAGTGAATGCACGCCTCGTACGTCACGGTCATGGAAGTGAGAACCGCGAAGGTAGGCCGCTGGCCTAGTTGAGTTTGAAGAAGATGGTGATTGTTCCTCGCTGCTGGGCGGCGGCTTCGGAGGGGCTGAAGCGCGCCGATAAAGCGGCTTTTTCGGCGAGTGCAAAGAGCTGCGAACTCGTGGTGTTGGAGCCTGCAGGATTGGCTACAGCCTTAACCACATTTCCCAGCTTGTCCACCCAGATATCAACGACCACGCGGCCTTCCTGGGTGGGTTTTTCGTTGAGAGAGGGAGCAGTGCGCAGGCCACGGCCTGCCAGACTCCACTCACCATTGCCGCCACCACCGCCGCTGAACACACCCTTGCCTTCAATCTGGCCATTCGGTGCTCCTTCATTGCCACCTGGCTGTGTGCTGCCGCTCGAACTGCCGGGCTTGCCCAGTTGATTGATCGCGTTATTGAGCGCATCACTGGGTTTGCGGGGCGCTTCTACAGGCTTTTCAGTGGGCTTCTCAACCGGTTTTTCGGTAGGGGTTGTCCTGGGCTTCTCCGAGGTTTTGGGTGCGGTGACCGGTGATTCATCTACGGTCTCGACCGGCTCTTCTTCTGCAGGTTGCGTTTCCTGAGGCTCGGGCTGGGATGCGGAGACGGGTGTCTCGGTAGGCTTGCCCATTCCCTGCTCAAACTCACCGAGCGAGGCAATGCTCAAGGCCATGTATTGGGTTCCATCGCCTTCACCACCATCACATCCTCGCATGGCGAGTAAGAGTAGCAAAGCAAGGGTGGCGTGAAACAGCAATGAGCCTGTAGCAGCCCATGTGCGATGGTGTTGGGATTGGACAGTGGATGGCATTTATTCCTCCTTTTTTGCCCGTGTCGCAATCACGGGATTGCACCTCAGTACCTTCAGTGTTGAAAAAAGTTCAATGGTCTCACCCGTGGGCACATCGCGGTCTACATTCAGGATTACGGTGCGTTTGTTGGCTGGTCTGGAGGCCATGAGCTGCTCAAGTCTCTGACCTACCATGTCTTTGGATACTTCCTCATTATTGACCAGGTAGCGCAGGTCGCGGGTGATTGTGACGGAGGCTGCCCCGGCTACTGACTCACCCGTGGCAGTGCGGGGGAGATTAACCGCTTCTCCATTGACAGCCATTGTGCTCATCACAATGAAGAAAATGAGGAGCAGGAACACCAGGTCTGAAATGGAGGACATATTGGCCTCCGCGCTGATCTTGTTTCTTCTTCCGAAGTCCATGGTGCGCTCAGTTACCGGGTT
Source organism: Flavobacteriales bacterium (assembly GCA_947456965.1). Classification (GTDB taxonomy): domain Bacteria; phylum Bacteroidota; class Bacteroidia; order Flavobacteriales_D; family Sanyastnellaceae; genus CANGTU01. The sequence continues at coordinate 12,328 of CANGTU010000039.1, forward strand.
GTTCGAGAATATCGATAAACTCTACGGCTGAGGCTTCCATCTGATGGATAACCTTGCCGATCCGTGACACGAGTGTGTTGTATGCAAAGAAGGCGATGATGCCCACGATGAGTCCCACTACGGTCGTGATCATCGCCAGCATCATATCACCACCCATCGCGGCCAGATCGGGCCCATTCACCTTGATCGAGTTGAAGACGCCCACCATACCGATAACCGTTCCAAGGAAACCGAGCATCGGGGCTGCGCCTGCACTGGTGGCCAGAAAGTTCACGTTGCGTTCCAGCTTTCCGATTTCCAGCTTGCCCACGTTCTCGATGGCTGCCTTGATGTCGCCTGTGCTATGGCCGATGCGGTTGATGCCTTTTTCCAGCATGCGTGCCACAGGTGTATTCGTGGTGGAGCACAAGTTCTTGGCGCTGTCCAGTTTACCCTGCAGGATGTACTCCCGAATCCGGGCCATGAAGTTGGACTCGGCTTTCATGGCCTTGTTGATGGCCATTGTGCGGTCAATGAATATGTAGACCGATATGAAACTGAGGAGGAGCTGAGGGATATAGATATAGGCGCCCTTGATGAACTCCTTGATGAAGTCGATGCCCTCCTCCTGAGCGGTTTCCGGGAGCTGCACGGCGCCTGAGGCGACCTGGCCACCGATTTCCAGTTGTGTACTAAAGAAAAAGAAGAGATCCATACGAATAGCAGATTGATGAGTTTACCGGCCTGCAATTGACAGTCCAACGGGCAAGTTGCCCCAAAATTGCCGGCCTCAAGAGTACGTCTGCCGTGACTTATGCAGGCTGCCGCGTTAATAGCCACGCAGGATGGCCATCTCCAGGATGTACACCGCAGCTCCACCAAAGTAGCCGAGCAAAGCCCAGATACTGACCTTGCGCAGATACCACATGAATTCTATCTTCTCCAGCCCCATGACGGCCACACCGGCCGCAGAACCGATAATCAGGATGCTTCCGCCCGTGCCCGCCGTGTAGGCGAGAAAATGCCAGAACGGGCCGTCCTGGACAAACATATCCAACCAGGGATCTCCTGCGAGTGCCGCGGTGATCGGGTACATGTTCATGCTGGCCGCCACGAGGGGAACATTATCTACTATGGCTGACAGCAAGCCGATAACGATGTTGATCGCGTAAACGTTGTGCAGTTGGTCCTTGAGGACTACAGCCAGTGCGCCCAAGTGTCCCACTTCCTGAAGTGCAGAAACGGCCAGCAGGATACCGAGAAAGAAGAGGACTGACGGCATATCAATCTTTCGCAGAGCATGGAGTGCAGTGAACCGCGATTTCTCCTCCTGGAGCTTCTTACCGTGCATGATCTCGGTGACAACCCACAATACGCCCAGACTGAACATGATGCCCATGAACGGAGGCAGATGGGTGATGGTCTTGAAGAAGGGGACAAAAAGCAGTCCGCCCACACCGAGCAGAAATGCCACTGAACGCTCAATGGCCGGAACCTTCGTGGTTTCGTCTGTGCTGACCGCAGGGCGCTCCACCTGTCCCTTGAGGGTAAATGACAGCACGATGAGCGGCACGAGGAGGTTCATGGCACTTGCCAGGAAGATCTCACCTATGATTCCAGCCGAGGTGATTTGCCCACCTATCCAGAGCATGGTGGTGGTAACGTCCCCAATGGGCGACCAGGCGCCACCGGCATTGGCTGCAATTATTACCATTCCCCCGAAGAACCAACGGGTCTTCTGGTCAGCAATAAGTTTGCGTATCAGACTCACCATCACAATGGAAGTGGTGAGATTATCCAGCGCTGCCGAAAGGAAGAAGGTGAGCACGGAAATGATCCACAGGAGCCTCACTTTATTTCGGGTGCCAATGCGATCAGTCACTACACGAAATCCCTCATGGGCATCCACAATTTCTACAATTGTCATAGCTCCCATAAGGAACAGCAGAATGCCGGCGATCTCTTCGAGGTGATGGAGCAGGCGGTGATCGAAGTATTCTGCGAGTCCGAGTGTGCGGCCTTCTGACAGATCCATAAACCGGTTGAGCTCATCGAAGTAGGTAGTCATGTGCGCAGGTACTGCCGTGGCGCCTATGACGAGGATGGACCAGCACAGTACACCTGTGATCAAGGCACTGGCGGCCTTATCAATGCGCAGTGGATGCTCAGCGGCAATAGCGGCATAGCCGAGGATGAAGACTACGAGAATCAGGATTTCCATCAGAAAAGGGGAATAAGGAACATTGCAAGTTTACAATAGTAGCGGGCTTGCCCGCGGATTCAGCTCGGACGGGCAGTTTTCAGGTACATCTTGACCTGATGCCGGGCGCCGATCTGCATGATGTCCACAAGATCCTGCACCGTCAGGGATCGTTCGATGTTGATGGCACAACTCAGGTCGGGATTACGTGCCGCCAGGGCTTGTAAGCGGATATCGAGTTCTTCTGCGGTGAGCTCCTCTCCATCGAGGTAGTACCTCCGCTCTGAGTCCACCGTGAGCTGCAAGGTCTTCTGGGCTTCTTTAGCCTGGTTGTCGCTGGCCTCTGGAAGGAGCACCTTGATCACATTTGGATTGGCCATGGTAGACAGGATCAGGAAGAACAGCAACAGAAAGAACATGATGTCGTTCAGCGAGTGCGTGCTGACTTCGGCATTCCGGCGGCTGCGACGGCTCAGTTTCATGGCTTATCGGGTGCCGGATAGAGTGACCTTGAGGGTGAGGGATTGCTCCCGGATGGTATTCACAAACCGGTCAATCTGATTCTGGAAAAGATGGTAGGCAGAGTAGGCCAGGATGCCGATCACAAGCCCGGTGGCAGAGGTTACCATCTTCTTGTAGAGGCCTTCGGAGATGACGGCAATACTGATGTCCTGCGATATCGAAATATCGTAGAAGATGGTAATGACCCCCACGATGGTACCGATGAATCCCAGCAGGGGTGCCACTCCGGCAATAATGGAAAGGTAGTTGAGGTTCTTTTCCAGACGAGCAATTTCCACTTCTGCAGCTTCTTCCATGGCCTTGTCCATTTCCTGAACCGATTCAAACCCAACTGTTGAATAGGAAAATACCCGTCCCCAGCTATTGGGCTGTGCCGTACACACGGCCGAGGCACCTTTCAGGTCGCGTTGACCCATAAGGGCAAGATACTCGCGGTAGACGGACTCCTTATACCGGAGGTTCTTATTGAAAAACAGCGAACGCTCGATGATGAGCACAAGCGCGAGCACAGAGAGGAGGGCCAACGGAACCATGACGATACCTCCCTTGAGAAGAATATCCAGAACGTCTATGGTGGGCCGTATGACGGGCGTTTGAAGGAACAAAAAGGGTTGCATGAAGGGATAGATATCAGATGAGTTTTTTAAGTGCAGTCTCCAACGCTTTTTTCGTGATACCTGTGCGATGACTGCTTTGCTGCCGCACCTGCTGCAGGGCATCACGAATAATCTTGCTCGTGTCGCTGAAGATAGCGTTATCCGAGAGTTTCACATCGCCGTCGCTCATCAGATAAGCAAACACCCGGGCCATACCGCAGTTAGCTATAAAGTCGGGAATCACACTCATGTGTTCATCGGCATATTCAGCGATCGGCCCGTAGAAAATCTGCTCATCGGCAAATGGAACATTAGCTCCGCATGCGATGACTTCAGTACCTCCTCTGTGCAGACGCTCCAGTTGATCGCGCGTAACCAGTCGCGATGCTGCGCACGGAAGGAATACTTCCGCCCCGAGATCCCAAAGCCGGGCATTGACATCCTCAAAGGACTGGAGCTGACGGGACTGTAGTGTATTGCCCTGGCGATGGATGAACAGGTCGCGTATTTCCTCAGCCGGTATACCATCTTCCTCCATACGTCCGCCGTTCCGGTCCAGGATACCTACTACATGGGCGCCGAGCCGTGATATGTAGTACCCCGCTGATGCTCCCACGTTGCCCCAGCCCTGCACTACAACTCGTTTGCCCGCGAGGCCGCCTCCCCAAAGCTCATAGTAATGGCGCACGCTTTCCGCTACGCCGTAGCCGGTTATCATATCGGCTACTTTATACTTCTTATCGACAGACGGGGTGTAGCGTTCATCCTCCAGCACCTTGACTACACCAAGCCTCAGATTGCCGATGCGCTTCACCTTCTGGGCTTCCGTGGGTTGGAAGTGCCCGTTGAAAACACCCTCCTGCGGATGCCACACCCCACATTCTTCCGTGATGGGAATGACCTCGTGGATTTCATCCACATTGAGGTCGCCGCCGGTTCCGTAATAGTGCTTGAGCAGGGGAGTAACGGCGGCATACCAACGCTCCAGGACCTGTTGTTTCCGGGGATCCCGGGGGTCGAAATTGAGGCCGCTCTTAGCACCGCCTATCTGAGGGCCGCTCACCGTGAATTTGATTTCCATGGTCTTGGCCAGCGACTCCACCTCGCGCTTGTCGAGGCCGGCTCGCATTCTCGTGCCGCCTCCGGCCGCACCGCCCCGAAGGGAATTGATGATAACCCACCCCTCCGCTTCTGAGAATGGATCCTTCCATTCAAAGACAATCTCCGGGCGCTTGCTTTCGTACCGTGCGAGCAGATCTTTCATGTGGCGAATATAGCCGCGCACCCAACAAGCGCAGGTGAGCGGGCCGGGTGATGGTTAAATTGCAGGCCGTATTGACAAAACATGATGAAGGTACTGCTGCTTGAGGACGACGAAATCTTGTCTCGGGAAATCGGGAAATTCCTGGAAACGAAAGGAGTAGCCTGTTTTGCCGTGACTGATGGGGATGCGTTTCTTGCAGAGTTTCAGCGAGAGGCTTTTGATATCTGTCTGCTGGACATTAACGTGCCCGGCCGGAACGGGCTGGAAGTGTGTCAGATCATTCGCCAGTCGGATACGACCACACCCATCCTCATGCTCACGGCCTACGGGGATATTCAGGACAAAACCAACGCGTTCAATCTGGGGGCTGATGATTATCTTGTCAAGCCGTTCCACTTTGATGAGCTTTACCTTCGCATGGTGTCGCTTCTGCGACGTGGCGCACGGCCCGCTGGAACCGCTGAGCTATTGGCAATCGGTGATCTGGAGATTCATGTGGCCGATATGCAGGTGAAAAGAGCTGGCAAGACCATTGAACTTACTCCCAAAGAATATCAGTTACTGCTGCTGCTTGCCCGCGCGGGCGGGCGAACCTTGTCGAAGCAGTCTATCGCAGAACAGATCTGGGATGTCCATTTCGATTCAAATCTGAATACCGTCGAAGTTTATATCAACTTCCTCAGGAAGAAGATGGATAAGGGGTTTGATAAAAAGCTTATTCATACGCGCCCGGGCTTCGGCTATTACCTCAAGAGTGAAGGCGAATGACGCTAAAGCGAAGGATTGCCATCGGAGTTTCACTCATTTTCTCGATCCTGCTCGGGATGTCGGAGACTTTCGTGTACTTGTCATTCGCCACCTTTCGTCGGGAAGAGTTCTTCGATCGGCTGGAGGAAAAGGCGCTCACAACAGCCCGCCTGCTCGTGGAGGTGGATGAGGTAGACAAGGAAATGTTGCGGCTCATTGACAAGAACACAGTTAATCGGCTGTACAACGAGAAAACCCTTGTATTTGACCAAAACTACCAACTCATTTACAGCAGTATCGACGATGCCTCAGTAAGATGGAAGCTCGATGATCTCAAGCGACTCAAAGACGAGAAGCAGATCTACCGATCAGAGGCAGGGAAAGAGATGCTGGGTATATTCTACGATTTTGCCAGGCAGGATTACTACGTCCTGGTGGCTGCTGAAGACAAATACGGGTTCAGCCGCCTCGCTTATCTGCGGTTGCTTCTGCTGGTTACCTTTTTACTGGGTACCGCGCTTGTATGGCTGGCTACCTATTACTTCATCCGCCGGTTCCTTCGCCCGCTGGATGAATTCCAGGAGCAGATTACAACAATAACAGCCAACCGGCTCACCATCCAGCTTGAGGAATCCAACAAGAGTGGGGAAATCAGACTGCTGGCATCCGCGTTTAACAATATGCTGCATCGTATCGATGAATCCTTTGCTTCTATGCGGGAATTCACCTCGAATGCATCGCACGAATTGCGCACTCCGCTGACGCGCATCGCCTTTCAATTGGAAAATCTGCTGAAGGGCGGTCCGCATCCCGCGGAAACGACCGATGTATTGCAGGGTGTAACGCGCAATGTGTATCAGCTTTCCAATATGGTCAACTCACTCCTGCTCTTGTCCGAAATGGATCGCGAGGATTTCCGATCGCGTTTCCGGAGGGAGCGCCTGGATGAGATTGTGTTCGCGGCTCATCAACACGTGCGTCTTTCTGAACCAACCTTCCAGATGGGCTTTGAGATTGTGGAGCATGATATGGATGATCACGACATGGAGGTGTTTGGCGTCAGGTCTTTGCTCGAAGTGGCCGTGGCCAATCTCCTGCGCAATGCATGCATGTATTCGCCTGATCAGAGAGCTGTGGTGCAAGTCGAACAGACAGCTCCGCGCGAGCTCACCCTGAGAATATCCAATGCGGGTAAGATCCTTTCGGAAGAGGAACGGATCAAGCTATTCGAGCCTTTTGTGAGGGGAAGTAATGCGGCCAATACGGAGGGCTCAGGACTCGGTCTGCGCATTACGCGGCGCATACTCGAGTTCCATCAGGCTACCATTGAACATGACATGGACGATCTGGGCCGGCATGTATTCAGCCTCAGGTTTCCGTTGCGCAAAACCTCCCCCTGAGATCAGGCCTTACTTGCTGCAGCGGGCATCCACACCACACCAGACGAAGCAGCGTGGGATGCTCCTGTCACCGAATCCATGGTGTTGGCCAGCAGGTTCCATCGCAACACTCCGAGCAAAGCAAATACGAGTGCTTCCTTGAAATTGACGATCTGGGCGTCGGGTATGATAACTTGAGCGCTGCTGAGAGCCTGAATACGCTGAATCAGATGGGTATTCCAGGCTCCTCCGCCAGTTACCAGCACGGAGCCATTCCACCCGTCCAGCACCCGTCCAATCTGCCCGGCGATATGCTCGCTCACGGTGGCCATCAGGTCGGGACCAGATAGTGCAGACGCCTGAAGCAGCGGCAGAAAGTGCAGGTCAAACCACTCGCGGCCGAGCGTCTTGGGTGGACTCATCGAATAAAAGCTGAGTTGATCGAGTTGATCGAGCAATCGCGGATCAGGTGTTCCGGATGCTGCCATCGCACCGCCCTCATCATATTCCCGCCCGAAGTGCCGCGCTATGAGGTCGAGGGCCATGTTCACCGGACAAATGTCAAACGCCTGACGCTCCGTACCGAGTTCATAAGAGATGTTTGCAATCCCCCCCAGATTGAGGCAGAAGTCATAGTGCCCGAAGAGCAGCTTGTCGCCCACGGGTACAAGCGGAGCCCCTTGCCCACCAAGGGCTACATCAAGGGTCCGGAAATCGCAAACGACTGGGAACCCGCTCACCGCTGCCATATGCGCACCACTGCCAATCTGCAGGGTCATGCCCTCCTCAGGGCGGTGGAATACGGTGTGCCCGTGTGAGCTGAGAAAGTCAGGACGGATGCCAGTGCGCACGATGAAATCAGCAGCACATGTCCCCATGTAATGCCCAAGCCGTACGCTGAGTAAGGCCAGATGGACACCATCCAGTTTCATGGATCCCGACAGGGCCTTTTTCCAGGTATCGGTATAGGCAACGGTTTCGGCTGCCAGGATCGAGGCCTCCCAGCGGGCGCCATCCCAACCGATGCGGCACATGGCGAGATCGAGGCCATCGAGACTCGTTCCACTCATCATGCCGAGTACGGTGTGTTGCCAGCTTCCCATAGTCATTTAAGCGGCGAATATCGCACGGGGAAGCCGGGGAGGTCGTATCCGGCATGCGCGTGGAGGTGAAAATGGCTTTTCTTTGCCGCCGAACATAACCATCTCCGAACCATGCATTTTGAACTCAGTGAAGAGCACCAGGCCGTGCGGCAGGCTGCCCGCGAATTTGCCCAGAATGTGCTGAAGCCCGGCGTCATTGAGCGTGATGAGCTCCAGAAGTTTCCCGCAGAAGAGATACGCCAGCTGGCCGAACTCGGTTTCATGGGTATGATGGTGGATCCGAAGTACGGAGGAAGTGGCATGGATACCCTGAGCTACGTTATTGCCATGGAAGAAATCTCCAAGGTGGATGCTTCTACTTCCGTGTGCATGAGTGTAAATAATTCGCTCGTTTGCTGGGGGCTGGAAACGTTCGGCTCTGAAGAGCAAAAGCTGAAGTATCTGGTGCCCCTGGCCAAGGGAGAGAAAATCGGAGCGTTTTGTCTCTCCGAGCCGGAAGCAGGTTCGGACGCTACTTCACAGCGGACTACGGCTATCGATATGGGGGATCATTACCTGCTCAATGGCACGAAAAACTGGATTACCAACGGCAGCTCGGCATCGGTGTATCTGGTGATGGCGCAGACGGACGCAGCGAAAGGTCACCGGGGGATCAACTGCCTCATCGTGGAGCGTGGTATGGATGGTTTCATCATTGGCGCGAAGGAGAATAAACTGGGAATCCGCGGAAGCGATACCCACACCCTGATGTTCCAGGATGTCAAAGTGCCTAAAGCCAATCGCATCGGCGAGGACGGATTCGGGTTCAAGTTTGCCATGAAGACGCTCTCGGGAGGCCGCATCGGAATCGCTGCTCAGGCCCTGGGCATTGCGGCTGGCGCCTATGAGCTGGCTCTGGCCTATTCCAAGGAGCGCAAGGCGTTCGGTCAGGAGATTTCCAAGCACCAGGCCATCGCATTCAAGCTCGCCGATATGGCCACGGATATTGAAGCTGCCCGGCTGCTGGTGTATAAAGCTGCATGGCTTAAGGACCAGCACCAGAACTACGACCAGGCATCTGCCATCGCCAAACTCTACGCATCTACGGCCGCCATGAAGCATACAGTGGAAGCCGTTCAGATCCATGGCGGCTACGGCTATGTTAAGGAATACCACGTAGAGCGCCTCATGCGTGATGCCAAGATCACGCAGATCTATGAGGGGACCAGCGAGGTTCAGAAGATTGTTATTTCTCGCGGCCTGCTGTCGGAATAAATACCGCGTGAACATCCGGGTGTTTATACGCCGGTGCCACAAGGCTGGATGTGGCCGCGCCCGTCAGATACCTTCGCGGGGTTACTATGAATCGTCCCGCATTCCGGATTATCCTTTTGTCCATAGCTCTGGTCGCCATCGTGGCCGTGTTCTACACGCTGAAGATGGAGCGTGCTGTGCCCGGTGAGGCTCGTTCTTTCCTGCCATCGCAGGCCGAGGCCATTATCCGCATCGACCGGTACCAGGCGTCCATGGATCGCCTCCGCAAGTCATCCTTCAAGGAATGGCCCTCCGATGGTCCTGCTGCTGCGCTCCGCTCGCTTATCGCGAAGCTGGACTCTCTTCATGCTTATTCGTCACAGTGGAATGAATTGCTCGGACAAGCATCCTGCTGGATGATTATGCCCTCTTTGGTCCGACCGGATGAATGGGCCTTGGTGCACCCCTTCACGGAAGATCAGGTGCCGCAGGCGGATGAGCTTATGGCCTCGTGGTCTTCCTCAGCTGCCGCCGCAACGGATTTTCGCGGTGGAACGCTTTCCTCCAGGGGCGAATGGCATTATGGAATCTGGAATAACTGCCTCGTTTGGGGATCAACACGCTCAGCCGTGGAGGGCGCAGTTATTGCCTCCTCAGACAGCGATCGGGCCGAGTGGCTGGCTGATTGTGAGCGCGTGTCATCTGCTGATGCACCTGTACACCTGTATCTCAAAACGGATGTGATCCGCTGGTCGCTCGATCTGCCGTACCGCCCCGGTCAGGGCTGGATCAGCGGGTATTCCTTCAGAGATACTCTGGCCATGCCACTATCAGCCGAAGGTGCATTCGGTGTTGATCAGATCCTTCCCTCCACGGCCACCTATCTGGAATGCTGGAGTTATCCCGGTGGTGCGGATGCCTGGCAGGCAGCCGGTGAGGTTCAATCTGAGTCAGCCAACACTTACTGGAGTAAGGCATGGCGGGATCAGGGCGACTCCTGCCAGTGCGATCTCCAGGAGACCATGCTCAGCTGGCGCAGCGGTGAATGGGGCCACGCGGTGCTATCCTCTTCACATACCGCGCCGGTGAGATTTATCGGTGTGGCCGATAGTCTGGATGCTATTCGCCTGCTGAAGCCATTGCTCGGAGACTCTGTTCCGGGTGGCAACCGGATCATCTATTCAATCCGATATCCGGAGCCGTTTAGGCGAAATGCTGTTGGCCTGCTTGTAGAACCTCTTTTTCTCACACAATATGCGGGATATATCTGGATCGCATCCGATGAGAATGCACTCGAGGCTCTCGGGGCACCTCCTCTGCATCAGTCGGCAGCCTATGCCCGGATGAAGGAAGTGCTTCAGCCGAAAGGAGGGCGCTGGGTCTACACAACCGGAGCAGCCACGGGAGCTATTCCACCGCAGGTAGCGGCGTGGGCTGGCCCCGGCTCCCCCATGGCGATGCACACTGTGGAAGCGGAGCGTGGACATCAGCATATCCTGATGAGCCCCGGAGGCAGAGCTCGTGGTGAAGGGTCAACTGCACAGGAATCTCTTGAATCGGATGGATGGCAGGTTGAATTGCCTGCCGATGCAACAAACCGGACCTGGCTGCTTCGTAACCACCATACAGGCCACAGGGAGCTGCTGGTGCAGGATGCAGGGCACGTTCTCCACCTGCTGAGCGCGTCAGGCGAGCTCCTCTGGAGCCGACCGGTGGATGGCCCTGTTACA
>CANGTU010000040.1 GCA_947456965.1 Flavobacteriales bacterium
ATCGATTCTTGGCCCTGAATATGGCGAGGAGGGCATGGCTTATCTTTCGTCGCTTCAAGAATTCAATCTTATGCCAATTGGAGAGGGATACACGGGAGATCATTATCCTTGTACTACTGATTAACGTATCCTCCCGCTCCAGCACGTCCTAAAGTAATTGGATTTTGTGCGTTTTTGGGCGCATGAAAAGAGAGTTTGAAGACTTCACGGAGAGGCCGGGATTAGCTTCGCTGAACCCGCCGCAGACACCGGCTTCTTAGCATTACTGCGGAGAGGGCGGGATTAGCTTCGCTGAACCCGCCGCAGACACCGGCTTCTTAGCATTACTGCGGAGAGGGCGGGATTCGAACCCGCGATACCCTTTTGGAGTATACACACTTTCCAGGCGTGCTCCTTCAACCACTCGGACACCTCTCCTGAGATCACTTCCCGTCGGAAGGGCCGCAAAGATAGCCAGAATCCTGTTTTTTTCCGGTTATGTTTCAGCGCGATGAAAAGGTTCGCAATTCGCCACGCAGGTCAGCTACCATTTGGCGTCGCACCTCCTCAATTGTGAGCTCCTGCCCCAGCAGATGCATGAGTTTGGCCAAAGCTGCCTCCGTGGTCATATCGGCTCCACCAGTGACTCCGATCCGGGCAAGATCCTGACTGGTCTTGTAACGTCCCTGCTCCACAAAGCCCTCCGCGCATTGACTCACATTGACCACCACGAGGCCATTCCGGAGGGCCTCCTCGAGCAAACGGATAAACCATGGGATGCGCGGAGCATTGCCACTTCCGTACGTCTCGAGAATAATGCCCTTCAGCCCGCTGTCGAGCAACACCGCCCGCAACATGTCTTCCTGCATGCCGGGAAAAACCTTGAGAATTCCCACACGGGTATCCATCCTGCTGTCCACGGTAAATGGGCCGGCCGGACGAATCAGTCCGTCATGCATGTAGAAAATATGAATGCCGATATCGGCAAGGGGCGGACAATTGGGGCTGCGGAAGGCATCGAATTCCTCGGTACTGTATTTCATCGTGCGATTACCTCTGAAGAGGTGAGCCTGAAAGCAGATACAGACCTCCTGCACCACGGGTGAGCCATCCCGGCGCGCCGCAGCGATCTCCACGGCCGTGATGAGGTTTTCCTTGCCATCGGTGCGGATCCGGCCAATGGGTACCTGCGATCCTGTAAATACGATGGGCTTCGCCAGGTTAGAAAGCATGAAGCTGAGTGCCGATGCGCTGTAGGCCATCGTATCGGTGCCGTGAAGCACCACAAATCCATCGTAAGCGGTATACTGATCCCGGATTATCCCGGCTATTTCCTGCCAGTGTGCGACTTCTGCATCACTGCTGTCCATGGGTTCGGCAAAGGCATGCACACCGAGCTGCACACGGAAGCGGTTCAGCTCCGGCACATGCTCGAGGATATGGTCAAAATCCAGCGGAACGAGGGAACCGCTGCGCGGATCTTCCATCATGCCGATGGTACCGCCGGTGTAGATCAGGAGGATGCGCTGTGTCACGGCTAAGAGTTTACCCGGTCAAACATACGCAGGGCATTGGAGGTCGTTACCTCTGCGAGGTAGCTGGCCGGATGTCCGGTGGCTTCGGCCAGCTTGTCCAGGATGATAGGGATATAGCTGCTCTCATTGCGCTTGCCCCTGTGAGGAACGGGGGGCAGGAAGGGAGAGTCAGTTTCAAGAAGGAGGTATTCAGCTGGAATGTGCCTGACCGTCTCTGCCAGGCCTGCCTTCGGGTAGGTGAGTACCCCTCCGATGCCCATCATAAACGTGCCGTAGGATATGATTTTTTGGGCTTGGTCCGGGCTGCCTGTGAAGCAATGGAAAACACCCTTGAGCCGTTCGTCGTGCATATCATCCAGGATTGCGAACAGTTCATTGTAGGATTCGCGGGCGTGGATCACAATCGGTAATGCTTTTTGCCGGGCCCATTCGACCTGTATTCTGAACGCTTGCTGCTGAAGCGGCAGCGTGGTCTTGTCCCAGTGCAGGTCAATGCCGGTTTCTCCGATGGCGATGTACCGGGGATCATCGAGTACCTGCTCCATGCGCAGAAGTACAGCTCTGAAATCTTCCCTGACGTCACATGGATGCAGGCCGAGCATCGGAAAAATCTGGCCTGGATATCGGTCGCACAGTTCATGCATTCCGGCCATGCTGGTCTCGTCAATGTTGGGCAGGAACATGCGGGTAACCCCGGCTTCCAGCGCCCGGCGAACCATGGCATCCCGGTCTTCCAGAAAGGCGTCGAGGTAAAGATGGGCATGGGTATCCACAAGGATCATGGCACAAAGATGGGGGCATGCTCCCCGCCTTGCGCGGGGGTGTTACTTTGCAGGCTGAAAAATGAGTACCCCGGCTCGCATCCTCGTTATCCGCTTCAGTTCAATCGGAGATATCGTGCTCACCACGCCTGTGCTGCGCGCTCTTAAGCAGCAGTTGCACGGTGGTGCGGAGGTTCATGTGCTCACCAAATCGAGGTTTGCCCCGCTGCTCACCTGCAACCCCCATGTGGATGTGGTTCACACGATTGAGCGCACTGTTCAGGAGGTACTTCCACAACTTGAGGAGGTAGGATTTGACTACGTTATCGATCTGCATAACAACATCCGAAGTCGCATCGTAAAGCGCCGGCTCAGAGCGATGTCATTTACGTTCCGCAAGCTGAATTTCCGGAAATGGCTCTGGGTCAATACGGGGATCAACTGCATGCCGGAAAAGCATGTGGTGGATCGCTATATGGAGACGCTTGCGGCATTTTCCGTGAAGGACGACGGATCGGGTCTTGATTTCTGCATTCCCGAATCAGAGCGCTACCCCCGGTCCCGGCTTCCTGAAGTCTTCACGCATGGCTACGTGGCCATTGCCCTCGGGGCTGCGCACGAAGGCAAAAGGATGGTGTCGGCCCAGGTGGCCGAATTATGCGCGGGCATTGCGTTTCCGGTCGTGCTGCTCGGCGGGCCTGAAGATGCTGAAGCCGGGGCAGGGGTATCCGCATTATTCGGGGATCGTGTCATCAACCTCGCCGGGTCTTGCAGTATTCAGCAAAGTGCGGATCTCGTGCGACAGGCGAGGGTAGTGGTGGCCGGAGACACCGGCATGATGCATATTGCCGCGGCATTCGGCAGGAAGATCGTATCGGTCTGGGGTTGTACAACGCCCGGCTTGGGCATGGCTCCTTACCGCCCGCATCCCGATTCCGTCATCATCGAACCGATGAACCGACGCAGACGACCATGCTCCAAGCTTGGGAACCGCTGCAAGTATGGGACTCACAACAGATGCATCCTCACAGTGCATGCGGATGAGATTACACAGGCTGTAAACCGCTTATGGTAGCGGCTTCGTGCGGCGGGCAGACTATCTTCGCTCCTAAATTGTGACATGATGAAACCCGTTCGGGCCCAGGATACCTACACGATCTCCACCCACCTCGTACTTCCAGAGAACACCAATACTCTTGGCAATCTGATGGGAGGGCAGTTGCTCAACTGGCTGGATATTGCCTCGGCCATTGCTGCGCACCGGCTGTGCAAACGCGTTGTGGTAACTGCAGCCGTAAATAATGTATCGTTTCAGCATCCCATCAAGCTGGGAGATATCGTCATCATCGAAGCCAAGGTTTCGCGATCCTTCACCTCTTCTATGGAGGTTTTCATGGATATTTTTGTGGAGCACCATACCACGGGCGAGAAGATCAAGTGCAATGAGGCTATCTACACGTTTGTGGCGGTGGACCAGCTCGGGAGTCCGATCAATGTGCCCGAATTGATTCCCGAAACGGAGGAGGAGAGGCGGCGCTATGAGAGTGCGCTTCGACGCAGACAGCTTCGGCTCATACTCGCCGGCCGCATGAAGCCCGAGGAGGCGAGCGAACTCAGGGCACTCTTCCAGTGAGTTACCCCGTGTATCTTGTCCAGCGCAACCTGATGCCATGCCTTACCTGATTCTCAAGTCCCTCCACATCATTTTCGTGGTCACCTGGTTTGCGGGCCTTTTCTACATGTTCCGGTTATTCGTGTACCATGCTGAAGCTGCCCGCAAACCCGATCCTGACCGCGGCATCCTGCTGGCCCAGTATGCCATCATGGAACGCCGGCTCTGGTATATCATTACCTGGCCTTCCGCGATCCTCACCCTGATCAGCGGATTCTGGCTCCTGATCCAGATGCCGGCATATCTCAGCCAACCCTGGATGCACCTGAAGCTGTTCTTTATTGCTTGCCTTCTGGCTTATCAGCTCTACGGGCAAAAGGTATTCAACCGCATCCGGGTCTTGCCATCAGCATTTACATCATTCAGGATGCGCCTGTGGAATGAGGCAGGCACCCTGCTGTTGGTCGCCATCGTCTTTCTGGTGGTCAACCGCGATAGCATCTCGTGGATTTGGGGAGCCCTCGGACTGCTCGGTCTGGGCGCCTTCATGACCCTTGCTGCGCAGGCCTACCGAAAGAAAAGGGCCCGCTCTGGTGAAGAAAGTGTATAAAATACACTTTGTAGTGTACTAAGCCCCCATAACTTTGGCAGATACACTTTGCAACCATGCAGGTAGCTGCCCGGAACGATAAGTACTCTTCCAAATACTACCCTGACGCCATCCGGCATTGGGAACAGAAAGGACATTATTTTTATTTCCACACTTCCGAAACCATTCTGGAGGTGAAGGTGGTCAATGATCAGGTGATCCGCTTCCGCTATGCTGCAGATGGGTTCTTCCAGCGCGATTTTTCTTATGCCGTATCTCCGGATCTTCAGGAGAGTCTGGTATCTCTCGGCGCTTTTGATGATGGAGAGCACGTGGGCATCATCACGCAAAAAGTGAAATGCCTGGTGCGCAAGTCAAATCTTGCTGTAACCCTCACGGATCAGCAAGGACAGGTCATCCTGGATGATGAAGCGGGATTCCACTGGCAGCACTACCGGTGGAAGGGTGGCAAGATTGTATATGCATCCAAGAAGATCCAGGAAGGGGAGGTCTTCTATGGTCTGGGTGATAAGCCCTGCGAGCTTCAGCTCCGCGGTAAGCGTTTTGAAAATTACGGAGCCGATGCTTACGCGTATGGAGCCGAAACTGATCCGCTTTACAAGAATATCCCATTCTATTACGGCCTGCATCACGGCAAGGCCTACGGGGTATTCTTCGACAATACGTTCCGCACGCTGTTTGACTTTGGAGCTGAACGGGAGGATGTGGCCAGTTTCTGGGCCAGGGGAGGAGAGATGAACTACTACTTCATCTATGGCCCTCAACTGAAGCAGGTAGCCGAGGAATATGCCAACCTCACCGGGCGTCCCGAACTGCCTCCTATGTGGGCTTTGGGCTACCACCAGTGCCGCTGGAGTTATTTCCCGGATTCGCGCGTGAAGGAAGTAGCGATGGAATTCAGGAAGCGGGGTATTCCCTGTGATGTCATGTACCTCGACATCGACTATATGGAGGGCTTCCGGTGCTTCACTTTTTCCCGTGAGCACTTTCCAGATCCGAAGAGCCTGACCCGCGAACTCGCGGATGAGGGTTTCAAAACGGTCGTGATCATTGACCCGGGAATCAAGGTAGATCCCGATTATCCGGTGTATCAGGATGGATTGCGCCAGGACGTTTTCTGCCGCCGGCAGGATGGTGCTTTTATGGAAGGAGATGTATGGCCGGGTAAATGCGTGTTTCCGGATTATACCAATCCCCGCGTGCGCGAATGGTGGAGCAACCTCTTCGGAATTCTCACCGAGAATGGTGTGGCCGGAGTGTGGAATGACATGAATGAGCCGGCTGTATTTGAGATTGGTACGTTTCCGGAAGATGTGCGACACGATTTTGACGGCGATCCCTGCAGCCATCGTAAGGCACACAATGTTTACGGGCATCTTATGGCTCGCGCAACATACGAGGGCCTCAGGAAATACCTCATGCCGCGAAGGCCTTTTGTGATCACACGTTCAGCATATGCTGGCGTGCAGAAATGGAGCAGTGTATGGACGGGCGATAACACAGCCACCTGGGAGCACTTGTGGATCGCTTCGCAGCAATGCCAGCGTCTGAGCATCTCAGGGATCTCATTTGCCGGGAGCGATATCGGCGGATTTATCGGTGAGCCCAACGGTGAACTCTTTACCCGATGGGTTCAGATGGCTGCCTTCCATCCGTTTATGCGGGTGCACAGCGCGAGCAATGAAACCGGATTTGACCAGGAGCCCTGGAGCTTCGGAAGCTTCTATGAAGGGATTTGCAAGAAGTTTATCCAGATGCGCTATCGGTTGCTGCCCTATATTTATACTACATTCTGGCAGAACTTCCGTTACGGTACGCCGATGCTTCGGCCACTTGTTTTTGCTGATCAGTCCAATAACGAAACCTACTACCGCAACGAGGAATTCCTGCTCGGCGATCACTTGCTGGTATGTCCGGTTTCCAAGCCCGGCGCCAGGGAACGAAGCGTATATCTCCCTTCAGGAGGGTGGTATCATAACTGGGATGACCGGTATTACAGGGGCGGGCGTGAACATACCGTGCCAGCACCCATCCAGCAGATTCCGCTGTTTATCCGGGAAGGTGCCATCATTCCCACCTGGCCGCGCATGCAATACGTGGGTGAGAAGAAGGTGCGGGAAATCACGTTGCACGCTTTCTTCAAGGATGGCAATGAAGAGAGCTTTCTCTATCTGGATGACGGAGATAACATGGGTTACAAGAACAGCATCTACCGGGTGGTTCGCTTTGAACTGAAAGGCAACCGGCAGATGCTTCGCGTCCGCCAGCACACCATCGGACAGTATACGGGTACGCTGGAGAAATTCAAGCTGGTGATTTCCGGGCTTCCCTTCCGTGCGTCGGAGTTTGTCATCGACGGCAAGGTGCATCCTGTGGGCACGCGCAACCTGGCCGTGGGCAAATACAAAATCACCATAGATCACTACTTCCACGAATTCATGATTCGGTGAATATGAAAAAAATGACCCAACCATTCAGCAGATCCGGCCGCAGTCGGGTCATTATCGCTCATATTATCCCGCATGTGGATGGAGGGTTATATCCGGTCAAGCGCATTGAGGGCGACTGGCTGACGGTTGAGGCAGATGTGTTCACGGATGGCCATGATCTGGTGCGCCCCTGGTTGCTCTTCCGCCGAAAGGGAAGCCGTAAGTGGACGGAATACGACATGTATACTTCGGGCAACGACCATTGGGTGGCCCATGTTCCTTGCACGGAGACAGGTGAATTCGAATACCGGGTCAAGGCATTCGTAGATCATGCTTCCACCTGGCAGCATGCTTTCCGCAAGCGATTGAACGAGTCGGATACCCGTGAGCTGGATGTCCAGCTTCAGATCGGCATCGAATTCCTCGGACGCATCGCATCTGAATATCCACGGGCGCGAAAACCGGCGGCAAAATGGATAACAGCTCTACAGGGAGAACAGGCCCATGAGTCAGCTGCTGGCGATGGAATCCGTGAGTTCTTGCGCACCTATCCGTTGGTGGAACATGCCACTGAGTCGCCTGTTGACCTGCCCCTCGTGGTGCACCGGGAACGCGCAGGATTCAGCGCATGGTATTCCTTCTTTCCGAGGAGTGCAGCCACTGAAGGTAAGTCCCATGGCACGTTTGCTGACTGCGAATTGCTGCTCCCCCGAATTCAGGAACTCGGCTTCGATGTTGTCTATTTCCCTCCTATTCACCCGATCGGATACGCCTTTCGCAAGGGTAAGAACAACGCACTGAACGCGTCGCCCGGCGAACCCGGCTGTCCTTATGCCACAGGATCTGAACTCGGTGGGCACCGGGATATTCTGCCGGAACTCGGTACTCTTGAAGACTTCCGCAGGTTCATTTCCCGCGCGGGTGAATTCGGCCTGGAAGTAGCGATGGATTTTGCCATCCAATGTTCGCCTGACCATCCGTATGTGAAGCAGCATCCTCAATGGTTCCGCTGGAGACCAGATGGCACGGTGCAGTACGCTGAAAATCCTCCCAAGAAATACCAGGATGTGCTGCCTCTGGATTTTGAGAACGATGACTGGCAGGCTATGTGGCTTGAGCTCAAGGGTATCCTTGATTACTGGATTGCAGAAGGCATTCGCATCTTCCGGGTGGATAATCCGCACACCAAGAGTTTTATCTTCTGGCAATGGTGCCTGGCCGAAATCGCGAAGGAACATCCCGACGTCATCTTCCTGTCCGAGGCTTTTACGCGTCCCAGAATTATGGAAGACCTCGCCAAGAAGGGCTTTCATCAGAGCTATACGTATTTCACCTGGCGCAACTCCAAGGGTGAGATGATGCAGTACATGGATGAACTGACCCGCAGCCCGATGCGGGAGTACTTCCGGCCCAGTTTCTGGCCCAATACTCATGACATCAATCCCTACATCCTGCAGAGCGGACACGAACCACAGTTCATCCTGCGCTATTTCCTTGCGGCAGCTCTCTCCTCGAATTATGGCATCTTCGGACCGGTCTACGAACTCATGGAGCACGCAGCGATTCCGGGAAAGGAAGAGTATCTCGATTCGGAAAAATACGAGGTCAGGCATTGGGACTGGAAGAAACGAAACAAACTGATGCACGTGATCGCCCGCATGAATACCATCCGTCGGGAGAATGCAGCTTTTCGGTTTACCAATAACTATTCTCCGGTGCATGCAGAGAACGACTACCTGATGGGGTTTCTCAAGACGTTTTCGGATAATCGGATTCTGTGCGTAGCCAACTTCGATACCTGGAACCGGCAGTCAGGCAGTCTCCACGTGCCCCTGGCCTCGGCGGGCTTGACTGAAGATCAACCTTACGTCGTTCATGATCTCTTTACTGGCGATAAATACATGTGGAAGGGCAGCCGCAATTATGTAGAGATTGACCCCAACCGGCTCCCGTTTCACATGTTCCGGATTGAACATGCCTGACCATCATGAACCAACAGACAGCAAGCCCCTGGCAGTGGCTGGATGCATCAGCCGAATGGACGTGCGAAATACTCGCCGCTCTTCCTTCTTTTCTCAAGCAAGTCCGCTGGTTTGGCGGCAAGGGATATGAATGGAAACAAGTGCTTTGCGGCCACTGCTTTCCGCTCAACCATGCCGGTGAGCGTTATTATTTTTTCATTGCGGAGGTTCATTATGGTGATCATGAGCCCGAAAACTATCTGATTCCACTCGCCTGGAGAGATCAGCCTGGGCCAGGATTCTCATTGCATGCCGGGGGAGGCTGGATCGTGGATGCGACGTATGACATGCGGTTCCAGCAAGCGCTGTTTGAGCTCATCATCGCCGACAGCAAGGTGAGATCTACCGATGGTGTGCTGGCCTTCAGACGAGCTGCACATGTGCAACAGGATGAGCTCTATCACAACAGCCGGAATCCCCTGATTGACCAAAGCAACAGCTCGGTGTTCTATAACGATATTTACTTCCTGAAGCTCTACCGGAAACTTTTCAGGGAAGTGAATCCGGAGGTGGAAATGCTCCGGTTCCTTACGGAGAAGGGAGAATTCGGTAACATACCCGCCTACTGCGGGAGTCTGATCTGGGAGCGCAGAAATATCCCGCCCATCACCTTCGCTCTGATGATGACTAAGGTGGATGCTGCCCGGGATAACTGGGCATCTACAGGTGATGAGCTCAATGACTTTCTCGCTGCATTTGTGAAGGGGGACTTTTCCCTCCATGAACACGTATTTGAACAGGTTGAATTACTCGCCCGTCGCACGGCCGGAATGCATCTGGCCCTGAGCAGGTCAGCACAAGGCAAGGCCTTTGCCGTGGAGAAATTTACCCCGGATTATCGCGAGTGGCTCCATAACCACCTGATCCGGCTTCTCGAAGGGCGTCTCGAAATGATCGGTCATCACTACGATACTCTGGATGAACATGCGCGTCGGATGGCTACCATGCTGCGCGAAAACGAGAAACGTGTCAGGAAGTTCTTCGGTCAGGTGAAGACTCGTCCGCTGAAATCACTCCGCACCCGTATCCATGGAGATTATCATCTCGGACAGGTGCTCTATACGGGGGGAGATTTTATCATCATTGACTTCGAAGGTGAGCCGGAAAGTTCCATAGTGGAGCGTAAAATCAAGCACTCCCCATTGAAAGATGTGGCTGGTATGGTGCGCAGCTTCCACTACGCGGTCAGCGCCAAACTCTTCTTCAGCAGCGAAACACGCCAGATGAATCAGGAACGGCTTCAGCGTGCTGCAGATCGCTGGTTCTACCTCATCCGGGAGACCTTCACTGAAACGTACCTCGAGGCCCTCGGGAAGGATCAGAAGCTATTTGCCAGCAAGGCCGAGCTCAATTTTTTGTTCCTGCTTCACCTGCTGGAAAAGGCCATCTATGAATTCGGTTATGAGATCAATGGCCGGCCTGATTGGGTTAAAATACCCCTTAAGGGAATTGAGCAGGTGATCAATGAGCTTCAGAAATTCGAAGACTAATCGCCGCATACTATGTCCAAGAAGGAATCATCATCGCGTATATCTCCTGGCTCATCTGCGAAGTCTGATTCACGCGCATTAGCGACCACCAACCCCGCAGCTTCCCGGGATGCATCCGATCGTGTATGGTGGTGTTCCCGATTCTCGGATCTGGATATCAACCTGTTTCGCGCCGGAAAGCACTACCGGTTATACCGGCTCTTCGGATCCCACGTCATGGAGGTTGAGGGTACTCCAGGTACCTACTTTGCCGTGTGGGCACCTAATGCTGCACAGGTTGCTGTCACGGGTAATTTTAACCACTGGTCGAAAGGCTCACACGTCCTGTTCTCCCGCTGGGACGGCAGTGGAATCTGGGAAGGGTTCATCCCAGGTCTGCATGCCGGAGAGGTCTATAAATACGCCATCACCACCTCTTCGGGCGAGGTTCTGGAAAAGGCAGATCCTTTTGGCTTCTTCTGGGAACAACGTCCGCGCACCGGCACCATATCCTGGGACTTATCTTATACCTGGCGCGATGCGCGCTGGATGGATGAGCGCGCACAGCGCAATTCGCTCCAGGCTCCTATCTCGGTGTATGAGGTGCATCTGGGCTCGTGGATGCGGGATCCTGGGCAGCCCGAACGCTTCCTGAGCTATGGTGAAATCGCCGTCCGGCTGGTGGATTATGTCCTGGACATGGGATTCACTCATGTGGAATTCATGCCAGTGATGGAGCATCCTTTCGATGGTTCATGGGGATACCAGGTCACCGGCTATTTCGCTCCCACATCGCGCTTCGGTTCACCACAAGAGTTTATGGATCTCGTGGATCGTCTCCACGAGGCTGGGATTGGCGTATACCTCGATTGGGTCCCGGCGCATTTTCCCGGTGATGCACATGCACTGTACCGGTTTGATGGCACACATCTCTACGAGCACGCCGATCCGCGCAAGGGATTTCATCCCGATTGGAAGAGCTACATCTTCAATCTCGGGCGCAATGAGGTCCGGGCCTTCATGCTGAGCAGTGCCATGTTCTGGCTCGATGTATTCCATGCCGATGGCCTTCGGGTGGATGCCGTGGCTTCTATGCTCTATCTGGACTATTCACGCCAGCCGGGTGAGTGGATTCCAAATGAGTTTGGAGGCCGGGAGAATCTCGAGAATGTGTCATTTATGCGGGAGATGAATTCGGCGATTTATGCGGAGTATCCCTCCGTGCAGATGATGGCCGAGGAGTCCACCTCATGGCCGGGTGTTTCTCGTCCGGTCTACACCGGTGGCCTGGGCTTCGGGATGAAGTGGATGATGGGTTGGATGAATGACTCCCTGCGCTACTTCGAGCGCGATCCTATGTACCGGCAATACCACCAGGACGAGCTTACCTTCTCGCTGGTTTACGCATTCACAGAGAACTTCATGCTCCCCTTGTCGCATGATGAGGTGGTACATGGCAAACATTCGCTTATTGGTAAGATGCCCGGGGATAATTGGCAGCGCTTTGCCAATCTCCGTCTTCTCTACCTGTGGATGTTTACGCATCCGGGATCTAAGCTCCTCTTTATGGGATGTGAGTTTGCCCAATCATCCGAATGGAACCACGAGCAGAGTCTCGACTGGCATCTTCTGGCATTCGATCCGCACCGCGGGGTACAGCAACTGGTGCGCCGCCTGAATGAGGCATACCGTCAGCTACCTGCTTTGTACGAGGCGAGCTATGAGGGCGCGGGCTTTGAATGGATTGACTTCAGCGATCGTGCCTCGGGCGTGCTGGTATTTCTGCGCAAGGGTTGCGATGCCCGGAGGCCGGTTGTGGTGGTGCTCAATATGACTCCTGTTCCCCGTGAGGGCTATCGCATCGGATTGCCTCTGGGTGGTGCCTGGAAGGAATGCTTGAACTCGGATGATCTGGCATTCGGAGGAAGTGGGGTGATCAATGGTGACGTTCATGCCACTGGCGAGTTTTGGCAAGGCCGTGCGTTTTCAGCTGTGCTCACATTGCCTCCCCTCGGAGGGTTCATCCTGGTTCCGGAATCCTGACTGCGGGGAGCAACAGAGAACAGTCCACCCCATTGTTTACTCAGGTTATCATACGCCTCCACTGCATCACGCAATGGCGAGGGTATCTGATCTGCGGGGGTATCCGGAATGAACGTTAACTGGTTTTCGGCAATGGAATGGGCATCCCGAAAGCACTGATCCGGACCATATTCCCTGAACATGCGATCCCCGATATAGGCCGCGATGATGGTCTTCCCCGGGATGTCATAGGCCGCGGTGAGTGCTTCATCGTGGCAGGGGGCTTGTGCTTGCCGGCTTCGAGCTGGGCGAGCAGGCCTGCATCCATGTCTGAAAATGCCCACCCAGCTATTAAGGCCTGCCCTCGGCTCAGGCGGGCTTCATGGATCGGCGCACCCAAGGATTTCATGATCACACCAGGATGAATGATGACAAAAGGAGTCAGGTTTACACGGCCACCTTCTTTTTAACTAATTTAGCCCCATGGCTTTTCGCGTTGCCATCTTATTCGTTTTGGTTTGCGGTGGGTGTTCACCGTTGCTGCAAGCCCAGAACCTTCCTGACTGGCTGTTGCCGTCGGAGAATGGTCGTGACTTCTATATCCAGGGTAAAGTACACCTCAAGTCGGACTCCTCGGTTACTGATGGCGAGGTGGAGATCATCCGCTATGCGGCAGATACACTGAAGCATAAATTTCGCACGGAGGATGGGTTTTACGAGTTTTTTCTCCATCCGGATTTCACCTACAAAGTCATCTTTCGTCACACGTTTACAGATGCCAAGCCCATCATCGTAGACACGCATGGCCCGGAGGAGAAGGCCTGGAAGCGGGGCTTTGCATTGTTGCTGGATATCTATCTGGAGCGGGTGCCAGATGGCTTCAGTCGCCAGCTTCTGGCTGAGCCATATGGCCGGATTATCTACAATCCAAGAGAGCGGCTTTTTGAGCCAGACGCTGCCTACAGCTCTCAGCAGATGTCCCGGTGGGTGGACGAGCTCGAGCGCGTCAGCCACTGATTTCCATTGCCCACCAGGCAAGAATTTTATCAGCGAGCACACTGGAGAGTCGGAGATAGCTCTCAGTCGTCCAGCCTGCAACATGAGGTGTTAGCAATACCCGGTCAGATGCGATGATACGTTGCCATGCATGTGGTGTTTCCTTGAGATCAAGTCCTTCCAGCGAAGCCTTCTCATACTCCAGCACATCCAGACAGGCTCCGCGCACACGGCCTGTTTCTAGGGCATTCGCGAGGGCTGTGGTGTCCGTATGCTTACCGCGTGCGGTATTCACGAACCAAATGGACTTGCGAAAGGATTGGAAGAAGCGCTCATCCGCATAGCCCAGCGTATCTGGTGTCAGCGGGAGATGCAGACTCACGATATCGGCCTCCCGGAAAATGGTGTCCATGGGCACCAGCTCTGTATAGCTGTCTGCCGTGTGGCAAATGGCTATATCATGGGCGAGAATTCTGCAACCGAATCCACTTAGTTTACGGGCAACGGAGCTGCCCATTTGCCCATAGCCAATAATGGCCAATGTCTTGCCCGCAATTTCCACTCCCCGGTTTTCTTCTCTCAGCCATTGGCCGCCTCGAACTTGCCGGTCTGCGATGTGCAAACGGTTCATCAGCGTAAGCAGCATACCCGTTACATGTTCGCCAACAGCATCGCGGTTTCCTTCTGGTGAATTGAACAGACGTATGTCCCGGACCCCGGCCTCTGCCACATCTATGTTCTCAAGTCCTGAACCTGATCGGGCAATAAATCTCAGCCTGGGTGCATGATCAAGAAATTCCTGGTCTATGGTGATGCGACTTCTCACCACTACGCCGGTGTATAGATGGAGTGTATGCAGTATATCCTGCCGGGAATGATCGTAAAGGTGGTCACACACAAATCCGGAATCTTCCAGTCGTTTGCTGAGTTCGGGATGAACGGATTCGATGAAGAGTACGCGAGGGGCGGCCATTTCAGAAAAGACTGAGTGTAATATCTCCCATGCGCTGGAGAAAATAATGCCCTACACTGAAATAGATAATCAGCCCGATGATATCGTTGGTCGTAGTGATAAACGGTCCGGTGGCGAGCGCGGGGTCAATGCCGAAGCGATTGAGAGTGAGGGGTATCCAGGTGCCAGAGATGCTTGCAAACAGGATCACGCTGAATAGGGCAACGGCTGCTGTGATGCCCAGAGCAAGTTCAAAGTGGAAGAGTTGCGATGCAATCATAATGATCACGGAGCATACCGTCGCATTCAGCAGACCAACGCCAAATTCCTTACCGAGCTTTTGCCAGAGGGTTTCGTCCAGAGCGCTCTGATTGGCCAGTGCCTTTACCACAAGTGCCGCCGATTGCACTCCTACGTTGCCTCCGGTAGCAGCAATGAGGGGCATGAAGATGGCCATCTGCGGATAGGTTTCAATATCGAATACACCGATGAAGTAAGCGCTGCACATTCCTCCTGCCATTCCTATAAGCAACCAGGGAAGGCGCGCCCGTGTGAGAGTCAGGATGCTGTCGCCATACTCTACATCTTCAGAGATACCGCTGGCCAGCTGGTAGTCCTTGTCGGCTTCTTCTTGCATCACATCCACGATATCATCAATGGTGATGCGACCGAGCAGCATACCGCGATCATCGACCACCGGCAAGGCCACGAGGTCGTACTTTTTCATGATGCGGGCTACTTCCTCTGCGGGTGTATTCACATGGACTGTGCGGACCTTGCCTTCGCGAAAAAGCTCGCGAATCGTGGTGCGCATGCTCGCCGATGCAAAGATCACATTCTTCATGCTGAGCGTTCCGAGCAGAGCATCCCGGTCATCCACCACATAAATGGAGTAAACATGGTCCATGTCTTCTCCCTGTCGCCTCATTTCCCGGATTGCCTGGGCCACGGTCCAGTTCTGGTTTACCTTCACAAGTTCCTTACCCATAAGAGCTCCTGCCGTGCCCTCTTCATAGGTCATCAGGTCAATGATGTCACTGGCCTGCTCTTCGTCTCCAAGAAGCGCCATGACTTCCTCGAGCTTTTGCTCGGGCAAGTCCTGAAGAATATCAGCCGCATCATCGGAGTCGATGTTTTCGATGAGCTCTTCGGCGATTTCGCGGCTGGTGAGACTGCTCAGTAGTTTTTCGCGGACGCCTTCGTCGAGTTCGAGCATGACCTCTGCAGCCTGCTCTTCGTCAAGAATGCGGTACAGGTAAACAGCTTCTTCCCGCCTCAGCTCGTTGATGAGTTCGGCAATGTCAGCTGGATGGAGTTCAGTGAGGACTTCCCGGATGGACGTATCCTTTCCTTCTTCTATCCAATCGCGGAGATTGGCCAGCAGCTCTTTGGAGAGATTGTTCTGCATGGGGAAGGATCCATTCGGAAGATTGATCTTGGTGAATGGGTGCAAAGGTAAGCCTTACACCGGCAGATTCAGTCATCTCTCCGCTGCCTGAAGAACTCCCGGAGCAATCCGGAACACTCTTCCTGAAGCACTCCGCCCAGTACCTCGGTCTTGGGATGTACGATGGGCTGGCCATTTCCCTCATGGGTCCCAAATCGGGTATAGCCCCGTTTTTCGTCGTAGGCGCCAAATACAATCCTGCCAATCCGGGTGTTGTAAGCAGCCCCGGCGCACATGACACATGGTTCGAGTGTCACGTAAAGCGTGCATTCGTGAAGTGACTTTCCACCGAGGAATTCAGAGGCCGACGTGAATGCCTGCATTTCCGCGTGGGCAGTGAAGTCCCGGAGTTTCTCCACGAGGTTGTATCCCCGGGCTATGATCTGTCCGCCACAAACAATAACACATCCAATGGGGACTTCATCCTGATCCATAGCATATTGGGCCTCCCGGAGGGCCATCTTCATGTAGTCTTCATCGGAGCGTTCCATGCGGATGCGAAGATGGGGATTTCGCGAGATGCTCTGCCAGACGTTCAGGAAGTTCCCTGACGATGTCTTCCTGGGGTATGACCTGCCATGCGTATTTCGAAGAGAAATGGTGAGCGAGGTATTCCTGCTCGGTTTGTCCGGGTGTGGGCACGAGCCAAGCATCCCGCCCGAGAGTATGCAAGTCCATCAGGGTTGTGTAGCCGGACCGGCAGATGATCACATCCGCCAGGCGGATGGCTTCCGTGAACTGCTCATCGCTCAAATGGGGAAAGATGGTCAGCGCCCCTTCCTGTCTGATGGCATCAGACTCAGGAGAGCCCTCAGCTATCCAGGAGTTCATGGGGAGAGCGCTGAGCACCTCCCGAAGTTGTTCGAGGAAGATAGTTCGTTGTGGTTCGGGGCCACTCACCAATGCCAGCACGTGGGGAGCGTTTGTGGGGCGCGTTACAGGCGAATCAGCCGGAAACCGGCTGAGGGGGCCTATGAACCGGGCATGAAGCGGTAGCTTGCCGTGGCAAAGGGTCCCCGCCAGGTTCTCTTCACCGGGATAATCGGGTATCCATACCTCATCAAACCGGCTGAGATGGCGCATTACCAGCCGGTGGGTGATTCCGCTCAGCAGCGGAGGTACAACAGGAAAAAGCTGGTGAGTGATGATAACGCTTCTCGTGCGGCGGGAATACATGCCATACCGATTGTCGCTGACCACCAGATCTATCTGCTCACGTTTCAGGAATTCATCGAGCCAGACATGCTCGGCGCGGATGGCCTTCATGATGGCCGGAACCTGCAGGATGAGCCGGCCTAACAGCCAACCCTTCGATGGATAGTGCACACCGTAGTCGGGTATAGCATGCACACCGATCGTTGGAAAGGCCTTGCGGAGGAGGCTTGCGGAGCGGCCTGAGGCGGCAAGGATGACCTCGTTGCCGGTGTCGAGCTCTTTCCGGATCAGGGGAATACAGCGTGTGGCGTGACCAAGGCCCCAGTCCAGCGGAGCGAAGAGGATGCGTTGGCGCTTCATCATTCAGCGTGAGTTCCGGATGTGAATGTAGGCAGGCCCACTACTTTTGTAACCGAGTCCATGGGAAAGGATAAGTTAAGGAAATGGGAAGAGAATAAGGCGTTTCCGCACGTCTTCGAGCCACCCTTGCTCCCCGTGATTCGAGGTCATGAGGAGTATGCCGGCAAAGGGCTGTGGCGCCGGGACGTATTTCGCAATGATCGCCCAATCGTACTCGAGCTCGGGTGCGGCAAAGGAGAATATACAGTGGGTCTGGCCCGCCGTTATCCTGGGGTGAATTTTATCGGTGTGGATGTAAAGGGACACCGGTTTCACAAGGGTGCACGGGAATCCCATCTGGCGGGGTTGTCCAACGTGGCTTTTCTTCGCACACGCGTGGAGTTTATCGAGGCGTTTTTTGGTCCTGGGGAAATTGATGAACTCTGGATCACCTTCTGCGATCCCTTTCCACTGGATCGCTCCGGTCATCGTCGCATGACATCTCCCTGGTACCTCGATAAATACCGGAAAATTTGCAAGCCTGATTTCCTTATTCATCTGAAACATGACAATGCCGATCTGTTCAGTCGCACCCGAAAGGAATGGGAGGAGAGCGGCCTGGAGATCCTGATGGCCTCCGATGATATTTACGGCCTTTTCGGCGATGAGGTAGATGAGTCCACTCGCGACTTGCTCGGAATTCGCACATTTTATGAAACCATGTGGCTCGAGGAGGGCAGGAAGATCACTTACCTGAGGGCCCGTAACCAACCTGGTTCATGCGAGACGTGACGGGCACAGGATCGTTTGCGGACCTTGTGTACGACATCGTACGGCAGGTTCCTCCAGGTCGCGTCACTTCATACGGAGCCATTGCGCGATGCATTGGCACAGGAAAGAGCAGCCGTATGGTGGGCTGGGTCATGAATCGGGCACCGGCTGACGTGCCTGCTCACCGGGTTGTGAATCGCCTCGGAGTGCTTACCGGCAAGCAGGCTTTCGGACATCCTGAACGCATGCAGGAACTGCTCGGTCAGGAGGGAGTGCAGGTGGTGAACGACGCCGTTGCAGATTTCGCCCGCCACTTCTGGGATCCCCTCCGGGAACTCACATAACCGGAGTTCACTGCCGAGGCTCGCCGTCAATCAAAAACGGCGCTTCACCGTCGGTGATGATCACCTTGGCCCCCGGACTTCCCGCAAGCTTTTCAAAGGCCTCCAGACTCTTGAACTGGATCACGGCAGGAGTCAGTCCTTCTGCAAGGATGCGGTTAAAGTCGCGGATACCCTCGGCTTCAATACGCATCCGCTCGGCCTCCTGGCGCTCGCGTTCGAGCACGAATTCCATGCGCTGGGCATCTTGCTCAGCCTGTAGTTTTTCCTCAATTGCCCGGTAGAGGTTGGGAGGTAACTTGATGCTTTTCATCAGAACCGCTTCAACGATGATACCGCGGCGGAGAAGCTGTCCATTCATCTGATCCTTCACCTGATTTTCGATCTCCAGGCGGTTGCCCGTGTGCATATCCTTGGCCATGAATTTAGACGATACATCCGCAGCCGATGCCCTGAACACCGGCAGGACCACGGTGCGTTCATAGTCGCGCCCGATGTTCTCGATGACACTTGTGGCCATCGAACCATCAACATGATACAGGATGGAGATTTCGGCCGTAACGTTAACCCCTTCTTTCGAAGGAAGTTCGAGTGCCACTTCGAGATTGATGGTGCGCACTGGAACGGTAATAATGGTGGTGACAAAGGGGTTGAATGTCCGGGGGCCGGCCTCCACAACTCGTGGATTAATCTTTCCGAGAGTACGGCGAACGCCTACCTCGCCTTGTCGGACTACAGTGCAGGAATGCAGCAGAATTGCGGCGGTCAGAACAGCAATACAGGAGAGAGTCGGTTTCATACATGTAGGATTTAACAGGTTGATTTAATTGATCATAAAACCCTGATTATGCAGTTGGGTTTGCTTATAAAATTCACATGTCTAGAGAACAATCTTATATTCTAAAACAGCAGCACTTGAAAATTGTTGAGCGCCGGTATGCAGTTTTATGATGTCGCGGGTGTGCCTCATCGCAGAACAAGGCCGTGAAATACATCGTGTTATTCCAGGATCAGTCGTACCTTCGCACCGCCAAAACCCTCAAGGGTTATTTGAACGGCAGTTTCCAGGGGCATGATCACGCGTGATCGGATGCCAGGTGGAATGGACGCGCCGGTCGATTGCTCTTCCAAGGCCAGGCGCCAAAATTATTTCATGAGTTTCGACACATTAGGCCTGCCTAAGCAGGTCCTCAAAGCCATTGTGGATCTTGGCTTTGAAACCCCTACTCCCATACAGGAGCAGGCCATTCCATCTTTATTAACCGACACGCGCGACATGATTGCGCTGGCGCAAACCGGCACCGGTAAAACGGCTGCGTTCGGTTTGCCGCTGGCTTCGCTGGTGGACTTCAACCGCCGCGATACGCAGGCGCTGATTCTCTGCCCGACACGCGAACTGTGCATGCAGATCACCCGCGACCTGCAGAACTTTACCAAGTACTGCGGATCTCCCAATGTGGTTGCTATCTACGGTGGTGCCAGCATCGAGGGACAAATCAAAGAGGTGAAGCGCGGTGCGCAAATCATCGTGGGTACGCCCGGACGCATGGTCGATATGATCGAGCGCGGAGTCATTGATCTCTCTACCGTGGATTTCGCAGTCCTCGACGAGGCGGATGAAATGCTGAACATGGGTTTCAAGGAAGATCTGGATCAGATTCTTTCTGAAACTCCCGACGAGAAAAATACGTGGCTCTTCAGTGCTACCATGCCGCCTGAGGTATCACGCATCGGGCGCACGTATATGAGCGATCCGCTCGAGGTTACCGTGGGACAAAAAAACCAGGGCAACGAGAATATTGAACACGTGTATTACGTGGTGCATCAGAAGGACAAGTACCTCGCTCTGAAGCGCATCGCGGATTTCTTCCCGGATATTTTCGCGATTGTATTCTGCCGCACCAAGGCTGAAACGCAGCAGATCGCTGACCAGCTTATCAAGGATGGTTACAACGCGGATGCTCTGCACGGCGACCTGAGTCAGGCCCAGCGCGACCTGGTGATGAAGCGTTACCGCAGCCGCGCACTTCAGATTCTTGTTGCTACTGATGTGGCTGCACGCGGTATTGACGTGAATGATGTCACTCACGTCATCAACTACAACATCCCGGAAGAAACCGAGAACTATACACACCGCAGCGGTCGCACCGCACGCGCCGGTAAAACCGGGATGAGTATCATCATGGTAAACATGCGCGAGCAAAACCGCATCCGTGAGTTTGAAAAGAAAATCGGCAAATCATTCACACGCGCTCAGATTCCCACGGGTATGGAGGTGTGCGAACAGCAGTTGATTTTCCTCCTCAAGAAACTGCACAATGTGGCTGTGGATGAGAAGTCTATCGAGCCCTATCTCCCCGTAGCGTTTGAAGAACTGAATGAGCTCAGCAAAGAAGAACTCATCAAGCGCATTGTGTCCATTGAATTCAATCGCTTCTTCGAATACTACAAGCAAGCTCCGGATCTCAATTCAGGCACTGAACGCGGAAGCGGTGGTGAGCGCAAGGGTACCCGTTCGGATGTGGTGAAACTCTATATGAATGTCGGACAGCTCGAAGGATTCAACTTCGGTACGCTGAAGGATTTCATTGCCGAGCGCGCAGGTATTCGCAATGCCGACGTGACTTACACCGATGTGAAGAACACCTTCTCACTCGTTGAGGTGCGCACAGAAGTGGTGGATGCCGTGATGAAAGGTCTGCACGGCGCCAACATCAAGGGCCGCACCATCCGCGTTGAATCACGCGGTAACAAGGAGGCGGGAATTTCACGCACTCGCCTCCGGAGCGACAAGCCCGGCGGAAGTGGAAAATCATTCCGCAGCAAGGGCGAAGGTTATCAGGGTAAGAAGGACCGAAAGGGCCCCGGTGGCAAGAAGAGCGAAGGCGCTCCGAAGTATGACTGGAATGCGATTTTCTCTGATAAGCCCATGCGCGCTGATGGAAAGAAGAAGAAGAAGAAGAAATGATGAACTAGTCTGCGGGTGTGGTAGTATGCTAGTATGCTAGTGTGCTAGTATGCTAGTGTATAGGCATCATGGGTGCTTTTCTGTAAGACCCCCGCACAGGAAAGGTTATCTAGTATCTAGTATCTAGAATCTAGTATCTAATATCTAGAATCTATTTCCTCTTATAGTCATCATGTATCCCCTTTCCCTCGAGGATCATGGGGATGCATTTTTCGATGCGTGACTCGCGGGTTTTGGATTGTCTGGGTTCGGAGAAGTGGAGGATGTATCCGCGCTGACGGCCGGGGGTGAGTGCTTCAAAGGCGCGTTTCAATGCACCATTTTTATTGAGTACTGCAACGAACTCCGCGGGCATGGGTTCAGGCTGCTTTTCAACCATGACTTTCTTTCCCTCGCGTTCGAGTGCAATGGCTTCATGAATGAATTGGCGCAGCGTGTCCTCGTGCTGCAATACCTGCTGCACGGAGGTGATTCGTACTACCCGTGCTGAGTGTGTGTGTGCTCCGGCCTTTTCAAGCAGTTCTTTTGAGTCGCTCAGCAGAGCTCCCTTGAAAAAACTGATGGTACACCATTCGCGAAAGGCACCGATTATGCAGATGTTTTTCTTTTGATCCGTATAACATGGGTTGCTCCATTTGAGCTCTTCCGAGAGCCCGCAACTCAGCAGGATACGCCGCAGTTCCATGATCGCATCCCTCCAGCGGTGAATGCTGCAATCGGGTGTATTGTACCGGGTGCAACGTCC
>CANGTU010000041.1 GCA_947456965.1 Flavobacteriales bacterium
CATCGGACTTATCCTTTACGGCCTCGATGCGCTCATTTTTCTGGGATTCGGAATCTGGCTGCCCTTCCTCTTTCACTGCTTCGTATCATACATGATTTTCAAGGGCATGCGGCAGGTGGATAGTTATCAAGCGATGTGATCGTTCCTTCTCAGCACCTTCATCCTTTACGCATAATTGGTTACGCATAACGAATACGTGATTTACGATGCGTAGAATTTGCGAGCGGAATAAATCAGGCACCTTCGTGGTCCTTAATGCCTTCGTGGTGAAAAAACCCTACCCCACCTCGCCCAGCGCCTTCACCTGCGCCTGAATCACCGCGATTTGTATCCGCAATTTTTCCTGATGGAGCAGGCTGTTGGCTTTCAGGCGCTTGGTATGCCTGTGGCGGACGAGCTTTTCCAAACTGCGTCCGAGCACGGAATGGGGCTCACCCGCAGCGATGCGGGAGAGATGCCCGAGCGCATGAAGGCTCGCCTGGTATACTGCCTCCATCTGCTCCAGCGCGCGCTTGCTCTCATCCAGTTTCCAGGTCCACAACGCAAGCTGCCGGCTGCGCCATTTGTCGAGTTCAGCCTTGGCCCGCTTTTCATCATACCATTGCTCAGGCACCTTGGGCGCTGCTTTGCTGAACACCGTCTCAAGCGCAGCCCACTTCAGCATGGCCTTGGTTTGCGGTGCTCTGCTTCTTCCCAGTTCTACATTCTGCAGGACATCGCGGCTCAGACCGAGCATCGTGGCGAATTCACTTTGAGTAAGCGCAAGGTGGTGACGCAGGCTTACCCTGAAATTGGGATCTGATTGTTTTCGGCGTGGCATAGCTTGGAATATTTACGCATACTAAAATACGCGTAATCCATGCGTGAATCAATTTGCGTAAAAAGAGTCCGAGTGAATGGATGGAAAAACGATTACCACGAAGGCATTAAGACACATGAAGATTCATGAAATTGTTTGAACAATAAATTTACCGGATCGGGCTCCCGCCAAGCCCTTTTACATACTTACATACTTACATACTTACATACTTACATACTTACATACTTACATACTTACATACTTACATACTTACATACTAAACCACTTACCCGCGCGGATACGCCAAAAACCACTTCTCCACCTTTTCACTCAACCGCTCCAGACTGAGGTGATCGCTGGCTTCGGAGGCGGAGATCACCCTACCGTCTTTCATGCGGATACGGATGATATCGTTCGTGCTGTTGTAGGCAATATTGTCCACGCGCTCGCGAATGACGAAATAGCGCGCTTCTTCCGGCGTGAGATGAAGTCGCACCGCTACATCATTCAATTTTTCCTGCAGTGCGGCATCGCTGAAGGGTTCGCGCTGCACTTCTATCTTAAACAACTCCCGGTTCACGATGCGCGACGATAATTCACTCAGCACTTTATCGGGATGATCCTGCCACACCTTCAGCGCAGCAGCAATATCAAAATCATCCAGCCGGGTAAAATGATGCAACGCTTCAGGATGCTGTTTAAAGTGCGACGATGTAACCTGGTTGTACAGAAAATAGCGGAGCGCCGGCGAACACCAGAGTTCTTCTCCCCGGCCCGCGAGTTCTTTGGCGCGGCGCAAGGCATTGACGAGCATGTATTCGGCGCTGAGCACTGTTTTGTGCAAATACACCTGCCAGTACATGAACCTCCGCGCCACTATGAATTTCTCTACGCTGTAAATGCCCTTCTCCTCCACTACCAGGTGATCATCCACCACATCGAGCATCTTGAGTATCCGCTCGCTGCCCACCTGTCCTTCCACTACCCCGCTGAAAAAACTATCGCGCGCGAGGTAGTCCAGCCGGTCCATGTCGAGCTGACTGCTCACGAGCTGGTGGAGAAATTTCTTTGGATACTGATTATTGAAAATCCGGATTGCGAGATCGAGCTTGCCACCGAATTCTTCATTCAGCCGCTGCATCACAAGCGCGCTCACTTCCTCATGATGCACTCCGTCGGCAATGGAATGTTCGAGCGCATGACTGAACGGTCCGTGCCCGATGTCGTGCAGCAATACAGCCAGCAGCAAACCCACCTCTTCATCTTCAGTAATTTTATGTTCCTTCAGGCGCAATTCATCCACCACATTCTGCATGAGGTGCATGGCTCCGATGGCGTGCTGGAAGCGGTTGTGCAGAGCGCCCGGGTACACGAGGTGACTGAGTCCGAGCTGCGCAATGCGGCGCAGGCGCTGAAAAACCGGATGGTCAATCAGCTCGAGCACCAGCGGATGGCGGAACGTGATGAATCCGTACACCGGATCGTTGAGAATTTTGCGGCGGGTGGACATACCCCGCGAAGGTAAAGCGGATGGCCGATTCAGTACTTCAGCAGCCGCCCGCTGTGCCAGCCGGTGGCGCTTTTTACCTGAATCATATATGCACCTGCGGGCAAGGTGCGCACATTCACCACCCGCGTGGCAGAAACCTCGCGGTGCACGATGTGCTCCGCCTTTCACACCTCCAGTCGTCCCACAGCACGGGCATACGCAATCATGCCTGCAAACAGACAGATCAATCCCGGAATGGAGATCACCGCCGCAGAGATGATTCCAAATCGTGAATTGTCGCTCAAAAGGGCAATGACAGCAAAGACGAACAACACATAGAAAATATGAAACAGCACTTTGAACGTGCGCTCCGCCCTTTCGAGTTGTTCTATTCCCGGGTGGTCAGGATATTTCAACGCGATATTTTCCCGCAGCGTGTAGAGTGTGCGTCCGGGCATAATGAAATGCGCAAAGGGAATCAGCCACGCCCATACCTCAAGAAGATACGCGCCTCTGTCGCGGTGCGTTTCGGAAATGAGATTGTCGGCGCCATTTGCCACGGCCGCCATCCATCCGGCGAAAATGAACCAGAAGGGAATGAACCCGGCGTACACGACGAGATAAGGCAACTTGGAGTGATCCGATACATCATACCCACTGCGCGAACCAATGTCCGCAATGTCAGTCACCAATCCCACAACCACCCATGCGCTGAACACCAGCATAATGACAGAAGCAGTGATGATGATGCGCGACTGACGGGCAAGCCAATGTGAGGCGCCGGCATATACCAGCTGCGTGCCCGTGATGCTGTCGTGCCACATGCGATGACCCAGTGCGGAGAAGTTCTCGAACGGAATCAAGCGCGCCAGACTCCGGCCCAGAGCGCTTCCCGTGGATACCGGTGCGTTGCTGTCGGCTTTCACCACACGCAGGCCGGTGAGTACTTTGCCCGGTGACATGCCGAATAAACGCTCGGTAAGAAAATAGGCCAGCACCGTGGCGAAGATCCAGTGCAGGGAGCCAATTAATTGATAATACTCCGGATCAAACTCTGAAAACCGGCGTGAGGACGACAAGGAAATCTGCACATAATTCATCAGAAAGTACTGAGAGCCCAGGAACAACAAAAACATACGATCCACCACCATGTGCACGGCGCGCATACCCTGAAACGATGCAATGCCTCCGGCAGGTAACGCGCTGCGCTCCTCCGTTTGCCCGTCCAGCAGTCCCTTGATCGCAGCAGCAACCGCCGCGAGGTAGAGCACTCCAAACAGTATCCAGTACCACGCTGCACCCGAACTGAAATAGGGCATCAGCGATTGCACTTCCAATGCATGCACCAGCTTGCCCATCAGCATCACAGCAATGTGCGACACCTTGCCCCAGAAGTACGTGAGCAGAGTGAATACGAGCCAGGTATTGCGCTGACCGCGCTTCAAAAACCAGCGCACGACTCCCGCGAGCAGCAGGATCGCCATTGTGGTGTGCAGCAGCGTACCTACCCGGTTCAGCGGATGATATACGCGAAAGGAACCATCCTCATCTGTTGCAGCCCGGCCCAAAAAAATTTCAAGCAAGGGATTGCCGTACTCATCGACCTCCTTCTCCATTCCCATTTCATCGGTAGTGATATACTGAATGTGAATGACTGAGTCGTAATACACATAAAGCGTATACAACGTCATCAGCGCGAGCAGAATTGGGAGGAGTTTTTTAAGCATATGAATAATTCAGGTCACAATGGTACGGCAGAATGCCGCCTGCCTGCTGATCGTTTTCTTGTCGAAGCGTGCGCACCCTTAACTTGCGGCACATGCCTCGGACGATACTCCGTATTTCATTCATCGCAGCGCTTTGTATGCTCACTGCGCGCAGCTGGGCGCAGGACAAAAACCGCAAGGGTTTCGGACGGCGCGTAATGGCGATCGGACAACGATTTCTGAATGATTCGCTGGATGGCGGAAAAGCGCGCTTGTTATTCTATCCGGTATTTGCCTATTCGCCTGAAACGAGTCTGGAAGTCGGAGCATCCGGACTCTACCTCTACAACGCGCGTAAAAATCCGGACAACCGGCTCAGCGAAATACAGGCGTTCCTGTTTGCTACTGTCAACGAGCAGTATGGCGCATGGTTCGATCATTTTCTCTACGGCCATGACGACAATTGGTTTTTTCTCGGGCGGCTCCGCTTTCAGCGTTTTCCATTGTTCTATTACGGCGTGGGGCCACAGGCGCGCAAAGAAGATGAAACCGTGCTTCAGGCGGATTATACGCTGATCAAGGAGCGCGTACTTCGCAAGGTACTGCCCAACCTCTTCGTGGGGCTTGAACTCGACTACCAGCAGCTCTATAATGTGCAATTCGCGAATGAAGCGGAAGAATCCCACCGCAATTTGCCCGGAGCGCGCGGCACATCCAATCTGGGTCTGGGCTTCGGAGTTGTGTACGACTCGCGGCACAATCCGCTGAATGTGCGCAAAGGAGCGTTTGCCGAACTCGCTTATCTGCACTACGACAACACGTGGGGAAGTGAATTCGCATTCAACACCGTGGTAGCTGATGTGCGGCTTTTCAAAGATTTCAGGAAAAATCAGGTGCTTGCACTGCAGGCCAGCGGTGCCTTCATGGGCGGCGAAGTGCCCTTCAATCAACTGGCCATGTTGGGTGGAGAAATGCTCATGCGCGGCTACTACACCGGCCGATTCCGCGACCGCAATTTTGTGGCTGCACAGGCGGAATATCGCTGGCTGCCATTTCCCTTCAGTAAGCGCTTCGGCGGAGTGCTCTTCGCATCGGCCGGCACCGTTTCCCCGAATACATCGATGCTCGCTCGTGAACAATGGCATCCCGCGATTGGCGCTGGCCTTCGGTTCATGGTATTCCCGAAAAAAGACATATTTATCCGGGCGGATTTTGCGCTTACACCTGAGGGAAACGGACTTTACATCTACACGGGTGAAGCTTTCTGAGGTCATTGTCCGGGATAATACGCCGCCCATCCTTCCGTTCACCCCTTCGCCGGTTTTATGCCGACCTTTGTTCCCAGTATATGAATAACCCTCGCATTCTCTGGGCGGATGATGAAATCGATCTGCTGAAGCCACACATTCTCTTTCTCGAACAGAAGGGATACCTTGTCACCACCGTCAACAATGGCCGAGACGCCATTGACCAGGTGAAGTCAGGCCATTTTGATATTGTGTTTCTGGATGAGAATATGCCCGGATTGAGCGGCCTGCAGGTATTACCGGAGCTTAAGGCACTGGACCCTACCCTGCCGGTGGTCATGATCACCAAAAGCGAAGAAGAGCACATCATGGAGGATGCGATCGGATCGAAAATCGCCGACTACCTCATCAAGCCAGTCAACCCGAACCAGATTCTCCTCACTATCAAGAAGAATCTGGATGAAAAGCGTCTGGTGAGCGAAAAAACCACCAGTGACTATCGACAGGAATTCCGCGAGATATCCATGCGGCTCGGCGACCGGATGGATGCCGAAGAATGGGCCGGTTTTTACCGGAAACTCGTGCATTGGAGTATGGAACTGCAGGGCTCCGGCGATGAAAGCATGGCTCAGATCTTCCGCACGCAACGCCATGAGGCCAATGACCAGTTTTCCCGCTTCATCAAAAACAACTACCTGGGTTGGTTGAAGAACGGAGCCGGTGCGCCTGTGATGTCCCATACGCTGTTCCGCCAGCGCATGGCACCAATCCTCAAAGACACTTCCAGTCCGGTTTTCATGGTGGTCATCGATAATCTGCGCTTCGACCAGTGGCGGGTTATTCTGCCCCGGATCAAGGAGTTTTTCCGGCTCGAACAGGAGGATATCTTCTACTCCATCTTGCCCACTGCAACCCAGTATGCCCGGAATGCACTGTTCTCAGGATTGCTGCCCAGCGAGATGGAAAAGATGTATCCCCAATTCTGGAAAAATGAGGATGACGAAGGTGGAAAGAACATGTATGAGGATGAGTTCCTTGCTGCTCAACTCAAGCGCCTGGGCCTTGATCTGAAGTGGAGTTACAATAAGATTACTTCCTATGCCGCGGGCAAGAAGCTGGCCGACAACTTCTCCAACCTTTTGGGCAACTCACTCAATGTGATTGTATACAATTTCGTGGATATGCTGAGCCATGCGCGCACCGAGATGGAGGTCATCAAGGAACTCGCCGATGACGAACCCGCCTACCGATCCATCACGCAAAGCTGGTTTGATCACTCTCCGCTGCTCGACATCCTGCGGCAGGTAGCCGAAAAAAATGGCCGGCTTGTAATCACCACAGACCATGGTACAGTGCGCGTGGAGAATCCTGTGAAAGTGATCGGCGATAAAAACACCAACTCCAACCTGCGCTATAAGTCGGGTCGCAACCTCAACTACAATCCGAAAGAAGTATTGGAGATCAAGAATCCGCAGGATGCTTTTCTGCCCAGGATGAATGTGAGCTCATCCTACATCTTCGCGATGAACAATGACTTTTTCGTTTATCCCAATAACTACAATCACTTCGTTGGATTCTACCAGAACACCTTTCAGCATGGTGGCATCTCTCTGGAAGAAATGCTGATTCCGTTTGCGGTTCTCCAGCCCCGATGACCATGCCCGAATTCCTCTGCCCAACCGTTGAATCCCTCTCCATACCAGCCTCTGTGCTCTTATCGCAGTGGCCGCAGGGCGGATTGTTTCTGCTCAGCGGGGAGATGGGCGCCGGCAAGACAACTTTTGTGCGCGAGGTGTGCCGGCAATCAGGAGCTGCCGGAGCTGTCAGCCCCACCTTTTCTCTCGTAAATATCTATACAACTGCTGACGGGCGGAAAGTGATCCACATGGACCTGTACCGGCTGGAAAGGCTGGAGGAAGCCCTCGACCTCGGAATCGAAGAATACCTGGACCATCCCGGATACGTGTTCATTGAATGGCCGGGACTGGTGGAATCTATAGCAGGCGAGAATGCCATTCCCGTTCGCATCGAGTCCGACGGGATAAACAGAACAGTCATTCTGCCTTGAGCCCCCGATTATGGGGCTGCAGGAGCAGCAGGGGCCGCAGACAGTGAGTCGGCAGGAGCCGCCAGACTATCCGCAACAGGGGCTACAGGAGCAGCGGGCATTTCCACCACCTGAGCAGGGCGATCACCCGTCAGCATTTCCTTCGGCTGTGTGATGTTGTGATTCCAGCGCACAAACAGCAAGGTCAGCACTGCTGCGAGAGGAACAATGGTCCACAGGAAGATGACGCTTTCCTTATTTCCAGTCTGGGAGGCCATGGGTAACGTTACGGGGTTTGGTTTTGCGGAGCGAAAATAGGGATTCGGAGTGAATCCTCCGCGCTCGCCCCCGATTCCGGGATTCCAAAACCCCACCTGGTGCGTGGATAATTCCTGCTCCAGGGTAGACGCCGACCCGAAAATCGGGGCTACCTTGTGAAACCTTTACTTCCATCTCCCCATGAAAAAAGAAGGCATCCGGGCACTCGCGCAGGAAGCAGCATTGCTCCCTCAGGAAGAAATGCTCGCCGTGGCCCGCCGCAAGTCCGAACTCGTAATCGGGATTCCCCGCGAAACCTCTTTTCAGGAGAGGCGCGTGGCTCTCGTTCCGGAAAGCGTGGCCCTGCTCGTGAGCAACGGCCATGAAGTCATCGTGGAGACCAACGCCGGCAAGGAATCCAACTTTCAGGACCACGACTACAGCGAGGCAGGAGCGCGCATCGTGTACTCCGCCGCGGATGTGTTCAAGGCCGACATCATCCTCAAAGTAGCACCGCCCAGTCCGGAAGAAGTCACCCTCATGCCCGGGAAGCAAACCCTGATCAGCGCCATCCACCTGCCTGTGCAGTCGCAGGAATACTTTAAATCCCTGTCATCGCGAAAGATAACCGCCGTGGCGTGGGACTTCATCCAGGACGATTCTGGTATTTATCCCATCGTACGCGCGATGGGTGAAATCGCAGGCAATACCGCTGTGCTCATCGCTTCCGAATACCTGAGTCATTCGCACGGCGGACAAGGTCTCATGTTCGGTGGAATCAGCGGTGTGCGGCCTACCGAGGTGGTTATTATCGGGGCGGGAACCGTGGGTGAATTTGCCACCCGGGCAGCACTCGGACTCGGGGCAAGCGTGAAGCTGTTTGACAATAGCGTGTACCGGCTGCGCCGCATTCAGACTGACCTCGGTGTGCGACTTTGGACGAGCACCATTCAGCCCTCTGAACTGCGCCGCGCACTCGAATCGGCCGATGTGGCCATCGGTGCACTGCACGGTGTGCAAGGACGCAGCCCTGTGGTGGTCAATGATGAAATGGTATCCTCCATGAAATATGGCAGTGTGATCGTGGATATCAGCATCGACCAGGGGGGATGCTTCGAAACGAGCTACGTGACTACGCACGAAAATCCAACGTTCAGAAGGCATGGTGTCATTCACTACTGTGTGCCCAACGTGGCCTCTCGCGTTTCGCGAACCGCCTCCTATGCTCTGAGCAACATCTTCGCACCGGTGCTGCTGAGCATGGGGGACGAAGGCGGCATTGCCAACCTCGTAAAGAATCATGAAGGATTCCGGAATGGGGTGTACATGTACCACGGTACGCTCACCAATGAAATCATTGGAGGCACCTTCGATCTGCCGTGGAAACCTCTTGAACTGCTTATTGCTGCCATGTAAAAAAAACCGTCAGCGCAAGGTGGCGCCGAGCTTCGACTCCAGTGTCTTCCGGATATTCTCCATTACCCCATCCACTTGCTGGTCTGTCATGGTGCGTGTAGCATCCTGAAGAATAAAGCTCAGTGCGTATGACTTCTTGCCCGACTCCAGATTCTTTCCTTCATACACGTCGAAGAGATTCACCTCGCGGAGCAGTTTCTTATCGGCCGCCAATGCGGCGGCTTCCACATCGGCAAAGGTGACCCTTCGATCGAGCAGAAGGCTCAGGTCACGGCGAACAGCCGGATAGCGTTCAGGCGAGCGGTAAACGACTTCTGAAGAAGGCAATGACTTCATCAGCACATCCCATTCAATATCCACCACCCACACATCGCCTTTGATATCAAACTCATCCTGTATAGATGAGCTCACCCGACCGGCACGAGCTATCACTTCACGGCCGCGTGACCATTCCATCCCTTCACCAAAGAATGGATAAGCCGTGGCTCCGGCCTTCCAGCCCTTCAGTCCGCAGGCCCTGAACACGGCTTCAAGCGCCGTCCGTGCATCCACAAAAGACACGGCCTCCCGCGGTGTGTTCCAGCTCTCCCGGTATCGTGAACCGGTGAGCACCAGCATCAGCTTAGCAACCTCCTGGTATCCGGATTCATACACGCGGTATTCCTTGCCAAACTCAAACAGCCGGAGATCCAGCTGCCGGTGGTTCTGGTTCACATGCACGGTCTGCAGTGCACCCCAGAGCAACGTCTGACGCATTATCCCCAGGTCAGAGCTCAGGGGATTGAGGAGATCCACTGCGGTGGACTCGCTAAAGTCGGGATCATCACTGAGCAAGGCATATTTGGCGCGGGTCATGGACATATTCATCATTTCGCTGAAACCCTGCGCGGCCAGCATTGATGCGATGGATTCTGACACGCGCTCAGGGTCTGGCTTGGGGGCCGGAGCCAGCGCACTGCGCATACCGCGAGGCAGCTCGACATGATCATATCCGTATATCCGGAGAATTTCCTCGATCACATCCACTTCGCGGGTCACATCTACCCGGCATCCTGGCACGGCGAGGTGAAGAACACCTTTCTCCTCGCTGAGAATCTGGAATCCGAGAGCGGCAAGAATGCCCCGGATCCGGTCTTCGGGAATGTGCTTGCCGATAAGCCGGGTTGTGCGCTCGTGTCGGAGGGTGACGCGGGGTCGCAACCACAGCTGAGCGGTAAAGTCGACCGGTGGTGAGGTGCATGACCCACTGGCGTATTGAGTGATGAGCATTGCCGCCCGTTGCAGCGCCCAGTCCACGCGCTCGGGATCGGTGCCCCGCTCGAAGCGGAAAGAGGAATCGGTGTGGAGCGCATGTCTGCGCGCCGCTTTGCGTACAGCAGATGAATGGAACACCGCACTCTCGAGAAAAATGCGTTCTGTTTGCTCGTTCACACCAGAATCGTATCCGCCGAAAATTCCCGCCAGGCACATCGGCTTAACGGCATCGGCAATCACCACGTCCTCCTCATGGAGTGTGCGCTTGATCCCGTCGAGTGTAGTGAGCACCTCGCCTGCTTTGGCGCGGCGTACCACTATCCTACCTCCTTCTATGCGGTCGGCATCGAAGGCGTGAAGAGGCTGTCCGCACTCGTGCTGCACATAGTTGGTGATATCTACCACCACATTGACAGACCGGATTCCGATGGCAGCCAGGCGCTCGCGCAGCCAGTCGGGCGAAGGCCCGGCCATTACCCGGTCAATGAAGAGGCCGGTGTATCTCGGACAGGCCTCCGGGTCGTGCACTTCAATGAGCACCCTGGGCTTTTCGGCCCCGGTAGAAAAGGCAGATACATCCGGCGAGTGCAGCGGTATCTCCTCGCCAGTGCGGCCTTCCATGTGGGTCAGAGCTGCGCAGAGCTCACGGGCCACGCCCATGTGGGAAAAGGCATCCGTGCGATTGGGAGTGAGTCCGATGGAAAGAATATAGTCCGTTTTCAGTCCGAGCGCTTCCCCGGCTTCGGTGCCCGGTGCGAGGGAAGCATCCATCACGAGGATACCATCGTGGCCTTCGCCGAGTCCGAGTTCATCCTCGGCGCAGATCATACCCTGGGATTCCGCCCCGCGGATCTTGCTCTTTTTGATGATGATCGGCTCACCCGAAGAGGGATGGAGGGTGGTGCCCACGGTGGCCACGAGCACCTTTTGACCGGTGGCGATATTGGGTGCACCACATACGATTTGCACAGGCTCGCCCCGCCCGAGGTCCACACGTGTGATGCTCAGGCGATCAGCATCCGGGTGCCTGTCACATGCGAGTACCTCTCCCACGACTACACCGCGGAGCCCGCCGGGAACGGCATCCACCTGCTCGATGGATTCTACCTCGAGGCCGATGGCGGTGAGGACTTCGGCGATCTGTGCGGGAGATAATGCGGTGCCGGCGTATTCGCGCAGCCAGTTGATGGAGATGTTCATGGCGCTGCAAAGAAAAGAGGCAGCGCGC
This sequence comes from Flavobacteriales bacterium, assembly GCA_947456965.1. Classification (GTDB taxonomy): domain Bacteria; phylum Bacteroidota; class Bacteroidia; order Flavobacteriales_D; family Sanyastnellaceae; genus CANGTU01. Next base: position 11,445 of record CANGTU010000041.1, read on the forward strand.
ACACTGCCTCATAGGTTGTTCCGAAAGGCACCTGCCTTTGGAACCTGTTGATGTCGGGATGACAGGACTTGAACCTGCGACCACACGCCCCCCAGACGTGTACTCTACCAACTGAGCTACATCCCGAAAAGTCGCCTGACAGAAGAGCGAGTCTTCCGCTGCAGCGGGCGGCAAAAATAAGCAGGTCGATGGAATTTAAGACGCCCAGCCCCGATGGTTTCAAAAAAAAGCCCCCTGCCTGAGGCGGGGGGCTTGCTGAAACCCTGACGGGATTCATTATTCTCTCTTCCGGATATTCTGTCCTGTGGACCCGCTGGCTGCAGAAGGTGATTTCTCTTTCAGGCTAAACGTAATAGGCATAATGAAACTGGTATCAATCGGCACACCCTGTCTCAGGGCCGGAGTCCAGGCAGGCATTTTGGACACAAAGCGCAGGGCCTCTTCGTCGAGGAGGTAGTGCACACCCTCGGTTACTTCCGCCTGACGCACATCGCCCGCAGCATCGATGATGAAGGTGACATAAACGGTACCTTCCAGCTTGCGCTCCCGGGCTTCCTGTGGGTATTGCAGACTATCGCTTACCAGTTTGCGCAGGGCTTCCCTGCCACCGGGAAACTTGGCAGCTGCCGTGGTGCGGGTGGAACGACGAAAATTCTCATCCGGGTAAAGGCGGTCGGGCTTGGACCTGCCATCGTAATTCCAGCGCTTCCATGCTCCCACTTTATTACCGTTGCGGTAACGACCGGTGGATTCTGTTGTTCCGTTGGCGTAGAAGAATGTAAAAAGACCATCCTCTATTTGCAACTCATCATCCAGGTAGCGGCCGGTCATCATCATCTCTCCTGTTTTGAAGTTCACTTTTACCAGGAATGATCCATCTGCTTCGGGGGTGACTTCCCGGACGTATTTAACCAAATTAGCCGATTCGGCGGAGAGGACCTTGAATTGAGAGTCCAGCATCTCTGTGCGCATCTGAGCTGTAGCCAGAGTAAGGCTGCACAAAGCGAGCAGGGCTGACAAGGATCGAAGTAAAAAAGACATTGTTTTTCAGAATCAGATGTAGGTAACTAGCGTGGCAAAGATACTCCACTGATCAGACGAACCCATCTTCTTTGGGTTGTCTGTTCCAAAATTTGTTCACATTTGCGGCCATATTGAATCACTGCATGGATTACGCCTTTGAAAAGGAATATCAGGACACGGTGACCCGTGTTTCCGCCCATTTTGGCGAGACGCTGGATTATGCCGCCTTGCTATTTCTGATCGGCATCCAGGAACTGGGACATGAGCCTGCCCATTATAAGAAAGACCAGAAGCTTGAGCTCATGCACATTGCCATCTGCACTCTGCTCGAACCTTATGGATACTATTCATTTGAGGGTCGGGATGAAGAAGGCTGGCCACATTTCCGCAAGGTGGAAGACCTTCCTGCTCTCGCAGCTGCCGATCAGGAGACCTTGATCAAGCGGGCCATTATCCAGTATTTCCAGGAGGAATGACTTCTTCAGCAGTCTTCCGCTATAGCCTCACGCCCTGCTCTTCCTCTTCCTTGTATCGCATGATCTGATCCAGTGCGTCGGGCACCACATCTGAGCAGATGGTGATAAATGAGCCGGGCACTGCACTGCGTATAGCATACTCGATGGCCTGTGGTTCCTTGGGGATAATCGTGACCTTGCGCTCCTTATCCACGCTGTGAATTCCTTCGGTCATCAGTTCAATGATTTCCTGTTCGGTGCGACCCCTGAGGTTTTTATCCTGCCGGATCACTACCTCATCAAACATCCCGGCTGCCACCTTACCCAGATTCCGGATATCCTCATCGCGGCGATCACCCACACCGGCGATGATGCCCACTTTCGGTGAGGCATCCACGCGTGACAGGAAATCGCCGATGGCCATGAAGCCATGGGTGTTATGAGCGTAATCCACCATCACGGTAAATTGCTTGAAGTGGAACATATTCATGCGTCCGGGAGTTTGTGCCGGACTTGGAATGAATGTCTCCAGAGCCATCCGCATATCGGCAATCTTGAAGTCGCGGAGGAATCCGGCAAGAAGACAGGGCAGGATATTGGAGACGTTGAACATGGCCCTGCCGCCATAGGTCAGGGGGATATTGGAAGCCTTGTCCACGCGTATTTTCCAGGTTCCCTTGCAGATGGTGACGTATCCGTTTTCATAGATGGCCGCCAGTCCGCCGGCCCGGATATGCTTCTGGATTATAGGGTTGTTCTCATCCAGGGAAAACCAGGCTACCTTACATTGAAGAGATTTGGCCATGCCTGCCGTCCACTCGTTGTCGGCGTTCAGGATAGCGTATCCCTCCGGAAAAACACTTTCCGGCACCACGCTCTTCACGCGGGCGAGCTGTTCAAGCGTATCAATATCCTGCAGCCCGAGATGATCCTCGGCGATATTGGTTACGATCGCCACGTCGCAGTTGTGGAAGCCGAGGCCTGCGCGGAGAATACCTCCCCGCGCGCATTCGAGCACGGCGAAGTTGACCGTTGGATCCTTCAGCACAAACTCGGTGCTCACCGGTCCTGTGCAATCTCCCTTCATCATCATCATATTGTTGATGTAGATGCCATCGGTGGTTGTATAGCCTACGTTGTAGCCCATTTGCTTCACGATGTGGGCCATCAGACGTGTCGTGGTCGTCTTTCCATTGGTACCGCTCACGGCTATGATCGGGATGCGGGCGGAACTTCCAGGGGGGTAAAGCATGTTGATCACCGGCTCAGCCACATTGCGCGGCAGACCCTCTGTAGGCTCGATATGCATGCGGAATCCCGGGGCTGCATTGACTTCCAGGATAGCTCCGCCATTTTCCCGGATGGGCACGCTCAGGTCGGGTGCCATGATGTCAATCCCGCAGATGTCAAGCCCGATGATCCGTGCAATTCGCTCGCACATAAAGATATTATCGGGATGGACCATATCGGTAATGTCCGTGGCCGTGCCACCGGTACTGAGGTTGGCCGTTGGCTTCAGGAACACCTCACGGCCCGCTTCGGGAATGCTGTCGAGGGTCAGGTCTTCACGTTTGAGCATCTCGTGGAGAAAGTCGTCCATGCTGATTTGCGTGAGCACCTTCTCATGGCCATAACCCCGGCGAGGATCTTCGTTGGTGATGTCAATGAGCTGCTGGATGGTATGCACACCATCCCCGGTGACTGCGGCCGGCTTGCGGATAGCAGCAGCCACGTATTGGTAATTGATCACCAGCACGCGATGATCTCTGCCTGTGATGAATTTTTCCACGATCACTCCGCGGGAATATTTCTTCGCCGCTTGCAGGCCCACCACGGCATCCTCCCAATTCGAAATATTGGTGGTAGCTCCTTTGCCGTGATTGCCATCCACCGGCTTAGTCACGATGGGATAATGGATGGAACTAATGGCATCCTTCAGCCCTTCCTCCGTGTACACAATGCGTCCTTTGGGTACAGGAATCTCAGCGGCCTCCAGCAGGTTCTTTGTTTCCTCCTTGTCACAGGCGATATCCACGGCTATACTTCCGGTGGTGCTGGCGATGGTGGCGCGGATACGACGCTGGTTTACACCATAGCCGAGCTGCACCAAAGAGTGGCGGTTCAGGCGGATAAAGGGAATACCGCGGGCAGCTGCTTCTTCCACGATGCAGCCCGTGCTCGGGCCCAGCCGAACCTCTTCGCGGATCTCACGGAGCTCCTGAATATCCTTGGCCAGGTCGTATGTATGACCTTCGATCAGGGCCTCGGCGATACGCACAGCAGCACGGGCGGCATATACTCCCGCCTTCTCCTCCATGTAAGAAAATACCACATTGTAAACCCCTTTCTTCGATGTCTCCCTGGTGCGACCAAAGCCGCAGTGCATGCCGGCAAGTGTCTGGATTTCGAGTGCGATATGCTCGATGACGTGGCCCATCCACGTTCCTGTTTCCACCCGATGAAAGAAACCGCCCGGGGCACCTTCCGAGCAGCGGTGCTCATACATGGTCGGCATCAGCGCACGCATGCGGTCAAGGAATCCCGGAATCATGTTGGTAGGCCTTTCCTCCAGATCCTCCAGATCCAGTCGCATCTGAATGACTTTATGTCTGCGAATGGACCAGTAGTTGGGTCCCTTCATCACCTTAATATCGAGGATGCGCATGAGAATGGGTTTTGGGCGAATATAATCATCGAGGCGCTTGTTTCCCCGGCCTGTTGGCTGCGGCAATATCTTCCTGTTCCATCCGATGGCCTTACTTTCGCGCTCTGAAATTCAAAAACAACCGGCAGTGGAACAACCGAACGGCAAACTCATCGCGGTGGGGGGGGCAGAAGACAAAGGAACCGAAAGCGAGGGCTACTATTCCCAACAATCCAACCTTCATTTCTTTGAACTCGGAATCCTGAAGCGGATTGTTCAGGAGTGCGGTGGGCACGAGTCGCACATCGAGGTGGTGACCACCGCGAGTTCCATCCCGCTGGAAGTGGGCGAAAATTATATGCAGGCGTTTGGCAAGATCGGCTGTACGAATGTGCACATTATGCACATCCGTAACCGCGATGAGGCGAGGGATCCGGCACATGTGGAGCGCATTCGCAAAGCCCGCGGAGTGATGTTCAGCGGCGGCGATCAGCTCCGGCTTTCATCCATCTTCGGTGGTACTGAATTTCTTGATGTGCTGCATGAGAGATATCGCGGCGACCATCTGATAGTGGCCGGCACGAGCGCAGGAGCCATGGCCATGAGCAATACCATGATTTACCAGGGGCGCAGTGACATTGCTCATCTGAAGGGGGAGGTGAAGATTACCACCGGACTGGCGTTTATGCCCGGCGTCATCATTGACTCTCACTTCATCAAGCGCGGTCGCTTCAGCCGGCTTGCACAGGCCGTGGCCAGCAATCCATCATGCACCGGCATCGGACTCGGTGAGGACACCGGGGTGATTGTGACCGGCTCCAACCACCTGGAGGTGATTGGCAGCGGAGCGGTGGTCATCATTGACGGGCGGGACATCCGACAATCCAACATCACGCAGGTGAGTGCCGGCACCCCGATTTCAGTAGATAATCTTCGGGTGAATATGCTGGTACGCGGCAACTCCTACCTGCTCCGCGAGCGTCATTTTGAGCACGGCGATGCAGAGGAAGCGCAGGATATGGAATAGTTATCGGTAGATGGATACCTCGCGTTGCGCTGGTCGGGCCCATCCGCGATACATACCCTCCGAATTGAAAGGCAGGCACAGGTGGCCAAGGGCATCCACGGCGATCAGTCCGCCCTCCCCTCCCATATTCATAAGCTTGTCTGTAACGACGTGCTGACAGGCTTCTTCCAGAGATAATCCTCCATATTCAATGAGGCAGGAAATATCGTAAGCCACTACGGAGCGGATAAAGAATTCGCCGTGGCCGGTGCAGGAGATGGCGCAAGTTCTGTCGTTGGCATAGGTCCCCGCTCCGATCACAGGGCTGTCGCCTATTCGTCCCCACCGCTTGTTGGTCATTCCGCCAGTTGAGGTTGCAGCAGCGAGATGACCATGCACATCGCGGGCTACGGCTCCCACGGTGCCGAACTTTCGCTCGTCACCCTCTGCGTGGTCCAGACGGTAGATGTCAGAATCACGCACCTCGGTCCACTGCCGGTGCCTGAAGTCGTCATGGAAATAGGCCGGATCTTCGAAGACCATCCCCGACTGCCTGGCAAAGGCCTCGGCCCCTTGCCCGGAGAGCATCACATGTCCTGAATATTCCATCACCTCGCGGGCGAGCAGGATGGGATTGCGAACCCCGGTGACCCCTGCTACTGCGCCGGCGTCGAGGGTATCACCCCGCATCACGGCGGCATCCATTTCATGGCTGCCCGTGTGGGTAAAAACAGCACCACGTCCGGCGTTAAACAGAGGGTCATCCTCCAGCATTACCACTGCAGCACACACGGCATCCAGCGCTTGTCCGCCGGAACGCAGCACCTCCTCACCAGCCTGCAGTGCCCTGCTCAGCGCTTCTGTATATGCCGCTTCCTTGTGGGCCGGCATGCTGCTTCTTGTAATGGTGCCGGCGCCACCATGGATGGCAATCGACCAGGTTGGGGTATCCATAGAACAAAGCTATGGCTTGGAGGACAAGTACCGTATGCCGGGCGGGAGCTCATAACGCAGGTTTCAAGTTCATGTATATTTGCCGTCCGCTAAACGGGCCTTTTCCGGGATGTAGCGCAGTTGGTAGCGTACCACGTTCGGGACGTGGGGGTCGCTGGTTCGAGTCCAGTCATCCCGACAGGACATGAGCCTCCCTGAGTGACAGGGAGGCTCTTTTTTTTTTGACCTGATATCGCAGCGGGGATGAAAAAAAGAAACCCGCCTGAGCGGGTTCCCGGAAAATACTTGTGAAGAGAAATTACTGAATGGTAATGGATTCCTCGTTGGTCACCTCTTCTTCGATCTTGATGATTCCGATACCGGAGAAGGGACCTTTGGTCACCTCTATATCGAGGACCGCAAAGCCGGCCTGTCCGCTTTTGTAGAATTCCGAAAAGTTGAAGGTCACCTTGCCCGTACCATTGGTCACTGAAGTCGTATCAAATCTGAGCTCATTAGGAGGCGGGGGCAACTCGGAAGGATTGGAAAACAGCCGCACGGTGGCTCCTGGCACCGGGTCACCCTCCTGGTCGAGCACGAGGATGGTTGCAATGGTTTCCTTGTCCCTGTTGCATCCTGCCGCAACCACAATCGCCAGCACGGTGAGAATTCCAAAAAAGAAGCGCATAGGTCTGTTCATGAAATCAGATTTTAAATCCATAAACCCGAAGGTTTTGATCCGCAAATATCGCAAAAAAGCTCATCACCCAAGCAAACACCCCCCGTTCTTTCCCCTATGGCCTGATCGTGGTGGATGGAGACAGGGTGCAGCGGGATGGCCGTCGTGCCCTATTTTCGCAACCGCCTTCAGCGGGCAAACCATCACAACAGACCATACCGCTATGAACAGACTGCTTGCAAGTACCTTGAGTTGCGTTGCCCTGGTATTGATTGCCGGGCACCTTGGCTGTCAGTCGCCGGCTTCCCCCGTTAATCCGCCTGCACCCGTTGCCGAGGCCGCAGCCCCTGCTCCATCCCAGAATCCCAAGATTATGAATGCTAAAGTCCGCATAACCACTCCGCACGGCGACATCGTGATTCGCCTGTACGATGAAACACCCCAGCACCGGGACAATTTTCTCAAGCTGGTTCAAGAGAAATTTTATGATGATCTCCTGTTCCACCGTTGCATCCGCAACTTCATGGCTCAGGGCGGAGACCCCAATAGCCGCGGCGCCGGACCAGATGCCATGCTCGGCATGGGAGGCCCGGGGTATACGGTACCTGCGGAGATCAATCCCGCACTGATTCACAAGAAGGGCGCCCTCTGCGCCGCTCGTCAGAGCGATCAGGTGAACCCTGAGCGCCGCTCCAGCGGCAGCCAGTTCTACCTGGTACAGGGGGTGACAATGACCGATGACCAGATCAATCAGGTAGAGGCCTATGTGCAGCGCAAGTCGCCAGGCTTCAAGTACACAGAGGAGCAGCGCAACGTGTACAAGACGTTGGGCGGTACCGCCCAGCTGGATATGGATTATACCGTTTTCGGCGAGGTCGTGGAGGGATTGGATGTGATTGACAAGATCCTGTCCCAGCCCACTCGTCCGGGCGATCGACCGGTGGCCGACATCACCATGAAAATGAGTGTTATTCAGGAATGAGCGGGCTTGGCGATCGCATCCGCGAACTCATGCAGGAGGTTGAAGCAGCTGTGGCTGAGTCGGCCGAAGCGGCAGAGGCGTTCCGGGTTCATTACCTCGGCCGGAAAGGCGTGCTGAACGACCTTTTCGAAGAGTTCAAGCAGGTTGCCGGCGAGGAGAAGAAGGTGCTGGGCAGGGAGCTCAATGAGTTGAAGAGTCGCATTTCGGCCCGGCTGGAAGGCTTTCAGGCCAGTCACAGCAAGCAGCGCGAAGACAAGTCGGGTGAAGAAGATCTGACGCGCCCCACCGGGGCCTGGCCCACCGGGAGCCGGCATCCCCTTTCTCTGGTTCGCCGGGAGATCTTGTCCATTTTCAACCGCATGGGCTTTGCGGTGGCCGACGGGCCGGAGATTGAAGACGACTGGCACGTGTTTTCAGGCCTCAATTTTCCGCCTGACCACCCTGCGCGCGATATGCAGGACACCTTCTTTCTGGGGCCCGAGGTACTCCTGCGCACACACACCAGCAGTGTGCAGGTAAGGGCCATGGAAACGACCCAGCCGCCGCTGCGCCTGGTGATGCCCGGGCGGGTGTACCGCAATGAGGCCATCAGCGCGCGGGCGCACTGCCAGTTTCACTAGGTGGAGGGATTGTATATTGATGAGGGCGTATCGTTTGCGGACATGAAGCAAACGCTCCTGCAGTTCACGCAGGCCTTCTTTGGCAAGGCGCAGATCCGCCTGCGCCCGTCGTATTTCCCGTTTACCGAGCCCAGTGCGGAGATGGATGTGTATTGGGGGCTGGAGACTGAGGCTGACCACCGCATCACCAAGGGCACGGGCTGGCTGGAGATCATGGGCTGTGGCATGGTAGACCCGGCGGTGCTGGCCGCGAGCGGCATTGACCCGGAGCGCTATAGCGGCTTTGCCTTTGGCATGGGCATCGAGCGCATTGCCATGCTCCGCTACCAGGTGGACGACCTCCGCATGTTCTTCGAAAACGACATGCGCTTTCTGAAGCAGTGGGAGAGGGTGGTTTAGGATTTTGAGGAGTCAACGGAGGCTCCTTCATAGATCATTCTCTTGACCTTTGTCGGAATCGAAACAATACCCAAAATTTTTGAAAGCTCCACAGCATCCGAATCCGAATTAGCAAGTATAGGGGATTTTGGTTTTCTCCATGTATTCAGGACCTCGGCTACTCGATTCCGGACAGTTTTTGACATCATGTCAGCTATTTGATACTCGGTAAACTCAAAATCATTTATTCCAGCTATCGTAGACAACCCTTCATTAATCTCATTGGCTACAGCCTTATTTCTATCATTTCGAGATTTTTCCTCTAAAATCAAAACATGCTTCGGAGATATTCCGAGAATTTCCGCATTAATGAGAAAAGCAAGAATATTCAAGAACTCACTTTGAACGAAATCAGAAACAAATGTCGGCCTAACATAGGTGAAGCTTGATTTGTCATAAATCGCACACCGATCAATATGGAATCGAGGCTGAAGGGATGACTGGAGACTCTCGCATATTGTAAGATAGCAGCACTTCTCAAAAACAGCCGAGCGTGCCGAACGTAGATCCTCCCTTAGACTTGCTTCAGTATTAATTCGAAAAGATATCTTGAAATACTCATTTAGCGACCTGAAAGTGAAGGCAGGCATTGACAAAATAAGATACGCAATTCCAGCCCAACGAATGTTATGCGGACTATCATCGGGATGGCACAGATTCGAGTCAGGAAGTATACCCAATATAGACTCAACGGTAAACTTCTCTGGAACAATGCCTAGGCAAGACCTTACATCTGGATCTACGTAGGAATATCTTCTTTCCGCCAAATCATAGATTGCATAGAATTCATTTGTGCCGAGCCTTGCTGATCTTAGCTTTTCTAGGTGTGCCATAGTATCTGGTCCTGAAAAATAGTTTGCATCAGAAGTTAGCGCAGAACCCATAGAAATGATTGGTGACTCTGACTTTATTAAGCGCTTTACTACTTCAATCTTTCGATTGTAAGCAACTATCATTGATTGTATATCAGATTTCGGAAGTCCCTTCAATTCGGCATAATCCGAAATAAGGTCGACTATTAAGGACTTCCAAGTTGGGAACACCAACCTAGGACCGCGCGATGATTTATTTTCCATGTTTCTATTCAAGACTTAGTGCATTCTCCACTAAAAGTAAAAATAATCCAAATAGACGAGGACAAGATTGGCCTCCCGATAAAAAATCAAGCAAAAAGTTAAGTGGTTCTATTGGTCTATTTGCTGCCCTGAATTCGTCAATGGCTTATCTCCAAATTCCACTGTATGCGATAGGCCTTTTCAATCGGCACCAATCTGTTCATTTACATTTCTTTAAGTCATTTCACGACGCTCGATCCCGTTTCTACAGAGCAACTCAACATTGAGATCAATAAAGGAGTTCTATACCTACCAAGGTATTGCCCCGACTATTCCGCTTTCGACTCATATGCCGCTTTTCAATAAGACTAGCTCCTTTTGCTCTTTAGTGTATTGCTTTCCAAAAGGTCTCCGAAGGCCTTCGATGGATTCCAATCTCATTTCTCGCACCAAAAACAAGCCAGTCAAGCATGATCCTGCATGTAACGAGCAAGCTCCTGTATATTTCCACGAACATTGCCCGACTCCACCATCTGTTTAATGATTTCCCTGTTTTCAAATCCTCTCATTTCTTCCATTCAATCAAGTCATAAAATCCCCGCCCCCTGTATCTAGTGTAATGATTGGTTATTTGATTTAGTAATATGCAACAAGGGGTTTTCCGGTGTATGTCCATTTAAAAGGCTTGGCCCTTTCGCTGTTGTATGTCTTGATATAGAGCATCAATTGGTCAATGAGTTGCTGCTTGGTCTTCCAAACACCGCCTTTAAGGA
>CANGTU010000042.1 GCA_947456965.1 Flavobacteriales bacterium
GTGCACGCATAGAGGTTTTCGGGCAGCGCTGTCCAGTGGTCGTGTCGGGTGTATGGATTTTTCCCTGGCCGGGCATTTTTAGCAATATTCAACTTGAGCTCCATGGGTGTTTTGCGCACGGCAGGATCTTCGAATATCCATTCAGGCTCATTCCAATAGTGCTCACCGCGCTCGTTTACGAGAAATAGTCTTGGTGCTTTCCGAGGCTCTTGTCCGTCATCAAAAATCAGTTCCACGGCGAACACGCGGTGATTGAAATCGAGGCAGCCACCTTGCGGGAAGGCAGGCATGATGACAAGCAATGAGACAAGCAACAGGAAGCAGCGGGCCACGGGAGTAGGGGTTTTATTTTAGTACAGGTTGATTCACCAGGCGTTCAGAGTTGAATAAAGTTTTTGCGGATTACGCTCATTTGCGCAGAGGGCATTTTAGCCTGATCAGCGAATTCCGGCCAGCGCGAGGTTGCTTCCATCACGGTATCGAGGATTTGTCCGGGCCGTTTGATATTGACTTCGCGAGCCAGGGCAAGCAGATCATCCCGCGTAATGAGCTCGCGCTTGCCGCAGATGGATAGTTGGTGAGCTCGGGTAAAGCGGTTATCGGGCTGGTACGCATAGGTCAGGTCATAAGCAGGTGCGAGATGCCAGATACCGTCCTGCCCCATCAGGAAGGCGATATTGCCTGTATGGTCTGCGTAGTTGCGGGTGGCCGCATTAAATACCATGCGCAGAAAGAGTTGCCGGTGGTCGTCATAGGGAAGCCTCAAGGTGCGCATAATGGTGAAAACATCCTCATACGACCAGGCCGTTGGGTCCTGATAATCCATGTGGGCGAGGTAGCACAGGGGTACCACATGGATTTTGTCGTTGCCATTCACGCGGTCAAATCGCCGGATAAGGAAATGCGCCCGGTCGTTTTCTTCCAGCAGGGTGCTTTCCGGAATGCGTATTCCACAATGCATGGCCATCAGGCTATAGGCATACTCGATTCTGCCATAGCCTCGCGGATCTCCCAGCAGGCGGTTGGTGATGCCATCGAATTTGATGATCCAGTGCTCAAAACCATGAGGAGCGTCGGTTTGACCACTTCGCACTTCGCCGGTATCGGGGTTAAAGGCCAGCAGGGCTTTGGCCCGGGCGCCGGGGGCGGATGAGGATACCCGCACCAGATCTTCGAGACGGGCTGCCTGCTGGCGGCCGATGGGCTGGGTAGGCAACAAGGCTTCGGTGGCCAGTTTCTCAATTTCTTCAAGAAAGATGATACCTGACCGGTTGTCGCCTGGATAACGCGTGGGCTCGAATTCCAGCGCGCCCATTCCACGTCGTCCGAGCATGCAGAGCCTTTCGACAGGCGACACCTCTTTGGGAGTCCTGCCGGCGCGGGTGATCCAGGTATCCAGAACCCGACCGGCGAAGCCATCGGGTAATGATGCACCCAGCATGCCTGGTAATCCTCTGAAAGTCTCCTTGGGCAGTTCGGGAAACGAGAAGAGTCTGCGGCCCTCCCGGAGCTCCCGAAGGGGCATGGTGAGTGGGGCGAGGTTGAGTTCACGGGAGGTAAAGGCCGGGTCGAACTCGAAGGAAGCGATTTCCCACTGGTCGTCCCAAAGAGCTGCTCCCACCACTTCCCCCCAAAGCTTGACGATGCATACCATCAGGAGGCGCGTTTGCCACGGGCCCGTTGCCTGGGCTTACCCTGCAAACGGGCAGCCTGGAGAGGGCTTGTCACGGGTTGTTCTTCAAAATCGGACAGCGTTTCGAGTTGTCCCAATGCCCTGAGCAGCTGGATCAGCGTGAGCAGGTTGGCCGGATGCCCGTTTTCCAGCTTACCGAGTGTGAGGCGGTCCACTCCGGCTCGTGCCGCCAGGTCATGCTGCGTGAGGTTTTCCGCCAGTCGCATGCGGCGCACCCCTGCTCCGATTTCCCGCAGGATAGCCTGATCACTCAAACTATACCAGTTTGTAACGATGTTTATATTACTCATTAAATGCAAATATAATATTTATTGATAATAAAAAACATCATAAAATACGTGCCCCTGTAAGAGCTTTTAGCCATCAAAGATAATAGTAAATATCATTAACGATAGATTGAACTTATAAAGATGTTATAAATAATCATTAAACGATTTTTGGTTCCGTTCGGTTTTTCTCTCCATCGGGTCAGGTGACCGGCTGTTAGCCTCCTTCGTTCTGCTTCGACCTGTCCGAAGGCGTGTGAAGAAGTTCAAAAATGGCCATACAACACGTTGATTATCAGATAAAATAAAGAGAACTCCATTTTTTTTGCAAGAAATTCTTCGGGAGGCTTGGACGGGTGCATATCCAGTGTACATTTGCAGCCCGATTTTTCGGCCGGGGTAAGGTGTGCCGAATTGAATGAATAAAAGGAACTCAAGACCAATATGCCAACGGTTCAACAGCTCATCCGTAAAGGACGCGAAAAGCAAACCTACCGCAGCAAGTCTGCGGCGCTGACCTCCTGCCCGCAGCGCAGGGGTGTATGCACGAAGGTGTATACAACCACTCCGAAGAAGCCGAACTCGGCCCTCCGCAAGGTGGCCAAGGTGCGCCTCACGAATGGGTTTGAAGTCATCGCTTACATTGGTGGCGAGGGCCACAATCTTCAGGAGCACAGTATCGTGCTGGTACGCGGTGGACGTGTAAAGGACCTGCCGGGTGTTCGTTATCATATTGTGCGGGGTGCACTTGACACCGCCGGGGTAAATGGCCGTGGTCAGCGCCGCTCGAAATACGGAACGAAGCGTCCGAAGCCGGGAGCTGCACCCGCCGCTGCAGGTAAGAAGAAATAATCGCTCCTCATCAAGATAGAAGACAATGAGAAGAAGAAAGGCCAAAAAGATTGCCACGCTGCCGGACCCAAGGTTCAACGACGTGATGGTGACCAAGTTCGTCAACAACATCATGCTCCAGGGAAAGAAGGGAACGGCTTTTACCATTTTCTACGAAGCCATTGATAAGGTCGCCACCAAGACCCAGGAAGATGGCATTGAAGTTTGGCGCCGCGCTTTGGAAAATGTAACTCCGGCCGTTGAAGTGCGCAGCCGCCGTGTGGGCGGTGCCACATTCCAGATTCCGACTCCGATCCGCGATGAGCGCAAGAGTTCGATGGCCATGAAGTGGCTCATCGGATACTCCCGCAAGCGCAATGAGAAGAGTATGGCCGATAAACTCGCCAATGAAATCATCGCCGCCAGCAAAGGTGAAGGTGCTGCTTTTAAGAAGAAGGAAGATACGCACCGGATGGCCGAAGCCAACAAGGCCTTCTCTCACTTCCGCTTCTAAATCCGAATAACCTCCGAAGACCAAACATGTCACGCGACCTCAGATATACACGCAACATTGGTATCGCCGCCCACATCGATGCGGGAAAGACGACTACCACGGAGCGTATCCTTTATTATGCCGGTGTAAATCACAAGATCGGCGAAGTGCACGATGGTGCCGCTACCATGGACTGGATGGTTCAGGAACAGGAGCGCGGTATCACCATTACCTCTGCGGCTACCACCGTATTCTGGAACTACCGCGGCAATAAGTACCATATCAATATTATTGATACTCCTGGTCACGTTGATTTTACCGTTGAGGTGAACCGCTCTCTGCGCGTTCTGGACGGGTTGGTATTCCTCTTCTCAGCCGTTGATGGCGTGGAGCCTCAATCGGAAACGAACTGGCGCCTTGCAAACAATTACAACGTGGCGCGTATCGGATTCGTCAATAAGATGGACCGTCAAGGTGCCGACTTCCTCAACGTATGCAAGCAGGTCAGGGAAATGCTCGGTAGCAATGCCGTGCCCCTGCAGTTGCCTATTGGTGCTGAAGATGACTTTAAGGGCGTCGTGGACCTGATCAACTTCCGGGGAATGATCTGGAATGAGGCGGACAAAGGCATGACGTACGAAGTCGTGGATATTCCGGCCGATATGCTCGATGAGGCAAACGAATACCGTGAAAAGCTCCTCGAGGCCGTTTCCGAGTACGATGATAACCTGATGATGAAGTTCTTCGACGATCCGAGCTCGATCACCGAGCGCGAAATTCTCGACGCACTTCGCCAGGCTTGTCTTGACCATAAGATCGTACCCATGGTATGCGGATCATCCTTCAAAAACAAGGGTGTTCAGACCATGCTCGACCTGGTGATGGAGCTGATGCCGAGCCCGCTCGACAAAGACAATATCGTGGGTACCAACCCGGATACCGGTGAGGAAGTGGTTCGAAAGCCGGATTACAAGGAGCCCTTCACGGCGCTCGCATTCAAGATTGCTACCGACCCGTTCGTAGGCCGACTGGCTTTCGCACGCGTATACTCCGGCGTACTCAATGCCGGTTCATATATCCTCAATACCCGCAGCGGAAACAAGGAGCGCATCTCCCGCATCTTCCAGATGCACGCCAACAAGCAAAATCCGATTGATCAGCTCGGTGCCGGTGATATCGGCGCTGTAGTGGGCTTTAAGGATATCAAGACTGGAGACACGCTCTGTGATGAAAAGAATCCAATCGTACTCGAGTCGATGAAATTCCCAGAACCGGTTATCGGTCTTGCTGTGGAACCGAAGACTCAGGCCGACTCTGACAAACTGGGCATGGCACTGGCCAAGCTCGCTGAGGAGGATCCGACCTTCCGCGTGCATACGGATGAGGAGACCGGTCAAACCGTCATTTCAGGTATGGGTGAACTGCACCTGGAAATCATCGTTGACCGGTTGCGCCGTGAATTCAAAGTGGAATGTAACCAAGGTGCTCCGCAGGTATCCTATAAGGAAGCTATTACCACCGCTACAGACCACCGTGAAGTCTATAAGAAGCAAACCGGAGGTCGAGGTAAATTCGCTGATATCGTATTCAATATTGGACCGAATAACGATCCGGAGAAATCTGGTCTCGTTTTCGTGAACAATATCAAGGGGGGGAATATCCCGCGCGAATTCATCCCTGCTATTGAAAAGGGCTTCAAAGAAGCCATGCAGAATGGTGTGCTCGCAGGATACCAGATTGACACGATGAAGGTCGAGTTGAATGATGGTTCGTTCCACGCGGTTGACTCTGACGCGCTCTCATTTGAATTGTGCGCCAAGCTGGCCTTCCGCGAATCAGCACCGAAGTGCCGCCCCATCATCCTGGAGCCGAT
This sequence comes from Flavobacteriales bacterium, assembly GCA_947456965.1. Taxonomy (GTDB): domain Bacteria; phylum Bacteroidota; class Bacteroidia; order Flavobacteriales_D; family Sanyastnellaceae; genus CANGTU01. Next base: position 5,157 of record CANGTU010000042.1, read on the forward strand.
CATGAAGCTCGAGGTCCTGACTCCGGCGGAGAATATGGGTGATGTCATCGGTGACCTCAACAAGCGTCGCGGTATGATTGAAGGTACCAGCGAGCGCGCAGGTTCCACTGTGATCAACGCCAAGGTGCCTCTGTCAGAAATGTTTGGTTACGTTACTGACCTGCGTACCATCACTTCCGGCCGCGCAACATCCACCATGGAGTTCAACAATTTCGCTCAGGCTCCTGCCAACATACAGGAAGCCGTGATCGCCAAAGTAAAAGGAAAAGCCAACGCCTAATTATTCCAGTAGATGGCTCAGAAGATTCGCATCAAACTCAAGTCCTACGACCACAACCTCGTAGACAAGTCTGCCGAGAAGATCGTCAAGACGGTGAAGTCAACCGGTGCCGTGGTGAACGGACCTATTCCGCTGCCCACGCACAAACGGATTTACACTGTGCTGCGGTCTCCGCACGTCAACAAGAAGGCGCGCGAGCAATTCGAACTGAGCAGCTACAAGCGCCTGCTCGATATCTACAGCTCGTCCTCCAAGACCGTGGATGCGCTGATGAAGCTCGAGCTGCCCAGCGGTGTGGAAGTAGAAATTAAAGTGTAGAATAACCACCAACAACAGACACATGCCAGGTATTATCGGAAAGAAGATCGGTATGACTAGCGTCTACAGTGCCGCTGGGAAGAATATCCCATGCACAGTGATAGAGGCTGGTCCATGTGTTGTGACTCAGGTCAGAACAACCGAAAAGGACGGCTACTCCGCCGTACAGCTCGCCTTTGGTGAGAAAAAGGAGAAGAACACGAGTCGTCCGCTGCTCGGTCACTTCAAAAAGGCCGGCACCACGCCCAAGCGCTTCATCGTGGAGTTCAAGGAATTTTCCGGTGACGTGAAGGCCGGTGACACCATCACCATAGGCGATGTATTCGTTGAAGGCGACAATGTGGACGTCATCGGAACCTCCAAGGGCAAGGGCTTTCAAGGTGTTGTCAAGCGCCACGGCTTTGCCGGTGTGGGTGAGAGCACTCACGGACAGCATAACAGGATGCGTGCACCGGGTTCACTCGGCGCTTCCTCAGATCCGAGCCGCGTATTCCCCGGAATGCGCATGGCAGGGCGCGATGGAGGCGAGCGTCGCACGGTTCAAAACCTGTCAATCGTGAAGATTCTTCCGGAAGAGAACATAGTACTCGTAAAGGGAGCGATACCCGGCCACAATGGTTCAACCGTTTATATCGTGAAGTAACATGAAACTGGAAGTACTGAATATCCAAGGTCAGAAGACCGGTAAGACGGTTACCCTCGATGAGTCGGTGTTTGCCATCGAGCCGAATGACCACGCGATTTACCTCGATGTAAAGCGCTACCTCGCGGCCCAGCGCACGGGTACCCACAAGACCAAGCACCGCGGAGAAGTAAGCGGATCAACCCGCAAACTTCACAAGCAGAAAGGTACCGGTGGTTCACGTAAAGGAAGCATCAAAAACCCTCTGTTCCGTCAGGGTGGAAGCACCTTCGGACCACGTCCGCGGAGCTATGACATCAAGGTCAATAAGAGCACACAGCGTCTGGCTCGCGCCTCAGCGCTGACTTATAAGGTGAAGGAGAACAGCATTTTCGTAGTGGATGCGCTGAACTTCGATAAGCCGAGCACCAAGGAATTTGTAAACGTAATCAGCAACCTGAAGCTGGCGGATAAGAAGACGCTGGTGCTGATCCCTGAGCGCAACGACGGTCTCTACCTGTCATCACGCAATGTGCAGGGTGCACGCGTTCAGATTGCAAACCTGGTGAATACCTACGACATCATGAACAGCAACAACGTGGTATTCGTAGGGAATGCTCACGAAGTTGTCACTGAAATCCTCAAAAAGTAAGCGCCATGAGTGAAATCCTGATCAGACCCCTCGTTACCGAGAAGATGACCAAGCTTCAGGAGAAGCAAGGCAAGTACGGTTTCATTGTGGACAAAGACGCCAACAAGATCGAGATCAAGAAGGCGGTTGAGAAGTCATACGGTGTGACAGTAACCAAGGTGAATACACTGCGCTACGATGGAAAGCAGAAGTCGCGCTACACCAAGACCGGAATCATTTCAGGCCGTGGCGCGGGCTATAAGAAGGCGATTGTATCGCTTCAGGCTGGTGATGCCATTGACTTTTACGCCAACATATAACGGGAGGAACGGAAGATGGGAATCAAGAAACTGAATCCGGTAACCCCGGGAACCCGCTTCAAGGTAGCGCTCACTTTTGACGAGCTCACCGCTTCGAAGCCATATAAAAAGCTGACTGCCCCGCTGAAGAAGTCGGGTGGACGGAACAATCAGGGCAAGCGCACCATGCGCATGATTGGTGGTGGGCACAAGCGCAACTACCGACTGGTTGATTTCAAGCGCAACAAGCATGACATGTCGGCCAAGGTGGTCACCATCGAGTATGACCCGAACCGCTCTGCACGCATCGCACTGGTGGAATACGCTGATGGTGAGAAACGCTACATTCTGGCTCCTCAGGGCCTTACGGTGGGTCAAGCCATCGTGAGTGGTTCAGCAGCTGCTCCGGAAGTCGGAAACGCTTTGTACCTGAGAGATATTCCACTGGGAACAGTGATCCATAACATTGAGATGGCTCCTGGTCGTGGCGGCGCCATTGCCCGCAGCGCGGGTTCATTCGCCCAGCTCTCAGCCCGTGACGGAAAGCATGCTGTAATCACGCTTCCATCAGGTGAGACACGCAAGGTTCTCGCGGATTGCATCGCTACCATCGGAGTGGTTTCCAATGCTGAGCACAACCTCGTTCGCTCCGGGAAGGCCGGTCGCAGCCGCTGGCTCGGTCGCCGGCCGCGTGTGCGTGGTGTGGCGATGAACCCGGTAGATCACCCCATGGGTGGTGGAGAAGGACGCCAGTCAGGTGGACACCCGCGCAACCGCAAGGGAACACCGGCAAAGGGTTACAAGACGCGCCACCCCAAGAAGCCGTCAACCAAACTGATTATTGAACGCAGAAAGAAATAAGGGATTAGAACATGGCAAGGTCGCTGAAAAAACCCCCGTTTGTGCACTACAAGCTCCAGAAGCGAGTAGAAGAGGCGCAGGCTGCAGGCCGCAAGAACGTGATCAAGACGTGGAGCCGAGCTTCCACTATCACGCCCGACTTCGTGGGCCTCACAATCGCTGTGCACAATGGCAAGCAATTCATTCCGGTGTACGTGACGGAGAACATGGTGGGCCACAAGCTCGGAGAGTTCTCACCCACCCGTACATTCCGCGGACACTCAGGCAACCGTAAGTAAAGACAGTAATCCCGAAACACGAAACGCACCATGGGAGCCCGTAAGAAAGAAATGGCTGACAAGCTGAAGGAGGACCGCAAGTCATCCGCCTTCGCCAGCCTTAACAACTACCCCACATCGCCGCGCAAGATGCGTCTGGTGGCTGATGTTATCCGGGGAAAGGAAGTGGTCAAGGCCCTGAACATGCTCAAGTTCATCCCGAACCACTCTTCCCAGCCTCTGGAGAAGCTGCTCCGCTCGGCTATTGCCAACTGGCAGGCTAAGAACAGCGGTGAGGACATTACCGCGGCCAATGTGGTCGTGAAGGACATCCGTGTGGATGTGGCACGCACGCTGAAGCGCATCAGTCCGGCTCCCCAGGGTCGTGCTCACCGCGTTCGCAAGCGCAGCAACCACGTAACAATCATCCTCGATAAAAAATAAAACGACGACTCAGGAATGGGACAAAAGTGTAACCCGATAGGCAACCGGCTCGGTTTCATCAAGGGATGGGACAGCAACTGGTATGGCGGTAAGAATTATGCCGACAAGATTGTCGAGGACGATAAGATCCGCAAATACCTGATGGCCCGTCTCAAGAAGGCATCGGTATCCAAGATTGTGATTGAGCGCACCCTGAAGCTGGTGACGATCACGATCAATACCGCCCGTCCGGGTGTAATCATCGGCAAGGCCGGGTCGGAAGTGGATAAGCTGAAGGAAGAACTCAAGAAGCTCACAGGCAAGGATGTTCAGATCAACATCTTTGAGATCAAGCGTCCTGAAGTGGATGCACGCCTGGTTGCTGATGGGATTTGCCGCCAGATCGAAGGCCGCATCAGCTACCGCAGAGCCACGAAGATGTCCATTCAATCTGCCATGCGTATGGGAGCTGAAGGCATTAAGGTGACGATTGCCGGACGTGTGAACGGAGCCGAGATCGCCCGCACAGAGACTTACAAGGAAGGACGCATTCCGCTGCACACCCTCCGCGCTGATATTGATTACCATCATGCAGAAGCACACACCAGCTACGGCCGTATCGGTGTAAAGGTGTGGATCTGCCGCGGTGAGGTCTATGGAAAGCGCGACCTGTCACCCAATTTCGGAGCTGCTACCCAGCAGAAGCGCTCTGGAATGCAGGGAGGAGGAGAACGCCGCGGAGGTGGTGGAGAACGCCGCGAACGCCGCTCATAAACAGAACAGTAAAAGCCCGAAGAGATGTTACAGCCGAAACGGACCAAATACAGAAAACAGCAGAAGGGAAAGATCAAGGGGATCGCCTATCGCGGTTCGCAGCTCGCATTCGGAAGCTTCGCGATCAAGACACTGGACGAAGGTTTCATTACCTCACGCCAGCTCGAAGCTGCCCGTGTTGCCCTGACACGTTACATGAAGCGTGAGGGTAAGGTGTGGATTCGCATCTTCCCGGACAAGCCCATCACCGCCAAGCCCGCTGAGGTGCGTATGGGTAAGGGTAAGGGTGCCCCCGATCATTGGGTGGCCGTAGTAAAGCCCGGACGGATCCTTTTTGAAGCCGAGGGAGTGCCCCTCGCCACCGCTCAGGAAGCTCTGCGCCTGGCTGCACAGAAGTTGCCCTGCCGTGTAAAGTTCATCGTTCGACCTGATTACACCGAATAATACCACTGGCCATGAAAGCTGCTGATTACCGCAATATGAGCGAAACGGACCTGAAAGAACAGATCCGCGAGCAACAGGCTTCACTTGCCAAGCTGAAGTTTAACCACAAAGTGGCCGGTACCGAGAACCCGATGATCATACGCAGCAAGCGCCGCGAGATCGCCCGGATGATCACCGTGCTAAACGACAAAACGAAAACAAGCAAATAAACGCAGAGATGGAAAGGAACCTGCGAAAGGAACGAATTGGCGTAGTCTCGTCCAACAAGATGGACAAGTCTATCGTCGTCACCGTCGAAACAAAGGTGATGCACCCCAAGTACGGGAAGTTCGTGAAGCACACGAAGAAATTCATGGCTCACGATGAGAAAGGGGAGTGCGGCATCGGCGACAAGGTGCGCATTATGGAAACCCGCCCGCTCAGCAAGCTGAAGCGCTGGAGGATGGTGGAGATCATCGAAAAGGCGAAGTAAGCCGCTTAATACGAAGGAGCTATGATACAGACAGAGTCAAGACTCAAGGTAGCAGATAACAGCGGTGCACGGGAAGTGCTTTGCATCCGCGTGCTGGGTGGTACCCGCCGCCGCTATGCCTCACTCGGCGACCAGATCGTGGTGAGCGTGAAGGATGCCCTTCCGGGTGGCAACGTGAAGAAGGGAGCCGTTTCCAAGGCTGTCATCGTGCGCACAGCCAAAGAAGTGCGTCGCCAGGATGGAAGCTATATCCGCTTCGATGATAATGCCGTGGTGCTGCTCAACAACCAGGGCGAACTTCGCGGAACCCGCATCTTCGGACCGGTTGCTCGCGAACTCCGCGAAAAGGACTACATGAAAATTGTTTCACTCGCACCGGAGGTAATCTGATTGCGCAACACAACAAGATGATGTTCAAGCGACTCAAAATAAAAAAGAACGACCTGGTCACCGTCGTGAGCGGTGAGCACAAGGGCAAGCAAGGCCGTGTGATCGAGGTAGATCGCAAGACGGATCGCGTGCTGGTGGAAGGAGTTAACCTCGTTACCAGACACCGCAAGCCCTCTGCCCAGAATCCTCAGGGCGGTATTGAAAAGAAAGAAGCCGGTATCCACATCTCCAATGTGATGGTGGTGGACACCAAAGGTGGCGTCACCCGCGTTGGCCGCCGCCGAAACAGCGAAGGCAAACTGGAGCGCTATTCCAAAAAATCAGGGGAGGCACTGAAATGAGCTACACACCACGACTCCGTTCCAAGTACGAGCAGGAAGTCATTCCAACGCTGCAAAAGCGGTTTGAGTACAAGTCATCCATGCAGGTTCCGCGGATCACCAAGATCTGCCTGAACCAAGGCGTAGGCAAGGCCACTTCTGATAAGAAGATGATCGATGCCGCTGTGGAGGAACTCACGCTGATCACCGGCCAGAAGGCTGTGCCAACAGCGGCTACCAAGGACATCTCCAACTTTAAGCTCCGCAAGGGCGTGGCAGTAGGAGCCCGGGTAACCCTGCGCGGCGACCGCATGTATGAATTCCTCGATCGCCTGATATCCGTGTCCTTGCCCCGTACACGTGACTTCCGCGGTGTAAAATCCAGTGGATTCGACGGTCGCGGCAATTTCACCTTCGGTGTGAAGGAACAAATCATCTTCCCGGAGATTGATCTGGATAAAATCAAGAATATCAACGGTATGGACATCACTTTGGTGACTACCGCTCACAACAACGAAGAGGCCCGGGCACTCCTCGAAGCATTCGGATTCCCATTTACTAAATAAACGAGAAGAACAGAACATGGCTAAGGAATCAATGAAAGCCCGCGAGCGTAAGCGTCAGGCGCTCGTCAAGAAGTACGAACAGAAGCGGGCTGAACTCAAGGCATCAGGCGACTGGGAAGCCCTGCAAAAGCTGCCAAAGAACAGCAGCAAGGTGCGTCTGCACAACCGCTGTCAACTCACAGGCCGCCCCCGTGGATATATCCGCCAGTTCGGTCTCTGCCGTAACCAGTTCCGTGAACTGGCCCTTGGTGGCCGGATTCCGGGAGTAAAGAAGGCAAGCTGGTAATCAACATCTAAAGAAACGTACGGACATGTATACCGACCCGATAGCAGACTTCCTCACCCGCATCCGCAACGCGCAGAAGGCGCGCCACAAGGTGGTTGAGATCCCCTCATCCAACCTGAAGAAGGAGATCACCAAGATCCTCCATGATTCAGGCTATATCCTGAACTACAAGTTTGAGGATGGAACCCCGGGCACCATTAAGATCGCTTTGAAGTATAACCCGAAGACGAAAACGCCGGCCATCACCTCCATTGAGCGTGTGTCCAGCCCAGGTCACCGCAAATACACCGGCGCCGAAGAGTTGCCCCGCGTATTGAACGGACTCGGAATTGCCGTCCTCTCGACCTCGAAGGGTGTGATGACCGATAAAATCGCCCGACGCGAAAATGTAGGTGGTGAGGTATTGTGTTACGTGTATTAAGAACAAGAAACAAAGCATTGACTCATGTCACGAATTGGTAAAGCACCGGTCAGGATTGCGAAGGGAGTGGAAGTATCCCTTGAGAACCGCACCATCCGGGTGAAGGGCCCTAAGGGAGAGCTCACCCAGATCATAGACCCGCTCATCTCGGTATCTGTCGAAGACGGACAGATTACCCTCACGCGCAGCAGCGACCACCGCGATGCCCGCTCCAAGCACGGCCTCTATCGCGCGCTCATCAACAATATGGTGGTGGGTGTCAGCGAAGGTTGGAAGAAGGAACTGGTGATGATAGGGGTGGGATACCGCGCCAAGACCACCGGCCAGCAGCTCGAGCTCTCGCTCGGCTTCAGCCACCCGATTGTTTTCGAACTGCCGGGTGAAATCAAGGTGACTTCCAAGGCCGAGAAAGGAGAAAATCCATCCATTCTTCTGGAGTCGTTTGACAAGCAACTCATCGGACAAGTGGCGGCCAAGATCCGCTCACTCCGCGGTCCGGAGCCATACAAAGGAAAAGGAGTACGTTACGCCGGCGAATTTGTCCGCAAAAAGGCAGGTAAGTCAGCAGCTAAATAATTGAGGTAATCATGGCATTCAGCAAATCAGCCCGCAGGGCAAAAATCCGCACCCGCATTCGCGCCAGAGTGTTGGGCACCGCCCAGCGCCCGCGCCTGTCAGTGTTCAGGAGCAACAAACAGATCTACGCCCAGCTCATCGACGATGCGCATGGCACAACCATCGCATCGGCTTCTTCAGCTCTGATGAAGGAAGCTCAGGCCGTGGCCAAGGTGGACCAGGCCCGCATCGTAGGACGCACCATCGCCGAAAAGGCCAAAGCGGCCGGAATCGATGAAGTGGTGTTCGACCGAGGCGGATACCTGTATCATGGACGTGTTAAATCCCTGGCCGAAGCAGCCCGTGAGGCAGGCCTTAAATTCTGATCAAGAAAATGGCAGACGTTAAACCAGTTCGCTCAAGCGAAACAGAACTGAAAGACCGCCTCGTGGCCGTCAACCGGGTAACCAAGGTGACCAAGGGCGGACGCACGTTCGGATTCGCCGCCATCGTGGTGGTGGGCAACGAAAATGGTGTAGTGGGTCACGGCCTTGGCAAATCCAAGGAAGTGTCCGAAGCCGTGAACAAGGCCATCGAGGACGCCAAGAAAAACCTCGTGAGCGTGCCCGTGCGCAAAGGAACGATCCCGCACGAGCAAGACGGTAAGTTCGGAGGTGCCCGCGTATTCCTCAAGCCTGCATCTCATGGTACAGGTGTTATAGCCGGTGGTGCGATGCGCGCAGTGCTCGAGTCAGCTGGTGTAACCGACGTACTCGCAAAATCAAAAGGTTCTTCTAACCCGCACAACGTGGTGAAAGCCACTCTGGATGCCCTGACCCGCCTTCGCAGCGCGCAGGATATTGCCCGCATGCGCGGTGTTGACCTCAACAAAGTATACAACGGATAATCTCCCTGAAACCATGGCAAAAGTTGTGATCACTCAGGTACGCAGCGCGATCGACCAGCCGAAGCGCCAGAAAGCGACCATCAAGGCCCTCGGCATCAAGAAACTGAATGTGCCAGTGGAAAAGGATCTCAGCCCCAATATTCAGGGTATGATCCGCGCCGTAGGCCACATGTTGAAAGTAGAATACAAGTAAGAACGCATTTAAGACGGACGAATCATGAAACTCAATAACCTCAAGCCCGCAGAAGGCTCCGTGAAAAACCGGAAGCGCATCGGTCGTGGTGAAGGATCTGGCCACGGCGGAACCTCTACACGCGGTCACAAGGGCGCAGGACAACGCTCAGGTACCAAGCGGAAAATTGGTTTTGAAGGTGGACAGATGCCCCTGCAGCGCCGCCTGCCGAAGTTTGGCTTCAAGAACATCAACCGCGTGGAATACAAGGGAATCAATCTGGATACCCTTCAGTACCTCGCTGAAAAACATAACCTCTCGGAGATTACTCATGCCACCCTGGTAGAGTATGGTATCTGCGCCAAAAAAGAGCTCGTGAAGATCCTCGGGCGCGGAGAACTAAAAGGAAAAATCAACGTGGCGGCGCATGGCTTCTCTGAAGCAGCCAAGGCAGCCATCGAGAAGAACGGAGGATCGGTTACCACCCTCTAAGCTACCCGTATGAAGGATTTCATTCAGAAAATAAGGAACATCTGGCATCACGAAGAACTTCGGAAGAAGATCGGCTACACGCTGCTGCTTCTCCTGGTTTTCCGCATCGGATCGTTTATCGTCCTCCCGGGCGTGGACAGCACCAAGCTGGATACCGGTGATCAGGGCGGCCTGGTGGGATTCCTCGGACTCTTTACCGGCGGCGCCTTCAGCCGGGCTTCCATCTTCGCCCTGGGGGTGATGCCGTACATCTCGGCTTCCATCATCGTACAGCTCCTCGGACTCGCGGTGCCTTCCATTACCAAGATGCAGCGCGAAGGGGAAAGCGGACGGAAGAAGATCAACCAGTACACCCGCTACCTGACTATCCTCATGGTGCTCGTGCAGGCGCCCGGGTACATCGCCCAGTACATTCCGGATAATGCCCGCCCGGATGATTTCGTGTGGACTGTCGGAACGGTCATCATCATGATCGCCAGCACCCTCTTCGTCATGTGGATGGGCGAAAAAATCACGGATAAGGGTATTGGCAATGGAGTGTCTCTGCTGATCATGATTGGCATCCTCTCGGACATCCCCCGCGGATTTTACGCTGAAGCGACCACGCAGAGTATGTTCTTCTTCCTGATTGAAATGGCCAGCCTGATCATCGTGATCGGTGCTACCGTGGCTATTGTGCAAGCCGTGCGGAGGATTCCCGTTCAGATGGCGCGCCTCAATGCCGGAAGTGCAGGCTATCTGCCCCAGGGCGAAGGTGCCCGCTCATACATTCCGCTCCGCGTGAATTCAGCCGGAGTCATGCCCATCATCTTCGCTCAGGCTATCATGTTCGTTCCGCTTTACCTGCAAAATATCGAGTCATTTCAGGACAACGCAGTCCTGGCTGAGCTTACGAATGTGCAGGGAGTCGGGTACAACGCCCTCCTGTTTGTGATGATTGTGCTGTTCACGTTCTTCTATACAGCGATCGTGATCAACCCCAATCAGATGGCGGATGAGCTCAAAAGAAACGGTAACTTTGTGCCCGGCGTGAAGCCTGGCAAGGAAACCGCTGACTTTATTGACCGGGTGCTGTCCAATATCACCCTCCCAGGCGGAATTTTCGTGGCTCTGATTGCCATCCTCCCTGCCCTGATGATGGAGATCGGACTGACCAAGACGCAATTGTTCGCGCAGTTCTTCGGTGGTACCTCCTTGCTGATTACAGTGGGAGTGCTCCTGGACCTGCTCCAGCAGATAGAAAGCCACTTGCTTTCCCGTCACTATGACGGCCTGATGAAGTCGGGCCGCCTGCGTGGACGGACAGCCGCAGCCACCCCCGGAGTAGCCGGATGAACGCAGCGGGTGTAAAGAAGCCGGTAGCGAAGACAGAGGATGAGATTGAGCTCATCCGACAGAGTTCTTTACTTGTTGGTAAGACGTTAGCTGAGTTGGCTTCCTGGATTAAACCGGGAGTGACCACGCTCGAGCTCGATCGCATCGCGGATGAATTCATCCGGGACCACGGAGCGTATCCTGGATTCAACGGATACAGAGGGTACCCGAATTCCATCTGCGCCAGCGTCAACAGCGCCGTCGTTCATGGCGTCCCCGGTTCCGCCCCGCTGAAAGAAGGCGATGTGGTGAGTATCGACATCGGGGTGGTGAAAGACGGGTTTTGGGGCGACTCCGCCTACACCTTTGCGGTGGGGGAGGTGAAGCCCGACGTTCGCAGACTTCTGGAGGTTACCCTCGAATGTCTGGACCTTGCTGTTGAACAGGCCGTCGCTGGCAAACGCCTCGGCGATATCGGATTCGCCGTGCAGAGCCACGCTGAGGCTCACGGTTACGGAGTCGTGAGGGAGCTGGTAGGCCATGGCCTCGGTCGCAATCTTCATGAACCCCCTGAAGTGGCCAACTATGGCAAGCGGGGCACCGGACTGGTTCTGCATGAAGGATGGGTGATCGCCATAGAGCCGATGATCAACCTCGGCAGCCGCCACGTGCGGGAAATGGAAGACGGCTGGACAATCCGCACGCGGGATGACCGGCCCAGCGCACACTACGAGCATACCCTGGTTATCCGCAAGGAACAGGCTGAAGTCTTATCAACCTTTAAATGGATACACGAGGCCCTGGCCTCGAAATGAATATGGCAAAACAATCATCCATAGAAATGGATGGGACAATCGTGGAAGCGTTGTCCAACGCAATGTTTCGTGTGGAGCTGGAAAACGGCCACATGATCGTTGCTCACATCAGCGGGAAGATGCGGATGCACTATATCCGTATCCTGCCCGGTGACAGGGTGAAGGTGGAAATGTCACCCTACGACTTAACAAAAGGGCGGATTAGTTTCCGCTATAAATAAAAAGAAAAAAAAGCGCGACCATGAAAATACGTGCCTCGTTGAAGAAGCGTTCCCCGGAGTGCAAAATCGTACGCCGGAAGGGAAAGCTCTATGTAATCAACAAGAAGAACCCCAAGCTCAAGCAAAGACAAGGATAACCAGATCCCGAAAGGGAGTATAACACCAGACATACAACATGGCCAGGATAGCAGGTATAGACCTTCCAAGGAACAAACGGGGTGAGATCGGACTCACCTACATCTACGGCATTGGTCGCAGCACTGCCCGCCGCATCCTTTCTGCGGCAGGAGTGAATTACGATAAAAAGGTGAACGAGTGGGATGATGACGACCTGTCGAAGATCCGCGGATTCATCACCGAAGAGCTCAAGGTGGAAGGAGCACTGCGCTCAGAAACGCAGCTCCATATCAAGCGCTTGATGGACATCGGGTGCTACCGCGGCGTGCGTCATCGTGTGGGACTGCCCGTTCGCGGTCAAACTACCAAGAACAACGCCCGCACCCGGAAGGGTAAGCGGAAGACCGTAGCCAACAAGAAGAAAGCGGTTAAATAATCAATAGCCTTTAGGAAAAGCATCATGGCTAAACAGGAAAAAAAGAAAAAGAAGAATGTCGTGGTGGAAGCCGTTGGACAGGCCCACGTTCAATCGACATTCAACAACATCATCATCAGCCTGACCAACAACACCGGACAAGTGATCTCCTGGTCATCTGCCGGCAAGATGGGCTTCAAGGGTTCAAAGAAGAATACCCCATACGCTGCTCAGCTGGCTGCCGAACAGGCGTCACGGGAGGCCTATGACCTCGGCCTGCGCAAGGTGAAGGTGTTCGTAAAGGGTCCCGGAGCCGGCCGTGAGTCAGCTATCCGCACTATCCACGGCTCCGGTATCGAAGTGACCGAGATTGTGGACACTACACCTATGCCTCACAACGGATGCCGCCCCCCAAAGGCCCGCCGAATCTAACAAAAACGTCAATTTTCCCAAGGAACCATGGCCAGATATATCGGACCAAAGACCAAGATTGCACGGAAATTCCGTGAAGCGATATACGGACCTGACAAAGGTCTGGAGAAGCGCAATTACCCCCCCGGACAGCACGGCCCTAACAAGCGCCGCGCAAAGCAATCGGAATACTCCGTGCAGCTCGCCGAGAAGCAAAAGGCAAAGTACACTTACGGCATTCTCGAGCGCCAGTTTGAGAATCTCTACAAGAAAGCTTCCGCCAAAACCGGCGTTACTGGTGAAATCCTGCTGGCCCTCTGTGAGTCGCGTCTGGATAACACGGTTTACCGCCTCGGTATAGCCCCAACCCGCATGGCTGCTCGCCAACTTGTGGGACATGCCCACATCACCGTGAATGGCAATGTGGTCAATATCGCCTCTTACCAACTCCGCCCCGGGGACCGGATTGCTGTGCGCGAGAAGTCACGCTCACTCGAGAGCATCACCCTGTCTCTGGCTAACCGGAAGAAATACGATTGGCTTGATTGGAATGATGCCGACAAGCAGGGCGTATTCCTGAGTTATCCCGAACGGGTGCAGATCCCGGAGAATATCCGCGAACAACTCATTGTCGAACTGTACTCGAAGTAATCACCCTTTTCTAAAACAAATAGACCACATAATCCATGGCCATCCTCGATTTCGTCAAGCCTGATAAGGTTGTCATGCTGGAAAGCAATGACTTCTCCGGATCCTTTGAATTCCGCCCCCTTGAACCAGGCTTTGGAATCACCATTGGCAATGCCCTCCGCCGCATCCTGCTCTCATCGCTGGAAGGGTTTGCCATTACCTCCGTCCGCATTGAAGGCGTGGACCACGAATTCTCCACGATCAAGGGTGTGGTGGAAGATGTCACCGAACTCGTGCTTAACCTCAAGCAGGTCCGTTTCAAGCGCCAGATTGAGACCACCGACTACGAGAAGTTCACACTGACCATTTCCGGTCAGGACCAGTTCAAGGCCGGTGATATCAGCAACTTCACCACGGCATTTCAGGTTCTCAACCCGGATCTCGTCATATGCCACATGGAACCCAAGGTGAAACTCCGTATTGATATGACTATTGGTCAGGGACGCGGCTACCGCCCGGCAGAGGAGAATAAAACCTCCAGCGCCCCCACCGGTACGATTTTCATCGACTCCATCTTTACTCCTATCCGCAATGTGAAATTCAACGTGGAAAATTTCCGGGTGGAGCAAAAGACCGACTTTGAGAAACTCGTAATCGAAATTCAGGGCGATGGCAGTATCTCCCCCAAAAATGCCCTGCAAGAAGCAGCACGCATTCTGATCCATCACTTCATGCTCTTCTCTGACGAGCGGATTACCCTCGAAACGGAGAGTAAGAAGGAAGTGGAGGAATTCGATGAAAGCAGCCTCCACATGCGCCAGCTCCTCAAGACCAAACTGGTGGATATGGATCTCAGCGTGCGTGCTCTGAACTGCCTCAAGGCGGCCGATATCGAAACACTGGGTGACCTCGTTTCCTTCAATAAAAACGACCTTCTCAAATTCCGCAACTTCGGTAAAAAGTCACTGACTGAATTGGAAGAACTCGTGGAAGGAAAAGGCCTCCAGTTCGGAATGAATGTGACCAAGTATAAACTGGATCGCGACTAAGACAACAGAAGTTGAACGATGCGTTGGGGGCTCTGTCCGCCCGACGTGGAATACGAAGAGAAAATGAGACACGGAAAGACTCTGAATCACCTGGGCCGAAAGGCGGAACACCGCAAGGCTCTTATGGCTAATCTGGCCTGCTCGCTGATTGAGCACAAGCGGATCAACACCACCGTGGCCAAGGCCAAGGCGCTTCGCAAGTACATCGAACCGCTTATCACCAAGTCAAAGACCGACAGCACGCACAGCCGCCGAACGGTGTTCAGCTACCTCAAAAACAAGGAAGCCGTAACGGAATTGTTCCGTGATGTAGCCCCGAAAATTGCAGAGCGCCCGGGTGGATATGTGCGCATTATCCGCACTGGCCTGCGCCACGGTGACAATGCCGAAATGTGCATGATCGAGCTCGTGGACTTCAACACACTCTACGGCAAAGAAGCCGCAAAAGCGGGTGCTGCCAAGAAGCGCACACGCCGCGGTGGTGCCAAGAAGAAGGAGGACGGTGCTGTGGAAGGAACAACCGAAGCTGCTGCATCTGATGCTCCGGCAGCAGAAGCGAAGCCAAAGGCCAAGCGTACCACCAAGAAAAATGACGAAGAGGGATCAGCGGAATAATCGCTCCCTTCCTATAATCTCAAAAGCCTCCGGTAACGGGGGCTTTTTTGTTCATGACCCATAAGGCTCCGCGCGATGTAAGCGGCCAACATGGATTCAGTCCGCAGCAGCAGCGGTTTGTCAATTCCTCAATAAAATGAATGGTCTTCAGGATACCTGATGGACAAGGGCCTGTATGAAGTCGTCAAAGAGATACCGCGAATCATGCGGTCCCGCGCTGGCTTCAGGGTGGTATTGCACACTGAATACAGGGCGGTTTTTCAGTCGAATACCTGCAATGGTATTGTCATTCAGGTGCACATGGGTCACTTCCACATTCGGA
>CANGTU010000043.1 GCA_947456965.1 Flavobacteriales bacterium
ACGCTGTATTGACAGCCCACTGCAAACAAGGAAGCGGCGGTGATTTCGTCACGGTGACTGAAATCCATGACCACGCGGGGTACATTTTTTCCACCTGTCTGGAGCACAGCGGTTGAATGTCGCCTGCTGTATTCAAACGGATTCACAGCTGATCGTTCATTCGGTATGGGATCATGATTTGTGCGATCAGCATATCGCTTCACCAAAGCTGCTGCAACTGGAATCTCCGCCTCAGGTTCTTCAGTGAGAGACACGCGCACTGTATCACCAAGCCCGTCTTCGAGCAAGGTGCCAATGCCCACGGCAGATTTAATGCGGCCATCCTCACCATCGCCAGCTTCGGTAACCCCGAGATGAAGGGGATAGCCCATGCCCTCTTTCAGCATCGTATGAGCCAGCATGCGATAGGCCTGCACCATCACCTGGGGATTGGACGCCTTCATCGAAATGACCAGGTCATGAAAATCATGATCGCGGCAGATGCGGATAAACTCCATGGCACTTTCCACCATGCCGTGCGGCGTATCACCGTAGCGGCTCAGGATGCGATCACTGAGCGACCCATGATTGGTGCCGATGCGCATGGCAGTGCCGTGCTGCTTGCACAAGAGCACGAGTGGTGTGAATCGCTCGCGGATGCGTTGCAGTTCCGCAGCGTAGCTTTCATCCGTGTATTCAATCTCCTCAAACTTCTTTTTGTCGGCGTAATTACCCGGATTTACGCGCACCTTCTCCACGATTCCGGCTGCCACTTCCGCCGCGTTGGGGGTAAAGTGAATGTCCGCTACGAGCGGGGCATCATATCCTGCCATACGCAGGGCATCGCGAATCGGGCGGAGGTTTTCAGCCTCACTCTTGCTGGGCGCTGTGATGCGCACCAGTTCGCAACCCGCTTCGATCATACGGATACTCTGCGCCACTGTAGCGGCGGTATCCATTGTGTCGGTAGTAGTCATGCTTTGCAGGCGGATGGGATTATTGCCGCCCATCATCACCGAGCCGATGCGCACTTCTCGGGTCGGGAAGCGCTTGTAGGAAAAGAGGTCAATGCAGTAACGAAACGAATCCATGCGGCAAAGAAACAACCAGAACACACGAATGTTGCCGATGATGAAGCGGTCAGCACGGCCAAAAAAAAAGCCCCATGCGGGGCTTTAAAAGGATGACTTGGGAATTACTTCCCAGTGGCGTAGCGGCGATTCACCTCATCCCAGTTAATCACATTGAAGAATGCGGAGATGTAGTCCGGACGTCGATTCTGGTAGTGCAGGTAGTAAGCGTGTTCCCACACATCCAGACCGAGGATCGGGAATCCGCCGCAGCCGATGCCGGGCATCAGGGTATTGTCCTGATTGGCAGTGGAGCAGATCTCCAGCTTACCACCCTTGTGGACACAAAGCCACGCCCAGCCTGAGCCGAAGCGGCCAGAAGAGGCCTTGGAGAACTCCGCCTTGAAGTTGTCGTAAGAACCGAAAGCCGCGTCAATGGACGCAGCCACTTCACCCGTGGGTGCACCTCCGCCATTGGGCTTCATGATGGCCCAGAACAGGTTGTGGTTATAGAAACCCCCGCCGTTGTTGCGCACGGCTGTAGTTTCGAAACCCTTGACGAGGATCTCTTCGATGGACAAGCCTTCCAGCGGGGTGCCGGTTATGGCAGCGTTCAGGTTATTCGTGTAGGCTGCGTGATGCTTGCCGTGGTGGATCTCCATGGTGCGCGCATCGATGTGCGGTTCCAGCGCGTCGAAGGCATAGGGAAGTGGGTCGAGTGTAAATGCCATAGAATTGAGTTTGGGTTCAAAAGTAGAAACACCGGCCGTCCGGATTGTTCAAAGTGTCCGCCTCGTCCGGTTAATAACTCCCTTCATTTGTTGAAAGCGCACGAATAGCCCCGTCTGGCGGGCCGGATATATTTGTCACCATTACGTGAACCCTATTAAACCCCCTGAAAGTCAGGGCGTTTAGTCCGCCAAGACACCCGCAAACCTCAAGACAACCGCGCCATATGGGCCTTTTCAGCTTCCTGACCCAGGAAATCGCAATTGACCTGGGTACGGCCAATACGATTATCATCCAGCACGACAAGGTCGTGGTTGATGAGCCGTCGATTATCGCCCGCGACCGAACTACGAACAAGACTGTTGCCGTTGGGCGTGCTGCCCAGCAGATGCATGGGAAAACCCACGAGAACATCAAGACCATCCGCCCGCTGAAGGATGGGGTGATTGCCGACTTCCATGCTGCTGAGGATATGATCAAGGGGATGATTCGCATGATCACCCGTGGGGGCAGTTTCTTTCAGCCCACTTCTCTCCGGATGGTGATTTGCATTCCTTCAGGCATTACTGAGGTGGAGAAGCGCGCTGTAAAAGACTCAGCAGAGCATGCGGGGGCCAAGGAGGTTTACCTGATCCACGAGCCGATGGCAGCTGCCATCGGGATTGGCATTGACGTGGAAGAACCGATGGGCAACATGGTGATTGATATTGGTGGCGGAACTTCCGAGATAGCGGTGATTGCGCTCGGAGGCATTGTGACCGACAAAAACATACGCGTAGCCGGTGACGAGCTCACGCAGGATATTGAAGAGTATATGCGTCGGCAGCACAATATCCTGATTGGGGAGCGCACGGCAGAACAGATCAAGATCGAGGTAGGCGCCGCACTTCCGGAGTTGGACAATCCTCCACCCGATTACAGTGTTCGCGGACGAGACCTCATGACCGGCATACCCAAGGAAATTACGGTGAGTTATTCCGAGATTGCCCATGCGCTGGACAAGTCCATTTCGAAAATAGAAGAAGCCATCATGAACTGTCTTGAGAACACTCCTCCGGAGTTATCAGCGGACATCTACAAGACCGGGATTTACCTTGCGGGAGGCGGTGCGCTGCTGCGGGGCCTTGACAAGCGCATTGGCATGAAGACACGTCTGCCCGTCCACGTAGCCGATGATCCCCTTCGCGCTGTGGCACGGGGTACCGGTATTGCACTTAAGAACATCAATAAGTTCCAGTTCCTGATGCGTGAATGACGCGCCGTTGTTTGCGTCTGCGCCAGGCCTGACCACCTTCCATGCGGAATATCCTTGCGCTCATACAGCGGTTCTATGTCACGTTGGCCTTTATGGGCCTGCTGGCCTTAAGCCTCTTTATGTTGTTCAGCAGTAACAACTATCACCGCTCGGCTTTTGTAGAGCACAGTTCGGATCTGGTTGGAAAGGTGTACAACCAGCGCGACAAGCTCGCCCAGTACCTGCGTCTGGGTGAAATCAACGACCATCTGGCGCTGGAGAATGCACGGTTGCGTGCACGGTTGCCGGAAAACTACCTGTTGCGAGACACATCCACGGGCGATATGCTGGACACTGCTGGTGTATTGCGGTATCGGTTCAGGCCGGCTCGCGTTATCAATGCCACTATCAACCGTGATATGAATTACCTCACCCTGGACCGCGGATCAGAGCAAGGTATCCAAAAAGACATGGGTGTCATCGCCGGGCAGTCGGTAGTGGGTATCGTCACCAGCACCAGCGACAACTTCTCTATTGTCATGCCGGTGATTCATTCCAACTTCCGTACACCTGTCCGCATCAAGGGTTTCTTTGGGCAGCTCACGTGGCCGGGCGGCAGTCCGCAAAGGGCGCAGGTGGATGATATTCCCAAGCATGCCCGGATCATGCCCGGGGACTCGGTCACTACCACTGGCTTCGGTTTCACGTTTCCAGCCGGACAGCTCATCGGATTCGTTGAGGAAGTGGATATGCTTTCCAAGGAGAGTTTCCATGTGATCACCATCCGGCTCTCGACTGACTACCGCAAAGTGAATTACGTGGAGGTTATATCCGACCTCATGCGACAGGAAATCGAAACCCTACAACTTCGACAGGACAGCATCGATGGCACTGATCGTCCTTAATAACCTGCTCAGGATACTCTTCCTGATTCTGCTGCAAGCCCTTGTGGTAAGCAAGATTCTCCTGCTCGATGGCCTCATCCTGCCATGGATTTACATCTTCGCTATCCTGATGCTTCCCTTCGAGACGCCCCGTTGGCTGGTATTGGTTATTGCCTTCGGTACGGGACTGGTCATGGACTATTTCACCGGCCCCATGGGTTTGCATACTACTGCTTGCGTTGTACTGGGCTATATGCAACCCCTGATTCAGCGCCTGCTCGCTCCCCGCGAGGGCTACGAGATTAACGAGCGTCCAACCATTCAAAAGATGGGCCTTCCATGGTACCTCACCTATGGAACCATTCTCACCTTGATCCATCATGTCGTTCTTTTCTTTCTGGAAGTGCTGCGATTGCATGACTTTTTCTACACTCTGATCCACGTATTACTGAGTGTGATGGCCACGATGGTGCTCATGGTTCTGGGTCAGTACCTGATCTACAACTCCAAACCTGCAGACCTGTGAACTTTGACGGGCGACGCCTCACCCTGATCCTCTCGGTGATTGTCATTGCCGTTGTTTACGTGTTGCGGATCTTCTCGCTGCAGGTCATTAATCCGGAGTGGCGGGACAGAGCCACAAAGCTGACAGAAAAAGAAGTTATCATCTATCCATCCCGGGGGGTGATCTACGACCGCGAGGGGCGAGTGCTTGTGACTAACCAGACCGTGTATGACCTTATGGTTTTGCCCAAGCAAGTGAAACCCTTCGACACGCTGGCCTTCTGCGAACTCGTGCGGCTCACCACAGATGAATTGAGAGCAGGAATGAAGAAGGCCGAAACATATCCCAATGTCCGCTGGAAACCCTCTCCCCTCATCAAGCAGATGACCCCTTCAGAGTTTGCTGCCATATCAGAGCAACTCTACAAGTATCCCGGCTTCTATGGACAGCCGCGTACACTGCGCATATACCCGCAGCAGATTGGCGCTTTGCTGCTTGGGGATGTAGGCGAAGTATCCAAAGATCTCATCGATAAAAACCCGTACTACAAGCGTGGTGACTACATCGGGCTGAGCGGAATCGAAAAGGCATACGAAAAGGAACTCCGGGGCAAGCGCGGCGTCAAGTATGTCTTTCGCGATAACCTTGGAGTAGAGCGCGAGGTTGCCGACGGCAAGCTCGACAGCACTGCAGTTCCCGGAACCGATCTCGTGTGCAGTATTGACGGCGAGCTCCAGCGCTACGGAGAGCGGCTCATGCAGAATAAGCGCGGATGCATTGTTGCCATTGAGCCTGCCACGGGAGAGGTGCTCACTCTGGTATCTGCCCCCACATTTGATCCCAACTTACTGGTTGGTCGATCCCGCGGGCATAACTTCAATGTACTTTCCAGAGATCCTCAAAAACCCTTATTCAATCGCGCCACTCAAGCCCAATACCGCCCGGGATCCATCTTTAAACTTGCGCAATCCCTCACTGCGCTTCAGCTCGGGGCCATTACTCCCCAAACCCGTATCCCTTGCAACCGCGCTATAATCGGGTGTCATGGCTCACACAGCTATGACGATCTGGAGATGGCTATCGTTCATTCCTGCAATCCCTATTTCCGCGGTGTGCTTCAGCGCGTGGTAGAAGCCGGAAAAGTTTCCAATCGCTTCAAGGATGCCCGGATCGGGCTCGACTCCTGGAGTTCCACCATACGCCGTTTCGGATTTGGCGGTGACCTCGGATGTGACATTCCCGGAATCAAGGTTGGGCTTGTGCCCGGCGTGAATTATTACGACAAAATCTATGGCAAGGAACAGTGGGCCTATTCCACCATCTATTCCATCTCCATCGGCGAAGGAGAAATGCTCATCAACCCCCTTCAGATGTGCAATCTCGCCTGCATCATCGCCAACCGCGGCTATTATGTTCCGCCTCATACAGTAAAGAAGATTGGACTTGATGGAACTCCGCGGCATGAGTATTTACAGCGGATGGATGTGGGCATCGACCGGAGGCACTTTGATGTGGTCGTGAACGCCATGGAGAAAGTAGTGGGCCCAGGAGGCACCGCCAATCGTGCCAGGCTGCCTGACATCGTCATCTGCGGAAAGACCGGAACTGTTCAGAATGAACCGCGCGAAGACCACAGTGTATTTATCTGCTTTGCGCCTAAGGATAATCCCAGGATTGCCCTCGCGGTATATGTTGAAAATGCCGGATTCGGCGGAACATGGGCCGCACCAATTGCCAGTCTGATGATTGAAAAATACCTCAACGACAGCATTGCTGATCCTGCAAAGGAAAAGCGAATCATGGAAGCCAACTTCCTGAAACAATGAGCAAGATCAATCCGCATAGTGGTATAGGCAAAGTGGACCGGCTCACTGTGGTGCTTTACCTGTTCTTTGTGTTTTTTGGCTGGATGACCATTTACAGTACGGCCTTTCATATCCAGAACCCATCACCATTTGATCTGGATACAGAGTATGGCCGGCAGTTCCTGTTTATGATAATCTCCTTTGGGCTTGGCATTTTCGTGCTTTACGTCGAGGGCACCTTTTTCACCAAGTTCGCATTCGTGATCTATACCTTCTTCACATTCCTGCTCGTGCTGGTCTTACTTGTAGGCAAGGAGGTCAATGGTGCAAAGGCATGGTTTGCAATTGGTAACTTCGGCATCCAGCCGTCGGAATTTTCCAAAGTCGGTGTGGCCCTGTTGCTGGCCAAATACATCACCGATAGTGGAGAGCAGTTTCGCCGGTGGAAGACCCGGATTATTTCGGCCATCATTGTTGGCGTTCCCCCGGCCTTAATTCTCCTTCAGCCTGATGTGGGCAGTGTGCTCACTTTTCTGGCTTTTATTCTCGTGATGTATCGGGAAGGACTTTCAGGCAACGTGCTTGTGATTGGACTGGCCGCTATTGCCTTTGGAGTGCTGAGCATTGTGAGTGGTGCGGGAACCATCAACGTTCCGTTCGCCGGTGAGCAGAGCGGTGTGTGGTTACTCATCCTGATTGTGATTCTCCTCGGAGTGATTTCCTGGGGCCTCGTGCGCAACTTCATTGTGCCCCGTAATCGCAGGCCCCTGTATTGGATTGTAGCTATCTCCGTAGTGGCCAGCTCGGCTTTCAGCTATTCCGTCAGCTATATTGTAGACAATGTGCTCGAGCGGCACCACAAGGAGCGCATTTATGTGATGCTTTCTCTTCCTGTAGAGCGGGAAGATGCTGCATACAACTCCGAGATGGCCAAGATTACGGTTGGATCAGGAGGATTCTTCGGACGAGGTTTTATGAACGGGCCGATGACCCAAAACAACTTTGTACCTGAGCAATGGACTGACTTCATCTTTTCCTCCATTGCCGAAGAGTGGGGCTTTCTGGGCAGTGCATTGGTCATTGGATTGTTTACCTTCCTCATCGTCCGCATCATTCTGATCGCCGAACGCCAGCGCTCAAAATTCTCCCGCGTATATGGCTACTGTGTAGCCATGGTCTTCTTTATGCACCTGTTGATTAATGTGGGGATGGTAATTGGACTTGCGCCCATTATTGGCATTCCGCTACCCTTCTTCAGCTATGGGGGATCATCCCTGATGGGCTTCACCTTGCTTTTATTCATCCTGCTCCGTCTGGATGCTGAGCGGCTCAATATCCTGCGATAAAATCAGAGCGCACGGCGCAGGTTTTCGCGAATTTCTTTCATGAATTCGGAGGGGAATACAAAGTCATTGAGCTCGCGATTATCCGTAGCAAGCACTTGCTTTTTATCGCCCTTCCACCAGAGCTGGCCATTGTGAATGAAGTTGATGCGGTCGCCGATTTCGATAACTGAGTTCATGTCATGGCTCACCACCACGGTAGTCATCTTGTTCTCCAGAGTAATCTCGCGAATGAGGTTATCGATGACGATAGATGTTTCCGGATCGAGACCTGAATTGGGTTCATCCACGAACAAGTAGCGCGGATTCATGGCTATAGCCCGGGCAATACCTGTGCGTTTCTTCATCCCCCCGGACAATTCGCTCGGATAGAGTCCCCCTTTGCCAGCGAGGTTGACGCGATCGAGACAAAACTCAGCCCGTTTCGTCATCTCACCCTTAGTCATGGTTCCAAACATCTTGAGCGGGAAGAGCACATTCTCCTTCACCGTGAGCGAGTCGAACAGCGCCGCCCCCTGAAACAGCATACCCATTTCCTGAAGAATGGCCTTTCGATCAGCGCGGTCCATGGACGTGAAATTTCTTCCATCAAAAAAAGCCTCGCCCTGATCCACGCCAATCAGCCCCACGATGCACTTGATCAGAACGCTTTTGCCGGAGCCGCTGCGCCCGATGATGAAGTTGACCTCACCGGCTTCAAAAACCGTAGAGACCTCCCTCAGCACCGAGTTGCTGCCAAACGACTTCGATATGCTGCGAACCTCTATCACAGGAGCATGATCTGGGTAAGCATGTAATTGCAAATCATGATGAGGATGATGCTGTACACAACAGCTCGCGTGCTGCTCTGGCCCACCTCAAGTGCTCCTCCGCGTGTATAGTAGCCGTGGTATGATGATACACTCGTGATGATGAAGGCAAAGAACAACGTTTTGATGAGCGTATAGGTCACGTCGAATGTGTCAAAATAATACTGCAGACCGATTTCAAAATCGGTTAGCGAAATCGCGCCTGTGGAGGTGCCCACCGCTGCACCGGCCGTGATACCCAGGCTCATGGAAATCATGACCAGGAAGGGAAATATGAACACGGCCGCGATTATCTTGGGAAGAATGAGGTAGCCTGCGGAGTTCACTCCCATGATATCCAGCGCATCGATCTGCTCGGTGATGCGCATGGTACCTATTTCCGAGGCAACATTGCTACCCACCTTACCAGACAGGATAAGGCATACAATGGTGGAAGAAAACTCCAGAATCATGGTCTGCCGGGTCGTGAATCCTATGGTCCATTTCGGGATCCATCCGCTGTCGATGTTGGCGGCTGTTTGCAAGGTGACCACGGCCCCCATGAACAGGGACAGGAGGGCTACGATACCAAGTGACTGAACACCGAGTTTGTAGACCTCCGCCACGGTCAGGCGCCAATACACCTTTCCCCGTTCCGGACGGGAAAAGGCCATGCGCATAAGCAAGGCGTACTCTCCTATACTACGGTAAAGCGAACCCAGGTTCATTTCCGCAAACTTACGCCAACAGGAGGCCTGCCCATGGTCCGGGCAGCGGGAGAAACCACCATCGGGACGTGAAGAACCCCGAAACGGAGAGAGGGATAGCCAGAAGAACTCCTGATGGCTATTTTTGTGGTAAATCCCCTTTTCGGATGAAGCGGTTTGCCACCCGGGCCTTTGTGGCCCTTCTCGTATCTGCTCTGGTCGCCGGATGCTCAGCTACACGCCATAAAAACAGGTGCAATACCTGCCCAACCTGGAAGGATTCTGTTCAACTGCCCAGATGACCGCTTCACGCGCATCCACTGATCTGGAGGGTGTCCTTGGCCGCTTCCTGCCGGAGGGCTCTTTGGAAGCGGCGTGCCGTATGCTGAGAGAACATCCCCACCACCTGGAGATCACCCCCGGCAGGAGCAGCAAGTACGGAGACTTCAGCATTGACTACCCCTCAGGCCGGCCCAAAATCACCGTGAATGGCACCCTGAATCCCTATTCATTCCTCATTACCCTGATGCATGAATTGGCCCATCTGTTGACCTGGAAGGACCATGGCGATCGGGTCAAGCCGCACGGAGCGGAATGGAAACAGTCCTTTCGCACAACGCTGGGACCTTTTCTCGGCAGCAGTGTATTTCCCGAGGACGTCGAGCGTGCAGTCATGCGGTACCTGCACAATCCGGCTGCCAGTACTTGCTCCGACACCCACCTTGCCGCCGTGCTTACGCGTTATGACCGCAACTCGCATCCCGATGTGAAGTTGATTTCTGAGATCCCCATACATACACGTTTCATATACGGACGGGACCGCCGGGTATTTGTGAAAGGTGCTCAACTGCGCAAGCGCTATCAGTGCCGCTGTGAGCGTACACAGGCCGTTTATCTGTTCAGTCCGATTACCAAGATCCGGGTGATCAGCTCCAGCGGTGTTCAGCAGACTTCGCGGCGCTGAGACCGCTATAATCCATCGCATTCAGAACTGCCACCTCAGTTGAGCCGTAAAGTCATTGCGGCTGTTGCCATCAATCTGGTTATTGCCACTGGAGATGACCTGGCGGTCCGTGTAAAACCATTGCCCCCAACGCAGCCAGAGGTCAACACCCCGAGCCAGATCCCATTTGGCCAGCATGTAAATCCTCGATCCTACACCGGAATAAGCGGGAATGGAAAAAGCATAGAGCACATCTGACTCAAACGCATAAATGCGCGTATTCCAGGACTCCGTGGAAAAGAGAGCATAACGGGCATTAAGAGAAAGGCGTGAGCCCATCCGCTTCCAAACGGCGTCCTGGTAAAACAAAAAGCCAACCTCGCGCGGAGCACCTTCCCGGGTAAATGAGGTCCACTCGGCACGTGTTCTCAGCTGCAGATTCTCGTGCACTTTATACACAGCGTGCAGCCGGACATTCTCCACTTGCCTGTCCACCGGATAGGTCATGGCTTCGCCCTCGGGAGACCCGTTCTCCTGCGTGCGCCTGACCCGGTAGCGGATGATGAACTCATGCTTCTTATCCGGTCGGTATTGAAGCTGGGCGAAGTAGTCAGTAAGATCGCCCGGTGCATCCACCCGGTAGCGGAACCACGGAAACCGCACATGATCAGAATAGACTGAAAGCGTCCAGCCCTTTCCCATTGCGGCCTGAGCCCCGAGGAATATGCCTGACTCATTCTGCGGCATCAGCACATTGCCCTCCACGAAGGCATTGGCATACATGACCTGATAATCCTTGCCGATATGGCGGTGCAGAACCGATACCGAAATCCGGGGATGCAGCGCGGCCACGGCGCCATTAATGGCAGCCATCCCTCCGTTATCGCTGCGCGCAAATTCACCAAAGAAGCTGATGTTGCGCCAGATCTTCTGATAGTCCAGGCCCATGTTGATCAATTCCGATCCGCTGAACCGGAACAGGCGGTAAAAATCATCGCGCGGCAACTGGGGTGAGGAGTAATGCAATCTGGAGACTGTGGCTCCTGCAGCAAAGGTTCCTTTGCTGAAGCGCAAGTTGCCCGCTATAATTTCCTCCGTCAGCGAATTCCTGTTGGCGAGTTCGCTGGCAGTGCGATGAAGTCCGCTGATATTGATGCTTGATACAGCAAGACCATCATCGGTGACCAGGGAATCAGCCGAGGCGAGTTGACTTGCTGAAAGCAGCTTCCGCGAGTACATCGTCGTCAGCTCAAAATTCCTGTAGCCGAAAGTGGCCGCGGCCCCACGCATGAACAGGCTTTCATTCACCGAAGTATAGGGACGAAGGCCTGCAGCGTTCTTCTTGATGTTGAGCACAAAAGGAGACTTGCCAAAGCCCAGACCATTCCAGAGAGTAAGGCCTTGTCCGAACTGCGCCTGGTAATCCCCGAGTGCCACTGCTCGTACCAACCCTTTGTCCCGGTAGAACAAGTGTCCGCTCCAGAAGTCCGGGCCGCGATTCAAACTTTCACCTGCGTCCTTTTCCAGGGTAAATCCGGCGATCAGACTGCGTCGGAACATGAACCGATACCGGGCATAGACATAATCCGGACTCCCGGCAAACGGCGTAGTGCCATCCTCGCGAAGCTTATAGCCCTGTTGTTGCTCCAGCGTTCTGCGGTATCGAAGAAACAAATCGCTGGTACCTTGCCTGAGGACGTCCGACCACGTCAAGCCGCTAAAGGCTCCTGTGGGGCTGGCCGTTACGAATGGCTGCACATTGCGGATCGTCTCCATATCAAAGCCCTGCACAGCCTGAAGTTCATACAACGAGAGAAGCGGCCCATAGCGTTCGATGTGTGCACGAAGATTGCGGATCTGGAGGTCGCTGAGCAGGTACAAGCTCTGGAGGTCGCTCTCGGTGGCATGATTGAGATTCAGCGGATGCTCGAGAAAATAGGTAAGGTCATCAAGCAGATCGGTATAGTCGAATTCTTCGCCTTCTTCCAGTGCCCCCTGAATTATTTCAAGTCGCTGCTCGAGGATAGTCTGCCGCGTCAGGTCCTCCTGCGACCATCCGGAGGCGCAGAACACTATAAAAAACAGGATGGCAAGGACATACTTCATGGCTTGGCAGGGGGCGCATACGCCAGTGAGACCTGCGGCGAAAAGCCCAGGATAGAATGGTACGACGATGAGGCGTCCATTCTCCAGGAACCCACTTGCCAGCCGATGCCGAAGGATGTCAGTCCGGGATTGGTGCCCGCTCCCAGCCGGATGGACAGGTATTCGGCCACGTCATATTCCAGTCCGGTTGACAAGGCTGGATTGCGATCGGACGACTTTCTGATCTCGGCGAGAAGTTTCACCTTGCGGGAAAAGGAATAAGAGGCGCCTCCGCGCAGCATGCTCGCCATGCGCTCGTCATTGAACTCGGCCAGTCGCGATCTGGTGGGATTGAATAAGTGCGCTGCGATGGTAAGACGCTCGTTCATGCGGTACACGGCGCCACCCTCGATGGTGAACGTGCGGGTAGTCCCGTATCCCTCAGCGATGCGCACCGCATGGTAGTTTGTCTGCACACCCAGAGATAACTTTTCATCCAGTTTCAGCGCGTAAGCCAGTCCAACCCGTGAACTGCTGAAGAGGCTGGTGCCGAAAGAACGAAAGGAGATTCCTGCTGCACCCCGGCCTACAGGCACCGACCCTGCGAACCCCTTGTCACCGAGCCCGGGAACCAGAAAACGGGATTCATAAAATACAGCCGCGCGGGCTGCCCCGCAGAATGCCATACCCGCCTGGTTGTTGAGTGCGCTCCACTCATCCGAAAGCGTAACTGCCGACCCAGCCAGAGCCGCAGAGCGCGCTCCGGTGTATCCCTGTGCTGACAACCAGCCGGATAAGAGCAACAGGGCACTGGATAAAAAGAAGAATCTCATGGGCAAAGGCAGCGGGTGAAGATAGCCAAAACGCCAGCATGCCGCATCCCTATACCAACGTGTGCATCGTATATTGCGGCCTGTTGATGCACTGGCATCATGCGGATGTGGCGTAATTGGTAGCCGCGCCAGACTTAGGATCTGGTGCCGCAAGGCGTGGGGGTTCGAGTCCCTCCATCCGCACCCTTCTTCCAGCAAGCCTGGCCATTTGGCCTCACCCCTGTTCTCCCAGTACATTTGCAGCCCTAAAACAGGAGGGTAACTTCCTGATTGACAAAAGCTGCACATGAACATAGAACAACATACCATTGATGCGGTCCATGCGGAGTTGATTGTCCGCATTGAACCTCAGGACTATAACGAGCGCTTCGAGACTGCGCTCAAAAACTACCGTAAGCAGGCACAGTTGCCTGGCTTCAGACCCGGCCACGTGCCAGCCAGTCTGATCCGCAAGCGCTTCGGAAAAGCCCTTCTCGCCGAAGAAATCAATACTCTTCTTCAGGAAAGCATCAACAAGTACATTGCGCAGAAAGAACTGCGTGTGCTCGGTAGTCCGCTCCCCAAAGATTCGGGCGAAGTGGGCGACTGGGAGAATCCAACGGAATTCCATTTCACCTTTGAACTCGGGCTTGCCCCGGCGTTTGATGTCGCGCTGGACAGTTCCCAGTCATTCGTGTACCACAAGCTGAATGTGGATGATGAGTTGGTAGCCCGTCAGGTAAAAGACTATACACGCCGCTATGGCCAGGTGTCATCGCCTGAAGTGAGCGGACCCGAGGACATGGTTAACGTCCTGCTCGAAGAACTCAATGATGACGGAACACTCCGCGAGAGCGGACTGAGTGGCAACACTACCATGACCCTGGAATACCTGAAGAATGCCGAGGTCAAGGCTGCCCTCATCGGTGTAGGCATAGGTGCCAGCGTCGATCTTTCACCCGAAGACATCACCGGTAATCACGAGGAGCTCGCTCAGATTCTGAAGATCACGCACCACGATGTGCATCATCTGCACAGTCGTTTTCGGGCTACGGTGACCGGCATCGTCCATATTGAAGCGGCGGAACTCAATCAAGAGTTATTCGACAAGGTATTTGCAGAAGGAGAGGTCACTACTGAAGAAGCATTCCGTGAGCGTGTGAAAGCTGATCTCGAGAAAATGTTCCAGCGCGATAGTGACTGGTTGTTCAGGCGCACATTCTCCGGCGAAATTGTGAATCGCACAACCATGCAACTCCCCGATGCTTTTCTGAAAAAGTGGATCGTGGCCGGCAGTGAAAATCACGTTACCCCGGAGACGATAGAACTGGAGTACCCCCGATACGCCGCCAGCATAAAATTGAACCTCATCGAGAATGAGATCATCCGGAAATATGAAATCAAGGTGGGGATGGATGATGCTTTGGCCTATGTGAAAGATATGCTCCGCGAGCGCTTTGCCTCTTATGGCATTCCTGTAGAAGATGAGCGTCTGGCGGAAATGGCCAAGCAAACTCTCGGCAAGCGGGAAGAGCTGCAAAATGTATATGATCAGTTGACCGAAACGCGCATGATTGAGCTGGTCAAGGCCAACTGCAAGCTCGAAGAGAAGTTGCTGTCCTATGATGACTTCGTGCATATGCTGCAGCACTGATCATCTGCTGACTCATCAATAAAAAAAGGCTGCCAGAAGGCAGCCTCTTTTATTTCCAGCTGATGAGCGGCACTATTCCTTAACCACATAAGTGGTGCTGATTAACTGGCCATCGTTCAGGAGAAGCACGTAGGTACCGGCGGCGACAGAGCCCAGGTCCAGAGTATACAGATTCTCCCCTGCCCCTGACATGAACCGATTGAAGAATACCTCGCGGCCCATCATATCTATCAGGTGGAACTCAGACTGTGCGTCTTCCATCATTGCGAACCGGATCTCTATCCTGTCGTGAGCAGGGTTCGGGTAGGCCGACAGGATGCCTGTCACAGCTTCCTCTGTTTCACCCGAGCCATCGAGGCGATAGGCGGTGGACTGCCGGGTAGCACGCAGGATGTAGGAATCAGAACCATTCGTTGCACCATTGAAACCGAATACGCGCACACGGTAGGTGCCTACCGGCCCGTTATTGAAGACCAGCATTTCATTGGTTGTGCCCGCACTGGCTGAGCTCGCCACCAGCACTCCGGAGGGATTATAAAGTTGGATATCATAGTCAACGGGCAGGCTCTGAAGGGTAACGCGGATGTTGCGCTGGCTGTTTGTATTGCTGAATCTGAACCAATCCTCATCGCCTGACGGACAGATAAACGAGCTGTAGTCCACACTCACATTGATCGAGGTAGCGGCGCTGCTCGTATTATTCGCCTCGAAGTTGGTATTGCAGGTGGCTGCGGGAGGAGCTGCAACGATGACCACGGTATAATCCTCCACCTCGCCATACTGGTATGTGCCGCAGTTGGCGGGAGCTGATCCGTAACGCATGGCTACCCGCATCCGGGTGGTCCGAGGCGCCGTAGAAGCAGGAACCGTAAAGTTGCCAGTCACCGTTGAAGAACTCGCTGATGAAGGACCAAACACTTGCTCGCCCGAATCATTGAAATCAAGGTCGCCGTTATAGTCAATCCACACCCGCCAGAACTCCGCGAATACCGAGCCGCTGAATCCCGGTGTTCCGCTGAATGAATAGGATGTGCCGGCCGTGAGCGTAGCGCTCAGGTTAGTGAAGTTTCCATAGCCACTATTGTTGCCGCTGGTATTGTCTATGGTTGCCATCACCACCCTGTTAATCCATTCATCCGCGGTGGAGCCCGATGCAGAGCAATAGGTTGCTGTGCAACCCGTAGTAGAGAATGTACCAGAGCCGGAGTAGCTGCCTGCTCCGCCGGCGCAAGTGGCGCGCACCTGCCACTCATAGGCAGAGCATGCAGCGAGTCCGCTCGCTGCGAAGCTGGTGGTGGTGATCCCTGTCGTCTCAGTCCATGTGGTCGCCGAGGTCAGTTTACGACGTACACTGTAACTTGTGGCACCTGACACAGCAACCCAGGTCAGGTTTGCCGATGATGCGGTGATGGAGGATGATGCGAGTCCTGATGGCGTACCGCAGGTGGTATTAGCCGGCGAGCAGCCGTCGGAAGTGAGGAGTGCGCTGCGTGCACCGCCTGCAGCGAAGAGTGCCTGCATGCGCGCAGCCTGGCCATTGCTGAACATATACATACAAGCATCATCCGTATAGTCCATATAATTCATAAACATTGCGCCGTTGGGGCCATTGTTACAACTCACCTGAGGAAATGACGGACAGCCGTAGTTCGCCCCCTGCTGTGCAGGCGTGTCTGACACCAGGTCACTGCCACAGTTGGCATCGCCCCAGATATGACGAAGGTTGAGCCAGTGGCCCACTTCGTGGGTTCCTGTGCGACCCTTGTTGAACGGGGCTGTGGCGGTACCCGTGGTACCATAATATTGGAAGTCAATCACCACACCATCTGTACTTGCCGATCCACCTGGGAACTGGGCGTACCCGAGAATACCCCCACTGATATCGCAGACCCATATATTGAGATACTTGCTGGCGGGCCATGCATTGCGGCCGCCTTGTGCGGTGAATTTCACCTGGTCATTTGTGCCGAAGGCCGTAACGCTGGTCTGCGTGCGCGTAATGCCATTCGTCGGGTTTCCGTCAGGATCCCGGGAAGCCATGCAGAACTGGATGTTAGCATCGGCCACCACTGGCTGAAACACAGACGGAGTAGAGGTCCAGTCCGAATTCAACCTGCGAAAGTCCTGGTTAAGCACGTTAATCTGAGAGAGCACCTGAGCATCAGTGATGTTTTCCGTGGTGGTGTTCCATACAATGTGGACCACCACAGGAATGGTCACAAGCACGCGCTCACCCTCGCTCTGGTGAGTCACAAACTCGTTGGTGAACTCCTCAATCTCTTGCTGGCGCAGCTCGAAAGAAGAATCGTTGGCCTTCTGGTATTCGTAATAGTCCTGAGTGCCGCACTCGCGTTGAGCTATGGCCGACAGCCCCGCCAAAAGAAGGCATAAGAAAAACACCGCACGTGTTTTCATCAGAAAGACTCGATTTAGTTAGATAACAGGTTCACTGCGAATAACGTAATTTTTTCATTCCACCCGACAATCCGCAGTCCAGCTAATTTCGCCGGCATAATCCTGAATCAGTGCCCTTGGCTTTTTCCATTCCATATCTCCGACGCATACCGGTCATGGAAGCTTTAGCCGTGGCCCTCAACCTCCTGTACACCTGGCTTTACCTCCAGTCAGACCCTCGCTGCTACCTGTTCGGCGCAGCCGGTCCAGCACTGTTTGTGGTTCTGTGTGCGGGCAGGCAACTATATGCCGAGGTTCTCCTGCAAGTCGTATATACCGGCTTGGCGATATACGGATGGATGAACCTCGGGGCTGCCTGGGAGGAAAAACACTGGTCGCCTCAGGCTCATCTCGCCCTCCTCGGGTCGGGCACCGCAGGCTGGCTGCTGATGGGCTGGTTCCTGAGCCGCAGCACGGATGCGAGGATGCCGTACACCGATAGCTTCACGACCACATTCGGGATTTGCGGCACCTGGGCCATGGTGAACTATGTGCATGCCAACTGGCTTTATTTTATTGCCATCAATACGGTATCGGTTTACCTGTACGCCCGGCGTGGAATGAAACTGGGTGCGGGCATGTATGTGATCTACCTCATACTGGCACTCGGTGGTTACTTCAGGCTAAAGGGTTTTGTACCATGAATACCCTGATCGCCATCACCGGCCCCGAAAGTACCGGAAAGACCGACCTTGCTGAGGCCTTATCCGCTGCATATCCCCGGTCACTCGTGGTGCCCGAGCATGCGCGCGCCTACCTGACATCGTTAGCTCCCGGGTACCGGTATCATCTGGATGATATCCTGCATATCGCCGTGCGGCAGCGGCACGACATAGGCTGGGCAGCCAGGCATAATGGCCCGGTATTCTGTGATTCGGATGACCTCGTACTGTACATCTGGATTCGTGAGGTCTTTGGCACCACCAATACGCCCGTTGCCGACTGGATCGCTGAACAATCTTTCCGCCACACCTTACTCTGTGCACCGGACATTCCGTGGGAACCAGATCCGCTCCGTGAAAACCCACATGACCGCGACCGCCTGTTTGCGATCTACAAGGAAGAACTGGAGCGGCTCGAACGGCCTTACTCCATTATACAGGGTTCCGGCCCGGAGCGCTTATCATGCGCTATGCAGGCCCTGGCGGGGCTCATCTGACAAACTGCGGACCATAGATCAGGCGAAAGGTCAGAAGCCCGACAAACGCTCCGATGCCATTGGCGATAAGATCGATGGGATCATAACTCCTCATGAAGAAAAAAACACTCTGGAGAAACTCGAGCAGCGCACCGTAAACGAGTGCGATGCACAATGCCCAGAGACGGGCAGACTGACGTAACGTGCGGAATACTACCTGCTTGCGAAAAGCCACGACCTGGGACATGACGAATACCGCAAAAAGAGCCACATGAGCCAGCTTATCGAAAGTAAGAATCTGCCAGAAATCCCGGTATACAAGATCACAGCCTGGGATACCATGCATGAAGAAGATCAAAATTCCCCAGACCACGGGGATGGCCATATGTCGAAGGAAACCCTTCACCCGTGATTCTTAACCCACGAGGGCGCGATAGTCATCGGCACTGAGCAGCGCTGAAAGATCAGCGCCTGCATTAAGGCGGACCCGGATCATCCAGCCAGCCCCATAGGGATCTTCATTGACCGATGCCGGATTTCCCTCCAGCCCTGCATTCACTTCCAGAATGGTTCCTGCCACAGGCATAAACAGATCTGATACCGTCTTAACGGCTTCCACGGTACCGAATACCTCATGCTCGGCAAGCGCCTGGCCGGTGGTCTCGATCTCCACAAAAACGATATCCCCGAGTTCACCCTGCGCGAAATCAGTAATCCCTACGGTGGCCACATCACCCTCGATGCGCACCCATTCGTGGTCTTTCGTGTACTTCAGCTCTGCCGGAATGTTACTCATATTCCTGTGATTATTTTTTTGTGGGCCAAATGTAGGGCGTGCCGGGGCACATTGTACGCCCCCTCTGTGCACAAGACTTACCTTAGCCCTCCATATCCGGCCGGATGAAAATGGACCTGACGATTCAGACAATACTTGTACTCATTCTGGTGGGCGTTTGCGCAGGAATGCTGAGCGGCTTTGTCGGTGTTGGCGGCGGCATGGTGATCGTGCCGGCTCTAGTCTACCTGCTGGGGTTCTCCCAGCTTCAGGCACAGGGAACGAGTCTGGCCGTCTTGCTTTTGCCTGTGGGCTTTCTGGCTGTCTGGAATTATCACCGGGGTGGTCACATCTCGGTTCCTGCAGCGCTGGTGATTGCATCATCCTTCGTTCTCGGGGGCTATCTGGGCAGCAAGTATGCCCTGAAGATTCCGGAGCACAAGGTCAAATTCATCTTCGGGCTCTTCATGCTTTACGTAGCCGCACGCATGTTGTATTCTTCCGGAATGCGGTGGTTTGGACCCGGATCTCACTGACCGGATCAGCGCGCTTTTCTTCTGGCCAGTTCCTTCGTGATCAGCGATAACTCCCGTCCTGTCTGACCTTTCACGGATGTATTCTCCTGTGCACGGCGCAGCAGATAAGGAATGACTTCGCGGATTGGCCCGTAAGGCACATACTTAGCCACCCGATAGCCCGCACTGGCCAGATTGAAACTGATATGATCACTCATGCCCAGCAACTGGGCAAAGTACACTCTGCGGTCAGCAGGTTCGATGCCATGCGCGGCCATGAGTTTTGTGAGATGCAGACTGCTGGCTTCATTATGAGATCCGCAGCAAATGGATATTTCCCGAAGATTGGCCACGCAGTATTCCAGCGCCAGGTCAAAATCCCGGTCGCTTGCCTCCTTATCAGGTTGAATGGGATCCACGAAGCCCAATTCAGCAGCCCGCGCCCTTTCCTTTTCCATGTATGCGCCTCGAACCAGCTTAACGCCGATTCCAAAGCCACCAGCCACAGCACGCTTGTGCAAGCCCTTGAGGTAAGCCAGCCGGTCGTGCCTGTATAGCTGTATGGTGGTGTACACCATCACGCTATCTCGGTTGAACCGCTGCATCATGACCTCCGCCAGCCCGTCAATGGCATCCTGAATCCAGGAATCCTCCGCATCAATCAGCACGGGTGTGCCGCTTGAGGCGGCCAGTGAGCAGATCGTTTCCACCCGGTCATGCACCCGTCTCCATTCTTCGTTTTCTGCCGCATCCAATGGTACGTGTGCGTTTACTTTCTCCAGCAAAGCGAACCGGGCAATACCCGTGACCTTGAAAACACAAAATGGAATATCCTCACGGCCATGGGCCGTGCGGATCGTAC
>CANGTU010000044.1 GCA_947456965.1 Flavobacteriales bacterium
ATATTCACCAACAAATCGCCATGCCCGTAGCTATTTACCTCCGGCAATCCCTTGCCTTTTAACCGCAGTATTTTTCCCGACTGGGTGCCCGGATCGAGCTTTACCTGTGCCTTACCTTTTACCAATGGCAGCTCCACCGTGGTGCCCAATGCGGCATCGGCGAAGTTGACGTACAAATCATAGTACAGGTTGATGCCGTCGCGCTTCAGCAGCGGATGTTCTTCTTCTTCAATCTGCACCAATAAATCACCCGGCACACCACCGTACGGACCGGCATTGCCCTTGCCCGATACATTGAGTTGCATGCCTTCTCCAACGCCAGCGGGAATGTTGATTTCAACCACTTCTTCCTGCCGCTTCTGGCCGTGCTCATCGGCATCCTTCGGCTTGTTCTTGACGGTCTTGCCGGTGCCGTGACACGCCGGACAAGTAGTTGTGGTCTGCATCTGACCGAGTATGGTGTTCGTGACGCGGCGGACTTGTCCGGCCCCGCGACACGTGCCGCAGGTGTCAAAATCCACCCCATCGGCATTCACCATTTTAAATACCTTGATCTTCTTGGTGGTGCCTGTGGCTATTTCTTCGAGCGTGAGCTTCACCTTGATGCGCAGGTTCGATCCCTTCACGCGTCGCCCGCCTCCGCCTCCGCGGCCATTGCCGCCTCCAAACCCGCCTCCGAAGGCCTGTCCGAAGATGTCGCCAAACTGCGAGAAGATATCGTCCATATTCATGGACCCGCCGCCGCCATATCCGCCACCGCCCATGCCGGCGTGACCAAACTGATCATAGCGCGCCCGCTTCTCGGGATCGCTGAGCACTTCGTAGGCTTCGGCTGCTTCTTTGAAGTTGTCCTCCGCCGTTTTATCTCCCGGGTTTTTATCCGGGTGATACTTGATCGCAAGCTTGCGGTAGGCCTTCTTGATCTCGGCCTCAGGCGCGCCTTTCGGCACTCCCAGCACGTCGTAGTAGTCGCGTTTTGACATGGTTTGCGTTCCGCTCCGTTCAGGCTCCCACTACCACTTTCGCGAAGCGGAGCACCTTATCGTTGTATGTATATCCTTTTTCTACCGTGTCCACCACCTTGCCCTTGAGGTCGGGAGTGGGCGAGGGTATGTTGGTGATCGCCTCGTGCACATCCACATCAAAGGGCTGTCCGTTGGTCTCCATGGCTTTTACGCCGCGTGATTCCAGACGGCGGAGCATGTTCTGGTAAATGAGCACAAAGCCTTCTTTCACTGCCGTGATGTCTTCCACGGTTTCATTGGCTTTCACTGCGCGCTCAAAATTGTCCATCACCGGCAGCAGCTCCTTGATCACATCGCTGCCTGCGCTCTGGAGCAATTCCACGCGCTCGCGCTGGGAGCGCTTTCTGAAGTTATCAAACTCGGCATACAGCCGGAAGTACTTGTCTTTCCACTCCGCCGACTCACGCAGGGCCTTTTGCTCCGGTGTCTCGTCTGGTGCCTGTCCCGCGCGCTGTTCGGGTTCTCCCATATCGGGGTTATGCCCCTCAGGGAGACTCTCTTCAGTGTTCGCGGACGAGGTCTTTTCGGTCAGATCCTCTGGGTTGATTGCGTGTTCTTGGGGCTTATCCATCTCTTTCCTGGTTTGCTTCGCCGGCCTTCGTCAAGAGTTTTGCCAAGTCCGGTACCGGGTCAAAGTGGCAGTGAACCGTGTCCGGAGCCGACAAAAAAAACCGTCCCGCTGGCGGGCGGGACGGCAAAAGTACTTGTTTATGTCAGTTCAGAACCCCTTCAGATGCTTGTCTAGCTCCGTATGCAGCTGGAGTCCGCGGAGGTTTTTGGCTACAATGATGCCTTTTTCATCAATCAAAAAGCTCATCGGTATGCTGGTCACGCCATAGAGGGCGGCGGCAGAACTCTCCCATCCTTTCAGGTCACTCACATGACTTTTCCAGTTCAGGCCATCTTTGGCTATGGCCTGAGCCCAGGCTTCAGCCTGCTTATCGAGGGATACGGAGTAAATCTCAAATCCCTTGGCTGTTTTGAACTTGGCCCTGGCATATTTTTCATAGGCTCCCACCACGTTCGGGTTTTCCCGGCGGCAAGGGCCACACCATGACGCCCAAAAATCGATCAGCACCATCTTGCCCCGCAGGGAAGAGAGCTTGATGACTTTCCCGGATGGGTTGGTCAGCGAAATTTCGGGGGCGAGATTTCCAATTTGGGTGCCCACAGTGGCCTTCTGCTGTGAAGGTCCGGCCTGCCGGGGAGAGCGATCCAGCAGGGTAAAACTGACCAGCAGGATACCTGCCAGCAGGAGGGCCAATGACCCTGTTGTTTTGTTCATGTTTTTCTGTTTTGGTGGACGAAGGTAACCGATGGACGAAACTTGTGCCAAGACTTTTCGCGGCTCGGTCAGCACCTGCGGATATCGGCCCCCAATGCCTGCAGGCGCGCTTCGATATCCTGGTATCCGCGGTCGATTTGTTCGATGTTTTGGATCACACTCTTGCCCTTGGCGCTCAGCGCGGCAATGAGCAGAGCCACACCCGCGCGGATGTCGGGCGATGACATGGTCACACCCTTGAGACTCGACTTGCGGTCCAGACCGATCACCGTGGCGCGGTGCGGATCGCAGAGGATGATCTGAGCGCCCATATCAATGAGCTTGTCCACGAAAAACAACCGGCTCTCAAACATCTTCTGGTGAATGAGCACGGAGCCGCGCGCCTGTGTGGCGGTCACGAGTGCAATGGAAATCAGGTCAGGTGTAAATCCCGGCCACGGGGCATCGCTGATGGTCATGATGGACCCATCGATGAACGTGTCAATCTCATAGTGTTCCTGCTCGGGAATATGCAGGTCGTCGCCGTTCACCACATTCACAGTGATGCCCATGCGGCGGAATATTTCGGGAATAATGCCAAGGTCTGGCAAACTCACATTCTTGATCAGGACATCACCGCGCGTCATGGCAGCCATACCAATGAAGGAGCCAATTTCAATCATGTCCGGAAGGCACCGGTGATCGCAACCCCCGAGCTGGCCCACGCCCTCAATCACCAGGAGGTTGGAGCCGATGCCCGATATCTTCCCCCCCATGCGGTTGATCATTTTGCACAGCTGCTGGAGATAGGGCTCACAAGCTGCATTGTATATCGTGGTAGTGCCTCTGGCCATGGCCGCGGCCATGACAATGTTGGCCGTACCTGTCACCGATGCCTCATCCAGGAGCATATAGGCACCGCGAAGCTCCGATGCCTCCACACTGTAGAAGCTGTCGCCCGGATCGTAATGGAACGTAGCCCCGAGATTCTGAAACCCCAGGAAATGGGTATCCAGACGTCGCCGGCCAATCTTATCACCTCCCGGTTTGGGAATGTAGCCCTTGCCAAAGCGAGCGAGTAGCGGTCCCACCACCATGATGGAGCCCCGCAAACTGGCAGCTTTTTTCTTGTAGTCTGAGGTGCGGAGGAACTCCAGATCGACCTGATCGGCCTGAAAGCGGTACTCACCCTTGCTGAGCCTCTCCACCTTCACTCCCATATCGCGCAACAGGTCGATCAGCTTGAGCACGTCGATAATCTCGGGTATGTTGGAAATGGTCACGGGTTCCCTGGTGAGCAGCACAGCGCAGAGCACCTGCAGCGCCTCATTTTTCGCTCCCTGTGGAACCACAGTTCCCTTCAATTGCTGACCACCGGTGATTTCAAATACGGACATGCGTCTGGAATTTGCTGCAAGGAGGAAAATCCAACTGGATATTCGCACTGCTTTATCGAGAAAGTATTGACATGCTCAGGGTGAAAACACCATACGCTGTGGCGGTTACCTTTGATGCATGGGCATGCGGTTCACGGTGGTTTTCCTTATATTCCTGACGGCTGGCTGTCAGCCGGAACATCCGCCGGCCCACCGCATGGCGCCAGGTCATGCCGGACGGGGCGGGGCGAGCGTGGCCGTGCATGCTGATTCTTCCGGAGCGGACGCCTGGATCCGGGTGGACTACGATGTGCCGGCCCGGGCCTACTTCGCTTTTGTGGACAGTGTTGCAGAGGCTTGCCGGAACAGAGGAATGCCGGTAGATGAATACCTGTTGGTCCATGCCAACCCCTGGATCATGGATACATTGCGAAGCCAGGATTACTACAACATGGCCGCCCGAGGGAAGATCGTGAAACAGCCACTCAGCCTGGTGGTGCTGCATGCAGGTGATTCCCTGATGGTCCCTGATAGCCTGCATCGCGAGCGCATTCGTCGCATACTCAGATGCTCCCGGATCGATGTGAACATTCCCGCCTTCCGCCTGCAGGTGATCTCGTGCGGTGATACTTTGCTTAACGCTCCGGTTCGCGTGGGTCGCAACAAACGGGCATTTCTGGCTGTAGTGGGGCGGGAAAAATGGCTTCGGACACCCATCGGGCAGGGGCACATCGTAAGGGTGGCGCGCAATCCCAGCTATGTGAATCCGCGCACTGGTCGTGAATACACAGGCACTCGACGCGATGACGGGGTGTGGACTGCAATGCCGATGATTCCCTGGCTCGAGCCCGAAATCGATGGCCGGAGGCAGGGTTCACTCATCCACCCGACAACCAACAGGCAGACTCTGGGAAGGGCGTATTCCAACGGCTGCGTGGGAACGCGTGAAGATGATGCCTGGACCATCTATTACCACGCTCCCGCAGGCACGCCGGTCAGGTTCAGGTATGACACGCTGGAGGTGCATGGACAGGATACCTTGCGCTACC
Organism: Flavobacteriales bacterium; assembly: GCA_947456965.1. Taxonomy (GTDB): domain Bacteria; phylum Bacteroidota; class Bacteroidia; order Flavobacteriales_D; family Sanyastnellaceae; genus CANGTU01. Next base: position 4,715 of record CANGTU010000044.1, read on the forward strand.
CCAACATCTACAACATCAGGCCGGGGAGCCAGCAGCCGGACTTCAGGCTATCCCAATGATATCCTCAGGAAATCGTCCCACAGCACATCCTCGGGTGGTGGGGCCACTATGGAAATAGGAATCCGCTTGACCGGGTGCACAAACTCAATCTTGCGGGCATGAAGATGAATACTGGCATTATCATTCGTGCGGCGACTGCCGTACTTCACATCACCCTTGATCGGACAGCCCAGGCCCGACAGCGTGGCGCGTATCTGGTGATGCCTGCCTGTCTTGGGATATACCTCGACATACGTATAGTGGTCTCCTTCACCAACGACCTTGTACCGAAGCTCTGACTCCTTGCGGTTGTCAGCGGGCGTATCAAAAGCAAAAGTCTTGTTCTGCTTCTCATCCTTCCACAGGTAGTTCACCACATGGCCTTCACGATCAGGAGGCATGCCCTTGACCACAGCCCAGTAGGTTTTCTGGACTTCACGGTACTTGAACTGGTTGGACATCCGGTTCAGCGCCTTGGTGGTGCGCGCATAAAGCACTACCCCGCTCACCGGGCGATCAAGCCGGTGAACGGTGCCGATGAAGGCCAGCCCTGGCTTGTTGTAGGTGTAGCGGACATAATCGCGCACCACATCGCAAAGCACCGGATCACCTGAGATATCACTCTGAATGATATCGGAATTGCGTTTGTTGACCGCTATGATGTGATTGTCCTCATAGAGCACGCGGAGATTTTCCACATGACTCATGATGATGGGCTCCCGGGGTGCCTGTGCCCACTCTTTTCTGGACGAATTGGATTCCTGTTTACCCATGCCGTAGTGACGGTATGCGACATGCGTCGCTGCTCGGCAAAGATAGGCGGTTGCCCGTAGATATATTTGCCGCACGTCTTCCAACAGGAAGATGCTGAAGCAGGAATGGAACCAAACGAACACATCAAGTGCCTGATCATCGGGAGCGGCCCCGCTGGATATACCGCCGCCATCTACGCCGCGCGTGCTGACCTCAAGCCGGTCATGTACCAGGGTATGCAGCCGGGCGGACAGCTCATGGACACCACTGACGTGGACAACTTTCCGGGATATCCCGAAGGAGTGCACGGCCCGAGGATGATGGAAGACCTGAAAAATCAAGCCCTGCGTTTTGAAACGGATATCCGCTCCGGCTGGGCCACCCGCGTGGACTTTACCGGCCCGAAGCATCTCGTGGAGTTCGATAATGGTAAGCATGTGGTATCCGCCGATGCGGTGATTATCGCAACAGGCGCCTCGGCCAAGTGGCTCGGGCTGCCCAGCGAAACCCGCCTCCGGGAGGCCGGTGGGGGAGTGAGTGCCTGCGCAGTATGCGATGGCTTTTTTTTCCGCGGACAGGAAGTGGCCATCGTCGGGGCCGGTGATACCGCTGCTGAGGAAGCGTCCTACCTGGCCAAGTTGTGCAAGAAAGTTTACATGGTTGTACGCAGCGATAAGATGCGTGCATCCAAGGCCATGCAGCACCGGGTAGAAAGTATGCCCAACATCGAAATCCTCTGGAATACGGAAACGTTGGAGGTTATCGGAGATCAGGTCGTTGAAGGCGCGCGGTTCAGGAACAACCAGACCGGTGCAGAGCAAGTTATCCCGATCACAGGTTTCTTTGTCGCAATCGGACACAAACCGAATACGGATGTATTCAGCCCGTGGATTGAAATGGATGAAATGGGCTATATAAAAGGAGTGCCCGGCAGTGCCCGCACGAACGTGGAAGGAGTATTCGTATCCGGTGATGCAGCAGATAAGGTCTACCGCCAGGCCATCACGGCTGCTGGAACTGGCTGCATGGCAGCGCTTGATGCGGAACGCTATTTGGCAGCGAAGGGTATTCATTGACCCGATCGGATATGACTGCCACCCGGAAATCCTCCTGGAGCAAGCTGGTTTTCGCACTGGCTTTTTTGCTTCTGCAAGTCCGGACGCAGGCGCAGACCATCACCCGCGATGAGCTCCTCGGGCGCTTCGATCCGGCCAGGCATGCTGCTTTTGTAACCATTGATGCGAAGCATGCTGATCGCCCCGGTCTGCTGCTGCGCGATACGGTGTATGACGCTTTCCTCCGCATGCGGGAAGCCGCAGAAAGGGATGGTATCCGGCTCTTCATCATTTCGGCCACGCGCAACTTCGATTACCAGAAATCCATCTGGGTGCGCAAATGGAGTGCTTCGAAATACGCCGGCTGGACAGATCAGCGCAAGGCGAAGGACATTCTCTCTTATAGTTCGATGCCCGGCACCAGCCGTCACCACTGGGGTACCGACATGGACATCAACAGTGTGGAATCGGCTTACTGGAAGTCTGTACCGGGAAAAAAGACCCACGATTGGCTCGCTGCAAATGCCCACCGCTTCGGCTTCTGCCAGACCTACACCCCAAAGTCTGGAGGTCGCACTGGATATGAAGAGGAACCCTGGCACTGGAGTTTCTTCCCCCTGTCAGGACCCTACCTGCAGGCTTATCGCCAACTGGTCACGTATGAAGACATCACCGGCTTTCCCGGCAGTGACGTGGCCCGTGAGCTCCAGGTGCTGGAAGACTATGTGAATGGTGTGGAGTGCACTGGCTTTTGAGTTTCTTTACACCGTATGAATCCCCAGCCCCTGGTCTGTCATTTTTCCTCCGTGCACCCGCCCGGGGATACGCGCATCTTCGTGAAAGAATGCCGCTCACTGATAAACGCCGGATACCGGGTGCACCTGGTGGTGGCTAACGCACCATCTGGTGAAATCGACGGCGTTCAGATTACCGGCGTGCCAATGGCCGGCGGAAGAATCAGGCGCATGGTGCGCGGTGCAAGAACCGTGTATGAGACAGCCCGGGCTATCGATGCGGACATCTACCACTTCCACGATCCGGAGTTGCTGCGGTTCGCCCGCCGCCTGCGCCTTGCAGGTAAGGTGGTGATCTACGACAGCCATGAGGACCTTCCTCGCCAGATTGCCTATAAACACTATATACCAGGGTGGCTGAAGCCAGTCGTGGCGGCATGCGCTGAGTTTTTCGAAAACAGGTGGGTGCGTCATTGCAGCGCAGTGGTCACCGCTACCGCATTTATCCGCGATCGGTTTGCCCGCTTTCATCCCCGGGTGGTGGAGGTATGCAATTATCCTAGTCTCGCTGAATTGCCACCACCCGATCTGTCCATTACCCGAGAGCATGCGGCCTGTTACATCGGTAGCATCACCGTTGCCCGCGGCATTCGCGAGATGGTGGAAATGATGGATGGCGCATCCTTCCGTCTGCTGCTCGGTGGGCCATTTTCACCTCCTTCCTTGCTGCAGGAAATGAAGACCCGGCCCGGTTGGAAGCAGGTGGATTACTTCGGTCCGGTATCCCGCAATCAGGTTTTGGAAATTCTCCGGAGAAGTTCTGTCGGTTTGATGACCATGCAGAACCAACCCAACTATACCGAGGGACTCCCGGTCAAAATGTTCGAGTACATGGCTGCGGGCATTCCGGTAGTGACTAACGACGTTCCGCTCTGGAAGCGCATCATCGAGACGAACCGCTGTGGCGTAGCCGTAGATACGGCCGATACGGCAGCGTTCCGCATGGTGGTGGAACAGCTCCTCGGAGATCCGGGCCGATGCAAAACCTGGGGTGCCAATGGCCGCAGGGCTGTGGAAGAACAATTCAACTGGTCAGGTGAAGAAACGCGTCTGCTGAATTTGTACGCTGAACTCTCCGCACATGCCTGATCGCGTTTCTGTCATTGTTCCCTGCTATCAGGAAACTGCACACATCGGCCGACTTGCTGAGAACCTGATCGGCCAGGACTATCCGGCAGAATTGCTGGAGGTGCTCTTTGCCGATGGGGGCAGCACCGACGGTACCTGGGAAAAGCTCGAGACACTGTGTGATGCGAGGCCGCACTGGGAACTGCTGGATAATCCGGATAAATATGTGCCGCAGGCGCTCAATGCCTGTATTCGCAAAAGCACAGGCTCGGTGATCGTGCGCATGGATGCCCACAGCGAGTATCCGCCTGATTATATCTCACGGCTGGTGGAGGCACTGAACCGGCACGGAGCAGATAATGTGGGTGGAATCTGGATAACCGAGCCCGGTGATGATACCCCAGAAGCCCGGGCCATTGCTCTGGCCTCCACGCATCCGCTGGGAATAGGCAATGCGCGTTACCGGCTGGGTGCCAACCGGGATGAGCGCACGGACACCGTGCCCTATGGATGCTTCAGACGCTCGCTGTTTGATCGCATCGGCCTCTTCGATGAGGAGCTTATCCGGAATCAGGATGATGAATTCAATGGACGCATCATCCGCAATGGCGGATCCATCTGGCTCATTCCCTCGGTCAGGATTCGCTACAAGGCTCGACCCACGCGCGAGAAACTGTCTGCTATGTTCTACCAGTACGGGTTCTTCAAACCTCTGGTGAACCGCAAGCTGGGGGCTCCAGCCACGCTCCGCCAATTTGCACCGCCTCTGTTGGTATTGTCCGGTGCGCTGGCACTCCTGCTTGTATTCATCTGGCCATCGCGGATGTGGTTGTTTGTGATGTGGTGTGCGGGGTATGCAATAGGTATTGCAGCAGTTAGCGCATCGCTGGCTGCCCGTCATGGATGGTCGCTGTTCCCACACCTCCTGCTCACGTTTCCCTCCATTCATTTCAGCTATGGTTTCGGCTATCTTTCGGGATTGATTCGCTGGAGCCTGTTTCGCAAGTCTGAGGCACAGGTAGGCGACAACCGATGATGAGGACGATTGTCTTCCTGCTGGCTTTCCTCTCCTGGCTTGCTGAGGTCCGCGGCCAGTTGCCGCCTGCACCGGGCAGCGCCCTGTTCAGTGAGGAACTGCAGGCAGAATGGGAATTCAGCGCAGCCGACAGCAACCGATGGCGCAGGGCAGAAGTACCCGGCTGCAACTTTACCGATCTCCTGCGTCATGGTATTATTCCCGATCCGTTTACGGGCGCTCATGAAGCACTATGCCAATGGGTAGGGGAGATGGACTGGATTTACCGCACCCGGCCTTTTGACATGCCTGCTGGTGCGCAGGGAAGGGAGTCGCTTGTTCTGCGCTTCAGAGGTCTCGATACATACGCAACCGTCATCCTCAATGGGCAGGTGATCCTTCAGGCTGATAATGCTTTCCGCACGTGGGAGGTGGATGTGCGAAGGAACGTGCGCGAGAAGGGAAATGTGCTGGAGGTGCACTTCCGGAATCCGCTGCTGGAGGGTAAGCGCCGTCTCGATCTCCTGCCATACCCGCTTCCCGGTGACGGTGTGCGTGCGGTTACGCGGAAGCCGCAGTTTCACTTCGGCTGGGACTGGGGGCCGCGGCTGCTGCTTTCCGGCATTACCGGCGCCATAGAATGGGTGGCATGGGACGCCATCCGGTTTGGCGATCTCCACGTGCGACAGGATCAGGTGGATGCCAGAAAGGCCATCCTCACCGCGGTTTTTGAACTGGAAGTGAATCGCCATGATCCCTGCAGCCTGTTCTTTCATATTCGTGAAACCGGTGAGACCTATGTCACCCGGCTGGAAACCCGCCCCGGGATCAACGTGGCTGAACTGCCCATGGAGATTCTCAATCCGCGCCTTTGGTGGTGCAATGGACAGGGTGATCCATTCCTGTATTCCATAGAAAGCTGGATTGTAAAAAATGGCCGTGTGGAGGATCGCAAGACCGTGCGATGCGGCCTTCGAACGATCGACCTGGTGACCAGAAAGGACAGTATCGGTGAAACATTCCGGTTTGAACTGAACGGCTTACCCGTATTTGCCAAGGGAGCAAACATGATTCCGATGGCTTATTTCCCCGCTGTGGCCAAGCCCTCGGATTACCGCAAACTGCTCACCCGCTGCCGCGATGCTCATTTTAACATGATCCGCGTGTGGGGCGGCGGTGTTTATGAGGATGATGCATTCTATGATCTGTGTGATGAACTGGGTATCATGGTGTGGCAGGATTTCATGTTTGCATGCAGCATGTATCCCGCTGACAGCTTGTTTATTTCCAACGTCATGGAGGAGGCCAGTCAGCAGACCCGTCGCCTTCGCAATCATGCCTGCATGGCGCTGTGGTGCGGCAACAATGAGGTGGCCGAGGGCTGGGCGCGCTGGGGTTGGCAAGATCAGCTCCCGGAACGGGATAAGACGCGCATTGAAAGGGCCTGTCAGGATCTCTTTGAGCTCACGCTGGCGCCCATCGTCAAGCGCAATACCTCTGCTGACTATTGGGAAAGCTCACCCCGCCTGGGCCGCGGTGATCCGCGTAGCTTAGTCGAAGGCGACAGCCACTATTGGGGGCTCTGGCATGATGAGGAGCCCTTCGATATCCTGAGCACCCGGATTCCCCGCTTTATGAGCGAGTTCGGAGTACAGTCTTTTCCCTCCCGGCAGGTCTTGAAGATGATCTCATCCGACAGCCCGTTCAATCCGGAATCCCCCGAAGCTGCAGCCCACCAGAAGCATTCACGCGGCTTCCGGCTGATGCGCGACTATGCTGAGCACTGGTATCCGGGGGCGTCCATGCGATCCATCGATGACTTCGCCCGGATCACCCAGGTCGTTCAGGCTGAGGGCATGTGCGCCGGCATTGAAGCCCAGCGGCGCCATGCACCGCGATGCATGGGATCGCTGTTTTGGCAGCTCAACGATGTATGGCCATCATTCTCCTGGAGCAGTATAGATTACACGGGCCGTGAAAAACTCTTCTTCCTGATGCTTCGGGAATCGTTTGCTCCCAAGACTATCACCTGGGCAGTGGAAGGAGGGAAGCTGAAGGTCTGGTTTATGAATGACCACATCTTTCCCAGCGCGGAAACTCTTGACCTGTACCTGGCCGTGCGCACCTGGGACGGGAAGGAGCTCCACCGCTTCTCAGCAGCAGATGTTGTGCTGGATAATGGACTCACTCTCCTGCACAGCATCGATCTCGAAGCCATTCAGATCACTGATCCGCGCGATAAAGTGGTTGTGGTGGAACTGAATGATACGCAAGCCCAGACCCGCTACAGGAGGTATGGAAAACTCGTTGCTGCGAGCGAGCGCTTCTTCATTACCACATATGAAAACGGAGCGTCCTATCCCACGCTCCTCCCCGAATGATCAGATAATCATCGGTACCCGGATGACGGTATCCCCGGTTTCCTTCAGTTCCATCATGGCTTCGGTTTCCGACTCATCTTCACCTAACCGGGCTACAATACGGTACGCCTTTCCACCAGAGGCATTAATGCGCACGTAGCCATTACGGTCGGTGACGGCCGTTCCGACCTGCTCCTTGCCGTCCTTGGAATAAATGGTCACTTCCACTCCCTTCACCGTGGAGCCACGAGCATCCGTAACCGCAACGAGAAACTGACCGTAGCTACTCCTGTCGTAACCTGATGACAGCAATCCATATTCCGATACGTCCAGTTCATAGATATCCCGCTCGCCATACGTATCATCATATTCAGCACTCAGGTACATCGTACTGTTGTCCATGGTGAGTGAGAAAGTGGACTCTTCATTCACCGTGTTGATCGGGTATCCGAGGTTTACCGGCGTGGACCATTTGCCATTCACAAGCTCTGTTTTGAAAATATCGTAACTGCCCATTCCCGGATGTCCATTGGAGGCAAAAAAAAGAGTCTTGCCGTTGGGATGGATGAATACAAACTTCTCGTCCATGTCCGTATTGATCACCTCGCCGAGGTTCTTCGGGCTGGTCCACGAGTCGCCTTTTTTCTGTGTTACGTAAACATCGCCGAGACCGAAGCCCTCCATACGCTCACTGATGAAATAGAGCGTCTTGCCATCTGCGGTCATGCTCACAGAACCTTCAAAGTAGCTCGAATTAATCGGGCGGCCCATGCGCGTTGCTTCGTACCAAGTGTCGTCCTGCTTGTTGTGTCGCGAGAAGAATATATCACCAGCATTGTTGCCATCATTCTTGTATACGAAGATGCCGCTGCCATCGGGTGCAATACTCAGCACGGCATCATGGGTTTCAGTGTTCACTTCTCCCGTGAGGGGCTCGGCATCCATCCAGTTGCCACTGGCAGCATCGCGGCGTGAGAAGTGAATGTCTTCGTAGTACTTGTAGTCGCCGCTCTCGTCAATCTTGCCGCCCCTCCGGGAAGTGAATACGAGCAATGTGCCATCGGCTGTGATGCTCGGCGCATATTCCTCGAAGCGGGAGTTGATGACTTCGCCCATATTGCGGATAACCACAGGTGCGGGATTGGCTATGGCCTGTCTGGCAAACATGCATTGTGCGATAAAACGCCTGGCTTCTCCTGCCTCAAAGCTGCTCTTGGCCGACTGATCCAGGAAGCGGTTGAAGTGCCCGATGGCCTTGTCGAGATCCTCCACCGTGCGGGCCGTCCGGTGGAAACATTGCCCGTAGAAGTATTCATCCTCTCCGCTGATCGCTCCCCGCGCACTGATGCACTTCTCCAGGTATTCCAAAGCGAGATCATAGCGCTTCAGGTTGTAATGGCACTGGGCAATACCATACAGTGCGGTCACATTCGTTGGGTCGGTCTGCAAAACCTCCCGATAGAGGGTCAGTGCACCGCGCATATTGTTATTCAGAAATTCATGACGGGCCGCCAGAATTTTGGCCGGAGCCAAGGCCTGATCCATCACGTTGGTCTTTGAACTGTCGGTCTGGGCTTTGGTGCTGCCACAGGACAGAATGATCAGCAGCAGGGAAAGGATAAACAATCGTTGCATCGGTGCGAATTTCTGTGAGTTTTATGAATGTGCCAAAGGATTAACTCAAATTATACCGGTTTATGCGGTCGGATATCGGTTCCGGTCCAACTCGCCGGCGAATGCACATGCTTGCCCGTTGCTCGAACTCACTCACGGGAATGAACTAAAAGGTGGACCAAACCCGACTGGTCCGGGCGGCGGCTTACTTTTGCCGTGTGTCTTCCATGACTGAATCAGATAGCCGGCATGACCACCTGGAAAGGTGGAGCGTGGACGAATTGCTGCGCGGAATCAACCAGGAGGATCACTCCGTTCCTGGCGCAGTGGAACGTGCCATTCCCATGATCGTGCCGCTGGTGGAAAGAATCGTTGAATCTATGGCTCAGGGTGGGCGACTGTTCTACATCGGGGCAGGAACCAGCGGGCGACTCGGAATTGTGGATGCCTCGGAGTGCCCGCCTACGTTTGGGGTTGATCATGGGCTGGTGATCGGACTTATCGCAGGTGGAGATCGCGCTATTCGCTATCCGGTTGAATTTGCCGAAGACGACCGGTCGCAGGGATGGGCCGATCTGCAAGCTCAGGATATCGGTCCGGGGGATGTAGTGATCGGTATCGCTGCATCCGGTTCCACGCCTTACGTAATCGGTGCACTGGAAAAGTGCCGGGAAGCTGGCATCACCACCGGCTGCATTACCTGTAACCCCGGTGCCCCTGTGTTGGCCTGTGCCGATTATCCCGTGCTGGTGGCAGTGGGCCCCGAGTTTGTCACCGGTAGCACCCGCATGAAAAGCGGTACTGCTCAAAAGTTGGTACTCAACATGATTTCCACCTCCGCGATGATTCGCCTGGGGAGGGTCAGCGGAAACAAGATGGTAGATATGCAGCTGTCTAACCGCAAACTCGTGCACAGGGGCACACGCATGGTGATGGATCAAACAGGACTCAGTGAAAGCGATGCCGCAAGTTTGCTCCGGGACCACGGCAGCGTGCGCAAGGCCGTGGATGCATTCAGAACACAATAGCCATGCACGATCTCGAACCCTATTACAACTGGCGGGAACTCTACATCTCCAGCGAAGACCCCAGGTCGCCCTTCTTCGAAAGGGAGTATTCGGAGTTTGAATTTTCCGATAAAATCTACAATTACTTCATCCACCCGCAGTGGGACAGCTTTGGCAGCCAGACGCTTTTCATGAAGATCCTCTACGCTGATTATGAGGAGGGCTTTTGTGTGCTGGAGCTGATAGGTGAGTGGAATGACCTGCTCTACAATGATATCATGATACTCAAGCGCGATATCATCGAGCACCTGCAGCGCGAGGGGATTGCCAGGTTCATCCTGATCGGGGAGAATGTGCTGAATTTCCATAGCAGTGATGATTGCTACTACGAGGAATGGTTTGAGGAGGTCAATGACGAGGACGGATGGATTGCCTTGCTCAACTTTCGGGATCACGTACTCGACGACTTCGCGGCAGCTAACATCGACAGCTACTTTGTGCTCGGCGGCAAACTCAACGAGCTTCGCTGGCGGGCCCTCCATCCCGATCAACTCTATGAGCAGGTGGAAACGCATGTGATGCGCCGACTCAGCGCAGGCTGATGGAGTTCACGGCTTTTTCGCGCGCAGCATCTCGCGTTTGCCCGGTGGGCCCGGCAATCGCTCCGCAGCCCAGCCTGCTTCTTCCAGGTCACGCCGTACTTGTCCCTTGGAGCAATAGCTCACCCAGATGGCTCCCGGCCTGGCGGCTTCGAAGAGCTTCCGGAATATCGGCACGGTCCACATATCAGGCTGCACGCGGGGTCCAAATGCATCGTAGTAGATGAGATCCAGGCCTTCTGCCGGCGGCTGGTAATCTTCTATCGTGCTGAGCACCTTGTGAAGAATGAATCCGGGAAAGATCTCCACCCTGGCTTCCCACGGAGCCTCGTGGATGAGCGCCAGCGTGCTGGCTTCACCCGCCCCCGGAAAGGTGAGCTGGGTCCAGATGTCCGCAGCGAGTGGAAAGGCCTCAAGCGCGGTGTAATCTGCGGTAAGGCCCAGGAGGGCAGCTTCACTGGCAGTCAGGAGAGCATTCAGTCCGGTGCCAAGACCTACCTCGAGAATGGCAGGACGACTGGCGCGCACCGCCCGGAGTCCCGCCTCGATGAATACGTGCCGCGATTCCTGCACAGCGCCGTGCCGTGAGTGATAGGTCTCGTCCAGATCGGGCACATAAAGCGTGGTGGAGCCATCGGCCGTGGAAAGGAACTCCATCCGTCGCCCGTTCACATGTTTTAGTGGATCGTTTTGCACCGCCAGCTTGAATTGAACTGAAGGCAAAGGTATTTTCGCTCCGAACAACCCCCCGCACATGGCCAGAAAATCAGTGAAGAAAAGCACCAAGGGAAAGGGCTCCGACAGTATCGTCAATGCCCGTAGTCTTGAATTCCTCGAGAAGTACATCAACAATGCATCGCCCACGGGCTTTGAAGCGCCTGGCCAGCAGCTCTGGCTGGATTATATCCGCCCTTATGTAGATGAATACATGGTGGACACATACGGCACCGTGGTCGGGATCATCAATCCAAAAGCACCCTACAAAGTAGTGGTGGAAGCACACGCCGATGAGATCTCCTGGTTTGTTCACTACATCACATCCGACGGGTTTATCTATCTCCGGCGCAACGGAGGCAGCGATCACATGATCGCACCCAGCATGCGGGTGAACATCCAGACCCCCCGCGGTGTGGTGAAGGGCGTGTTCGGCTGGCCGGCCATTCACACGCGCTCAGCCGAAAAGGAGGAGACGCCCTCCATGAAAAACATTTTCCTCGACGTGGGTTGCACCACCCGGGATGAGGTAGAGAAGCTCGGCATTCATGTGGGTTGCGTGGCCACCTTTGAAGATGAGTTTACCATTCTGAATGATCGCTATTACCTGGGCCGCGCGCTCGATAACCGGATCGGTGGATTCATGATCGCCGAGGTGGCGCGCATGCTCCGGGAGAATAAAGACAAACTTCCCTTTGGTGTTTATTTCACCAATTCCGTGCAGGAGGAAATAGGCCTGCGCGGTGCAGAGATGATCGCTCACCGCATTCAGCCTGATGTGGCCATCATCACGGATGTGTGCCATGATACCCAGACTCCCATGATCAGCAAGGTCGTGAACGGTGATCTGCGCTGCGGTGCAGGTCCTGTGGTGAGTTATGGTCCTGCCGTGCAGAACAACCTGCTGAAGCACCTCATAGATACGGCCGGCAAGCACAAGATTCCTTTCCAGCGTCAGGCCGCTTCCCGAAGTACCGGAACCGATACCGATGCCTTTGCATACAGCAATGCAGGCGTGGCTTCCGCGCTTATCAGTCTGCCCCTGCGCTATATGCACACTACGGTGGAAATGGTCCACAAGGAGGATGTGGAACACGTGATCCGCCTCATTTATCAGAGTCTCAAGGGAATCCGCGCCGGACAGGACTGGCGCTACATCCGCTGAGGACGCGGGGGTTCATGCGGTGCGCGTATGGCCGAAGGCGCGGAAAAGCGGGATTATGGGTTGATCAGCCCCTTGAGCAGATAGGTATCCAGGGGCTTTTCCAGAACACGACCCACCAGGGGAATGGCGCTTGCCCGGGCTATATCATTGCGGTCAATGCTGCTGGAGAGTACGAAAACCTGAAAGCCGGCGCGGCGCTCCGCTGGCCTCTCTGAGATTGCCTGCGCACATTCAAAACCATTCAACCCGGGCATCATAATATCGAGCAAGAGCACATTCCGGTAGGAGGAGGCATCCACCAGCCCATCGAATCGCTGCAGGAAATCGGTTGCACTCGCAAAGCGCTCAACGGTGTCTGTGAGGCCTGAGATGCGCAGGAGTTTTTCGTTGACAATGAGGTCTATCTCGTTGTCATCGACCAGGAATATCCGCAAAGGCTTATCGCTCATGGACGTTCGGGAAGATCAATGGTAAAGCGCGAACCCTTGCCCGGTTCGGATGCTACGGAAATGGTGCCGCCCATGCGCCGGAGAGCTTCCCGGACAATATACAAGCCGATGCCTGTGCCCAGACTTTTGTCGGTGGCGTGATAGAACATATCGAATAGACTGGGGATGGCTTCTGCGGCTATTCCCTGTCCGTTATCGTCTGCATGAATCACCACCCGCCCTTCCTTGTTCAGGATGCGCACCATGACCTCCGGTTGCTGGCGTGAGGGTTCGCGAAACCGGATGGCGTTGGATAGCAGGTTGGACAGGACCACCTTCAGTCGGTTTCGGTCCACCTTGAAAGGGACTGCTTCCGTGATATCTCTGCGGAACGCCATGAATTCCGCGCCCTCGTGATGGCGGTATTGTTCATACAGTTCATCCAGCAGTTCGCCGGGATTGACCTCGGTGATGATTTCATCGGCCTTCAGATTCTGGTAGTAGTGGATGATGTTTTGGACGAACTGATCAAGCCGGTTGGTGCTGCGCTCGATCATAGCCAGGTAGTTGGTGGCTTTTTCATCGAGGCCTTCCATCCGGGCGAGGTTGACGATTCCCTTGATGCTCACGAGCGGAGCCCGGAGGTCATGTGAGGCACTGTAGATAAAGCGTTCCAGATCTGCGTTGGCTTCTTCGAGGCGTTTGTTGCGTTCTCTGAGTTCGCGCTGGTCATAGAAGCGCTGGAGGGCATTGCGGACACAGATACGCAGGTCGTTTTCATCCCAGGGCTTGGTTACGTACCGGTACACTTGCCCTTTGTTGATGGCATCGATAACCGCTTCGATATCGGCATATCCCGTGATGAGGATGCGCACCGATTCGGGAAACTCGCGGGTCGTGAGTTCAAAGAACTCTACACCGCTAAGGCCGGGCATCTTCTGGTCGGAAAAGATCAGGGGTACCGTGTACTGGCTGAGGTATGCCACAGCCTCGTGCGGAGATGTGGTCGTGAATACATCGAATTCACGTCGGAAGAGCGCTTTGAACGCGAAGAGGTTTTGCTCTTCGTCGTCAAGGTAAAGGATACGGACTCGTTCGGTCATGTCTGGCTCAGTCCGGGGCTAACTGGCGCGGTAAAACTACGGTGATCGTAGTTCCCACACCCTCCTTGCTGTGGACTTCAATGCGGCCTTTGTGCTCCTCCACGATGCCCAGAGCGATACTCAGGCCCAGTCCGGTGCCGGCGCCAACGGCTTTGGTGGTAAAAAACGGGTCGAATATTCTGGATCGGGTGGATTCTGGGATTCCTGTCCCGTTATCGCTGAAGGTGATCCGTATTTCCTTGTTTGTGGCGGCGGTTGACAGGTGGATAATGCGATCCTTTTCTGAGCGTCCGGGAAGTTCGGTAGCCTGTACGGCGTTGTTTAATACGTTCATAAACACCTGGTTGAGCTTTCCCGGGAATCCATAGATGACAGGCAGGTCGGGGGCCAGCGCGGTGATCAGGGTCACCTGATCTTTGGTGATGTTTTTCATCACGATCAGGGTGCTTTGGATGCAGTCGTTGACGTTGGTAGAGACCAGAGATTCGCGGTCGGTGCGGGCGAAGATGCGCAGTCCGCGCACAATTTCGGCCGTTCTCCGGGAACCCTCCTCGATACCTTGAAGCAGTTGGATCACTTCCTGTCGCAGGTAGGGCATATCCAGTTCCTGGTAGCGTTTGTGCAGTTGAGCTACGCGCTCGCTGATGGTTTCATCGTTTTGCAGGCTGGCGAATTCATCCAGCAGGCTGAGCATATCGTCAATGTCGCGGCGCAGGGGCTGCACATTGCTTTGCACGAAGTTGATGGGGTTATTGATTTCGTGGGCGATGCCGGCGGTCATCTGACCGAGCGAGGCGAGTTTTTCCGATTCTACGAGTTGCTTTTGGGTGATGCGCAGGTCTTGGAGTGTGGTGCTGAGGTCGTCGTTGGCCTTTTCGAGGTCGAGGGTGCGCTCGTGCACCATTTGCTCCAGGCGCACGTTTTGTTCGGTGATGAGGAGCTCAT
>CANGTU010000045.1 GCA_947456965.1 Flavobacteriales bacterium
AGCGGGAATTTCAGCTTGCGAAAAAGCGTATGTGCGGTGGAAGACTCATCATACCCGCACGTCTTGCACCGTCTGCGGTGCCAGGTTCTGCCCATCACTGAAACCGCGTGCTGGCAGCGTCTGCATGAGAACCCCTTGCCCCACTTGGATTCAACCAAATAGGCGTGACACTGATCCCCGGGTTGAAATTAATCCATGAAGGAGTGGAGATTTTGGTGCTTTTTCATGGTCCATTGCCTTGTTTTAGCAACAATACCAAATGACGTTGTAGCCTATTTACAATGACGTGGGGCGTAAGCCGTTAATCCGAAAAATATATTCAATATTGCCAGCGTATTGATTCGAGAATTCAAGATGAACACATGTAAAGTGATCAATTGATCTGCAAGCACAAGGATTGAATGGTATGCGTCTTCAATTAAGTTTTCAAACCAAAACAATCACCAAGGATTTCAATGGGTGGATTCAACTTGCTCTTCAACTTATATAAAGTGACTTAACAAGGAATAAATTCGAGTCGCTTGAAAAGCGGGACTCTTAATTTACAGTCGGGATCAACCCACGCAAGCCCATATCCACCACTTGCTC
Source organism: Flavobacteriales bacterium (assembly GCA_947456965.1). Taxonomy (GTDB): domain Bacteria; phylum Bacteroidota; class Bacteroidia; order Flavobacteriales_D; family Sanyastnellaceae; genus CANGTU01. Next base: position 589 of record CANGTU010000045.1, read on the forward strand.
CCCAATTGCCGGCTCATAAAGGCCGTCTTCAGTAACCTCCACCCATTCAAAGCTCTGGTTGGTGGACAGCGAAAGCGTAACGATGATATCCTCTGTTTCGTTGCCCGTAATCACGAGCGGCGATGCAAATGGACCGGTAACCACACAACTACCAGCGGGAATGGGAGAACTGTTCCAGATTGGATTGGGCACCGTGGTCGCACCAGCAGGTGCCTGTCCGGTGAGCACAACGGGGTTTCCAAACACATTGGCCTCAAAACCCCAGTAGCCCTGAAGGCGGTTTGCATTGACCGTAACAGGCTCCTGGTTGATAGAATAAGTACCAATGTAGGTGTTGAAACCCACAAAGCTGGCAATGGTTCCCGTAAAATCAAAGCCACTCTCGCGCACCTGAATATCGTAATTCTGATAGGCCAGAGATACCCGCATATACTCATACGATCCGGGCGTCACTGAGCTCAATGGCACAGCAATGTAGTTTTCATTCTCTCCGCGGATGATGGCCTTGCTGAAGTTTATGGCCATGGCCCCGCCTGCATCGGTTTCCGGAGCATGGTAGAGGACCTCACCCGCCCCGAGCGGAGTAAATGCGCTGGGAGTCATTTCAAAATAATGAGCAGAAATGGCATTGAATGATGGATCTTGCGCAGCGTGCCCGATGGGAAGTGCGGAGGGTAACCCGATATTATTTAGTCGTGCCTGCTCGGGATCAAAGGCAAAGCGGAATATCAGCCGGGGCCCTTCCGGAAGGGGTTCCGTGGTGTCATCGTCATTTCTGTTGCAGCCGGTCCAGAGGAACGCAGCGCCAAACATGATCAGGGTAAAAATATTCTTCGTACTCATAGTTCAAATTTAATCAGTTGAACCCGGAATATGCGGGATGATCTGACATAATTTATTCCAGATTATGCAATCGGCATCATGTATGACATTCATAACGCCCAAGAAGACGGGATGCTGCATCCGTTTCGGGCGTGCAAATGTGGTCACCCCCATAGTAAGCATCCGAAACGCGCAGGCATGAGTAGCTCAAATCGATTTGGATCGGAATCCATATCCTGCGGCATAATCCGGGGGTTATTCCATCCACTCCCACGCCGATTTCCAGGCTCCTGTTGCTGTGACATGGTCGAGGAATGCACTAAAGAACGAATCGGATGCGAGTGTGGCGCTATCCCCGATGACGACCAGCTTCTTCCGGGCCCGGGTCATCGCCACATTCATTCTCCGATAATCTTTGAGGAATCCGATTTCGCTCCGATCATTGCTCCGCACCAGGCTGATGTAAACCACGTCACGCTCTTGTCCCTGAAACGAGTCAATGGTATTGACCGTCACATGCGGCAGTCCGGCGAATTGTTGTTCGAGCAATTCCACCTGCGCGCGATACGGTGAAATGACAGCTGCGGTGAATGACTCTGTCACCGGGCTGCTGAACCGTCCGAAATGCCGCAAAGCCAGTGCTGCTTCCTCCGGATTGCGGCGTGATTCTGTATCCACTCCGGCCTCTTCCTGATATCCGCAGCCTGCAGTGTCCACGAACTCAACTACGTCAGGCGCACCTTCAAGCATCCAATGCTTCACGCTCTCATGAGCCTCCAGTTGGTTACCATAGAACCAGGAGGAGGAAAAAGCCATGATCTGCTCATGCATGCGGTACTGAGTGCGGAGCAAACTGACGCGTCGGTGGCGTGCAATGGCCTTTTCAAGCAGGGATTCAGTGAGCCCCATACCCGCGGCATCGCGGCACTTTACCGTGGGCGGTAATTGAAATGGATCACCAGCAAGAATTACCCGTTCGGCTTTGAGTATAGGAACCCAGCACGCCGGCTCTGTAGCCTGTCCGGCTTCATCGATGATAACGGTGCGAAACTCCCGTCCTTCGAGGTATTCATGGGCCGAACCAATCAGTGTGCAGGTGATGGCCTGAGCTTCATCCAGCACCTTGCGCACGAGAAACGATTCGAGCTCACGAGCTTCCCGACTCATTTCGCGTGCTTCGCGAAAGATCAGCTTGCGCTGATCGGCTTCTTCCCGTCCGAATTGTCGCTTGTACTTGCCCGCCATACGGCGCAGCTCCGCTGCCTTCTTCTTGAGTTCGCGAATCTGCCTGAAGTCGCGTTCATTCTCCACCAATGCATCGAGACTCCACGGGGCGGTGTCGTCACCAATCCGAGCGAGGTTACCGATGCGCACCGGTTTCAATCCTGCTGCAGCTATAGAACGTGTGAGATAATCCACCGCCGCATTTGATGGAGCGCATACAAGTACTTGCTCACCACTCCCGACCAGCTCGCGAATGGCCTCAACGAGCGTGGTAGTCTTTCCGGTGCCCGGCGGACCGTGCACGAGGGCCAGATCATCCGACTCGATGATGTCCTGAAGTGCTTCGTGCTGCGATGCATTGAGCCGATGGCTTTCAACCTTCGGACGCCTTATGAACCGGGGCTCCTGGTATCCGAGCAGGATCTCGCGCAGTGCGGCAGCACGACCCTTCTCAGCATTGATCACCAGATTGAGTGCCTTCCACATCTCATCATACGATCGGGCATCGAAGAGGAGGTTGACCCCGATGCGCCCTTCATCCAGCCAATCGGGGAGTTCATCCATCCGAAAAGAAATCTTCATTCTCCGGTCCGATACAAAGCCAATGGTGCCCTGAATCTTCTCACCTTCATTTCCTTCTGATTGAGAGAACAGGCTCACGGGTGCGGCGGACTGAAAAGCGTGGCGATGCCATTCGCCCGGATATTCCACCACGATGTAAGGATACGCTCCGAGTCCGGTGCCCGTTTCCTCTATCTTCAGCGGATACCAGGTGACACCGGCTGCGATGCGTTCGCGGATACTCCTGCGCTCGAGCACGGCCTCATGCTGCCTCAGGTCTTCTTCCTGCTCACGCCTGAGGGCCATGGCCAAGCGGGCCAATTCTGTTATAGCGTCCATTCAGGCGCAAAGAAGGGGCAAAAAAAGCGGCCCCTGTCAGGGGCCGCCACATGGTCAACAGTTGACTTAATTCCTGAGTAAGGTAAGATGGCCTTCGAAGTATTGTACGCCGTCCGGGCGTTTCCAACCGAGGATAAAGTAGTATGTGCCTTCAGGCGCCTCGTCCTCATTGGGAGCCCAGTTGTTTTTATAGCTATCCGACTCAAAAAGCAGGGCTCCCCAGCGGTTGTAGATGCGCAGGGTACTGCCCGGGTACTTATCGATATTGAGGATTTCAAAGGCATTATTCCGCGCGTCATTGTTGGGCGTAAAAATGTTGGGGATCAGGATATCACACGGTTCAGCGAGAATGGTCACCAATCCTCCACTCTGGCCACAGGCGTTGGACGCCGACCAGGCAATCTCCGAAATCAACGTATCCACCCCGATGGTAATGGCAGATGTAGAATCGCCAGTACTCCAGAACCAATCAAACAATCCGGCCCATGATCCCTCGGGAGCAAGGGTTATGGTAGAACCCAGACATACGAGTGTGTCCGCAAGAACGAAAGAAGGAACCGGAAGGAACGAGATGGTCAGAGGCTCCGCTATCTGGCATTGGTTTTCCGTGTAGACTAACTCATAAACACCATAGCTGGAGGCCTGGATGGTAACATCCGTTTGTTGCGTTCCGGGGGTAAAGGCGAGTGTACCATCTTCTGATGTGTAGGTCCATAACCCGGGCAGATCATTCCCATTCACCGTAGCATTCAGGTCGCACTCCGAAAAGTCCTGCGGCAGGATGGGAACGGGAAAATTCGCGACATTATGGTTATCCGTACCTGGGCATCCCTGATCGTTGGTTACGGTCACGGAATATGAGCCTGCGCCCACATCAATGCTGGACGCTGAGCTGCCCGTGCTCCACAGGACCGTTGTGAAAGAGCCATTGAGGGTAAGAGCAGTGGTTGTTCCAGCGCATATCTGCGTAGCACCCGAGATGACCGGCACTGGAGCCTGGCCCACAGTAACTTCAATAGAACCCGATGTTTCGCAACCACCCAGGGATGCTGTAACCGAATAGGTGCCAGGTTGGTTCACGGATATGGTGTTGGATGCAGCACCGGTGCTCCATTCAATGTTGGTATAGCCGGTTGGGATGCTGAGGAAGGTGTTCTCCCCGGAGCAGATGGCCGGTACACCGCTGATTTCAATTTCACCGGGCACATCGATGACAACGATGGTGTAGAATACCTGAGTAGAAAGGGCCGGATTACCATTGTCAGTAGCCGTGACCACGAAGTCATAACTACCGAGGTTAGATCCAGGACCTGCGATGATGTTCAGCGAGGTAGATCCCTGATTTGTCACCACGTTGGACGTCAGTCCGGATTCCACCGGCAATTCGTAATCCAGGGTGATCGTCTGGTTGCTCTCCGGACCTAGGAATTGAAGTGAGATTTCCGAATTCTGGCAGATGTAGATGGTTTCACAGAGGCTGAGTGAAGGGGCGAGTGGTGGCACATTGCTCACATCGTTGGACGTGCACGCATCGATAGGGAAAATGAGGTTATCGAGCCACGAAACGCCGTCCGCATTTCCGGCGGGTCCGTCATAGTCAACACCCTCATGATCGAAGCGCCCGATCTGGATAAAATTGACCCCATCCCCTTTGTTGCAGCCCACGGTAGCGGGAGTGCCACCGAAGCCATCTATCCCACCGCTGGCCGAGCCTGTGGTCCATTCCATATCCCCGTAACAAAAGGACACATTGTCGCCATTGGGCACAAGGGGATCCTGACCGTTGGTGATAATCAGCTGGAAGGTATTGACCTTATCGGCCATTTGCGCGAAGTAGCCCACATTGTCCCAGTAAACGGTGAGACTTGTAGGAGTGATGCGATAATACACCAGTCCGCTTTCCTGATTCCGGGTATCCACATCGGCCCAGAAGGGGGCTACCATCACAAACTGCGGGCTGGGGAAAGCCGAGGCGGAGAAGGTGCCATAGGGGTCGTCGAAAGAAATATTGCCGTTATTATTGATGTAGCAAGATGTGTAATTCTGACCGTACAGGCAGAAGGTGAAAGGCAGGTTGATCTGTGTGGTGGAGCCATCGTCATTCCTGTATTCCGGGGCTTGACCACCGGCGAATGGGACAATGTCGAATGTCTCGTCAATGGGCTGAATGCAAGCGCATTCATCCCCTCCCCCGCCACCCAGCATTTTGGGGGCTGGCTTGATGTCGTAAGACATGGGCTCGGTGAGTGCTTCCTTGCGGCTCACGTCCATGAGGACCTGAAAATTGCCGAAGGCCTTGCCTGACTCTTTGAGTTGCTGGTATTCATCGGGGCTGATGACGACCGGACTTTCCTGTTGGGCCATTGCAGCCACTGAGATGAGCAGAAATAAAAAACTGGTAACCTGTTTCATAAGGAGGAGCTGGTAATGATCTTACGGGGTGTTGACGCACAAAATAAGCCTGCGGTTGTCTTCCTGCCTTCAGATCATACGATCTCTGCGGGGGGGGGGGGGCGCTTACGTAACTTTGCGGACCTTGCAATTTATGAAAATCCGATCAGCAGACACCCCAGCATCCATCGCCCAGTGGATGGCCCTTCCGGACCGGTTGTACAGCAACGAATCCAACTACATTCCCCATCTCAGGCAGGATATAGAAAAGATATTTGATCCCAAACGAAACAAGTTCTTCCGGGAAGGAGCCTGCAGACGGTGGATACTGGTGCGTGATGAAGAAGTCATTGGCCGCATTGCCGCTTTTCATTGGAAAAAGTACAGCAGCGGCTTCAGTCAGCCCACTGGCGGGATAGGCTTTTTTGAGTGCATCCATGACAGGGCAGCGGCTCATATGCTGTTTGATGCGGCCGTGCATTGGCTCCGGGAGGAAGGGTTGGAGGCGGTAGATGCACCGATCAACTTCGGTGAAAAAGATGCTTACTGGGGGTTGGTGGTAGAGAATTTCACTGATATGCACAGCTATCGCATGAACTTCAATCTGCCCTACTACAGGGATTTGTTTGAGTCCTATGGCTTTCGTGAATATTTTCAGCAGTGGTGTTTCAGGCGTGACCTGTATGTACCTGCTCAGGAAGTTTTCGTGCGCAAGAATGCCATGCTGCATGGCGAGTCCGGATTCCGGGTAGCGAATGTCAGAGGGCTCACCGACGAGCAGATTGCCGAGCAATTCCTGACCGTTTATAACCATGCATGGGGCGGGCATTCCGGCTTCAAAAAGATGCAGCTTCAGCAGGCCCGGAACATTGTCAAGGCCATGAAGCCGGTCATGGACAAGGACATAGTTCTTTTTGCCTACCACCATGATCGTCCGATTGGTTTTTACATCAGCTTGCCTGAGCTGAATGAGATCTTCCGCCATGTGCACGGCAATCTGAATGCCTGGGGCAAGATCAAGTTCCTCTTTTACAAGTATTTCGGAAAGCGTCATACGATGGTAGGCATCATCTTCGGGGTGGACCGGGAGTATCAGGGGCGGGGAATTGAAGCCGCACTGATCAAGCATACCGAGGAGCACATCGTAACACTTAACCGGTATCAGGAAACGATTATGACCTGGATTGGCGATTTCAATCCCAAGATGGTCAGGGTGATTGAAAACCTCGGCGCATCGCGGTACCGCACGCTGATCACCTACCGTAAACTCTTCGATCCCAACGCGCCATTTGAGCGTTGTCCCATTGTGGATTAATCGTGGGGAACTGTTTCCTTCAAAAAAAACTGGGCGCTTGTCAGATTCGGCGGGATCAATCCTATATTTGCGCCCGCAATTTTGAACGGTCGATCTCGTAGCTCAGCTGGTAGAGCAATACACTTTTAATGTATGGGTCCTGGGTTCGAGTCCCAGCGGGATCACAAGGTAGGGAAGGAATCAGGCAGTGAATCTGCCGCTTTTGCTTTCCATGAAATCCATGTTCGCCCGGGTGGTGAAATTGGTAGACACGTACGTTTGAGGGGCGTATGGCGCAAGCTGTGCTGGTTCGAGTCCAGTCCCGGGCACCACAAGGTGCACATGATTACTTCGGAGATGGGAAAAGCCCGTCTGATCTGTTGAGCACTGATTGTTTTTGAGGCGCGTTACTCAAAATTTTCCGGCTACCGAAGTGGCGGAATTGGTAGACGCGCACGTTTCAGGTGCGTGTGCCGCAAGGCGTGAGGGTTCGAGTCCCTCCTTCGGTACTTCCACAAGAGAGCCACAGCGATGTGGCTCTTTTCGTTTACGGCCGGCGGGAGCGTTGCACTGAACAGCAGGCCAGCAGGGATGTTTCTGAACATGGAGCCGCGGAAACTGATCATGCTCAGGTACAATCTGAAGCCGATTGTACACACCGGCCGCATTATCTGGGATTAACTTCGCCATTCAATCATGTCCACCGATTCTTCCCTGCAATTGCAGCCCATCCAAACCTGGTGGCCGGGCTCAACACTACCCTTGCTCATCTCCGGACCATGCAGCGCGGAAACTGAAGAGCAGGTCATGGCCACGGCCCGGAGGCTGAGGGCAACGGGAAATGTCCATGTACTTCGAGCCGGACTCTGGAAACCGCGCACGCGTCCGGATTCTTTTGAGGGTGTGGGGGAGCGCGGCCTGCAGTGGCTTCTGGCAGCCCGTGATGAAACAGGATTGCCCGTAACCACGGAAGTAGCTACAGCCGGGCATGTAGAGCAATGCCTGCGGGCCGGTGTGGATATGCTTTGGATCGGCGCCCGCACTACAGTCAACCCGTTCAGCGTGCAGGAAATTGCAGATGCTCTGAAGGGCGTGAATATTCCCGTACTGGTCAAGAATCCGCTCAACGCTGATCTGCAGCTCTGGATGGGGGCTCTGGAGCGCATCAACAGAGTTGGCATCACCAGGATAGCAGCCATTCACCGGGGCTTCTCGTTCTACGGAGAAAAGCGCTATCGCAATCGTCCCTTGTGGGAAATACCCATCGCCCTCAAGGCCATGTGGCCCAATCTGCCCATTTTCTGCGATCCTTCGCACATATGCGGAAGACGCGATCTGCTCACCGATGTTGCCCAACAGGCGATGGATCTGGGGATGTGCGGACTCATGCTCGAATCGCATATCACCCCTGACCAGGCATGGAGCGATGCCTCACAGCAGATTACCCCGGAAGCACTTGGGCAGCTCATCCGATCCCTGCAACTTCGATCAGCAGTCCCTGATCCCCAAAAGCATACACAGCTCGGCATCCTGCGCAGGGAGATAGACAAATACGATGAAGAGATCATCCGGCTCATAGCCCAGCGCATGCTGGTGAGTGAGCGTGTAGGGGAATACAAGGCGGAGCATTATATGCAACCCTTTGATGTAGAGCGCTGGAATGAGATCCGTGAAACGCGCTCACGATGGGCACGTGATCTCGATCTCTCAGAAGACTTTATCCGGCATTATCTGGAGCAACTGCACAATGAATCCATCCGCCGCCAAACCATCGTGATGAACGAGCGCAACAAACCAACGCAACACTCAGATCTTTCCTCCCACACATGAAGATTATCTGCATTGGCCGCAACTACAGCGATCATGCCCGGGAACTGGGCAACACCACACCCGAAGAACCTGTTTTCTTTTGCAAGCCTGACTCGGCTGTATTGCTCAAGGGCAATCCCTTTGTCATTCCAGAATGGAGCCAGGCTATCCACTACGAGGTTGAGCTCGTATTCCGGATCAACAGGTTGGGCAAACATATTGAAGAGCGTTTTGCGCATCGCTACTATTCAGAGGTCGGGCTGGGTATTGACTTCACGGCCCGGGATGTTCAGGATGAGCTCAAGAAAAAAGGACTTCCCTGGGAGAAAGCCAAGGCCTTCGATGGATCAGCGGTCATATCCGAATCCTTCATTCCGCTTGGAGAGCTGCCTGATCCCACGCACATCCGCTTCCGGCTGGAGAAGAATGGCGAGGTAGTCCAGCAGGGCAATTCGCGCGATATGGTATTTCAGCCTGATGCGCTTGTGGCCTATGTATCGCGATACATGATGTGGAAGATGGGTGACCTGCTTTATACGGGAACCCCTTCGGGCGTTGGTCCCGTAGCTCCCGGCGACCTGCTGGAGGGCTTCCTGGAAGACCGGAACATGTTCAGCGTTCGGGTGCGGTGATTTCCTGCCGGATGAATTCGACCACCACCTTGCGGTCGTCGGCCGAAGCGGTCTCCGATCGACTGTCGCCCAGATAGCGCGTAACGAAGCGATCAGCTTCGAGGCCGCTGGACACGAGGAATTGCCTCACGGATGCGGCGCGCTCCTGCGAGAGTAAAAGGTTCTTCACAGGGTCACCGGTACGGTCGGCATAACCTGTTATGATGATGCGCATTCCCGGCGATCGCGCGAGAATATCCACCACTTCATTGAGCACCAATGCCCCGGAAGGTGAGACGCGTGCTGTTCCCCGTTCGAAGTAAAGATTGACTGCTGCTGGGATGTTGAATACGGTACCGGCGCGGTCCACCGGGCCGGTCATGATTTCATTACCATCGCTTGCAACGGCACCTCCGGTATTCATGCGGATCAGGTCCATGACCATGTTGCGCAGGTCATTGATCTGGGCTTGCATCTGGCTGTTGCGCTCTTCCTGCATCAGTTGCCACTGTCTCGTTTGTTCCTCGCGCAGTGCATCAATCTGCCCTTGCATCGCATCCAGCTTGGAGTTGTTGCGTTCGAGCATAGCGAGCAGGCGTTCCTGAAAATCATCTGTCCGCCCCTCCGATGTATTGACCGGAGCGATGGAAGACTTATCCTCTATGCCGAGCAGCTCGAGCTCCGCCATACCCTTCTCCGTGAATACCGGGGTCAGAGGAGCATCCGGATCCCCTTGAAGAGCGCTCAGCAGACTGTCGCGGGTGGCTCCATCCACAAGCGTATTTTCCGTAGAGGTGCGTACAAGGAGATTACCGTTACCGAACTGTCCAACCTCTGCAATCGTCTGAAGCTTCAGTTCATTCAGGTATTGCTGAAAAAAGAGGAAGCGCAGCCGTTCCCGGGAAGACTCATCCGTGGCTTTCCCGGCCATTTCACTCGAGGCAAAATCGAGAGAGGCCAGTTCATCAATCCTTCGAGCCACATCCGGAGAAAATCCACGAAATGCCTCCAGTTCGCGGTACTCGTAGTACTTGATCGCATGGCGTACGATTTCGTCCATTTCCCGCATCATCGTTTTCCGGTTCCTGAGGAGCTTCAGGCGGTCGTTGCTCACTTCTACCGACTGATCGATGTAGAGATTGAGTGCTGCTGAAACGACGGCACCCAGGCGATCCACCTCACGTTCCGGAGCCAGCTCATAATAGTTGATGATCACGCGGTGCTCCGAAATACCTGACAACCGGAACGAACCGGTCCCGCGGCCTGTGGTATCTCCCGCGAAGTGGTTCAGCACGGTCGTCTGCTGGGATTGTGCAGCCCCTGCCCAGAGGAGTGCAGCCATGAGGAAGATCAGATTCAGACGCATGATACCATTCAAAGGTAGCTCGTCAAATCCGCGATGGGCGGGGAATCCCGGAAGCTGAGAAGGCGTTTTTTCCACGCGATTTGCACAGCGCTATCCGATGGAACTGCGTTTCTCGAGCATGGGTACGAAGGTGAATGTGCCATGTATTTCGGAGACAAACTCTCCTGACTCCGTTTCGTCGATGGTCATCATTTCCTGCACACTGCCTTCGCCGTAGGGGACCACGATGCGGCCTCCCGGACGGAGTTGAATCATCAGCTCCTCGGGCAGGCGGGGAGCGGCGCAGGTGATGATGATGCGGTCGAAGGGGGCATATGCTGGCCATCCCTTGAATCCATCGCCGAAAGTGAGTTTTGCTGTATAGCCCTGATCGGCGAGGATCTGATTGGCGCCGACCAGAAGAACCCTTTTGCGTTCGATGGAATAGACCTTGGCGCCGAGCTCGCAGAGAATGGACGTCTGGTATCCGCTGCCTGTTCCGACTTCCAGGACCTTCATTCCCGGTTCAATCCTGAGGAGCTGGGATTGCAGCGCCACCGTATAGGGATGCGAGATGGTCTGTCCGGCGCCGATGTTCACCGCCTTGTTGACGTATGCATACTGGAGAAAGGCGCTGGGCAGAAAGGCATGCCTTGGCACTTTGCGCAGGGCCTCCAAAACCTTTTGGTCGGTCACGCCTAACGCGGCTATTTCCTTCACCAGGTTATTGCGCAGCCCTTTGTGCCTGTAGGTATCCTCAATCATCCTGTCAAATCTACCAGCCGGTTGCGCTACTGCCGGGCTGTTGAAAAGTAAAAATCAACGCTCCGGTGTAGATAGGTCAGTCGGCCAACTTTGTTGCGGTGGAAGTGCAGCCCGCTCCGGAGCGCTTTCTGCCTGAAAACCTGATCCCTATGTTAAAAATCGGTGTGCTGGGTGCGGGTCACCTCGGCAAGATCCACATGAAGTGCATCCGCGAGTTGCCCGAGCTTTACGAGTTGGCCGGCTTCTTTGAACCGGACGTGCGCAAGGCCTCTGAAGCGGCCGCTCAGTTTGACATCATGCCCTTTCACAGCATGGAGCACCTGATCAGCGAATGTGATGTGGTGGACATTGTTACACCCACCATTTACCACTACGAATGTGCTTCGGCAGCGGTGCGTCAGTTCCGCCATGTCTTTATTGAAAAACCCGTGACCGCTACTGTAGATGAGGCGCGTGCGTTGATCAAGCTTGCGAAGGAAGCAGGCGTGCGGGCCCAGGTTGGCCATGTGGAGCGGTTCAATCCGGCCTTTGTAGCGGCCAGGCCGTCCATTCATCAACCCCGGTTTATTGAGACACACCGCCTGGCGCCATTCAATCCCCGGGGTACTGATGTATCGGTGGTACTCGATCTGATGATTCATGATATCGACATTGTGCTGTCTGTGACCGGTGCCAATGTGCGTCGGATTTCAGCCAGCGGAGTGGCCGTACTCAGCGAGACTCCCGATATCGCCAATGCACGGCTGGAGCTGGACAACGGCTGTGTGGCCAATCTGACTGCCAGCCGAATCTCACTCAAGGGCATGCGCAAGTCCCGTTTCTTTCAGCGCGATGCCTACATCTCTGTGGATTTTCTGGCCCGGGAATCAGAAATCGTTCGGATGCGCGCTGTGGATGGCGATCCGGACCCTTTTGCGCTGGTCATAGATATGGGTGAAAAAGGAAAGCGGGAAATCCTTTTTGACAAACCCGCCATTCCTGAGGGCAATGCTATCCGAGATGAACTGCGCTCCTTCGGTGAGAGCATACTGAGCGGTAATCCCGTGATGGTGAGCCTGGAAGAGGGCACGAGGGCTCTGGATATCGCTTTGCAGGTTCTGGAGAAAATGAACCAGTCCGTGCTGCTCGATGATGACAGCACTGCCGGTCAAGGCCCGCAATAATCGCCGCCCCTGTACGTTCGGGCCTGCGGATTGGTTCACTGCACTAATTTTGCCGCCTACCCTACCGGAATCATGCGCCTGCTTCTCCCCGCAGCCCTGTGCTTGTTCATAGCATCCTGCGACATCATCAACCCCGACGAAGAGGAGCCCGGCTATATCCACATTCCCTCATTCACTATGGATGTGCTTCCCGGACAGGGAACAACGAGTGAAAAAATCACCGAAGTATGGGTTTACGCCGAGGAACAGATTGTAGGGGTGTACGACTTGCCCGCTGATGTGCCTGTGATAGGAAACGGGCTCACCGACATACTCATCTTTGGAGGCATCAAGAACAACGGTATCAGTACCACGCGAATCCGTTACCCATTCTTCAAGCCATATCGGGCGACCATTGATCTGCAACCCTTTTCCCGGGATACGATCATTCCGAGCTTTGCCTACTTCGAGGATGTTGTCATTGCTGAAAAAGACTTTGAAAACGGCAACATCATGATCCCTGCCGGCACCAATCAGGGACTGTTCAATGTTACCACAGATCCCGCTTACGTATTTGAAGGCGAGCGCTCCGGAATCGGAACTCTGGAGTCGGGCCAGACCATCCTGTACTTTAAGGATGACGATAACCTGATCCTGAATGCAGGTCAGCCCATTTTTCTGGAAATGGACTATAGTTGCAACAACTCCCTGTCGGTAGGACTTCTGGCGGCCAATGGCAGCAGTGTAAACAAGAATCTGGCAGTTATCATCAACCCCACGACATTGACAGTGGGACTGCCTCGCTGGAATAAGATCTACATAGACCTCGGGCTCATCCCCCTTCAGAATCCCAATGCCCAGTACTTCGAGTTTTATGTTGAGGTCATTCCCGACGAGCCGGGCCGGGAAGTTGAATTGCTCCTCGACAACCTCAAGCTTGTCCAATGGCCGTAAGCATGAAACTGCCTGGTGCACCATACGGAGAGAATCTATGATATGAATTCAAGGAAGCAGGTCATCCTATACGTCATCAGCGATCTCGTGTCGGCCGCATGGGCATGGACCATCCTGTTCATTTTCCGCAAACGCTTTCTCGAGACGGAAAAATATGGCTACGAGATTGAAGTGGAATTTGACTCCAACTACTTCCTCGGCCTTCTCGTGGTACCCGTATTCTGGGTGAGTCTGTATTTGCTCGGGGGCATGTACACCCGCATACTCAGGAGGCACCGGCTCAAGGAGATCGGGCAGGTACTGACCGCCTCTGTGGTGGGCACGATCATCATCTTCTTCGTACTCCTGCTTGATGATGAGATTCCTCATTACCGTACCTACTACAAGACCATCATTGTGCTTTTTGTCACCCACGCAGCGTTGACCCTTACGGGCCGTCTGATTCTCACTTCCCGTATTGTTTCGCGCATACACTCAGGGCGTATCGGGTTCCAGACTGTCATTGTCGGTGGAAATGCACGCGCCCTTTCGCTCTTCGAGGAAATCCGGGCGATGCGTAGTTCTCCGGGCTATCTCTTCAAGGGTTTTGTGCGGGTCAATGGGAGGGATGACCTGCTCTCTGCCCACATTCCCAACCTCGGGCAGTACACTGATCTGCCCGCCCTGATCCGACGGCATGGCATTGAGGAAATAATTGTGGCCGTGGAGAGCGGTGATCATCAGGATCTCGAGCACATCCTTGCCCAGCTTGAAGATCAGGACGTGCAGGTGAGCATCATTCCTGACACGTACGATATTCTCAGTGGTTCGGTGAAGATGACCAGCGTATATGGCGTGCCTCTGATCCGCGTGAACCATGAGATCATGCCCGCCTGGCAATTCTCCGTGAAGAGGCTGATGGATATCGGCGTATCACTGCTGGCGCTGATGATCCTGCTGCCAGTATTCATCGTGATTGCCTGTGGAATTCTGTTCACCTCGCGCGGGCCGGTGATCTTCTCACAGGAGCGGATTGGCAAGTTCGGAAGACCCTTTACCATCTTCAAGTTCAGAACGATGGTTCACAATGCAGAACAGGATGGACCTCAGCTCAGCTCTGCCCTTGACAACCGCGTGACCTCCTTCGGCCGCATTCTGCGAAAGACACGCATGGATGAACTCCCTCAGTTCTGGAATGTGCTGATTGGGGATATGTCGCTCGTGGGTCCGCGCCCGGAGCGCCAGTATTTCATTGATCTCATCATGCAGCGCGCACCCCATTACCGGCATCTGCATCGTGTGCGGCCCGGTATCACTTCGTGGGGACAGGTCAAGTATGGTTATGCTGAAAATGTGGATCAGATGATCCAGCGTCTGAAATTTGATATTCTCTACATCGAGAATATGTCACTGGCTATGGATATCAAGATCCTTTTCTATACCATCCTGATCGTCATCAAGGGCGCAGGCAAATAGCGCCTTCCTTCGGATCCTTTCCCGGTGACCGGAAACAATCTGGTCCTCCGTATGTTAGACGAATTATTCGTTCCTTAACCAGATTTGTATGCACCGGAAAATTGCTCATCTTCTTTTCTTTGGCGCCATCGCCTACATTCTGCTCACGGCATCTTCAGGCGGCCGCGCCACCATGGTGAATGCCGGCAACACAGGCGCACCGCTCGAAAGCCAGCTATGCAGCAATTGTCACAACGGTGGTTCCTATGGAAGCGTAACGCTGAGCATTCAGGTATTCCAGCTCGGCACCACCACGCCCGTTTCGGCATACGTACCGGGAACTGCCTATGATATGCGCGTAACTGTCCAGAACACTTCGGGTAATCCGGCGGGCTTTGGATTTCAGATGACCTGTCTGACCACGCCGGGTAACCTTCCCCTGGCCGGCTATTCCAACCTCGGGGCCAACGTAAAGCAAAAACTGGTGACGGTAGGGACATTCAACGGACGCACCTATGTGGAGCAAAATGGCGTGCTCCCCAATAATCAATTCAACTTCCGGTGGACTGCGCCTGCCTCAGGCACAGGAAGCGTGCGCTTCTATGCCAGCGGCAATGCAGTGAATGGCGCGAGCGGATCGGGCGGAGACAACAGCGGAGTCACGTCCCTGACCTTGCCCGAGCAGCAAGCCCTTTCCGCCAGTGGCAGCACCAGCGGCGCCCAGTGTTTCGGAAGTACTACAGGAACGATCAACCTTACGGTAACCGGAGGACAAGGTCCGTATACCTTCTTATGGAATGATGGAGCGACTACTGAAGACCGCAGCAGCCTGGCGGCCGGCGCCTACAGCGTGGTCATCACCGACCAGTCGGGCCAGCAGCAGCAACTGAATTTCACCCTTCAGCAGAACCAGCCCGTAATCAGTTCGACCTCTTCCAATCCTGCGTTGCAGCCCGGAGGAAACGGAAGCGTTGGCGTGAATACAAGCGGACAATTTCCACCTTACACCTATACTCTGGGCGGACTCAGCGGCAACTCTGCCAGCTCTTCGTTCACCATCAGTGCCCCGGCCGGCTCTTACCAGCTGTGCGTCACCGATGCCGCATCCTGCACAGCCTGCCAGCAGGTCGTGATCACGCAGCCTCAACCCCTGCAAGCCAACGCCACGATAAGCCAGGTGACCTGCGCAGGACTTTCCAATGGGTCTGTAACGCTCAGTCCTCAGGGTGCCACACCACCTTATAGCTATGCATGGTCCACCGGAGATACAGACAACACCCTCTCCGGAGTGGCCGGGGGAAGCTACACAGTGACGATCACCGATGTCACCGGTTATGCGATCACGAATACATTCACGGTAGCCGAGCCTGCTCCTCTTCAGGTTACTACAGAAGCAGGTGCCATCCCCTGCGCAGGAGGAACCGCAGAGGTGCAGGTCATGGGTGATGGCGGAACCCCGCCATACTCCGGAGCGGGAACACTCACGCTCGGGGCAGGAGAATATGAGATTCAGCTCAGCGACCAGAATGGATGTTCGGCAACACAGACTCTCATTCTGCAGCAGCCTGCACCCTTCCAGCCTTCGTCCACCTCAGCAGTACTTCCCTGCGAAGGCGGTGAAGTACAGATCGACATTTCGGCCACAGGAGGCACGCCACCTTATACCGGTACAGGTCCTCAGACCATCAATTTTGCCGGCGAATACATCTTCACCTTATCCGATGCAAACGCTTGCCAGGCTATCCTGATAACGACTATCTCTGCGGAATCCGGCATTGAAGCCACCGGCACCAGTCAACCTGCCGGTTGTCCCGGAGAGTGTTCCGGCTCCGCTGTGGTGGTTGTCGAAAATGCCAATGGTGCCTTTACTGTTGAATGGACAGATGGTACAACCGGGCTCCAACGGAATGAACTGTGCGCAGGGATTTACAACTATACCCTTACCGATGCTGATGGGTGCACCCTTATCGGTTCCATCCTTGTAGAAGAGCCCGAGCCCTTCACAACCATATTTGAAGCTCAGACGATTCTGTGTGCAGGAGAGGCAGTGCCGCTGGAAGCCGTTATCACTGGTGGAACACCACCCTACGCCGTGAGCTGGAATACCGGCTCGTCCGACAATCCCTTGCTGGCTCAAGCTGGCGAATACGAGCTCCTGATCACCGATGCGCAGGATTGCTCGTCAGCAGCTACCTGGACATTGACTGAACCGGATCCTCTCGTGCTGACGGTTGACAGCTTTGTGCAGAGCGGTGCCGAGGCTGGCTTTGTGGACATCACGGTGAGTGGAGGCACTCCGCCATACACCTATGCCTGGACGACAGGAAGCAATCTGGAAGACGAGCTTCTCCCGCCTAACACCGCTCACAGCGTGACCGCCACAGACAGCAACGGATGCACTATACAGTCGGAAGAGCTGGAGTTCATCGTATCCGTCCCGGAAGCAGCTGAGGGCGTGCTGAGCGTGTATCCCAATCCGGCCCGCAACTATCTTGTGATCCAGTCTGCGCCGGGAATGGTAATCGGACAGCTGCGGCTTTACGATGCTGCCGGATCTCTGGTACTCGATCGCGATGCCGATGCAACCACGATACGGGTTGACCTTACCGCTTATCCCTCCGGGCTCTATACCTTGGGGATACGCGCTGGTGATAACTGGGCGGTGAAGCGCATCAGTCTCGAGCGCTGATCCCATCCAGCAGAGTGCGCGCTGCCCGCATGAAGCGGGACATATCGATATCCACCTCAGCGAAGGGAACCACGCTTCGAATGCGGACGAATAGCTGCTCGATGGCCTGTGAACTCCGAGCAGGGCGGCGCAGTTCGAGTCCCTGAGCAGCAGTCATCCATTCAATCGAAAGAACTGTCTGAAGATTATCAACTACTCGCAGGCACTTCGTGGCTGCGTTGGCGCCCATGCTCACATGATCTTCCTGACCATTTGAGCTGTCAATGGTATCCACAGTCGCCGGCGTGCAGAGTTGCTTGTTTTGGCTCACGATGGAGGCCGCTGCGTATTGAGGAATCATGTATCCGCTGTTCAGCCCGGGATCGGGGGCAAGGAAGGGCGGCAGACCGCGTTGTCCGGAGAGCAGTTTGAAGGTGCGGCGCTCAGAAATACTCGCTAGTTCAGCCACTGCTATAGCCGTGAAGTCGAGTGCCAGTGCGAGCGGCTGGCCGTGGAAGTTACCGCCCGATATAATGCAGTCATCATCCGGAAAGACCAGAGGATTATCCGTAACCGAATTGATTTCTGTTTCCAGCACCTGCAGGGCGTAGTGCAGCACATCGAGAGACGCCCCGTGGACCTGAGGAATGCAGCGAAAGCTGTAGGGGTCCTGGACATGCGATTTGGGGCGGTTGAACAGCTCGCTTCCGTCGAGAATCTGCCTCATGCGGTCGGCTGCCATGCGCTGGCCGTGATGAGGCCTGACCAGATGAGTCAGGTCGTAAAAAGGCTCAGGCCGTGCATCGAAGGCATCCGCTGACATGCCTGCGATACCATAGGCCATATCGGCCAGATAGAAAGCGCGCAAGAGTATCCAGGCCAGGTGAGCCGACATGAATTGTGTGCCATTGATGAGAGCAAGACCTTCTTTGGAGGATAGTTGCAGAGGAGAGAGGCCCATTCTCCCGAGCGCTTCAGCGGCTGGCAATCGCTCGCCCCGGAGCATAACCTCCCCTTCGCCGATGAGAGGCAGAGACAAGTGGGAAAGCGGAGCCAGGTCACCGCTGGCACCCAGAGAACCCTGCTGATAAATCACAGGCAGGACATCCATATTGAAGAACTCCACGAGGCGCTCTACCGTGGCCAGTTGCACACCGCTGAAGCCTTGGCTTAGTCCT
>CANGTU010000046.1 GCA_947456965.1 Flavobacteriales bacterium
CGGCCATCAATGATGCGGTGGTCATAGCTGAGAGCCACGTACATCACCGGCCGGATGACCACCTGTCCGCTCTCCGCTACGGGCCTCTCCACGATATTGTGCATGCCGAGAATGGCGCTTTGCGGGGGGTTGATGATGGGCGTACTCAGCATAGATCCGAATACACCTCCGTTGGTGATCGTAAATGTGCCGCCCTGCATTTCATCTACCGTGATCTTGCCGTCACGAGCTTTCTTGGCCAGCGAGCCTATTTCCTTTTCGATATCGGCCAGACTCATGCTTTCGGCATTGCGGATAACCGGCACCATGAGCCCCTTGGGGGTGGATACGGCAACACCAACGTCGCAGTAGTCGTGAAAAATAAGTTCACCACCCTGAATCTGTGCGTTCACTGCGGGGAAGTGGTACAAGGCTTCACACACCGCCTTGGTGAAGAAGGACATGAAGCCCAGGCCTACGCCATGTTTTTCCTTGAACACATCCTTGTACTTCGCGCGGATGTCCATCACGGGCTTCATATTCACCTCGTTGAAGGTGGTGAGCATGGCAGTGGTGTTCTTTACACTCACCAGGCGCTCCGCAATTTTCTTGCGCAGGTTGGTCATGTTTTCGCGGCGCACCTGTCGCGAGCTGGTGCGAGCGGGGATGGATGAAGCATCTATGCCTCCGGCCAGTGAGGCCAGCACATCTGATTTGAGAATGCGGCCACCCGGGCCGCTCCCGTTGACCTGAGCAGAGCTCAGGTTATTCTCTGCCATCAGCTTCGCAGCCGCAGGAGATGGATGTCCGCTTGCCGGAGAAGCCTTTGCCACGGGCGCTTCCGCCACCACTGGAGCAGGTGCCGGCTGGGCGGCGGGCGCAGGAGTTGCTGTCCCGGTCTTGTTCGCTGGAGCAGCTGCGCCGGCCGGACGCGCAGCATCTGGGTCAATCAGGCATACCACCGCACCCACTTGCACCGTATCGCCTTGGGCGGCCTTCAGCGTGATAATACCGGAGGCCTCGGCAGGCAATTCAAGAGTGGCTTTGTCGGAGTCGACCTCGGCAATCACCTGATCTTTCTCTACCCAGTCGCCATCCTTCACCAACCAGTTGGCGATGATCACTTCGCTGATGGATTCGCCCGGTGAGGGCACTTTCATTTCAATTTTTCCCATATCTCGTCAATAGGTCATTCAGGCATTCACCTTTATGTGTTCAAAGAGTTTATTCATCATGGTGCGCGTCCGATGTTCATGCAACTTAGGCGATCCGGTGGCCGGAGAAGCAGATGCCGGGAGGGATACGACCTCCATATCGCGGCCTGCTCCGCTGCGAAGCAGATAAGTCCAGGCGCCCATATTCTCGGGTTCTTCCTGGCACCAGATCACGCGACTGGCAGAAGCGTAGCGATTCAACATGGCGCGGATCTGGGACTCGGGCAGCGGATAGAGTTGCTCCACGCGCACCACAGCCATCTGGTCGGTGACACCCTGTTTTTCTTTTTCTTCGAGGATGTCGTAGTACACTTTGCCGCTGCAGAATACGAGTACTTCAGTATTCTTTGCCTGGATGCCCGGCTCATCCAGCACCTCGCGGAAGGAGCCGGTAGCGAGGTCTTCGAGTGCAGAAACGGCCTTTGGATAGCGCAGCAGTTTCTTGGGCGTGAAAACGACCAGTGGTTTGCGGTAATCACTCTTTACTTGCCGGCGCAGCAAATGGAAGAAATTGGCCGGTGTGGTGCAGTTACATACCTGCATATTGAGTTCAGCACAGAGCTGAAGAAAGCGCTCCATACGAGCGCTGCTGTGCTCTGATCCCTGTCCCTCATAGCCGTGCGGAAGCAGCATCACAATGCCATTCATGGTGCGCCATTTATCCTCCGCTGCACTGATGAACTGGTCAATCATAATCTGTGCGCCATTGTTGAAATCACCGAACTGTGCTTCCCAGATGGTGAGGCCCTGCGGCGTTCCAAAGGCATAACCATAATCAAATCCCAGCACGCCATATTCCGAGAGCAGGCTATTGTGAATCCGGAATGGGGCTTGCTTCGGATCGAGCATGTTGAGCGTGATGAACTCCTTCTCGGCATCTTCATCCGTCTTGACTACCGCGTGACGGTGGGAGAATGTACCCCGTTCGACATCCTGACCGCTTACGCGCACCGGGTGGCCTTCGGTGAGGAGCGTGGCATAGGCCAGCATTTCGCCCATACCCCAATCGAGCTGGTTGGATTCAATCATGGCCAGCCGGTCCTCAAACACCTTCTGGGTTTTGCGGAAGAATTTCTCTCCGGAGGGGAGTGTGCTCAACTTCCGTCCGAGCTCGGCGAGGCGTGTGCGGTCCACACCGGTGGGTATGGATTGCTCAAAGTCACCTGGTGTCGCCTTGCGGATGTCTTTCCATGTTTCCTCCAGGAAGTGCTTCACGAAGGCCCGCGACTGCTTGCGGGAGTTGTCGTAAGCCGCATCGAGTTGTTTTTCGAATTCTTCGCGCACGGCATGTCCTCCGGCTTCATCCAGCACTCCTTCCTGAATGAGTTGACGCAGGTAGATCTCGCGTAGCGAGGGATGGCGGGCAATCAGATTATACAGAGAGGGTTGGGTGAACTTGGGCTCATCGCCCTCGTTATGCCCGTATTTCCGGTATCCGAGGAGATCCACGAAAACGTCCATGTGGAATTTCATCCGGTATTCAAGTGCAATCTGCATGGTCCGGATTACAGATTCGACATCGTCTGCGTTGACATGAAATACCGGACAAAGCGTGGTTTTCGCCACATCCGTGCAATACGTTGATGATCTGCCGTCGAGGTAGTTGGTGGTAAAGCCTACCTGATTGTTGGTCACAATGTGAATGGTGCCTCCTGCGCGGTAACCATCGAGCAGGGCCATCTGGATGACTTCATACACGATACCCTGTCCGGCAATGGCCGCATCTCCGTGCACAAGCACCGGAACAATCTTGTCTTCCGAATGCAGGTAGTGATCAATCTTGGCCCGTGTTAGTCCTTCAACAACCGGATTTACGGCCTCGAGATGCGAGGGATTGGGGCACAACGTGAGGTGAACTTCATTGCCATTCTCCGTAGTCACGTCGGTGGAGTAACCGTAGTGGTATTTCACATCGCCGTCGAATGACTGTTCTTCTTCGTACTCCAGACCTTCGAACTCGGCAAACACAGCGTCATGGGGTTTGCCCATGATGTTGGTGAGCACATTGAGCCTTCCGCGGTGGGCCATGCCCATTACAAATTCCTTGACACCGAGGTCGGCGCCTTTGCGCACGATGTAGTCGATGGCGGGTACTACCGCTTCGCATCCTTCGACACTGAAGCGTTTCTGACCCACGAATTTTTTCTGGATGTATTGTTCAAACAGGGTGGTCTTGCTCACCATCCTGAAAATCTGTTTTTTTTCTTCTGCTGTGAATGAGGATTTCTCGCGTGCTTCCACCCGGTCTCTGATCCATTTCACCCGGTCCGGATCGCGGATGTACATGTATTCAATCCCGATGCTCTGGCAGTAGCTGGCCTCCAGGTGGGCAATGATTTCGCGCAGAGTTGCTGCGCCGATGCCCACTTCACCACCGGCCTGAAATACGGTACCGAGGTCTGCCTCGCTGAGTCCGAAGTTCTCTGCGGCGAGTGCAGGGGTGTATTTCCGGCGCTCGCGCACCGGATTGGTGTGGGTGAACAGGTGGCCGCGCTGACGATATGCGTGAATCAGGTTGAGGACTTTGAATTCCTTACCCACATGGTCGGCAGCTCCGGGAATTTCGGTCCCAGCCTGGCCGGTGGGCAGCACGGAAAAGGAGGCGTGCTGGAATTCAAATCCTTCGAAAAACCGCTGCCAGGTGGCATCGACCGAATTCTTGTCGCGCTTGTACTGGGCATACAATTCGTCGATGGCGGCGGGGTCGGCGTTGCTGAGATACGATAGCGGATCCATGCAGGGGAATTTGTACGGTCAAAGATACATCGCAGGAAAGGGGCACAGGGGGGATAATGCGCGTGACTCCATGTGAATTCAGGACAAGGACCTGCGGATTCTGATTTTCTGTTCTTCCCGCTCGATGATGAGCTGGGTCAGGGTTTCCGCGGATTGCTGGGGATTGAGGTTTTCAAGTGCCTTTCCGAGCCGGCTTTCCGGTATATCCACGCGGTAGACGAGCTTCATCAGCTTCGCCCGGTCAGTGCGCACCAGGTCCTGGATAACAGGAAGAATGCACAGGGTCAGTGTATGCTTCCAGTTGGCACCGGGATCTTCAGGAAAAAGAATGTCGGCACCGCAGGAAATAAAATCCTTGTACACCTGACGGGCCACATCGGTGTACCAGATGGGCTCCGGGAGTTGGCTGCTGTGTTCTTGCGGATGACCGGTCATGATTCGCGCTCGAGGAGTTGAGCTGCGAGCATGCGGAGAGGATCGATCTGCGCAGGCGGCAGCCCGAGGGCATCCAGATGGGTGAGCGCAGAAGTATAGTACCGCCCGGATTCAGCGAGTATTTCTTCGTCAGCACCAAGGTCCCGGAAGATCTCGCGGGTGCGGGTCACCTTATCATCCGGAGAGCAGGTGCTTCCGGACATCCGGTGCAGTTCATCGCGTTGCCCGGCATCTGCCTTATCGAGTGCCCGGATGAGCAGATAAGTCTTCTTGTCAGCCAGGATATCGCCGCCCACCTGCTTACCGAACTTTTCCGGATCACCAAAGGCATCGAGATAATCGTCGCGAAGCTGGAAGGAGATGCCCAGGTGCTCACCAAACTGGCGCAGGTGAATCATCTGACTTTCCGAAGCACCGGCCACGCATGCGCCCAGATCGAGTGCGCATCCCAGGAGCACGGCCGTTTTGAGGCGGATCATTTCAATGTACTCCGGTACCGTCACATCTGCGCGTTTCTCAAAATCCATATCCATCTGCTGCCCGGCACAAACACCAAAAGCACTTTCATTGAACAAGTGAAGCATGGTTCTGAGCTGGCCTGCCGGATAGCCGGCGAGGAGCTGGTAGGCCTGAATCATCATGGCATCACCGCTCAGAATTGCCGTGTTCACATTCCACCGGGTATGCACAGTGGGCTGGCCGCGGCGCAGTGGCGCCTGGTCCATGATGTCGTCGTGCATCAGCGTGAAGTTGTGGAATACTTCCACAGCAAGGGCGGCATCCAGTGCATCAGCGGGGCGGCCTCCAAGAGCCTCGCATCCCATCAGGGTGAGCACGGGGCGCATGCGTTTTCCGCCGATTCCCATCAGGTAGTGAATAGACTCCGTGAGGGAGGTTACCGGCTGGTTGTTCCGGAAGTCGGCGATGCGCTGCTCCACCAGCGCCTGGAGTTCGGGGAAAGGGGTCATTTGCCAGCGCGGAGTTGTTGCAGCAGGTAGCTGCCGTATCCGCTGTTCAGGAGCGGAACTGCCAGTTTTTCCAATTGTTCATCGGTGATAAAGCCCATGCGCCATGCGATTTCTTCGGGTGCGCCAATCTTGAGCCCCTGGCGGTCTTCAATCACCTGGACGTATTGCCCCGCCTGCATCAGAGAGGTAAAGGTGCCGGTATCCAGCCACGCCGTTCCCCGGTCGAGCTTCTGCACGCGAAGCTTGCCGCGCCGGAGGTACTCCCGGTTGACATCGGTGATCTCATACTCTCCCCGGGCACTGGGCTGCAGGTTTCGAGCAATATCGATCACATCGTTGTCGTAAAAATAAATACCCGGTACAGCATAGTTGGACCTGGGCTGCCTGGGTTTCTCTTCGATGGAAATGACCTGATTGTCTTTGTCAAACTCCACCACGCCGTAGCGCTCCGGATCGTTGACGTGATAGGCATACACGAGCCCTCCATCCACATCGGTATTCTCGCGGAGAATCTTGCCGAATCCCCGGCCGTAGAAGATATTGTCGCCGAGAATGAGCGCGGCCTTTTCACCTCCTATAAAGTCAGCGCCGAGCACAAAGGCCTGGGCAAGGCCGTTCGGAACATGCTGCTCACAGTACTCAAACCGGCATCCGAGCTGGGAGCCGTCACCGAGCAACCTGCGAAATCCTGGAAGGTCGTGGGGGGTAGAAATGATCAGGATATCCTGAATGCCGGCGAGCATGAGTGTGCTCAGCGGATAGTAGATCATCGGCTTGTCAAACACCGGCATGAGTTGCTTGCTCACCGCCAGCGTGAGCGGATAAAGCCGGGTACCGGAACCTCCGGCGAGGATGATGCCTTTCATAGGTCTCTGGGTATTCAGTGGTCTTCTTCCCGGTAGCCGGCGTCGAGTGTTGGATCTACGCGTCTGACCTTCCAGTCGGTATAGTCCAGATCATCTTCTTCGTCAATAATATGTACAAATGGCTCTGCAAAGCCCTTGGTAGTGAGTGACCGCTGGAACGAAAGGAGCAATGAAGGCAGAAGCACAAGGTTGCAGAGCATAGCCGTGAACAGGGTCATCGCAGTGAGCAATCCAAGTGCCCTTGTGCCCTCAAACTGCGAAAAGGCAAACATTCCGAATCCGCAGAACAGGACAATCGAAGTGAACAGGATGGCTGATCCCGTATCGCGCACCGCCAGAATCACCGACTTGCGGATATCCCAGTTGAGCAGCTTCAGCTCCTGCCGGTACTTAGCGAGGAAGTGGATGGTATTGTCTACCGTAATTCCGAAGGCAATACTGAACACCAGAATTGTGGAAGGCTTGAGCGGTATATCCAGCACGCCCATCATGCCGGCCGTGATGAGTTGGGGGATCACATTGGGAAGGAGAGAAATGAGAACCATGCGGGCCGACCTGAACATGGCGGCCATGAGAAGCGAAATGACGAGGATGGCAAAAAGCAGACTCTGGAAAAGATTGTCCACCAGGTATCGGGTGCCTTCGAGGAAGACTATGCTCGTGCCGGTGAGGGTGACGCTGAATTTGTCCTGGTCGAAGATGGAGTCCACTTTCGGACGCAGATCCTCAAGCAGCTCGTTCATCTCCAGGGTGCCGATATCGGCCACGTGCACGGTGATGCGCGTGAAGCTCTTCGTGGAATCGAGGAAGGCGTTTTCCTTTCCGCCGGTGGAATACTCACTCTGGAAATAAGGACCGATAAAGCTCAGCTCATTGCGCTGAATAAGCGAGTAGCGGTCCGGATCTCCATTATAAAAGGCCTGCCGGGCAAACTTGCTGGCGTCGGCTATCGAAAGCGAACGGGAGAATTGCGGATACTCAGCAAGGGTTTGCTGCATCTCTTCGAGCTTGGCCATCACGGGAGGTTTCGTGACGAGCCCTTTCTTCCTCGTCTGCACCATGATCTCAAACGGCATGACACCGTTGAAGTGCTTTTCAAACCACCGGAGATCGGTAATCACCCGGTCTTCATCCGGGAGATCATCCACGATATTGCCCGTAGTCTTGACCAGAGTGATGGCGTAGAGTGCTGCGGCTGTGCAGAGAATAGTGACCACATACACCTCGCGCCGGCTTCGCGAGATGAGCTCCACGAGCTCCCGAAGGCCGCGGTTCAGCCAGCGCATGTCGAGGTGCCGGAGATGCCGGGGCCTGGGCGCCTTGAACATGCTGAACAGCACCGGAAAGGTGATCAGAGAGATCACAAACATGAGCAACGAGTTGATCGTGGCAATCACCCCAAACTGCTGAAGCAATTCGCTCTTCACCAGAATAAATGTGGCAAATCCGACCGCCGTGGTGGCGTTGATCATAAAGGCCGCCTCCCCTACTTTCTGAATCACCCGGGTCATTGCCCGCATTTTGTTGCCGTGACGGATGAATTCCTGATGATACTTGGTGAGGAGATATACGCAGTTGGGCACGCCGATCACAATCATGAGTGGTGGAATCAGCCCCATCACCATCGTGATCGGATAGTTGAACAGGGCAATGGTTCCCATGGCCATGACAACGCCGATGGCGATGATCAGCATACATGCCAGCACGGCCCGCAAGCTGCGGAAGAAAATGTAGAGGAGAATGGCACTCACCAGCAGCGCGAGCAGAGTGAAAAAGCTGATCTCCTTCTTCACCTTGGCCATCATGGTGGTGCGCACAAAGGGCAGACCGGACAGGTGTGTCTGAATGCGCGTTTCGTCTGAAAAGCGGTTGGCGAGCTGCTCAATCTGCTCCACGGCATTGCCTCGCTTTTCGGAGTTGAAGAGGTTGGTGTTCACGAACACCATCATCAGCGTAGCGTCGGACTTGGCTTTATACAGCAGGCCTTCGTAGAAGGGAAGATCATAGAGCTTTTGCCGCACACTGTCCACCTGCTCCTGCGAGAGTTCACCACCGGGCACCAGCTTGCGGAAGCGGAACTTCCGGACGGTGGTATCCGCATACATCTCATAGCAATGGGCTACACTGAACACAGAATCGACAGCATGGCGCTGGATCACCTGCTTCCGCCCGCCGATCACCGTATCCACGGGTACGGTCACCCGGCGCAGGTCATCGCCCAGATTTTTCCACTTGCGAAAATTCTGAAGCTCCCACAGGTCGGGATCGTCCAGTCCGATGACCATCACATGGCCGTCTTCAGAGAACTGGTCAATGAAATTCTGGTAAACGAGCGCCACGGAATCATCATCGGGCAACAGCCCGGAGAACTTATAACTCATCCGCACCTTGGTGGCCTGCCAACCCATAAGGGCAGTGGCCACCAGCATCAGGATGCCCAGCGTGAACCGGTTGCGGAGGATAAATGCAGAAATGACCGCCCACATAGAGCCTGCAAAGAAACGCTAAAAAGACAGCATCCTGAATCAATGGCACAGGCCGGGCCCACGGAGAAAAATCAGCGGGAAGGGGCAGGGACTTGTTCTATCTTCGCCCGCAATTTTTAATACACAAACAACTCATGTCTAATCCATTTCAATCTCAGATCGATGCGTTCATGGAGCGCGTCAGGGCAATGAACCCTGGTGAACCTGAGTTCCTGCAGGCGGTGCAGGAAGTGGCTGAAACGGTGATTCCCTTCATCGAAGCGAATCCGAAATACAAGCAACACCGGATCCTCGAGCGTATCGTAGAGCCGGAACGCACGATCATCTTCCGGGTTCCCTGGGTGGATGATCAAGGAGCGGTACACGTCAACCGCGGCTACCGCGTCGAGTTCAACTCGGCGATTGGTCCGTACAAAGGCGGTCTCCGCTTCCATCCTACGGTGAACCTTTCGGTGCTCAAGTTCCTCGGCTTCGAACAGATTTTCAAGAACTCTCTCACGACCCTCCCGATGGGTGGAGGAAAAGGTGGATCAGACTTCGACCCGAAAGGGAAGAGCGACCGTGAGGTCATGGCTTTCTGCCAGAGCTTTATGTCGGAATTGTCACGCCACATCGGTGCGGATACAGACGTTCCCGCCGGTGATATTGGCGTAGGTGGCCGGGAAATCGGCTATATGTTCGGACAATACAAGCGCCTGCGGAATGAATTCACGGGGGTATTCACAGGCAAAGGTCGCAACTGGGGAGGATCACTCATCCGCCCGGAAGCCACCGGATACGGAACAGTCTATTTCGCTCAGGAAATGCTGGCCACCCGGGGCAAGGGCCTGAAGGGTATGACCGTGGTGGTATCAGGATCTGGCAATGTGGCCCAGTATGCCATCGAAAAGGCAACGGAACTGGGCGCCAAAGTGGTGACAGCTTCCGACTCGAGCGGATATATCTACGATGCGGCGGGTATTGATCAGGAGAAGCTGGCTTTCCTGATGGAACTGAAGAATGTGAAGCGCGGACGCATCAAGGACTATGCGGATAAATACGGTTGTGAGTTTGTGGCAGGAAAGACCCCCTGGGGTGTGAAGTGTGATATTGCCCTGCCCTGCGCTACCCAGAACGAACTGAATGGTGATGATGCCAAGGTGCTGGTCTCCAATGGTTGTGTGGCTGTCGCTGAAGGTGCAAACATGCCCTCCACACCTGAGGCCATCGAGGTATTCCTGCATAACAAGGTGCTGTTCTCTCCGGGCAAAGCATCCAATGCCGGTGGTGTAGCTACTTCCGGACTGGAGATGTCCCAAAACTCACTGCGGCTTTCATGGTCCAGGGAAGAGGTAGATCAGCGCCTCCACGGCATCATGAAAAGCATCCACGAGGCTTGTGTGAAATATGGTAAGGAAGGTGACTTCGTGAATTATGTGCGCGGCGCCAACATCGCCGGATTTGTGAAAGTGGCCGACTCAATGATCGATCAGGGCGTCGTCTGAGCCCTTTTTTCTATTACTTGAAGAAATCAGCAGATCCCCGGGGTATTCCCCGGGGATTTTTCGTCTATTTTCGGCTCAAACAATGTTCGTATGAAGCTGATCCTGATTCTCCTCTTAGCCTTTAGCGCCGTTTTTGTTTCGGCACAAACGCCCTTCTGGACGGAGGATTTTGGTGCGGGATGCAACGCGGGTCAGCTGGCCACTGCCTATAGCGGCCCGAATGGGGCCTGGACATCCACCAACACAGGCACGAACCAGTCATCGGCTAACGTATGGTATGTCAGCGCCACCGAGAATGGCAATCCCGCAGGAGCCTGCGGGACCGGTTGTGGCAGCGATCAGACCCTCCATTTGGGGAGTGTGTCGGTGCTCGGCTTGCCCGCAGATCTGGGCGCAGCATACTATGAAGGCGTCGCCGCTTTTTGTGGGTTTTTCCCTTGCGGAGGGACCTCCAGAAGGGCAGAGTCGCCGGCGATCAACGCTTCTTCCTACACATCGCTGAGCGTTTCTTTCGTTTACATGGAAGGTGGAAATGCCATTGACAATGCTACCATGTGGTATTTCAATGGCTCTGCCTGGGCTCTTCTCATGGACCTTCCGAAAACAGCATTGACCTGCTCGCCACAGGGAATCTGGACCACGTACTCTGTTAATCTGCCCGCCTCTGCCAATAACAACGGCAATATCCGGATTGGTTTTCAATGGATCAATAATGATGATGGAGATGCCACCGATCCCAGTTTTGCCGTGGATGATATTGTGGTGAGCGGAATCCTCGCAGGTGCAGATACCACACCCCCGGTGCTTCTTTGTCCGCCGGCTCAGACCATCGGCCTGAGCGGAGCTTGCTCGGCGGCAGTGCCCAATCTGGTGCCGCTGGCCACCGTCTCGGATAATGTGACGGCCAATCCCGTCGTCACCCAGAGCCCGGCCGCCGGTGCGGTAATCACCTCCTCCACCGTGGTAACGCTCACTGCGCTGGATGGAGCCGGTAATACCACAACCTGCACCACCACAGTAAACGTGGCTGACCAGATGCCGCCTTCCATCACCTGCGCTGGCAATGTGAATGTGGATGTGGGGGCGGGCTGCACCGCGACCATTCCTGCTGCCACAGCCAACGTAACGGTTGGCGACAACTGCACTGCTGTGGGGAGCATTGCCATTCAGCAGTCGCCGCCGGCCGGAACGGTTATCAATGCCACCACACTCGTTACCGTCACGGCTACTGATGCGGCGGGGAATGCCTCTTCATGTTCCTATTCGGTGGTTCCTGTGGATGCCGTGCCCTTTACAGTCGTGTGCCCACCATCTGTCACCGTAAGCGCCACGGGTGGCCAGACCTCCGCCAATGTGACCATACCGCTTCCCACCTTCACCGATAACTGCGCCACCTCGGCAACGTATGTGAATACCTTCAACGGAGGAGCCAACGCCTCAGGAAGCTATCCGCTGGGAACCACTCCGGTCACCTACACGGCTACTGCCAATACCGGCGAAGTAGCTACGTGCTCGTTCAGCATCACGGTCATCGGCTCTGCTTGTTGCCCCGCCGATCTGAACTGCGATGGCTACATCGGCGTATCGGATCTGCTCATCTTCAACGCCAACTTCGGCTGTGCAACCGGCTGTGCGGGGGATATCAATGACGACGGGCTGGTTTCGGTGGATGACCTCGTGCTCTTTACTGCGCAATTCGGAACTAACTGTCCATAACAGGTGGAGAACTTGCCGCCCGGCAGGCGCGGTCAATTGCCGTACATTTGCCTGAATTTATTGCTCCGGTAAATTCAGTTTCCATGGCATTTTCCTCTGAAAAAATCGTAGGTGAGGGTCTCACCTATGATGACGTACTCCTGGTACCCGCCTATTCCGAAGTGCTCCCACGCGAGGTGAGCACCCAGTCCAGGTTCTCGCGCAACATCATTCTGAACGTGCCGGTGGTGTCGGCTGCCATGGACACCGTAACGGGCGCCACCATGGCCATCGCTATGGCCCGGGAAGGAGGAATCGGAGTGATCCATAAGAATATGACCGTAGCTGCGCAGGCCGCCGAGGTTCGGAAGGTCAAGCGATCAGAGAGCGGAATGATCCAGGATCCTGTGGTGCTTCCCATGGATGCTACCGTAGGTGATGCCCTCCAGCTTATGGCAGAGCATAAGATTGGGGGTATTCCGGTCGTGGACAGCGGCAATATCCTGAAAGGCATCGTAACCAACCGGGACCTTCGTTTTGAAAAAGATGTGCGCAGGCCCATTACGGAGGTCATGACGGCAAAGGGCCTGATTACGACCAGCAAACCCAAGGACTTGCAAGCCGCCGAACTCATCCTGCAGGAGCACAAAATTGAGAAACTCCCGGTGGTGGATGCAGACGGAAAGCTCATCGGGCTGATCACCTACAAGGATATTCTCAAGCTTCGGCGTTATCCGAGGGCGTGCAAAGACACCTTTGGGCGGTTGCGCGTGGCAGCGGCAGTTGGAGTCACCTATGACACGATGGAACGCGTAGGGGCGCTCGTAGCCGCTGGTGTGGATGCCATCATTATTGATACGGCTCACGGCCATTCAGCCGGAGTCATCCGCACCCTGCGGGAGGTGAAGCAGGCGTTTGGTGATAAGGTGGATGTGATTGTTGGAAATATCGCCACGGCAGCTGCAGGTAAAGCCCTGGTGGAGGCCGGTGCCGATGCTGTGAAGGTGGGCATAGGTCCGGGCTCCATCTGCACCACTCGGGTCATCGCCGGTGTGGGCGTACCCCAACTTTCGGCGATCATGGAAGTGTCCGCCGGGCTGGCGGGTACGGGTGTTCCGATCATCGCCGATGGCGGGATCCGGTTTACGGGTGATATCCCGAAGGCCATTGCCGGCGGGGCATCATCGGTGATGGTGGGCTCCATGCTGGCCGGTACCGAAGAGTCGCCGGGTGAGACCATTATTTACGAAGGCCGGAAGTTCAAGTCATATCGCGGTATGGGCTCCATCGAAGCCATGCAGCAGGGATCCAAGGATCGCTACTTCCAGGATGCCGAAGACGATATCAAGAAGCTTGTGCCGGAAGGCATCTCAGGCCGCGTTCCCTACAAGGGTACTGTGCAGGAAGTCATGTACCAGGTTGTCGGCGGACTGCGCGCCGGCATGGGTTACTGCGGCGCCGGGGATCTTGACGCGCTGCAGCAAGCCCGGTTCATCCGAATCACCAGCAGCGGTATCCGGGAAAGCCATCCGCACGATGTGATCATCTCCCGGGAGGCCCCCAATTACAGCCATAAATAGAGTTACTGCCATCCGGTCCGGTGCGTACATTTGCGCGCTATTTGTAAACCGGATGCATATGAAAAAGTGGTTTCTTTTCCTGGCCCTGGCGACCATCGTGTCGGCCCCGGCCTTCGCTCAGGATAAGCAGGGCGTGGTGCTGACCGTGGCCGGCGAACGGGTCACTCTGGAGGAATTCGAAAATATTTTCCGGAAGAATAACCGGGACACAGTCATCACCAGGCAGGCTCTCGAGGAGTACATGGAAATGTTCATCAACTTCAAGCTCAAGGTCCGGGCTGCCAAAGATATGGGTATGGATACAGTTGCCAAGTTCCGCAATGAACTGGCCGGCTATCGCGCTCAACTGGCTCGCCCATACATGAACGATGACGCCATGCTCGGCGAGCTCGTGAAGCAGGCCTATGAGCGTAAGAAGGAAGAAATCCGGGCCAGCCACATCCTGATCAAGTGCGACCCCGGCGCCGCTCCTGCTGACACGCTGAATGCCTTCAACCGGATCCGGCAGCTCCGCGAACGCATCATGAACGGCGAGGACTTTGGCGCTGTAGCCCTGGAAAGCAGCGAAGATCCTTCAGCCAAGAGCAACTCCGGAGACCTCGGGTACTTTACCGTGTTCCAGATGGTTTATCCATTTGAGGAAGCGGCTTACAATACGCAGGCAGGGCAAGTGAGCCAGCCCATTCGCACCCGTTACGGATACCATCTGGTGAAGGTGGTTGACCGGCGCCCGGCCCGGGGAGAAATCCTCGTCGCACATATCATGGTCAAGGACCGCAAAGACGAGAGCGGAGCCCAGGTGGGGGAACAGAAGATTCAGGAAATTTACCAGAAGCTGCTCGCAGGCGAGAAGTTTGAAGAGCTCGCCTCGAAGTACAGCGAAGATGGAAGTACCTCCAAGAAGGGCGGCGAACTGCCCTGGTTCGGCACCAACAAGATGGTAATGGAGTTTGAGGATGCTGCTTTCTCACTCAGGAATAACGGGGATTTCTCCCAGCCCTTCCGCACCTCTTACGGATGGCATATCGTAAAGCGCCTCGACTATCGGGGTATTCCCTCTTTCGAGGATACAGAACGCGAAATCAGGAGTAAGGTATCCAAAGACAGCCGCGCTGAAGTGACCCGGGCATCCTTTATCCAGAAGCTTAAAAAGGAATACAACTTCAGCTATCACCCCGAAGTTCTGAAGCCTATCGCAGCGAAAGCTGATACGACCGTCTTTTCCGGTAATCTCATCGTGAAGAAGAAAGACCTGACCAAGGTGCTCCTGAGCATCCATGGTCAGAACTACCTGGTGCAGGATTTTACGAAAGCCCTTTCTGCGAAGAAGAACACCAAGTCCAAACTCAATCCTTCGGATTTCGTCATGGCGGAAGCAGCAGCGTTCGCTGAAGAGCAATTATTGAAGTATGAGGACAGCCGCCTGGAGAGAAAGCACAATGCCTTTCGCCTGCTGATGAACGAATACAGGGATGGTATTCTGCTGTTTGAACTCACCGAACAAAAGGTATGGTCTCGCGCCGTGAAGGACACTGCAGGGCTGCGTGCGTTCTTTGAAGCCAATACAGATAAGTTCATGTGGCCCGAGCGTCTGGATGCCGTGATCTATACCTGCGCCAGCGCTGACATCGCAAAGAAAGCCCGCGTCATGATTGCCGCCGGTACTGATCGTTCAGAGATTGCGTCCAAAATCAACGAGGGAACGCAGCTCAATATTGAAATTCAGGAAGGCGTTTTCACCCGTGAGGATAAGGATGTGCTTGCCGCAATGGAATGGAAGAAAGGCCTCAGTCCGAATATCACACAGAATGGTCAGGTGTTCATAGTTTATGTCAAGGAAGTACTCGCCCCTTCACCCAAGAAGTTTTCTGAAGCTAAAGGAATGGCCACCTCGGAATACCAGAACTACCTCGAGCAGCAGTGGATAGGTGAACTGAGATCCACCTATTCGTTCTCGATCAATAAAGACGTGCTCTACACCATTCGTTGAACGCCCTGATTCCATACCGGCTTCTACTGGTGTGCGCTCTAGGGCTGGCCGCCTGTAACCGCGGGGGCTCTGATGACGCCCTAGTAGCGCAGGTAGGCGACAAGATGCTGACCTGGGATGAGGTGAGATCCGTGATTCCCGATAACTCCACACCCGAAGACAGTATGCTTCTTGCCGACCGGTTTATCCAGACCTGGATCCGGGAACAAGTGCTTCTTTCTGAAGCGGAAGAAACGCTGGCTGAAGAGCAAATGAATTTCGAGGAACAGATTGAAAATTACCGCAAATCCCTCCTTACCTACGCATACGAGCAGGAGTGGATCAGGCAGAAACTGGATACCTCGGTGACCGTGCAGGAAATAGAGGCCTATTACAATGAGAATATCCAGAACTTCCAGCTCAAGGACTACATCGTCAAGGTGAAGTTTTGCGCCATCGGATCGGATACCGAGCAGCGAAAGCTCAAGTCACTGCGAAAGCTCTTTTTCTCCGACAAGCCAGAGGATATTACAGACTGGATTGCCTTCTGCGTGGACAATAATGCCTCCTATTATTTCGATGAAGTAACGTGGATGCTCTGGGATGACCTGATGAAACAGGTGCCACTGCAGGTGTTCGATAAGGACGCTTTCCTGCGCAGCAACCGCGATGTGGACTTCGAAAAGGACAACAACATCTACCTGATCCGCATTACAGACTACCAGATCAGCGGGAGTCAGGCTCCTCTCAATTTCGAGAAGGAAAATATCCGCAATATGATTCTCAACCGACGCAAGCTGGAAATCCTCGACCGTATGCGGGAGGACTTGTACACCAGGGCGCTCGGAGATGGTCAGATCACCACTTACTATAAGCAGCAATGAAGCCCCTCCTCCTGCTCATCTCCTGCGTGCTGTGCGGCCTGACATCTCAGGCACAGGGCGATATGCAGCTGATCGATAAGATCGTAGCTATCATCGGGGATGAAATAGTGCTGTATTCCGATTTACAGGCCGCAGAGATGGAATTAACCAAGGGCCAGGGCAAGCTGACGCCCGAACAGCAGTGCATGCTCATCGAAGATCAGGCCTACCAAAAGCTTCTTCTCCATCACGCCAAACTGGACAGTGTCACGGTGAGCGATGAGGAAGTCAACGCCCAGGTTGAACGCAGGCTGTCGTACTTCATGAATATGTTTGGCAGCGCTGAGCAATTTGAAGCCTATTACGGCAAGTCGGTAGCTCAGATGAAGGAAGAGTACTTTGATCTGATCAAGGAACAGCTGCTGGTGCAAAAGCAACAGGGGGAGATCACCAGGAATGTGAAGACGACCCCCGCCGATGTGCTTCGTTTCTATCAATCCTTGCCCGCTGACTCGCTTCCCCTGATAGGCGAACAGGTATCCTACTCCAAGATCGTGGTTGATCCCGTCATCCGGGAAACCGCCCGCCAGCGCATCATCAATTTTCTGGACTCCATCCGACAGGATATTGTCGCCGGCCGCACATCCATGACCTTGCAGGCTGCCCGACACAGCGAAGATCCAGGGTCGCGCTACAAAGGAGGTTGCTATCCGCTGCAGTCTCGAGGTGTATTCGTTCCTCCCTACGAGGCCGCTGTATTCAACACGCCAGAAGGGGAGTATTCTCCAGTGTTTGAAACAGAATACGGATATCACTTCGTGAAAGTGGTGGAAAAACGCGGTGATTACTACGAGGCATGTCATATCCTGATGTCACCCAAAGTCTCGGTGACCGACTTTGATGCCGCTCGCATCAAGGCGGACTCCCTGCACAAGGAAATCATTGCGGGCAGACTGAAATTCAGCGAAGGAGCCATCAGGTTCAGTACTGATAAAGACACCAGA
Organism: Flavobacteriales bacterium; assembly: GCA_947456965.1. Taxonomy (GTDB): domain Bacteria; phylum Bacteroidota; class Bacteroidia; order Flavobacteriales_D; family Sanyastnellaceae; genus CANGTU01. The sequence continues at coordinate 17,280 of CANGTU010000046.1, forward strand.
AATCAGGAAGGAAGGGTCACCAACCCCCGGAGTGGATTCCGGTTTGACGTGGCTGAGCTGCCTGCTGAACTGAACCTCATCCTTCGCGGAATGGAACCCGGTGCCGTTTCCGATCCTGTGCTCAATACGGATCCCGATGGCAAACAGTCTTATGTCGTGTATCGCCTCGACAACCGTCTGCCGGCGCACCGCGCTAACCTCGAACAGGATTATGAAATATTCCAGTCACAGGCCGAAGCCCGGGAGAAGCAATCCGAAACGGACAAGTGGGTGAAGTCCAAGCTGCAATGGACCTACGTGTCGTTCTCCGAGGAATACCACAACTGCGCTTTCAACTTCGAGTGGATGAAATCATCCAAATGATGCCAAACACCCCGTCCTTAGGCCGGGTTATCGGTAAATTCGCCTCTCATTTAACCTGAGTTTCCGCACATGTCTGATCTGCAGTTCCACACCGACGCTGAGGCGCTCGACAGCCTCAAAGGAAAGTACCACGCCCTCCAGCAGGAAATCCGCAAGGCCATTGTGGGCCAGGACGACGTGGTCCGCGATGTCCTTATCTCCATCTTCGGCAACGGTCACTGCCTCCTCGTGGGAGTGCCCGGACTGGCGAAGACGTTGCTCGTGAATACCATTGCGCGGTCGCTCGGACTTACCTTCAACCGCATCCAGTTCACACCGGACCTCATGCCGAGTGACATCATCGGTTCTGAAATTCTCGATGAAAATCGTCACTTCAAGTTCGTGCGCGGACCCCTGTTCTCCAATATCATTCTGGCTGACGAGATCAATCGTACACCTCCCAAAACACAATCCGCCCTGCTCGAGGCTATGCAGGAGCGAAAGGTGACTGCATCCGGTCACACCTATGACCTGCCCTCGCCATTCTTCGTGCTGGCTACCCAAAACCCGATTGAGCAGGAAGGAACTTATCCTCTGCCCGAAGCCCAGCTCGACCGATTTATGTTCAATGTGTGGGTGGACTATCCTTCTTTCGCCGAGGAAGTGGACATCGTGAAGTCAACAACCGGCAATAAAGTGGCCGATATCCATCCGGTGGTAAGCGGACAGGAAATCGTCTTTTTCCAGCAACTGATCCGCAAGATGCCAGTGGCCGATAACGTGGTGGAATACTGCGTACGACTGGTGTCGAAAACGCGTCCGGGCGGTGAACTCGCCCCGGCAATGGTGAATGACTTCCTCTCCTGGGGAGCTGGACCGCGCGCATCGCAATATCTGGTGATAGGAGCCAAGTGCCATGCAGCACTCAACGGAAAGTACAGTCCGGATATTGAAGATGTACAGGCCGTGGCCACACCCATTCTTCGTCACCGCATCGTGCGCAATTACAAAGCCGAAGCGGAAGGATACACCGTGGAGCGAATCGTAAAAGAGCTGCTTTAAAAGAAAAAGCCGGGAGAATTTCCCGGCTTTTTCTTTTGCACTGCTCTTTTACATTGGATGACAGTGGAAGTGAACCTCCTTCGTGGAGATGTTTCCATCATGGTCTAATTCTGCAGTTACTTTCAGTTTCATATCACTGTGATCAGTCACATTGTTTACCCAATGATCATGGACGTGAAAGCTTGTGGCATGATCGTGAGCATC
>CANGTU010000047.1 GCA_947456965.1 Flavobacteriales bacterium
ACGGCTCTCCCTGTCCGTGATGATGATGTTATTACCCGAGATGCTGGTTTGCTCCACACGACTTTTATTGCCTTTCACATAGGTCGTCATATGCTGCCCGAGTGCATTCTCCATTCCCTCAAGTTCCGGTGGAGCCTGAACCAGTTTGACGGTAGTACGGATGACTCCCTCGAATGGGGTTTGTGCGAAAACGCAAGCCAATGGCCATATCAGCAGGGCGAGGAGGAGTGACGCGTATTTCATGGCCTCAAATGGATATGGTTTTCAGAATTTCAATAACTCTGCCACTTTGCCTGCTACTTTCTCTTCGTTGGGCAGGAGTGCAGCTTCAAGTGCGGAGTTAAGGGGGATGGCGGGAGTTGTGACAGATCCCAGCGTCATCACCGGGGCATCGAGTGAGCTGAAGCAGGTTTCTGAAATCCAGCCGGCGAGTGATTGGGCGAAGCTGCCCGGCACGGCCTCTTCGGTCACCACCAGTGCCCGTCCGCATTTTCTCACGGCCAGTTGCACGGCCTCATAGTCGAGCGGTACCAGCGAGCGGAGGTCCAAGAGTTCAATCTGTCCGGGAAATCTGCGCGCTGCACCTTTCGCCCAGTAAACGCCCATACCATAGGTGATGATAGCTACGGCTTGCTCACCGGCTCGGGCTTCAAGGACTTTTCGTGCTTTGCCGAGCGGGATCACATAGTCGGATGATGGTTCGATGGTGCGCGCATCTTCGGTTCCCTTGACCTTGCTCCAGTACAGCCCCTTGTGTTCGAGCACAACGACCGGATTGGGGTCATAGAAGGCGGCTTTGAGCAAGCCTTTGAGGTCGGCGCCCGTGCTTGGGTACACCACCTTGATGCCGCGGATATTGCAGAGTATGCTCTCCACGCTGCTGCTGTGGTAGGGACCGCCGCTGCCATAGGCTCCGATGGGTACGCGGTAAACGGCGCTTACCGGCCATTTTCCGTTGCTCAGGTAATAGCTCCTGCTGACTTCAGTGAAAAGCTGATTCAATCCAGGCCAGATATAATCGGCAAACTGAACTTCTACAATCGGACGGAGTCCGGCTGCTGACATTCCCACTGTGCTTCCGATGATGAAGGCCTCCTGAATGGGTGTATTGAATACCCGGTTATCTCCAAACTTCTCGGCGAGCGTTGCGGCTTCGCGGAAAACTCCGCCGAGTCGTCGTCCAACATCCTGTCCGTAAAGCAGGGCGTCGGGATGAGCGGCGAGGATTTCCTGCATGGCGAAGAGGGCACAGTCCACCATGACAGTCGGCTCCTTTCCTGAAGGTTCACGTTCGCCTTGTTCGGTGGTGACCGGTGTAGGCGCATAGTCGAAGGTCGTCAGGTCTTCCGGGCGGGGATCTTCAGCGAGTCCGGCTTCCAGGTAAGCGGCTTCGACCTGCGCGCGGGTTTGTTGGACGATCTCATCGAGGCTGGGCTCCGCGAATCCGAGCTGCTGGAGTTGTCGTCGGAACCGCGGGTAAGGATCACGTCGCTGGGCGCTTTCCAGATCATCCCGGTACCATTCTCTGCGGACGCCGGAGGTGTGGTGTCCAAGCAGAGGCACGCGGCAATGAATAAGCCAGGGTCTGCGGTGGGAGCGCACATCGGCGAGTACTTCGGCTATCGTGCGGTAACACGCCTGAAAGTCGGTGCCATCGAGTGATTTCAGGCGGATACCCGGGAAGGCACGGGCAAAAGTGATCGCATCGCCGAAGCGGATTTCAGAAGCATGGGCGCTGATGTCCCATTCATTATCCTGGACGAAATAGATGATGGGCAACTGCTTCAGTGCGGCCATGTGGAAGGCTTCAGCCACTTCACCCTCGGTCATGGCGGCATCACCGATGGAGCATACGACCACGGGTTTTTCAGCGTCGGGGTTGGCCAGTCCCTGCTGTTCGCGATACTGGATACCCATGGCGATGCCTGTAGTCGGAATGGCTTGCATGCCGGTTGCTGACGACTGGTGAGGGATTCTGGGCATATCATCCCTCCGCAGTGCCGGGTGGCTGTAGTAGGTCCTTCCTCCGCTGAACGGGTCGTCACGCTTCGCCATCAGCTGCAGCATCAACTCTACCGGGCGCATACCAATGCCCAGTAAGATACTATCATCGCGGTAATAGGCGCTCAGGAAGTCGCATGGCCGGAGCTGCATCCCCAGAGCGAGCTGGCAGGCCTCGTGTCCGCGTGATGTCGCGTGGACGTACTTGCTGGTCACTTTTGCGTGCTCCTCATAGAGGTCGGACATTGCCCGCGCCGAAGACATCAGTTCAAATGCCTTGAGCAGGGTATCGCTGCTGATCGCGGGGGCAGTCAGGGTTTCGGTGCGCTCGGAGGTTGCCATGATATGGGCTGCAAGTTACGCACGCCGGTACAAAAGCATTTAGGCTGGCCTGCCTCACCTTGCTACCTTAGGGCCCTCCATGCGCATCACCTTCACCAAGTACCAGGGCACAGGCAACGATTTTATCCTCGTGGATAACCGGGATGGCACATTTCGTCCTGAGCCCGGTGTTGTAACCCGGTTGTGCGACCGTCACTTCGGGATCGGGTCGGATGGATTGATCCTGATTGAAGCCGATGAGGAAGCCGATTTTTCCATGAACTTTTTCAACCCGGATGGGAGCAAGAGTTTCTGCGGCAATGGAAGCCGGTGCGCTGTGGATTTTTTCCGCAGGTTGTCGCCCGGTTCACCCGAGCTGCAGTTTCGGGCCATTGACGGGCTGCACCAGGCCGTTCACTCGGACAGCACTGTGAAGATCAGGATGGGGGATGTGCGTGATGTGCGTTTGATGAGCGACGGCTTGTTTATCGACACCGGATCGCCTCATGTGCTCCGCTACGTTTCTGATCCCGAAGAGGTGTCCGTGGTGAGCGAAGGCCGTTTGGTTCGTTACAGCCCGGAATGGATGCCTTCAGGAGTGAACGTGAACTTCATAGGAGTGGCAGGCACTGGCCATATCCTCATGAGGACGTATGAACGCGGAGTAGAGGATGAAACCCTTTCCTGCGGAACAGGCGTCACGGCTGCTGCTCTTTCCTACCATCACCTGCACGGCGGCGGTGGCGATATCACCGTGGACACGCGCGGCGGGAGACTCACCGTCGTTTTCGCGGAGAACCCCTCTGGTCCGGGCTACACCGACATCTGGCTATGCGGACCGGCTACCATGATCTTTTCAGGTGAAATTGAAACCGAGTTATGATGAAGATGGATTTCTCCGGATGGTGTATAATGGTGCTGGCGGCATGTGTTGCTTTTCCTTTGCGGGCTTCAGATGATGGCCGGGCCGTACTCAGTTCAAGGGCCAGAATAACGGTGCTCACGTGCACGCCGGGTCCTGACCTCTACAGCATCTTCGGTCACTCGGCCATCCGTGTCGAGGACCTGCAGGGCGACCGAATGGTTGATGAGGTATATAACTATGGGACCTTTGTATTTGACGATCAGTTTTACTACAAGTTTGTCAAGGGACACCTCGACTACACACTTTCACGCACGGATTTTGGCACTTTTCAGCAGGAGTATCTCTATACCGGTCGGGGGATTACGGAGCAGGAACTCAGGCTTGACAGTGCCGACCGGCAGCGCCTGTATGATGCCCTCATAGAAAATTACAAGCCCGAGAACCGGATTTACCGGTACGATTATTTCTTTGATAACTGTTCATCGCGCATTGGTGAGATCATTCGCAAGTCAGTATCCGGCGATGTGCGCTTTACCTATGTCAGCGCCGAACCTTATACCTACCGGGATGCCATTGATCGCTATCTCGTGCACATGCCATGGAGTGATTTCGGTATTGATCTGGCGCTGGGGATTCCCTGCGATGAGGTGATGGACCGCGGACAGGATATGTTTCTCCCCGATAGTCTGCTGAAAGAACTCAACTTAGCGACCTACCGCCAACGTGGTTTAGTGAGCAGGCCCATGGAGGTTATTCCTCAGGAGTTTTATCCCCGTGCCGGAACGGTAGGAACACCTATGCAGGTCATGCTATTGATGCTGCTCGTGCAGGTAATTGCATTCAGAATCACCTCAGGCCGGTTGCTGGTGACCATTGTGGACCGGATCATTCTTCTGTTGACGGGCCTTGCCGGCTTGCTGCTGCTGTTTCTTTGGTTGGGTACCGATCATCATGCTGCTGCCTGGAACCTGAATCTGTTATGGGCCAGTCCGCTCAACCTGATCATGGCCTTTCTTCCCGCTTCCTTGCTGCTGCGTGCCGGACGGCGATACTTCAGCTGGTATGCTGCAGCCCTGGTCATTTTGCTGGGAGGTTGGGCGTTTTTTCCGCAGAATCTCCATGAGGCTCTGTTGCCGATGGTTGCATCGCTGGGTTGGATATGCCTGCGGTTGATTCTTGCTCCACGGTCCTCGCCAATTGCAGAGCCATGAAAAGTGGGGAATTGATCCGCATCTTTGCATCTATGTCCATGAAGCGAATAGCCGCTCTTCCTGTGTTGCTCATGATTATCGTGATGATGACTCAGGGATGTCGCCGTGATGAGCCCACAACCTGGAATATCCATGGCGCCGGTCCGCTCGCTCAGGGCAGAATAGGCCTCGATGACCTGCTGGCTGATAGTCTGCTCACTTCAGGAGAAGACAACCTTTGGCATCTTATTCTCAAGAAAGATCTTACTGATTTTGACCTTGACTCGCTGGTCGCTATTCCCGATACCACGATTTCCCGGAAGTTCTCCATTCCGCTCAATGGCGGTCCGTGGAATATCCCTGCCGGTGTCAACCTCATTGCCATTACCGAGGACCGTCAACTCGGTATCACTGGTGCTGAACTGAAGGAGATCCATACGAGCGGGGGATTTCTCGAGTATGAGGTGCGCAGCTATGTGAATGGGTATCTCACGTGCACCTATTCTTTGCCCGGACTCACGCGCAATGGGCAGCCCACCGTCATCTCCGCCTTCACGCCTCCTCTTGATGGTGCAGTGCCGGGAAGCGCATCAGGCGTCATTGATCTTTCGGGATATGAGTTTGATCTCACGGGAACAAGCGGTTTTGCCCGCAATTCAGTGGCCAGCTCGATCGTCGTGTCCACCTCATCCGACGCGCCCGGTCCAGCAGTTGTGTATGGCAATGACAGTGTGGTGGTGCGTCTGCGTTTTCTGGATCCTGAGGTGGCATACGCCCGTGGATACTTCGGTCAGCATCACTACACCATCAGCGAATCACCACAATTCTTTACAGGATGGAATCCCGAAGGATTTCTTGCCCTTGATCAGGCTGAGGTTCGTTTCAGGGTAGAGAATTACACAGGTGCTGATGCTCAGGTGCAGTTCACACAACTGTCATCCGTGAACGGCTTTTCCGGAAATCAGGTTGACCTTTCCCAAGGAGATTGGTTTGAAACCATCAATATCACGCGTGCTACGGAGATCAATGGCATCGTTACACCGGTTGTAGTGGAGCGTCTGGTTAATTCATCCAACAGCAACATCAACGCATTCATTGAGAATCTTCCCAATGGATTGACGATGGTGGGTACGGTGGACGTCAACCCTCTCGGTGATATTTCCGATGGTAATGATTTCATTTACACCAGTAAGGCCATCCGTGCAATGATTGAAGCCGATTTTCCCCTGAGAATTGGCATGAATAACCTGGTGTTGCGCGATACGTTGGCTCTGCGGATAGACGAGGGCGAACTGGATGCATCAGGCGAGGTGTTTGTGCATATCGAGAACCATTTTCCCTTTGCGACCGAGCTGGATGTCTGGCTGCTCGATGCCGGTCGCGAGCCTGTGAGGAAGCTGGCCGATCACCAGGAAGTGGAGCATGCCATACTCACTTCGGATCCCTCGGCACCGGTGCCTGCTTCTTCCGTGCTTCGGGTGGCGCTGAATTCGGATGACCTCGAGGTCCTTCGCGATGATGCCTTCATCGTGTTGCGGGTCGAGGTCAACACGCCCGGTTATCCCAGCGAGGTGGGAATTTACACGACGCATTACATGGACGTGAAGGTGGTGGCCGATATACGCGCCACGATATCGATTGAATGAGATGAAGTCAGCTCTCATGATTCTGTTGGTGCTCCTGACCATGTCTATACAAGGACAGGTTCCTTCTTCGCTTCTTCTCGCCCGTGACAGTTCATTTCGTACCAGTTTGGCCATCATGCTTGCAGAAGGAGATGCGGGGATCGGATCGCCCGCTCTGAACCGTCGTTTTTTTGACCGCATGCTGTGGGGAGGTGAATTGAAGGATTGGCATACCGACCAGTTGCTGGAATCCATGAAGGAAGTGAGCCGGGCAGGATTCGGGGCTTCCGGGCGCATCCATTTTTATGGCATGTCGGACACCCTGTTTGGACTGTCCGACTGGGGAATGCACACCGCGGTGGGTACGGCATGGCATGCGCAGGCGGGATTTTCACGCGGCCTCTTTGAGGCCATTTTCAAAGGCAATGCCAGACACCGCGGTGACACGCTGGTTCTGGATCCCTTCTCCGGGCAGTATCAGAGTTGGCAGAAGTTCGGTTTTGGTTTATTCCACAAGAAGACCTTCAGCAGTGCCATGCTCTCACTGGTATCGGGGCAGGATTACCGTCGGCTTGAAGTGCGCGATGCCGGATTGTATACGAGTCCACTCGCCGACAGTCTTTCCCTTCATTATGCAGGCGAATACACCCGGTCCGATACTGCCAATCGGGGATGGGGGGCCGGAAACGGCATTGGGCTGGCTCTCGATCTTGAGTATAACAGGCCATTGGCCACGGGAGATGGTTTCATCTCCGTTTCCCTGCAGGATTTTGGATGGGTGGCATGGAATAAGAGCACGCAGCACATGACCTTCGATTCACTCACCACGTGGGAAGGATATTCCACCGAACAGCTATTCGGTTCCGATGGCCTTCCTGCAATAGAGCCTGTGGACTCTATACACACCACCACCAGGTCAGGAGTACGCTGGCAAATGCTTCCCTTCAGGGTTCAGGTGCGGATGATGAAGTACATTGCCCGGTCTACTCTGCTGGACGTGGGGATGACTCTTCAGCCGGGACATTACGCTGTGCCGATGGTTCAGGCAGGGCTGAGTCATTTTCTGTCAGACCGAATGCTGGTCACCGGCAGGCTGGGAATAGGAGGATACGGAACTTTCTCTGCCGGGGCTGAATGTCAATGGATGCCCGGCGGCCGATGGCTCATACGCGCCGGTACACACAATGTGGCCGGATGGATCAACGAAGATGCCCGATCGATGGATGCATACTTCAGCTTAGCTTGTTTTTTCAACCGGAATTCATAATGAAAACACGCGTGATAGAAAACATTCCCCAGATCCGCCATACCGGATCCGGACAATTCTTCCTGATGGCTGGTCCTTGCGTGATCGAGAGCAAGGAACTTCTGTTTGAAGTCGCCGGCCAGCTCAAGGAGATGACGGACCGTCTTCAGGTGCCCTTTATTTTCAAGTCTTCCTATCGCAAGGCCAACCGGTCGCGCAGAGACAGTTTCACCGGGATCGGCGATGAACTGGCCCTTGATCACCTGGCAGAAGTCAGAAAGGCTCTTGGTATTCCGGTGATCACCGATATTCATTCTGTTCCGGAGGCTGCTATGGCTGCGGCTTATGTTGATGCATTGCAGATTCCCGCGTTCCTTTGCCGGCAGAGCGATCTGCTCGAGGCGGCCGGCGATACGGGTAAGGTGGTGAATGTGAAAAAGGGCCAGTTCCTTTCTCCCGAAGCCATGGAGCACGCAGTAGGGAAGGTCCGCGAGACCGGAAACCCGAACGTACTCATTACAGAACGCGGAACAACGTTTGGCTATCAGGACCTGATCGTGGACTATCGCGGCATACCCGTGATGAAGCAGTTTGCCCCAGTGGTGATGGACTGCACCCACAGTTTGCAGCAGCCTAACCAGCCCAGCGGTGTTACGGGAGGGCGTCCGGCCCTGATAGAGACCATTGCACGCGCAGCAATTGCCGTGGGAGCCGATGGGTTATTTATCGAAACCCACCCCAATCCATCCGTGGCCAAGAGCGATGGAGCCAATATGCTTCCGCTTTCACGCATGGAGGCCATGCTTGAACGGTTATGTGCCATTCGCAGGACCATACACGATTTTCCTGCCTGAGATGAAAAGGTCGTTCAGCGCCATAGCATTGTTCCTCGCTCTGCATTGTGGCGGACAGGATGCACTTGTGCACACCTATGGTGGCGGAGGTACGGAGGAATTCCGCGCAGTAGTCGTGATGCCCGATAGTGGATTTGCCTTGGTCGGATCCACCGGCAGTATGCCCGACATGGCAACGGATATCTATGTCGTGCGCACGGACTCGTTGCTCGGTTGCGAGTGGTCGTTGGCGTTGGGTTCAGCAGGAGTGGATACGGGCAGGGATATTGTGCTGGATGAAGAGGGCAACCTCTATGTGTGCGGATACAGAGCCGATACGGAAAGTGGCTATGATGGGGTCGTTTATAAAATATCGGATGAAGGAGAAGTAATCTGGGAAATTGCGCTCGGCGGTGAAGCCTGGGATTTTGCACATGCGATTGATCTCGATAACGAAGGCATGGTGTGGATGGGAGGAAGCACGTACGCCGGGGGAGTCCGTAAGCCCTGGTTGCTCACCTTCAGTGCAGAGGGGATGAACAGCGGGCAGTGGATTCTCGCATCATCGGGTGCAGGAGAAGTGACCGACCTCGTGTGCACACCATCAGGAATTCTGGTTTGCGGTTGGGTGGAGACGGAGGAAGGTATCCGTCGGAGCGCAGTCTGGCGGCTCGATCAGGAAGGAAGTGTGATGTGGAACCGGCAGGATGGCGAGCCAGGATGGAATCGGCAGGCCAACGGCATTGCAGTCAACGACGAGTTCATTTACGTATGTGGTACTCAGGACACCCCCACGTTCACCCAGGGGTATTCGCAGCGTCTCGATTATTCGGGGGCACAGCATCTCATCTCGCAGGAGATGCAGCCCGATGTCAATGAATATACGGCGATTGTTCCAGTGGGTGGGTCGTTCTATTCGATCGGAAGGACACGGGCCTATGGGTTTGGGAATTACGACGGGCATGTTTTCCGCTTTACGGATTCAGGTGGCTTCGAAGGAGGGCTCTTCTATGGCACTGGAGAGGAAGACTCCTTCATCGGAGGCGCGCGGGTGCCCGGGGGCTTTGTGGCTTGCGGCTCGAGGCAGACAGTGGAAGGGCAATATCAGGCCGTGGTCATGCGCTACACCCGGCCCGTTTTGTTCAGTGAAGACATCATGATGCCTGAAGAAGAGACGTGTCTGCCAGTGAGTATACCCGAGATTCAGGAGGAATTGCGTCCGTTTGGCCCCTACCGTGTTTATGACATCAGCGCGCGGCTTTTGCAGGAGGGCGAGGCCCGTGATCTTGCTGAAGTGAAGGCTTCCTTAGGTTCTGGATTTTATCTGGTGGTATTCCGAACGGGCTGGTCAGTGCGCCTTGTCATTCCCTGATAATCGATCGCCCACCATCCCGAGGACTCTCCTAAAGGTCTGGCGAGAACCTGCTTATCCGCAGGCATGTTGCGCGCGAGAATCATGGCTTCACCCGTTGGGGTTCGGGCAGAAAAATCGAGCCATGCCTCCCATGTCGGGAATGTGTAGCCCGGTTTTTTGAGCACATATAAACTCCCGTTTCGAGTAAGATCGCCGATAATCACCACGGGCCTGTTGCCGGCCATGGCTGCGGCCTCATGCTTTATCACGGCGAGTGACATCGGCAATTCGCTGTACATGGTTTCAGGCTGGGCGTAGCGCTTGTGCCACTTTCCCGTCGCATAAATCAGCGAGGAAAAAGTACATGCAGTGATGGCCATCCAGCCGAGGATGCGCAGCCCTGAGTGATCAGGCAGGATGGTTGTATAAGGCACGGCGGCCAGCAGCATAGCCACCACCGGAACCAGAGGAAGGAAATAGTAGTCGTGGTCGCTGAATTGCCCGAAGAACAGGAATGCATAGGTGAGTGTACCAGCCACTGCCAGCGCTACCTTGACTGCAACACCCGGCTGCATGTGCTTCCACTTCCAGATGCATAAGGCTCCGGATGCAGCCACAAGCCACCATGTCTCATTGGTATACCAGGCCTGTTTCCAGCGATGCGCGATGGCATCCAGTACATCGAGTATGGCCTGTTTGTCCAGTGACAGCAGATGACGCGGAGCAGTGAGGAAGTATGAGTCACCGGCTACGGCATTGTAGGAGCGGGCATAGCAGTACCACGCCACCACGGCAGCGCAACCTGCTGTTGTGACCAGTGCTGTCCACACCTGAGTTGAGCGCGGGTAAGAGCTGGTGGTTGAGGATATTCGCTGCCACCAGGCCGGACATTCACTAAGCATCCATGCGAGCGGAACGATGGCAAAGGTCACCTTGAGCAAGGCACCGAGTGTGAATGCCAGGATGCCGGTGAGCGTCCACATGGCTGAAGCACCAGGGACACGCCCTCGGTGCGCCAGATTCAGTCCGGTAAGCGTAAATCCCAATGCCGCGCCGTCGACCATCGGCACGGAGGCATAGTGGATTACGACGGTTGAACTCATGCATAGCAGTGCAAGCGGAAATGCAACCGCGCGATTACCGGTCATCCTGCGCATGAAAACATAGAGTGATATGAAACCGGCGAAGGATATGATGAAAACCATCAGGCGCATGACCAGAGGTGAAGGGCCGGTCAGGGAGTAGCACTGTGCCGCGAGCGCGTAGAGCAGTGGAAACTCGCAGGCGGCCTTTCCGCCATCGCTTGTCAGGTTCCAGGTGTGAGGCTCGAGAAAAGGGTAGTTGCTGCATGCGTAGGTATCGGCGAACGACAGCGAGTCTGTTTGCCGGATGAAGTGAAAGCCGACCGGATCCGCTTGCAAGATGTTGATGATTCCCTGGGAGAGGAAATAAGCGGCGATGGCAGCAGCAAAAGCCAGCACATCAATGTTGCGTTGGATGGCTTGCTTCATGAGTGGACAGTGAGGCCGCGGGCTACGAAGTAGTACTCGCTTCCTTGCTCGAAGCACTGCTCAAATTGGGCGGAGGAGAGAGGTGTGTGAAACCCGAGGTCGGCATCTGCAAGCGTGTGAATGGAGTAGCCCGTTGCCGAGAGATACCTGTACATTTCATTCGGTCGCACTCCGTAGCGATCGGCCGCACCCTTTCCAAATTCGAAGATGAGCAGAGGTTTGTCTCGCTTGAGGAGTTCAGGTGCTCCCCGGAGGACATCGTACTCGCCCCCCTCAACATCAATTTTGACGAGCCGGATGGGGAAGGATGGATCCACCACGTCATCGAGGCGGCAGACCTTCACCTGCAACTCCTGGAAATCGGGCGGCATGCTACCTGTGTCACGCCGGCGTAGTCCGCTGTAGGCCGGGTCTGCCTTGAGCATTTGGAACGAAGCGGTACCGGAATGGTTGGAAAGCGCACATTCGATCACGGCGCACCGGTTGAGGTATTTCTGGCGCAGGCCTTGGGCCAGTGCCGGGATCGGTTCAATGGCCATGTGCTTGCCGGCAGGAGAGCAAAGGAGAAACAGGTCGAGGATTTCACCGCTGTGAGCACCGATGTCAATGGCGTGGTCTCCATCGTTCAGCTGACTGCGGATAATCCGGGCCGTAAGCCGGTCATAGCGCATGTTGCGCGTGACGTCGATACCTGCCAACCGCAGGATTGACTTGGCGAGGTCCTTCAGCTTCTTTCGCAAGTTCATCCGGGTGAAATAACTGGGCCAAGGTACGGCCCCTTTTCAGCAGGACGAGATTATCCAGGATCACGGAATTCCACGCCCAGGATCGTGGCGATATCCGGTTTGAAGTAACGGTCACTTTTCATCACCTTACCATCTTCCCGGTAGATGGGTTGGCCGTTCTCATCGAGTTTGCTCATGTTGCTGCGCTGGATTTCCTCAAAGACTTCGGCAATTTTGTGCTGCAGGCCGTGGGCGTTGATTGTTCCGCAGAGGATGTAGAGCATATCACCCAATGCATCGGCTACCTCCACCAGATCGCCGCGCTGAGCTGCTTCAAGGTATTCTTCGTTTTCTTCTTTCATCAGGTTGAAACGAAGTATGATTTCCTTTTCCGGGATTTTGGTGGTGGGTTCCCGTCGCACGGGCAAGCCGAAGGCATCGTGGAATTCTTCCACATACCGGATGGTTTGATGAAGAGTCAACATGGATGATTGTATTGATGAGCGCAAGATAAACCGGCTGGGGTAGGTCCAACAGGGCGTTGGATATCCTGTCGGGAAAAAGAAAAAGGCCCGGTGGGCCTTTTAGGTAGTGGAGATAATCGGATTCGAACCGATGACCTCTTGCATGCCATGCAAGCGCTCTAGCCAGCTGAGCTATACCCCCCTTTTTCGCAAAAGCGAGCGCAAATATAGAACTTTGGATCAGATTCCGCTGTCCATTTATGCATCACTTTCCGAAATAGTAGTAAACTCCGAATTCGATGGCAGCGGTGTTGAGATCAAGCCCGTCAAAATCATCCGCCGCATATTCGTCTCCGTTAACGGTTATTGTCTTCGGCTTTTGGGCCTGAATTCCGTAGACCCCATTCGCGAAGAGAGCGAGGTTGTCATTCGGTAGTACGTATCGCAAGCCCAGTCCCACAAAATAGGAGATTCCCCTGTACTTCACCGCAATGTCATATGGCCCATCCGTTTCCTCAAGGCCGAAATTCAATGTGTCGGTAAACGAGGTACGCATGCTTCCGAAACCCATTCGGATTAGAATTCCGAATGACAGCGCATTTTGCGGGTTGAGGTAAAGGTGCGTATGCCAGGTCGGCGCAAGTCCTTTTAGCCGGAATGTTCCTGTTTCACTCTCGATCACAGCATTGGCGACGGAAAGATGTATACCCATGTGAACTGCTGACTCAGCCAGACCTAATCCGCCACCGATCACGAAATTATTGAATGATCCTTTTATCACCCCAGGGCTGAATGCATACTCTCCGTTTTCACTGGAGATATTGAATACCGGGTCCGGGGTGCTTCCAAACTGGAAACCAGCCATAGTCATCTGAGCTTCCGTTGGCAGATAGAATCCAAGATAACTGCTGAGGAGTAAAATCAGGTATTTCATAGTTCAAACTGTGTGAATTGTAAATGTTGCCTTTGGTAGTGTCAGGGTATTGCAAAAATCCTCCAATTTCCTGAAAACACCAGCTTCGAAGAATCAGGTACAATACCCCGCAGCCATTCGCGGCGATTATTAATCACAATATGCCTGCATCCCGCTGCGTTGAGTCTGCTTCTGAATTCGGGGGTGTTCAGTTCATTGAGTTGGGCCATCCAGCCATGTCTGTCTGAAAAATACAGGTCCTGTGGATTGAGGTCACCCACGATAGCAACAGGTTCATCTGGCGGGATGATCTCATCCAGTTCGCTTGCAAGATTCAATTTGTAGTGTATTTCTTCCGGGAGCCGAAGATCGTGTTGCTGATTGGCTACACCTTCAATGGCAATTGCCGCAATGATCAGATACGAAACGGCTGGCCACCTTTCCAAGAGACCAAGACCCAATGCCGCAATGAGCGCCATCACAGGAGCAAACGGAATCATATAATAATCGTGTTCCGGAATGCAATTGCCCACTTTGAGCATGTAAATGGTCAGCAGAATCAATGCAGCTATGAAGGTGATGCGCAATGCCCAGCGTTCTTTCCGGATCATAAAAAGACCTGTAATAAATGCCGGAAAGGCGGTGTAGGAATAAAATGTGGTGAAGGTGAACCGACTCATGGTATCCTGCGGCCGTGCGATAAGTTCACTCCATCCTTCTGAAACCGTCTTTGGCCAGTAGAGCTGAAAGGCACCCAATCGCAGCAATTCGGGCACCCATACAAAATACCAGGCACCCATGAGGATCACTGCAAGCAAGGTGTATGCAGCAATGAGTCCCCGTTGCCAAAGTGACCCGCCGGCATCGGCAAAAAGCGGAATCAGAAACACCAGCAATGCCACTGAAGGCATTTTGGCAAGCAGTCCGACAGCGATGAGTGCGAAGGAGGGAATGTGCATCCAGAACCTGCCCGACATTCGCGCCATCCAGGCGAGTTCAATTCCCGCGAGTACAAGTGATGCGCTGAAAATATCCGGCATCACTTTTCGTCCGAACATGAACCACAATGAGCTGAGCAGGATGATACCCGCGAAGAAAGCCCGCTGCTCTCCCAATAACCGCCTCACAATCCGGTAGAAACTCCACACTCCTGCGCAGCATGCCAGCAGCGAGATCAGACGTCCCATCCAATGAGCTTCTCCGGTAATCAGGTTGGAGGCATAAATCGTCCAGGCGTACAATGGCATTTCAGAAGCAATCACCTGCCAGCGGTCGGCGCCTGCTACTGCAGAACCCGGATAGAAGATTTCCGGACCTTTTTCTTCCATTGCCCGCACCATCATCAGCGTACCTGCTTGTCGCCATCCATGATGTACTTCAGCAGGCGGATTGGTAATGCCAATCAACCTGATCGCTGCAAAAAGCAGGATATACAATCTAAAGTCCCGGATTAGTTCGCGCCAATTCACGGGTGCAAGATGGATTCAATCGGACAAATCATACACGTCACATCAATAATTCCATCTCAAAAAAAAGCGCACACCCGGGGAAGGTGTGCGCTTTGAGAGATTAGCATCACCAACCAATTAGTTCTTCGGAGGACGCACGCGATTTCCAAGGCTGACTTGTGCTCCCATTTTGAAGTAAAAATTGGGTCCACCCTGCAGGCCATTCACAGTTCCGATGGCTGCAAAACCGCCAAACCAGTGGGCAGTAGGCAATTGACGAAGTCCTGCTTCAAAGCCAATTCTGGCTTTGTCGTTGAGTTCATCAATAGACATGGGCGTGTAGTAGTAGGTATTGGCGTCGTCGAGTTCCTCTGAAGTACCGCCGCGCTCGAGATAGTACACATCGTCTACCGCGCTGTTCA
The DNA here is from genome assembly GCA_947456965.1 of Flavobacteriales bacterium. Lineage (GTDB taxonomy): Bacteria > Bacteroidota > Bacteroidia > Flavobacteriales_D > Sanyastnellaceae > CANGTU01. The sequence goes on from CANGTU010000047.1 coordinate 14,919, forward strand.
TGCCAATCAGCACGTCCCCGTAATACATCACGGTGCCTGCATTACTGCGCCGGCCGTATTGTTCGGTGTCGATCCAGAGGTTCGTGGATTTTATAATGCCTATCCCCACGCGGAGCTGGCTGTATCGGAGCATGGTACTTTGGTCAGAAATTCCTTCAGATGCATTGTTGGGCAGTTGATCTCCGTAATTCACGTCCATATCACCCATGTGATACCAGGTGCTGCCACCGCGAAACCCTGCGCGAATACCTATTCGGGTAAGTTCCTGGCCGGGGACATCCGTTACGGTGGTGACATAGCCCGACGACTTCAGTGCGATGCGAAGTGGCTTGGTTTCCATTTTTGATTTAAAGAAAAATGTACCTGCCACGTCAATCAGCCTCGATCCGCTCATCACTGTTTGTGGCACCACAATGCCCGACTGCGGAAATTCCAAACCAGCAGTTGACTCGGGGAATACCTGATCCAGCAGGCCGATGGTGTAATCCACGTTGAGCATGAATTTATCCATTGGTTGAATATCCACGCCGAAACTCAGGTCGTATGCGCTGAAGTTATGTCCGGCAAGGGTTGCACACCAGAGCGGAATCCGGAACCGGTACATGGGCATGTTTTCCGGATCGTCGAGAATAACCGAACCATTGACGGTTTCCTGACTAAAGGCCGGTGTGCACATCACCACGACCATCATAACTAATAATACATGTTTCATAATGAAGCATTGTATGGAATAGGTTATTCGTTCTTTTTGAATTTCAGGGATTTGATGTCAGTACCTCCGAATAAACGCAGGTCTGCATCACAAATGGTAATGGTCATGTCGTTGGACGGTCCTTCTACGTACATCGTTCCCACACCATTTTGAGAACGGTATTCAATAGGCCCTTCATCGGCCACTACATGCGCATTAAGACCGGATGGATTAACTGCGGCTGTAAGGGTGTAGATGTTACCCGGTGCAATGTCATCTCCGGTTCTGATGTTCATGGTGAATCCACCGGAAGTGTTAATCAGCACTTCATCAAAGAGTACAATCATACTGGTTACATTGAATGTGTTTCCATCATATACCACTGTTCCCTGAGCTACTGTGCACGGAATGCTCAATCCAGCGCAAGGCGGGCAATTCCCGCCACAGTCCACGCCGGTTTCAGCGCCATCCTGAATGCCATTGCTGCAAAGTGAATTTGCGGGTTCCCAGTTCCCCGGGATTTCCATTTTCTCTTCTTTGCCGCACGAGGCAATGAGAGTGAATACCGACAGGCACAGCACTGCCGTTCGCCACCAGTGGCGCAAATTGGGTGAATTGAAATGCATAAAATTCGGGATTGATTGAATGTAGTCAACAAATAAAAGACAAGTGCCCCCCACACACCAAATGTAAATCCGCGATTTATCGCGGATCTGCATTCAATCGTACATTCGCACCTTCAATACATCATCCATGATCACCATTACCCTCCCGGACGGCTCCAATCGTAAGGTGGCCGCAGGGACCAGTGCGCTCGATGTAGCGCAGAGCATCAGTGAAGGACTTGCACGCAATGTACTGGCCGCCGAAGTGAACGGCGAGGTCATCGACCCGACAAGGCCGATTCAGTCAGATGCCACACTCAAACTGCTCACCTGGAATGACGAAAGCGGAAAATCCACGATGTGGCATAGCTCTGCACACCTTATGGCTGAAGCGCTTGAAGCCCTTTATCCTGGAGTCAAACTTGCTATCGGACCGCCCATAGAAAACGGTTTCTACTACGACGTGGATTTCGGGAACCATGAATTTGCACAGTCTGATTTTCCCAAAGTGGAAAAGAAGATGTTAGAGCTTGCCCGGGAGAAGAACCCATACATCCGCAGGGAAGTGAGCAAGGCTGAGGCGCTGCAGTATTTCACCGAAAAAGGCGATCCGTACAAAATTGAATTGATCAACGACCTCGAGGACGGAACAATTACATTCTACACACAAGGTAATTTTACTGATCTCTGCCGCGGTCCGCACATTCCCAATACAGGATTCATCAAGGCTGCCAAGCTGATGAATGTAGCCGGAGCATACTGGCGCGGGGATGAGAAAAATAAAATGCTCACCCGGGTGTATGCCGTCACCTTTCCGAAGCAGGCTGAACTCGATGAGTATCTGAAGCAGGTGGAAGAGGCCAAAAAGCGCGACCACCGGAAGTTGGGTAAAGAGCTTGGATTGTTCCATTTTTCTCAGAAAGTGGGATCGGGATTGCCGCTCTGGTTGCCGAAAGGCGCCGATCTGAGAGGTCGTTTGCAGGCCTTCCTGCAAGCTGCTCAGAAGAAGGCTGGCTACCTGCAAGTGGTTACTCCGCATATCGGATCGAAGGATCTGTATGTGACCAGCGGCCACTGGGAGAAATA
>CANGTU010000048.1 GCA_947456965.1 Flavobacteriales bacterium
ACTCAAATGCGCAAAGCCGTGAAAGTACTTGACTTTCGCGGCTTTTTTGTTTTGGTCAATGTGACACAAAACGACAAAAAGCGCATAGTTTCTCTCCAAAAGCGTGACCCCTTTTGCGTTTTTAAAAAAGGGTCACGAGTAGGAAACCTAATCGACGTACAAACGCGAACATTTTCGGAAAGTAAAGAACAAAAAAAAGTGTGTAAATCAACGACTTACACACTTTTCGAACAGTTGCGAACTGTACTCAGCGGAGAGAGAGGGATTCGAACCCCCGGAGGTGTTACCCTCAACAGTTTTCAAGACTGCCGCAATCGACCACTCTGCCATCTCTCCGCGGCAAAAGTAATACAAGCATCTGCTTTCTTACAAGATCCTGTGTTTTTTGAACCAGCCTTATGCAGTGTGCTGTATTTCAATCGATATTGTAGGGGAGAAACGACTTGGGTAGTATATTCACTATCTTGACTGATACACTATGATCACTCTGAAACAGTTATTTCTCGTTCTTATCTGTGTTATGCCGATACAAATGGTCGGGCAGTTGGATACCATGTGGACGCGCTCTTTTGGTGGAGGTGCAGATGACGTCGTAGGCCTGACTATGATTGGAAATATGGGCGCCCCCGCAGCGTCCATTGCCCAGAGCAATGGGGTGAATTGTGTGGTAACCTCCACGCTGTCCGCTAACGGCGATGTTCCGGGTGCTGCACTGGGCGAAGAAGACGGTTGGATTTTCGCTACTACGTTGATGGGTGAACCACTTTGGACAGAGCGATTTGGTGGAAGCAGCTATGACAGACCTTCTAAAATTATAAACGTGTTCCAAGGCGGCTTTGTGGTAGTCGGGCGCACGTCCTCTCAGGATGGCAGCTTCTCAGACAATCACAGCGCAATGCAGGATGGTTTTGTTAGACGCTATGCTATTGATGGCACACTCTTGTGGAGCAAATGCTACGGAGGAAGTGGTGACGATATGCTGTATGACGTTATCATGGATTGGCAAGGAAATCTGGTAGCATGCGGCGAAACGGGCTCAAACGATGGTGATTTACTCAATACAGGAGCCGGACTCAACTGGCTTTTAAAAATCAATGCGGATGACGGTTCTGTGATTTGGAGCAAAGCCTATGAAGGTCCGGATCACGCAGGAGGCAATCAGGACTTTCTCGAAAATTTCTATCGCCTCACGCAAATCAACTCTGGAAACTATGTGTGCGCAGGTTTTACCACACCTTCATTTTCCGATTTCAATCAGGATGATATTCTGCTAGCCGAAATTTCACAAGCAGGCGACCTGCAATGGATTACCGAAGTGGGTTCAGCCAATGCAGGTGACTACGCATCTTCAATTCGCGCCGCGGTGGACGGCGGTTTTTTTGTCTGCGGAAGACTTTCTGGTTCCGGGGGCAATGCCACTGAGTACTACGGTGGAGGTGGCGATTTCTGGTTACTGCGTTATGATGAAAACGGACAAATGCTTTGGGAACGCAATTATGGCGGGAGTGATTACGACTTCGCGTTTGATATGCGCCGCGAAACGGTTGATGGTATTTGGATGGCCGGATTTACCCGTAGCTCCGATGGCGAGGCCACTGCAGCAGGTTTCGGACTAATGGATTTTTTCCTGATTAAAACAGATTTCAACGGAGATGTGCTACACACCGAGCGCTTCGGAGGTTCTGCCAATGATGTGCTCATGGGACTCGTGTGGGAATCGAGTATGATCATTACAGTCGGTCACACGTTTTCCAGCGACGGATTCATTCAGGAAAATGCCGGGGGATCTGACGTTTTCGTTTCTGTCTGGTACGGTGATGTTGTGAACGTGCCGGAAATTTCCTCGCAACTTTCACTGTTTCCTAACCCTGCAACTGAATATGTCACGCTGCGTTGGCCCGCATCTGCTCCTGTTGAATACATCAGAATATTGGATACGTCAGGCCGGTTGTTTCGGGAATATCCTGTTCATGGCTTGAAAAAGTTTGTGTTTACTTCAGAGGGTCTGCAGGCGGGTGTCTATATCGTTCAATGCAGCGGTCAGGGACCCGTTCTAACCTCACGCTTGCTTGTGTCAGGTGACAAGTAAACGTGCAGCACGCAACTTTTCAGGTGCTGTCTCCCTTCAGCCCGTATACCTTCGAATCATGAAAAAGACTTTGATTTTCAGCGCCTGTGCCATGTTGGTTGCCGGCATTATTGCCTTTAAAGGATAAAGAGGAAGGCGGCTTTGCCACGCTTCGCGTGTGGTTGCATGACCAGGCCATTCAGTATGATTCAGTGAATGTGGAAGTGCTTCAGGTGCGCGTACACCACGACGGTTAAGGCTGGATCACGCTGGATACCGAAGCAGGTATGTACAATCTGCTCGATTTTCAGAATGGACTCGTTACTCTGATCGTTCCTCCGCAGCAAATTCCCATCGGACATATTTCTCAGTTCCGGTTGATTCTCGGTGATGACAACTATGTGGTGGTTGGCGGCGTGCCGTTCGATCTCGCTTTGAGCAGTCAGGATGAATCCGGCCTCAAGCTGAACCTGCACGAGGAAATCAATGCCGATGAAGACTACACCATTGTGGTGGACTTCGATGCGTCACAATCGGTGCTCCTTCAGGGTAATGGTACTTATCGCCTGAAGCCGGCGCTCACAGCTACCGTGGATTGATTACGAAAGCACGTAGCCTTATTTACCATACTTGAGTATCAGGGCAAGCTGCCCGGCATGGTAAGCGGTATGTGATGTAATTCTGCCAAGTGCTTCGGCCTTGGTTTTTACTCCGAACTCTTTTGTTTCTATCGTCTGAGACCAATCGGAATCACTCTGCAGAGCTATAGCTGAAGCCAGATCTTCTGATGATTCATTCTGGTAGCTCAACAGGAAAGAGAGGTCTGTGTGCTCTCCGGTGTCCTTTTTGTCAATTACCGTTTTGGCCACCACCTTGACATCGGCTTTCCCAAAGACATTTTTTGAGAACAACTTTTCGACGTCGGCGATATGACGAATCAGAAATCCAGCGCTGTTGGCAGAAGGTTCCAGTGTGTACCGCAGTTGATTTTCATTAATTCCGTTCAGCAGCAGACTGAACCGGGTGCGGCTCTCTCGCCACATCTGAAGAAAGGCATCGGTTTGGTTCATGGCATTGGAGATTGAGTTGAAAAATGGGAATTTCGGACAGACCAATGCCGAAATTAGTTAACCGGATTGGGAATATGATTCTTTTTTATTGGTATTTCCAACGGTTGGCAATCTGCACTAGTGACAGCATCACCGGCACCTCAATCAGCACTCCTACCACCGTGGCAAGTGCAGCTCCGGAGTGGAGTCCGAATAACGCAATGGCTACCGCTACGGCGAGTTCAAAGAAATTGCTCGCGCCGATCATGGCCGAGGGCGCGCAGGTGCGGTACGGCAACTTCATGTATTTGCCCGCAAACCACGTGAGGAAAAAGATGAAATAGGTCTGGATGGTCAGCGGTATGGCAATGAGCAGAATATGCATCGGCTGAGCAAGTATCTGCCGTCCCTGAAATGCAAACAGCAGAATCAGCGTGGTGAGCAATGCGATCATGGATACCGGCTTCAGCTTCGGGAGAAAGGAGTGGTTGAACCAATCCAGTCCGCGAGCCTTAATCAAATACCTGTTGGTGAGATAACCAGCCACCAGCGGGATGACCACAAACACCACTACCGATGTAGTCAGCACATCATAGGGTATAGCAAAGTCTGTAATGCCCAGCAACCAACGCACAATCGGAATAAATGCCACAAGCAGGATAAGGTCATTCGCCGATACCTGCACGAGGGTGTAATGGGGATCGCCTCCTGAAAGGTATGACCACACAAACACCATAGCGGTGCATGGAGCAGCTCCCAATAAAATGGCACCTGCGATATACTGGTCCGCTTCTTCAGGCGTGAGCCATGCAGAGTAGAGATTGTCAAAGAATATCCACGCGAATAAAGCCATGGTAAATGGCTTGATCAGCCAGTTCACCGCCACTGTGAGCCCGAGACCTTTGACATTTCCCCCCGCTTTTTTGAGTGAGGTGAAATCAATCTGCACCATCATCGGAAAGATCATCAGCCATATGAGGATGGCCACCGGAATATTCACATGATTGATTTCCCATGCAGCTACACGCTCCATGTGAACTCCTGCCAGCTCACCTGCCAGAATGCCACCCGCTATGCAGAGAAGCACCCAAAGGGTCAGGTATTTCTCAAAGGCCCCAATCTCTTGTCCGTTGTTCTTTTCCATAGTTCAGTGCAGGTGTTTTTCCGCGAATTCCTTGCAGTACTCCTTGATCATTCCCCGCACCCGCGCAAATTCTGCCCGGATTTCTTCTTCTGTTCCTGTGGCCTTCGCGGGATCCGGAAAGTTGTAATGGAAGCGCTCTACTCTGCCGGGAAAGTACGGACAGCGTTCTTTGGCGTTGTCGCACACTGTGATGACGTAATCAAACGGGATCTCCAGGTATTCATTCATATTGTTTGAGGTGTGACCGGAAATATCAATGCCGTCCTCTTTCATGGTGGCGATAGCCCGCGGATTCACGCCGTGGGTTTCCACACCGGCGCTGTACACGGCTATATCCGGACCCGCAAAATGCCGGAGATAGCCTTCTGCAATCTGACTCCGGCAGCTGTTGCCGGTGCAGAGGATCAATACGTTCTTCATGTCATTTTTTTCGTTGTGTTTGCTTCATCCACAGCATCCTGAACCGGGCGCACAGGCTACATCAACTGATTTTTCGCCGTACAAGGTGATGCTGAATATTCCTGTATCGCCACTTTTAAATTGAGCGAGTGCGGCTTCATCGAGATACCGAACGAGAATATCGTCGGGGATGATAATCGGTTTTTCCTTTTGGACGGTGAGATTTAAAAATCCTGCTTCCTGCGCCATGCCGATGTATTCGTTGCGCTGAATGGCACCTGATACGCAGCCGGCATACAGCTCCGCATCTTTCTGAAGGGCTTCGGGAAGCTCGCCCATGAGCACGACATCGGATATGCTGAAATGCCCGCCCGGTTTGAGCACACGGTAGATTTCCTGAAACACAGCCCGCTTGTTCGGCACGAGATTGAGTACACAATTGCTCACGATCACATCGGCCCGGTTAGCGCCCACAGGCATTTTCTCAATATCTCCCTGCCGGAACTCCACATTGTGAAAGCCCAGCTTCTCGGCATTTTCCCGCGCCTTGTCAATCATCTCAGGGGTGAAATCGATGCCGATGACTTTGCCCTCCGGACCGGTTTCATTGAGGGCCACAAAGCAATCGTTGCCCGCCCCGCTGCCGAGATCGATCACCACATCGCCGCGTTTGATGCGTGCAAACTGCGTGGGCAATCCGCAGCCGAGCCCGAGATCCGCATCGGCCTGATATCCTTCCACGGCCGTGTAATCGTCGGTCATGATATTGTATACTTCAGTGGAGCAGCCTCCTGCACCGCAGCATGAGCTCTGGTTGGTGGCCTTGTCCTGCATGGCGATCCCGGCATATTTCTTCCGGACGATCTCCTTGAGTTGTTCTTCGGTTTCCATTTCTTTATCGGTTGTTAGCGATGATTGATTTTTTGTTCAGCAGCAAGTTGATGACTGTGTGGTGATCTTGTCAAAGAACCCTCCGAAGACTTCCCGGGCCTTCTTCCATTCCTTCTCGTCAATGCAGTAACACACCTTCACGCCTTCAATCTCTCCTTTGATCAGTCCGGCCTGTTTCAGTTCCTTGAGGTGCTGTGATACAGTGCTTTGGGAAAGTGGAAGTTCTTCCACAATATCACCGCACATGCATGATTGCCGCTGTGCCAGCAAGTGGAGAATAGCCACCCGCGCGGGGTGTGATAAGGCTTTGGCGTATCCGGCAATCCGGTTATCACGCACGGAAAATTCTTCGGCTTTTGTGTATCCCATCAGGATGCAAATATATCGTAAAAATACGATAAATAAGGAGCTGGGAAGAAAATACCGCAAACAGGGTATGGCGCTGGATCCGGTGGCCCGATACTTTAGCCGCCATGTCTGAATCCTTCGTCCGCAATGCTTCATGCCTCGCTGGCGCCTGTCCGTGCGCCGGGGCATCGGATTCTTCCCGCGACAAAAAGAACAAGTGCTGCAAGTCCTACAAGCACGGCAAGCGGTGCAAGAAATGTCCGGGCAAGAAGTAAGGGCTATCTGACCTCAATCTCGATCACCTCATTGCGTGACAGGTCTGTGCTGATTCCGAACCGGTAACGCCTGAACCCCGTTCGCAGCTCACAACTGGCTGTGTTGGGCGGAATTTGTCCCGTGTTATGAGCGACCACCATCACGGTGTTGACTCCCTCCTGCAGGTGCAGACGGATTCGACGGGGCTTTCGCCGCAGCTCGTTCCGGGTTATGATATAGGATCCATTAAGCATAACCGATATGCTGTCCTGGTCTTCCTGACCATTGTCCGCGATATACAGCGTGGCGGTGCGCGCGCGCGTAGTGAACCGCTGATTGCGTGTCTCAGTCCGGCTGAGGATTTCGCGGTGGTCGGGTGGCTCAGGGAGTTGGGGCGCGGGTTTCTTGCGGTATCCGCTCAGGTCCCAGGCAAAGCGCATGTGCACACCCATATACTCCGCCCGCGACGAGGCCGTGAGTCCTCCCTGAGGGTCGATGATGCGCAGGGAGATGACATCGCTGCGATCGGTATGCAGCGGATAGGTGAGGAGCAGGGCGAAGTGCGACCGGTAAAAGGTTTTCGTGACACCTGCCTCGGGCATGATGGCGTAACGCGGCGGACCGAATGAACGGGCCATTACCCGGAATCCTTGTTCTTCCGATTCGAGCATATCATCTTGATAGCCCATGCGGGCTCCTGCCACACCGATATGAAGATATGAATGATGGCGCCGGCTCAGGGGAATCCACCCGTACAGGTTGGCCTGCAGCGTGGTGGTGTAGCTCGCGAGCACATAGCTGGCTTCAGACTTGATAAAGGAAAAGGTATTCAGCACAAGACCGGCCGTCAGGTGGGCTCCAACCAGATTGCGGTAGCGCATACCGATGCCTCCGGTGAGCTGAAAGGCATAGCCGGGCTCCTGGATCCAAGGGGTGCCGGATTGTCGTTCGGTACGCGAATATCCCAGTCCGGCGGTGAGCGTGCCCGGTGCATAGATCCTCACGGCTTGCTGGGCGCAAACCAACCGGGCCGAAAAGATCAGGCAAGCAGCAAGCCAGGTGATGCGGAGCATGACGCAAGGTACAGGGGATCGGGGCTCTGTTTTTCTCTTTCCTTTGCAGGGCCATGCCCATGAATCACGATCTGCCCTTAAAGCCCGGACATTGGGCCGTGCTGTTTATATCAGAACGCTCAGATGACCCGCCAGGATATGCAGAAATGGATGATATCACCATGCGCACTGTGAGTCGCATTCCCGGTTTCATCGGCTGGGAAAGTGCTCGTCAGTCGCCCTTCGGGATATTTGTGAGCTACTGGGAAAATGAAGCGGCCATAGAGGCCTGGAGAAAGGACATGCTGCATGCCCGGGCAAAGGCGCTCGGGCGGGGTGAATGGTATGACGCCTACCGCACGGTAATCTGCCGCATTGAACACACAGATCATTTCCTTCGCTCCCGTGACAAACGCTGACCGCCAGAGAGCCCATGAAATCATGTCGGCTACCTTCGATGGCAATCCTGCAGTAGACTTCGCCACAGGCTCGGGTCGGGGACTCGCGGACAGGAGGTTGGAACTGGCGCACTTCCTCGCGGGGTATGCGGCGGACCGCCACGGGTTGTTCTTTTCATCCGATCGGAATGGCGTGATGGTGGCCTGCCGGAGTGATCATTCGGGCCCCGCATTGCGCACGCTCCTGCGAGAGATACGACTGGTATTCTGTGCCATCGGCCTGCGCCGGTTGAAGCGTGTGCTGATCAGGTCGGCTCGCGTGAATCGCCTTCGCGCATCACGTGGCCGGCACATCCACTGCTGGTACATCGGGGTGATGAATGAGGCACGAGGCAGCGAGGCTGCGCGCGAACTACAGCATCTGCTGTTTGATTGGTCTGACCGCGAAGCACTGCCCGTGCTGGCGGAAACCACGATCATGCGCAACCGCAGGGCCTACGAGTTCATCGGTTTTTTGTGTTATGCTGAGGTGGTCGTGGGAGGAATGACTACCTGGTTGCTGGTGCGCAACCCGTCCGACTCACACAACACCATTTAACTTCTGCTGCTGGGCATGCTATGGATAGTGGCCTACTTTTGTGCAGTACATGGATCAACGGTTGAATGTATATCTGATTCCCGGCATGGGAGCCGATCACCGGCTGTATCAGCGCATTCGCATTGATCTGGGTCGCGTGCATTACCTGAACTGGAAGCCGCATGGCAACTCCCGCACACTGGCGGATTATGCACAGGTCATGGCCTCCCACATCAGCACGGATAACAACGTGATCATCGGATCATCCATGGGCGGTATGATGGCGGTGGAACTTTCCCGCATCGTGAAGCCGCTTTCGACTATCCTGCTTTCCGCGCCCACGGGTCGCCATGAGTTTCCACCCTACCTCCGGGCTGTCCATCGCACGGGTATCCAGCATGTACTCTCGCCCGGACAAGTGCTCAAGGTATCCTGGCTCGCGGATACGTTCATGAGTTTCAGGGATGACGAGCACCGGGCGCTGTTCTATGAAATGCTGCATGGTAATGGCCCGGAGTTCCTTCATTTTTCGGTGAAAGCGGTGCTGGGCTGGAAAAACACCGAGCCACCTTACGGCGACTATCTGCAGATCGTGGGATCGAAGGATAAGCTCTTCAAAGTGCGCCGCATGAAAAATCCAATTGTACTCGAGGGAAGCGGTCATTTTACCACGTTCGAAAAATCAGATGAACTCACCTCCATTATCAACACCTACCTGAGGGAACAGGTCTTGCCCCGGGTGCAGGCTGAAACGAAATCAGCTTCAATTTCGTAGCAGGAAAAAATACCCCTGCTGATGTCCATTCTTCTACACCGGCCCAAGTCCTGCACTGCGGCTCTGTTCTTATTCTTCTGGCTGACCATGCTGGCTGGCCTGTCCTCCAAGGCGCAGTTACCCCATGAACTCCGTACTTATGGAGGAGATGTGTTCACTGGTAAGCGACTCATTTACGTATCGCCCATCCTCAAGCCTTCTCAGTTTGAACTCGACGAGCGCGCGTTTGAATCTGCGGAGGTTGCTTTTTTTCGAAATAACCACGGCTATTTTGCCAACCTGAGCCGGATATACAGTGATCGTGCAGAGCGATATGCCATCCGGATCCGGGAGGGAAAGATCAACTTGTTCGAGGAGATCGAAATGGAGGCCTATGGTCAGGATGCGCTCGATATTCCTGAAACGGGTGATAACGAGATGCTGGCCTCGGGCGAAACATTTCAGTATTTCTCCTTGCAGGATGGCCCGGTTCAAAAAGCCAGTTATGCCAACCTAAGAAAGGCGCTTGAAGGCAACGAAGAATCCGCTCGGGAGATCAGGATGTACCGCAATTACCGGTGGCTGCAAATTGGTCTGATTGCCGGAGGAGCGGGCATCATCGCCTGGGAGCTGGTCCGACAGGATAATGAAGTCAACTCATCACCAGATGCAGCTGTTCGGTTCACACCGATGATCGCTCTGGGCATTGTGATGGGCGGTTCGTCTTACTTCTTGCAAGGCGCGAAGGAAAACGCGAAGTGGCTCGCGGTGGATGCGTACAACAAGTGAGTGGACTACTTGCCTTTGAAGGCCTCAATGGCGTTGCGCGTGAAGGTGGATAGCACGAGCCGGCCGCTGATTGCAGCGCGCTCAGTGAGCAGCGTATCCCAGTGCTCCGTACCTTGCCAGAACACGGCTTTTAATTCACGCATCGCATCGGGATTGGAAGCGGCCAGCCTGGTGGCCAGTGCATGCACAGATGCGTCCATGTCCTCAGTGCGGTCAAAGATCTCTGCGTACAATCCTTTTTCCAGAGCCCATTGCGCAGAATGCCATTCAGTAGCATGGATAGCCATCTGAGACATGGCTGAGACGCCCACCTTGCGCTCCACGGCCGGTCCCACAACGAACGGACCGATGCCCACGGCGAGCTCGCTGAGCTTCACGGATGAGCGCGTGGTGGCAAAGCAGTAATCGACCGAGGAAGCCAGTCCAACTCCTCCGCCTACAGCCTTGCCCTGCACGCGGCCGATGATGAACTTCGGGCAGGTGCGCATGGCATTGATCACTTCAGCAAATCCGCTGAAGAACCGCTTTCCGTCCTCAAGATCGCGGATAGCAATGAGCTCATCGAAACTGGCGCCGGCGCAGAAGGTCTTTTCACCTTCGCTCCGCAGCACCACTACACGGATGGCGTCATCACTTCCGGCACGTCGAACCTCTCCAGCCAGGGCTCGCAAGAGGTCGCCAGGCAGGGAGTTGCTCTGGGGGTGGAAAAAAGAGATGGTGCCTACGCCTTCGGACACCGTAGTATGTACATGGCCTTCCACGTGCAAGAGATGTATTTGTAGATCAGCGTTGGATCAGCCCCGCTTCACGATGGGCAAATAATCCCGGTGGGTGTGCCCGGTGTAGATCTGCCTCGGACGGCCGATGGGTTCGCGGTGCTCGGTCATTTCCTTCCACTGTGCAATCCAGCCCGGCAGACGACCCAGTGCGAACATCACGGTGAACATCTCAGTAGGAATTCCAATCGCGCGGTAAATGATGCCAGAGTAAAAGTCCACGTTCGGGTACAACTTACGCTCGATGAAGTACTCATCTTCAAGCGCTACTTCTTCGAGGCGCTTGGCAATATCGAGCACGGGATCATGAATGCCCATTTTATTCAATACTTCATCACAGGCCTTCTTGATAATCTTCGCACGCGGATCGAAGTTCTTGTACACGCGGTGACCAAAGCCCATCAGACGGAATGAATCGTTCTTGTCCTTCGCTTTTTCAATCCACTTGTCGGTATCGCCGCCATCCACCTTGATGCGCTCCAGCATTTCGATCACCGCCTGGTTGGCGCCGCCGTGAAGCGGTCCCCACAATGCCGCAATTCCTGCAGAAATAGAGGAGTAGAGGTTGCTCTGCGATGAACCTACCATGCGTACGGTAGACGTAGAACAGTTCTGCTCGTGATCGGCATGGAGAATCAGGAGCTTGTTCAGCGCATCATCCACAATCGGATCCACATCGTAGTCCGCTGTAGGCAGCGCGAACATCATGTGCAAAAAGTTCTGCGTGTAGGTGTACGCGTTCTTCGGATACATGATCGGGTGACCAATGCTTACCTTGTGTGCCTGAGCGGCAAGCGTCGGCATCTTCGCCATCAGGCGGTGCATGGTGAGTTCGATATCCTTGAACGGACGGTTCGGATTGAGTGATTCCGGATAAAAAGTGGACATGGATGCTATCATGGAAGACAGTACGCCCATCGGATGTGCTCCTGTGGGATAAGCCTCGTAAAATCGCTTCATGTCTTCGTGAACCAGGGTATGGTGACCGATACTGCTGGTGAAATACTCAAGCTCCTTATCAGTGGGAAGCTCACCATAAATCAGCAGGTAGGCCACTTCGAGGAAGCTGGCATACTCCGCGAGCTGTTCAATAGGATAGCCCCGGTAATTCAGGATGCCCAACTCACCATCCAGGAAGGTGATGGAGCTGGTGGTAGCGCCGGTGTTTTTATAACCGCTGTCAATGGTGATATAGCCGGTGAGATCCCTCAATTTGGTGATGTCAATGGCCTTTTCGTTTTCCGTTCCCTGGACTACAGGCAATTCATACTCCTGACCATCGAGAATCAATTTGGCTGCTTCGCTCATTGAAAATGAAAGATTTATGGTTTTTCCTAACGGGCCGCAAGATAATGGCCGGGAACCCTTTTCCCAAAGGCTTTGACCTTACTTCCCGTGTTTTTTCAATAAGTCTAACACGGCGTGGGGCCGACAGGTTCGGATTTGGACGCGGGTTTTCGGCGCCTTATTGCCACGCAGGCGTAAACTGGGCCGACCAGGCCTGCCACTCTTCGGTCGTGGTGATGGACTTGTAGTGTTCATCGGCCACGAGCTTGAGGTAGATCTCGATTTGCGGAGGCGTGCGGTAGCCCGATACCGGCAAAAGAAACTTGCCTTGCTCGTCCAGGAATAGGATGGTGGGATAAGCCGATACCCCAACGAAGCGGGTGAACTCGTGCACGCTGTTCCTGCCGGTGGCCGCGGGGTCATAACCCGGGTTGGTAAATACCTTACCGTCGAAGCGCACGGTATCCGCCGATTCCGCATTGAATTTCACGCAATAGAATCGTTCATTGAGAAAGGCAGACACTTCATCATCAGCAAAGGTGTTCTTGGATAACATTTTACACGGTCCGCACCAGGAGGTGTAAACATCGATCATAATCTTGCGGGGAGCGGTTTTGCACCGCTCGAGAGCCTCTTCGATGGTGATCCAGTTCACGGGATGCGATGGCTCTTCCGTTGACGATGATTGCGCGCTGAGGAAGGCAGGACACATGGCCGCAATCCACATAATCCATTTCATCCGAAGGGTGAGTTGATGCATGTTGACGGGTTACATTTTTTTGTGTAAATCGATTCGCGATCAGTGAACGCTGCCGGTCATTTTGCGCAACCTCGGTGCGACCAGAATGAGCACGATACCGGCCACCACGGAAATCCATCCAATGGTCATATAACCAGAGGTATACAACTCCAGTTTTTGAAAGTTGGTGGGATTTTCAATGGTGTCGCTGCTGGCCATCGCTGCGCCAATCAGTCCGGCGCCATACTGTCCGTACGCACTCGCCAAAAACCACGTGCCCATCATCACGCCGTGCAAACGGGTGGGTGAGAGCTTGGTGATCATCGACAAGCCGATGGGTGACAAACACAATTCACCGATGGTGATGATGAGGTAGGCAAAGAAGAACGTCCACAGGGGGGTAAAACCGGCTGAACTCGCCATGAATTTGCTCATGAAGAAAATCAGGAAACCGAGGCCCAGAAACACAAAGCCCAATCCGAATTTCACGATCGTGTTCGGCTCTTTGTTGCGCTTGTTGAGATACAGCCACAGCAATCCGATGAGCGGCGCGATGAGCACCACCCAACCGCTGTTCACGGAGTTATTTACCGAGGTCATATTGAGCCCGTGACTGTTCACGTTGCCATTCGCGAAGAAGTTGAGCGAGCCGCCTCCCTGTTCGAAAAACGACCAGAAGATGGCGGAGAACAAGGTGAGCAGCGCCGCCACGGTTAGTTTCTTCGCCTCATCCGGGGTGCATTTTCTGATCTGAATAATGATGTATGAAATGGTGACCACCGCCGCTACCAGGAAGATGAGGTCGGTGAAGGTCATGATCACTTCGCCGTTGATCTTGATATCAAACGGATAGTACACCAGCAGGAAAAACACGGGGATGAACAGCAGTGTGGCGCCGTGGTAGAGCCATCCTTTGCCTTTCAGTTTTTCCGGAACCGGCGGCAATCCAATGGGGCCGAGCGAGCGCTGCGTGAATACAAATAATCCCAATCCCATGAGCATGCACACGCCTGCGAGCGCAAATCCGAGCGACCAGCTCACAGATGTACCGATATACGCAATGGTGAGTCCGCTCAGAAGCGCACCGATGTTAATCCCGGAATAAAACAGCGAGAATCCGGCATCGCGTCGCGGATCGCCTTCGTTGTACAGTCCGCCCACCATAGTGGAAATGTTGGGCTTGAAAAATCCATTTCCCACAATGAGAATACTGATGCCCGAGTAAAAGAAAAACGCGCCGGGCACAGCCATGAGGAATGTACCGATGGCCATCAGCAAGCCGCCCCAGAAGATAGAGCGGCGGAAACCAAAGAGCTTATCGGCAAACAATCCTCCGATAAACGCCATGGCATAAATAAATGCCTGAATGGTGCCGTACTGGCGGTTCGATACCTCTTCAGCCGCATCGCGACTCGCGCGCTGCGATGTTTCAATGTGCCACTTCGGGTGGCTTTCATCCAGTGTTTCTCCCGTCTGCGCGTTGAATTCCTCAATGCGTGTAGTGAGCTCTTCTCCCGTGAGCGGAGTGTAATTGGCACTCAGGATGAGGTGCGAGATGTAGAGTCCGAGCAGGGCGCGCATCCCGTAGAAGGTGAAGCGCTCCCACATTTCAATCAAAAACAGATACCACAGCTGGCGCGGGTACTTGCCTTTGAAATTCCGGATTTCTTCCAGGGTTGGACCCTTTGCTCCGCTCTGAAGGGATGTGTTGGATGACATGTATATCGGTATCGTCTGGTAGAATTAGTTCACTCCTTTTTCACGCATCACGGCGTTCAGCCATTTCAGCAGCACGATCAGCAATACTGCTGCAACCATTACCAGTGCGAAATTCATGAAGAAGAATCCGCCCTTGTCTTCGGTTTTTTCAAAGTTGCTGGAAAGAATGCCCGCGAGCTTATTACCTACCGAGGTGGACAGGAAGAATCCGCCCATCATGAGTGCGGTCAGACGCGGAGGAGAGAGTTTCGAAACAAGGGATAAACCCATTGGCGACAGGCACAATTCACCGAGGGTAATCACCCCATAGGTTGCAAAGAGCCACAGCGTGCTGGCTTTGTCGCTGGCAATGTCAGTGGATTTTACCGCGGCCACCATGACGAGTGCGGACAATCCAGTAATGACCAGACCGATTGCAATTTTGCTCGGCGTGCTGGGCTCGCGCTTGCGGCGGCGCATCATGCTGAAAATGCCCACTACCACCGGGGTAAATGCTATCACCCAAAACGGATTGATACTCTGATACAGCTCCGTGCTGGCCAGCAGGAGGTTTTGTCCCTGCGCCGGACGACGGTCTTCCGGGAGGTTTTCAAAATACTTGTGTGATTTTTCGATCAGGCCGATCTCTGCGGCCATTTTTTTGGATTCCGGCGAGCCTTGTACCAAACCGTTTTTGACCTCCTTGAGCGAGTCGGTGTAGTGCGTATACTCCTCTTCGCTCATGTTGATCCATTCGCCGTAGGTGACAGTTTGCGCCAGCCCCACACTGTTCACGCCATCGGCAATTCCGCCGGGTAATTCGCGGTGGGTGTAGTCTTCAGCCCAAACCGTGAGCGCATCGCCGTTTTGGTGAAATACCGCCCAGAAAATCACAATGCAGGCGTACACACTGAGAAGCGCTGCGATAGGGCGACGGTCTTCTTTGTCGGCCTTGAACAACAGGTAAAGGAAGAATGCGATTACCGGGATGCATCCGAAGATGAACGCGTCATTGCTGTCGGTACCAAAGAAATTGCCGTTTTCGTTGTCAGGACCGGTCACACCGCGCAAGAAGTAGCCGATGATTCCGAAGATGAACATGGGCAGGATGGTAGAAGAGAGGATGACCCAGGTAGGAAGGTCGCCCGGTTTTACCGGCTTCAGTACGTCAGCCTCGCGCACGTGCTTGGTACCGCGGGCGAAAATGATAAGGCCGATGATCATACCAATACCCGCTGCGGCGAATGCGAAGCCCCAGCCGTAGTTGATGCGCAGGTAAGCAGCCACGAAGTTGCACATGAACGCCCCGATGTTGATCCCCATGTAGAAGATGTTGTAACCGCTGTCTTTGTTGGCGCGGTAACGGTCATCGTTATAGAGATTACCAACGAGTGTAGAGATGTTTGGCTTGAAAAATCCATTGCCGAGGATAATCAGCAAGAGAGAAATGTAGAATACCGTTTCATTGTGGACAGCCAGCCCGAGATAGCCGGCGGCCATGAGTGAGCCACCGAGAAAGATGGAGCGGCGGTAGCCCAGCAGGCGGTCGGCGAGCAGACCACCGATAAAAGGAGTGAGGTATACCAGACCGATATAGGTGCCATAGATGTCCGATTTTTTCTGTCCGTCGAAACCCATTCCCCCGCTTTCCCAGCCGTCGATCATATAGAGGGCGAAGATTCCGATCATGAGATAAAATCCAAATCGTTCCCACATTTCAGTGAAGAACAGGACAGTGAGTCCTTTCGGGTGCTTACCCGCGGAGGTAGGTTGACTCATAGTGGCTTTAGACTGGTTTTGGTTTACTAAAGGTCCAAATGTAATACAACGAGCCCTCCGCCGGCGATGCCTGTGTGCCGTTCATTCATTCCCAACTCGGGGAAGCGCAGGCGAGGAGGAACCCCGGAAAACTTCCGTGCCCCTTCGTGCTCCCTTATGTCTTCGTGGTAAGAAAAAACTCCTTTGCACTAATCGAAAAAAAAACTCCCAAAGTGCAAAGCGAAAAAAGGTTCCGGGCTTTGCACTTTTTGAAAATTTTTTGTGGGGGAGTGCAAAGGGGAGAGGTGTGCAGTGGGATTTTAAAAATTCGTTCCTTCGTGGTGAACGAAAAACCTCCAATAAAAAGGGTCAGAGACGCGGAGAAGAAAATCTCCATGTAACTCCTAACCCTCTATGCCTCCATGGTGAAATCAACTAACCCCTGAGGCGCGGTTACCATGATCTCCTAGCTTTGTCCCCACCACATGTCCGCCCTTTTCAAAAAAGCCTTCAGGATCTATCTCATCCTGCTGATCCTGGTATCCATCGCCTTCTGGGTGTATATGGTGCACGATGATTGGGTATTTGTAGAAAAGTATGGTATGAGTTGGGAAAAGCTCGGAGGCTGGTTCGTCTGGTATTTCGCCTATTGCTTCATCGGTTTCACTTTTTGGTATTGGATACCCGTGAGCGCGGGGATATTTATATACAAACGGTTGCTCCGCCGGTGAGGAGGAGAATTCCAAACACAGAGATTCACAGGCGCGGAGAAAAACTCCGTGGTACTTCATGACTCTTCGTTCCTTCGTGGTGAAACAAGAAATTCCGGCACAGAGAATCGCAGGCATAGGTGGTGCTGCCGGGAAAAGAGTATGTTTGGGTAATCATTTATGAATAGAATGGACAGAGCGTGGACGTGTCTGGTAGTGGTTATGTTGTTTTCCTCCTGCGGAATTTTCGTCCAGCAGGCGGGTATGAAGAATTTTAAACCTGATGAGCGGATTTCAGCGCGCGGACTCAATGACTTCCAGTATGATTTTGTC
>CANGTU010000049.1 GCA_947456965.1 Flavobacteriales bacterium
GCTCAAAGCCCAAACGAAAAAGCCACCCCGAAGGATGGCTTTTCAATGTGTGTTCAGAGAATTATTCTGCTGCGGCCTCAGCGCTTGGAGCTTCTGCGGCTGGAGCCTCGGCTGCCGGAGCTTCTGCTGCCGGAGCTTCTTCTTCTGGAGTTGCCGAAGCTGCTTCCTGAGCGGCGATGAGTGACTTCAGACGGGCCTCGTTCACGCTGCGCTCATGCTTCAGAGCAGCATTGCGCGACTCATCGGCATTGCGGGCGAGACGATCGCGCTTGGCCTGGATCTTTCCGGCCTTTTCAGTGGCCCATGATTCCCAGCGGTTGTCGGCCTCTTCCTGCGTGAGGGCTCCCTTTTTCACCCCTTTCTGGAGGTGCAGACGGTACAGCACGCCGGTGTAGCTCAGGATCGCGCGGGCGGTTTCTGTGGGCTGGGCACCATGCTCCAGCCAGGTCAGGGCCTTGGCATTGTCCAGCACGATGGTGGCGGGGTTGGTGTTGGGGTTATAGCTGCCGATGCGCTCAATGTACTTCCCATCACGGGGTGAGCGGGAATCAGCGGCTACAATGTGGAAGAAAGGTTTTCCTTTCTTACCGTGCCTTTGAAGGCGGAGTTTTACTGACATAGCGGATTGTTTGGTGGGTCCGAAACCCGGTTAACAATGATTTTTGAGGGCGCAAAGATAGGGCGGAATTCTCGTCGGGCAAGGGAAAATATTGAAGGGCCGGATACGAACTGTACCCCAATCAACCAACCCGTACCGGGGGAAGTTGTCATCTCCCCATCATCCCATTTTTTTTGAACGCCATATGCCGGATACGAAATAACTTGCCCCGGGGCGATGGGTGTTGTGGGCAGTACTTCATCACCCATCACCCCATTAACCCGTTACCCCATCGCCATGCGTTTCCTCTTCCTTTTCCTTCTGTTACCTTCAGCAGTCCTTGCTCAATACACGGCCAATCCGCTCGAGGGGATGCGCTGGATGACCTTCAGCGGGGGGGCGAATACGGCGGATTACAGGAGCTGGCAGGCGGGTGTGAGCTATGCCTCACGCAGTGAGGTCATTTTGACCCAGCTCAGGGCCATGTATTCTCAGGAGCTGATTGAAGCGCCGGATGATACCTGCTTTTCCACGAAAAATAAGCTTGCCGAGATCGGGATCCTTTGGGGCGATGGTTGGGGAGGACGAAACTGGTACGTCAGCGGTTCGGTGGGTATGGGGCTCAACGTGCGCAGCTATTGCGACTTTGAGATTCAGAATGACTCTGAATTCCGCACGGTCACCGCGGTCACCATCGGTGTGCCGGCGCAGGTCGAGGCGGGTGTATGGGTGAGCCCAACCATCGGAATCAATATGCTGCTGCTGGGCAACTGGAATTTTCGGCAGCCGTATGCCGGCGCTCATCTCGGGTGCGTGTGGCGCATGAAGCCGGGCAAAGGAAGGTCATGATTACAGGGGATATCACCACGCATCACGATATCGAGCGGCTGGTGGACGCGTTTTACGCCACCGCGATGTACGATCCGATGCTGGCTCCGCATTTTGAAGGGCTCAACTTTGAAGCTCACAAACCGCGGATGGTGGCGTTCTGGGCCTTTGTGCTCCTGGGCGAGCCCGGCTATACCACGAATGTGTTCGATAAGCATGTACACCTGAAGATTTCCCGCCCGCATTTTGACCGATGGGTAGAGCTGTTCTGCGGCACAGTGGATGCGCTTTTTGAGGGAGAAAAAGCCCGTGATGCGAAGCTCCGGGCGACCACCCTGGGATGGACCTTCGCCGAAAAGATGCGCGCGCTTCGCGGGGAGTGATGCATCTTGCAGCCCCATAGTAATCCAGATGATACCCGAACGCCTGCATGCCATCGGACAGGTCACCAAGCTGCACGGCTTCCGTGGCGAACTCACTGTTTTTCTCGATACGTCCGTGCCCGACGACTACGCCGGAGTGAAGAATTTCTTCATTGAGGTGCGGGGTAATCTGGTGCCCTACGTGGTGGAATCGCTCGAACAAAAAACGAAGAACTCGGCCAAGGTGAAGCTGCAGGGCGTGGATGACGAAGTGACTGCGCGCACCCTGGTGAAGGCCCGCGTATTCATTGATGAGGATGAACTCACAGAGGCCGATGATATGCGTCGCCAGCTGCAGGATATGAAAGGCTACAGGGTGGTAGATGAGGCCTTCGGACCGGTGGGAACACTTGAACGACTACTTGAGCTTTCGGGCAATCCACAGCTCGAGATAAGTCATAACAATAAGCTGGTTCTGATTCCATTGCAGGATGAGTTCATCCGCGCAATTGATCATGAGAGCAAAGAGATCCGGGTAGAAGCACCGCCCGGTCTCATTGAGTTGTACCTCTCCTGATTACCGTGTGAGGTGGATGTAACCTTCCTTCGGTTCGCGCCCCTCGATCGTCAGCACATAATAGTACACCCCTTCGGCCAGGTCATCACCATCCCAGGTATTGCGGTATCCTGATTTTTCAAAAACCAGTCCGCCCCAACGGTTGCGCACCACGAGGTGGTTATCAGGCAGGAATTCAAGGTAGAGGAATTCCAGGGTGTCATTCTTTCCGTCGTTGTTTGGGGTGAAGATATTAGGCGCCACCACTTCAGCCGGAATCACTTCCAGTGGTCCGCAGAGCTCAGCGATGCATTGATCGCTGGTGGTCACGGTGAGGCAGACCGTGTAGGTACCTGTATTTTCAAAAACGGCGGGAACCGATGATCCTGTGCCGATGAATTCACCGTCGAGCGTCCATGTCCAACCCGTGATGGTGCCTGCTTCCGGGTCTGTCTGATCCACGATATCCAGTGGGATACCCACTACGGCCGGTTCCGGATTGGTGGTAAACTGCACATCGATCTGGGGCAGGATACCGATCTCGATATTCGTCACCGGCGATTCACATCCCTCGTACTCGGCAAACACGTCGTAGTTGGTATAGAGCACGTCGTTTCCGGCATTGATCTCCTCGATCAGGATACCTCCGGATCCGCTGGTACCATTGCCGGCCCAGTTGATGGTTGCATCCAGCAGGCAGGAGCCGATATTCACTGTTTCTCCGGTGCACACCAGGATGGGTGGTGGCGGGAAATCCGGCTCCGGGGTGGGCTTGATATTCAGGATGTCCGGGGGAATGCCGGTTACGGTATTGCCGCATGCATCGGTAATCAGGGCTGCGGGCACCACCACCTCGTCAAAGTTTGGACAGTACACCGGGCAGGCTGGCCAGGAGAGTGTGATGGGTTCTGAGTCTGAGTTGAGTTGGCAGGGCTCAGCTCCTCCGGTGACAACAGTTTCCGTGGACCAAGGGTGGGTGAAGGTGTAGGGTCTCACACCGTAGCGCGCGCGAATGGTACCGTTGAATTCACATTCATTGGAGCATTGCGGAGTGCCGCTTACCGTCCACTGGAGCCCGGTAGTTTCCACGGTATGCCCTTCGATAAAGGCGGAGAACGGCCACTGGGAGAATGGGGCGTAGTAGATGTAGTTTGTGTTGCAGTCGCCGGCCGGGATATACCGTCCGAGGTTCATGCGCAGCCAGAAGCTCGTTTGTGAGCACGAGGGCGTGAAGCAGCACATCAGGTCGGGACGCAAGTCAAAGTTTTCCAGGTAGGCTGTACCTGGCAGGTTGCCGTTGGGTGGCTGGACTTCGAAGAGATCGGTTTCGCCGCACATTGTGCTGAATGACATGGCGCCGTCTTCCATCAGAGCGAAGGTGAATGGATCGGCGTAGAAGCTGGCGGTAACCCGGAGAGCAGTCACGGTGATTTCACCAGGCACCTGAACCAGCAGACTGTCCACATTGAATTCCGGAATCACGCAGGAAGGCATGAAATCATCGCCCCAGGTGGAGGTAGGGCCAAAAATCAGCGGGTCGATGGTGACGGGATACACCGTTGAAGGGTCGAGCAGCCAGTCCATATCCACGTGAGTGCGCAGCATCCAGCCGCTTGCTGAGGGCTCCCAGGAATAGCGGGCGAGATGGATTTGTCCGGTGGCATCATAACACAGGGCTCCCCGGATGCGCGCGGACGACATGGATCCGACACCTTCCAGCACGAGGTCACCCATCCATGTGTTTCCGGTGTTCTTCCCGAAGCGATCATCACCCCGAAGCAAGGAGCCCTCGGGAGCGCGCAGGGATTCGGTGATGATCCATTCGCCGCTGGCAGATGGCAGCGGTGCGGCCTGGAGGATATAGCCATACTTCACGCTGTTTTCACTCAGGTACCAGCTCTTGGTGATACCACCTGCCGGTTCGCTCAGCCATTCGTGTGGATCGCTACCCGGGTGCGACAGCCTGAAGGTGTGATGCTGACCCTGAATCATGACCTCGCTGCCCCAAGTGGTTTCATGCGGTGTACCATAGCCGGTGATGGCCTCTCCCGATGCCGTGATGGCCACAGGGAAGGGCTGTCGTGCAGCCAGCCACAGGCCACCCTCGCGCTCGGGTGTTGTTTGAATACGCTGCCATTGTCCGGAGCCATCCGTATAGTGAATGGGACGCGATGAGGACTCCATGCGGATGCGACCGTCGGGATGCACCCAGCGCGCAGTGGTGGCGGTTCGTGAAGAGATCTCTTCCTGCCATCCGTCCATCACCTCCGGAACAGCGGAGGGCGCGGGTGCGTTCACGGGATGGGTGAGGAGCTGGCCCCATCCGGTCAGAGGAGCCGAGGCGATGCAACACACGAAAAGGCAGAATCGCAGGATACTATCCATCGTAAGCATTCCGGTTAAGGTTCGGTCGGTGCAGTCAAGGAGTGAACCAGTTTTGCCGGCTCACATGTACGAAGATAACGAAGGCGGGGACAAGATGTATCGGATGGGAATAAATCGTTAGCCCCGTGTTATGGCTGATACTGATCGTTATGAGGGGGCCGGCGGTTGAAAACTCGGCTCCGGAAATGTGTCATCCTGAAGGGTGCCGAATACATTCGTTGTGTCCGATCGATGGGAGGCTCCAGCGGGTGTCTGCCGCCAAGGACGAGTACCTGAACCTAAAAACCATTTTGCCCATGCCTGCACCTCGTAAAGCGCGGAAGATTTATGTGCTGGATACATCAGTGCTGCTCCACGACCACAATTGCATCAACAGTTTTGAGGATAACTACATCGCCATACCTATCACTGTGCTGGAGGAACTGGACAAGTTCAAGGTGGGCAACGATACCAAGAACTTCGAAGCCCGGGAGTCCATACGCATCATTGACCGCCTCTCAGAAAGCCATACGCTGCATGCCTGGATTCCGCTGCAAAATGAAGGAAAGGGCAAGCTGAAGATTGTTCTGAATACATCAGACGAAATTCCCAAAGATGCCGAGCGGATTTTCGACGCCAGGAAGAATGACCACAAGATTCTGAATGCTGCTATACAGCTTCAGGCTGAGGAAAAGTCGTCACGGGTGATTCTCGTGACCAAGGATATCAACCTGCGGTTGAAGGCCAAGGCGCTGGAGATTCCGGCGGAGGATTACAAGACCGGCAAGGTGAAGGATTCGCTGATGATGTACAGCGGTATGACCACGGTGGAAGATGTGGATAGTGAATTTATCCGCAAGCTCTATCAGGATGGTGAATCCAGGAAGCTGACTCCGCTCGGTAAAGAGAAGCAGAGCAACCATTATTACATCCTGAAGAACCACGCCTCGAGTGCGCTGGCTTTTTTCAATGGAAAGGAGAAGTCCATACAGCGGGTGGATAAGACTTACGCCTGCGGCATCAAGCCGAAGAATGCGGAGCAGGCCTTTGCGCTGCATGCGATCCTGAATCCCGATATCCGGCTGGTCACTATTTCGGGTGTGGCGGGTACGGGAAAGACGCTGCTGGCGCTCGCCGGATCTCTGGAGCAGAAGAACCGCTATGACCAGCTTATCCTGGCTCGCCCCATCGTGCCGCTATCCAACCGTGAGATCGGCTTCCTGCCGGGTGATGCGGATGACAAGATCAATCCGTATATGCAGCCGCTCTGGGATAATCTGAACTTCATCAAGAATCAGTTTGGCGAGAACGAACGGAAGCGCAAGTCCATTGATGAAATGCAGGCACAGGGAAAGATCACGATCACGGCTCTGGCATTTATCCGCGGCCGCAGTTTGAGCAATTGCATCTTCATTGTAGATGAAGCTCAGAATCTGACGCCTCATGAGGTGAAGACGATTATAACGCGCGCCGGTGAAAACACGAAGATCATCCTCACGGGCGATGTTCGCCAGATTGACACACCTTACCTCGATGAGCAGTCCAACGGACTGTCATACGTGATTGAACGGCTCAAAGGACAGGATCTTTACTGTCACGTCACGCTTGAACGCGGCGAGCGCTCTGAGTTGGCCAATCTGGCCAACGACCTCCTGTAGCCGCTTCTACTGGCGCAGCACCTTGCGCACCGTGCGGCCGTTTTCGGATATCACCTCGATCAGGTAGGTTCCGGAGGGATCAGGCAGCTGGATGGTGCCCGCGCTTCTGCGGAAGGGAATGCGGCGGATGAGTTGTCCGCGCACATCATAGACCACGATCTCGATGATCTGCTGCCCGCGCGCCGATACCTGCAATCGCCCATCCACCGATGGGTTGGGTCCGAGGGTAAGCGCCTGATTCAGGTTGGGCACACCCACGAGGAGTGAGGTCGTGCTCGCCGTAGCTACCTGCACGGGATCGGGTCCCTCCTCCCAGTACATCTGCTCAAACTGGTTGATCACGGGATGGTCCACACTGAAGAGTTCTTCATTCCACTTAGGTGGAACACTTTGGTAGAGCAGACGCGCGGTAACGGTTACATTGCCGTTGATGCCCTCCACGGGGATATGGAAATGCACCTCATCGGTTCCGCTGCCTTCCACCCCATTCAGCCGGTTGAAGTTGGGATCAGTGAGCGCAGAGCCTACCACATTGGTGGTGTCATACACGGGATGGGAGGTGCTGAAGCCGAGTGGCGTGAGGCGGTTGTCCTTGAGCTTTGAGTAGGCCCGCTCGAGCACAGTGGTTGGATTACCGTTCACATCGCCCATGACCATCTCGTAGATCTGGACCTGATCGTCGGAAGTGATCCGGTCGTAGTGTGGTTCAAAGCTGCCATCCTCGCCGATGATGTAGAATTGGTTATCCAGGGCTCCGCTGTGGAAGAGCTCATTGCCATCATCATCCGAAACCACAAACTCGATCCAGGCCCTGCGCGCCGGATATCCGCTCGGAAATTTATGTCCCGCGAGATTGCTGAGCTTTACGGTGTAGCGGGCGGTGTCGCCATCGATATCATCGGTCGTGAGTTCGAGTGTTGCGGTTTCATTCTGGAGTTGATAGATCGTGCGCTGGATCACCATGTCGAAGTGCGACTCATTGGCCGTGATGCCGAGTTCATCAATCCGGTTCTGCATCAGTTCGAGCATAAATGAGTTGCCCCCCACGAGCCAATGCTGTCCGAAGGGCTCGCGACCGGGAATGAAGGTGTATCCGGACGCGATGATGATCGGCTCGTCCAGTCGAGGCATGTGGCAACCCTGACATTCCTTCTGTAGGTTATCGTCCATGTTGTAGGACGAATTGAGCCATTCGTGATAGGTGGCCTGCTCTATAAAATCAACTCCGGTGAATTCACCGTCGAGGTCAACGCTGTGGGTAATCAGGCTGTGACAGCCGGCGCAGGTCTCCGACTTGGGAAAGTTCTCATGTCCGGCCGGGGTGATGCCCACGAAGTTGGTCATGATGAAATCAAACAGCGGCGGGTCGAGCTGAGAGCTGATGTAGGGGCCCCACAAGGTATCGCCCTGATAGAACAGTTCTCCGGAGAAATGCTGGCCGATGTTGTCCATGCGCTGCTGGTGGCATGCACCGCAGGATACGCCGTCAAGTGCCAGGGAGTCGTCCTCCAGCTCCTCGATGGAATAGTTGGCTTGCCCGTTGTGCAGTGCGGTGAAACGTCCAACGGGTGCATGGCATGATGTGCATTTATTGACCAGCTCCTGAGCGTGATCAGGGTTGACAGATGTCTCGTGGGCTACCTTGGCTCGCCAGAAGGGATCGCGGGCTGAGAGGGCCATGATGGTGGCGCGCCAGTCTTCGGCGGGTGATACATGCACGCCTTCGGAGGTGAGGTTGGCAATGGGTGGAATGGCGTTATCTACCCCATGACATCCGGCGCATTTGCCTGACCCGATGAAGAGCCCGTTGTCGCCCACGGGAAGGTTGCCTCCTGTCATGAAGCGGATCATTTCACCCTGAGTGTGGTAGCGCGCTTTCTCAGGCCTTGGTGTGTAGGCGGCGGAGAGGATGAGCAACAGGGCGCTGCCTGAAGCGGCTAACACGAGTTTGGTTCGGTTGGGTTTCATACTGGAATGAGGCAGGTCTGCGCAATATACAGACAGGAGGCAGAAACACCCGAACGGTGGGTTCAGGAGATCTGGATATCCTCGACGACTACTCGGCCAAAGTGCTCGTTGATATGAGCGAGAAGTTGGGTTTTCCTGAACAAAAGTTCTTCCTTCACCGGTGATGAATCAATGCGGAGGTAAAGGGTTTTTTCCCGCATGCGGGCTGAGCGGGTTTTGCGGGTGATGTATTCTCCCACGTACCTGCGGTAGACTTCTTCTACATCCAGTTCGGTGTACCTTCTGTCCATGCCTGTGGAGCGAAGCATATCCTGAATGACTTCTTTGAGGGTCTTGTCGTTGAATGAACGGGGCATAGGCGCTGGTTGCAGTGATGAAGGTAGCTCAGTTCTGACTAATGGTACCGGCTGCGGAGTCATCCATGCGACGGCATGCGGCCTGATCAATTTCCCATGCTTCGTGACTGATGCCCAGGCTGTGGAGGAGCGCGGGTATGCGGTGAAGGTGAGTGTCAGTAATGAACAGCTGGCCGCGGTGATGGGCGTGTATCCAGCGCAGCAGGTTATGCACACGGGATTCATCGAGCTTGTCGTAGAGGTCGTCGAGCATCAGCATGGGGTTCATGCCAGTCTGGTCGCGCAGGTATAGTAATTGGGCGAGCTTGAGGGAGATAAGGAAGGACTTTTGCTGGCCCTGTGAGCCGAAGCGGCGCAGGGCGAATCCATCGAGCTCGAGCTCGAGCTCGTCTTTGTGCGCTCCCCGGGTAGTGCGTTCGAGCACCCGGTCGCGGGGAAGCGCTTCCCGGAGCTGATCAGAAAGGGGGCCTTGCTGCTGGTCTGACAGGTAGGTGATGGAAGGTGTTTCGCGGTCGCCGGAGAGCTCGCGGTACACGGGAATGAAGAGTGGCAAGAAGTCGCGGAAGAATGCCGAACGCTGGGTGAAGATGGCTTCACCGTGCAGAGCCAGCCGGTGGTCCCAGGGCTCCAGCACCTCGGGGTCGAAGCTCCCCGATCGGCCCAGTTGCTTGAGCAGGGCATTGCGCTGCTGAAGGGCCTGGTTGTATTGGATGAGGTGATCGAGGTAGGGAGCCGACACCTGCGAGAGGGTTGAATCCACAAATCTCCTGCGCTCCTCACTCCCGCCGAGGATGAGCTCCATGTCATAGGGGGTGATCATGACCGCCGGGAGCAGCCCGATGTGACGAGCGAGTTTGTCGTATTCCTTGTGATTGCGACGCAACACCTTGCGCTGTCCCTTTTTCCAGGCACAGGTGATGACCTCGGGCTGGCCGCCGCGGATGAATTCTCCCGAGATGCTGCACTCTTCTTTACCGGAGAGTATGGCTTGTGCATCCACACTATGGAAATAGCTCTTGGAGAAGGAGAGGTAGTGGATGGCA
Organism: Flavobacteriales bacterium; assembly: GCA_947456965.1. GTDB lineage: Bacteria > Bacteroidota > Bacteroidia > Flavobacteriales_D > Sanyastnellaceae > CANGTU01. The sequence continues at coordinate 9,734 of CANGTU010000049.1, forward strand.
TCAAGGAGGTTGGTCTTGCCTGCTCCGTTGTGGCCCAGAAAGCACACTACCGGCTGGCTGAACCCGAGCACGGCTTCCGGGTAGCACTTGAACTGATACAGGCTGAGCCGGGTGAGGTGGATATCGCGCAGTCCGTATTCCATCGAACCGGCAAAGCTACAGGGAAGGGCGAGCACAGGGTGGCGTTGTGCACAATTTAGGCGGGCCCGGAACGGGAATTCGGGTAAAGCGGGAAATCGCTTATTTTTGCCCCCTCAAAATCTGACCTATGGCCAAAGAGCAAAAAGAAGAAGTCCTGGTAAACGTCGGTGACGTGTACACGCGCACCGAGCAGTTTGTGGATAAAAACCGCAAGGCCCTGGCCATTGGTCTGGGTGCTGTGGCGCTGGCTTTTATCGGCTTCTTCGCCTACCAATATCTCTACCAGAATCCCCGCGAGCAAGAGGCCGCTAATGCCCTGTGGCGCGCGCAGCAGTGGATGGAGATTGACTCCACGGCGCTGGCGTTGAACGGTGACGGCGAGTACGATGGCTTCGAATCCATTATCGAGAACTACAGAGGCACCAAGGCTGCGCGCCTGGCGCATTACTATGCGGGCATTATCTCACGGGACAACGGAGAGTTTCAGGTTGCTCTGGACCATTTCATGGAAGCCGACTTCGGCGATGAGACGGCAGGAATTCTGGCCATGGGAAATGTGGGTGACATGCATGTGCAACTTGAAAACCTGGAGGATGGCGCCCGCTGGCTGGAGAAGGCCGCGCGTGAGGCTTCATCATCTTCTTCGCGCGATTTTCTCGGCCCCATTTACTGCCTGAAGGCCGCGAAGGTTTACATGGAACTGGGCAACAACAGCAAAGCCATAAATCTGCTTCAGGAGGTCACCGATCAGTATGACTCCAAGTCCCAGGAATATGGTGAGGCAGCCAAACTCCTCGCCATGCTGAAGTCTCAGGACTGACATGGCCACCCGCGACCTTTCTGCCTTCGATCCGCAAGCTCTTCCCGATGCACAGGATATGCGCATCGGGATTATTGTTTCTGAATGGAATGCTCACATCACGGAGAATCTTCTCCGCGGCGCTATGGAAACGCTGACGGCCCAAGGTCTTCGGTTGAATAATATCCACATTATACACGTCCCAGGAAGCTTCGAGCTGGCTTCCGGCGCATCACTTCTTATCGCGAATCGTTCCGTGGAGGCCGTGATCTGCCTCGGGAGTATCATCCGGGGTGAAACCCCTCATTTTGAGTTCGTGAGCCTGGCTACGGCTCAGGGCATCATGGAGGTGGGGCTCCGCACGGGCAAGCCGGTCATCTTCGGCGTACTTACAGATGACACGGAGGATCAGGCCCGGGCACGCAGCGGCGGCAACAAGGGCAATAAGGGTACAGAAGCGGCGGTGACGGCCATGCGCATGATTGCGGTGCGACGCCAGCTCGAGGATAATCTGTTCTAACCTCCTCCGAGGACTTCCTCCAGTTTTTCTAGTTTGCCATCCGAGTAACTTCCGCTGAACACGTGGATAATGGTGCCGCTATGATCCAGCAGGAAGAAATATGGAGTGGCCTTATCCACCAGCCCGAGCTTGCTGTCATACGGTTCCAGCGGCCCTTTGTAAAAAAGAATGTAAGGGAACAGATCCTTTCTGTTGCTTTCCCGCAATTCCTTTTTGGTTGCTTCGTAAGCGGTTTGCTTGAGTCCTGCGTACATGGCTACAAAGCAAAGCTGGACAGCATAGTCACCATCGAAGATGCCGCGCCGGGCAACAAACTTGTCGTACAGAGGCTGGTGCCAGGTTTTCAGCGCATCTTCTGCTTTGCGCGACCAGCCGAGGCCTACGAGGGTGTACCCCCCGGCATAGTCTTTCGGCAATTCGCGGTCGCCGCCATCCAGGATTTCACCGGAAAGCGGAGGAAAGGGTTGTCCGATCTGGGCAATCGCAGGCCATGCGAGAACCATCCAGACCATGAGCAATGCGATTCTTTTCATGGGAGTCGAATAGGGGTCAGAGACCCAGTAAGTTCAGGCCCTGGTTGAATACGATATCCACCGGAATTCCCGCACGGGATAGCGCAGCGAGTCGTGCCGAAAGATCTTTTGGCATGGTCGCCTTGGCACGTGCTTCGAGCGCATAGTCGTAGTTGCCGCTGAACTGCAGTGTCAGGATCTGGCTGGCGAGTTCCTCTATAGCGGGTTCGATAATCTTCTCGTTCACACCATACTTTCCGGTTTCCGCATTGAAGTAGATCGCTCTTTTTTCCATCAGAAAATTGAAGGTGTGCATATTGGCAAGTCCGTGAGCACTGCTGGCTCCGAAGCGAGAAGAGCGGAGGATGCCGGCGAGGAAGGTGATGTAGTGGTCCATCATCTGGCCTTCTTTGATTTCTCCTCTGCGGTAGAGTTCTGCTATCAGCCAAAGTCCGAGCACATCGGCCTTCTCTTCCTCAATCCAGGAATGTTGCTCTTTGAGCGCCTCGCGAGGTGTCAATCCCCGGTTGGTAGACTTCACGCCGAGGCCATGCGCTACTTCGTGAAACATGACATTCATGAAAAAGGTCTCAAAGCGGATACGCTTGGCTTGCTCCGGATCCAGAAGCTGATTGGCGATGGGAACCAGGATGTGGTCAAACTTCGCCTGCATGGTGTTCTTGAGCTGCGACCTGCGGGTGCCGTACTTGGACTGGATGGCCTCGTCATTGGGGAGGTTAACGGCAATGGTCTTGCTACCGCTGTTGCAGTCACCGGCGTAGTACACCACATCATAGGCTGCGAGTTGCGAATCACTGCCTACCGGCTGATTGGTGATAACGGGCTTGGCTGGAAGTTTTTGCTGCAATTCCGGAAGCAGGCTGGCATAGCGCTCAAGCCGTTTGCTCCATTCCATGTCTTTTACAAGTACGTAGGCTTCGTAGGAGGTCTTCACTCCCAAAAGCTTGTCCTCGTAGTTTTCAATCGGGCCGATGATGATATCAATGGGATTATCTTTCATCAGCAACCATGCGACATCACTGGCATCATATACATCGGTACGGAGCGCTTTGGACCTTTCCTGAAGGTAGATCCTGAATTCTTCACTGGTCGTGGATGCCGAAGCATCCTCAAGCAAGCTGACCATTTCCTTGATCTCAGAAGCGAAGTACTGGTGGTAGGGAACCGCCTGCAGCATGTCATCGCTGTTGCGTGTGACCATGCTGTACGGGCTCTGTCCGAGGGGGTCATTCCATTTCTGGTATTCTTCAAGCGACATATCCTCAGGGTAAAATCCCGCGCCCGCGGGCTTGGCCGAAACGCCTTCGATGAAGGGAGTATCATTGTTCAGCCGGTCCCATGGTCCGTAGTTGATCTCAAACAACCGCTTGATTTCTGACTTTTCCCATTTGACAGCATAGTCGGTATAGGCCGATCCTCCCGACTGGACCATGAAGATCCGGTTGGCAATATCTGCTGCCTGAATCAGGTAATACAAGGCCTTGCGGTCACCGGGCTCCAATCCGGAGAGGTCAGCCTTGAGCTCCACCACACGGTATTGCCCGTTGATGAGCTGACCATCCCGCTGAAGATTCAGGTCCGCAGGCTTTTCGGTTGCGGGCGGATCGCTCGCTGATCTGAGTTGGGGAACGTCAGCGCGTTGTGCAACGATCACCATTGCCGGAAGGAAGAAGAAGGCCGTGAGGACCCAGCGTAAACTTTTCATGGGAAGTGTCTGATTTCCTTCCAAATATAGTCGGGGCAGGGTATTGTCAACCCTCCTGGTACTGCAACTCTTCCTTACCCCGCTTGGTCAGGGCATAACCAGCACCAGCGCGGTTCACGATGTAGCCCTCCAGATACAGCCGGGCAATGCGCTCACCGAGGTGCGCGCTTTGCGTATGGCGGGATTCATCGCGCTGGATGCGGGTCCAGAAATTGGCTTCGAGCTGCTGAAGACGAATCAACTGGTTGCGGTTGTTCTTTCGAAACGTATGGATAATGTCGAGGATGACGTAATCGTATTTGTCCATGGTCACGAACGCAAAAACGGGTGTTAAGGCTGTGTCCGGCGGATGGGTCTCATCGGGCGCAGACGAGTGCGAATGTATGCGCTGGTTATCGCTCCGCTTGAGAAGATTACAATTTCTTTTGCTGACAAGATATTAACCCGTCTGCTGCGCTCTCAGCGAAGGAATACACGAATGCCGATGAAGGTGTTTGCTTAAGGGAACCTTCGAGGGGGGGGCACATCCTGCGGTCTGATGTATCTTCACGCTTCTAATAAAAATGAAAATGCTGATTCGTTCCTCTGCTCTGCTGCTCATGGCAGCTTTCCCGGTGTGTTCTTCCTTTGCTCAGGTTGAAATCACATCGTCTGACCTGCCTGATGCAGGCGACTTGCTCATCCAGGAGGTGGCCACCTTGAATGGTGATGCAGATTACCTCTCCACTGGAGCCGGAACCACCTGGACGTTCGGTGCGGGTGAACTGACCCTCACCGGCACGCTGAATGAAACCAACTGCCTGAATGTATCATCCACCCCGCTTATTTACCAGGCGTTTTTCAACGCTGCATGGGATCCTGAGCACGACTCCGACTACGCCGTGGGTATTGACGCCCTGGATCTCGGTACGATTACACTGGAGGATGCGTACTTCTACTATCAGAATCGCCCCGATCGCTATGCCATTACCGGAGGCGGGGCCACCATCATGGGCATTCCCACGGGTGCACAAGGTGATCCGGTGGATGTGGTGTACAACCTGCCCATCCAATTTGGCGACTCGGATGAATCCTATTCGGAGCTACTCTATGAAGTGCCCACCCTGGGGGCTTACCAGACGCAGCAGACGCGCTCCAATGTAGTGGACGGATGGGGCACACTGAATCTCTTCGGCGAATCCTACGAGGTGCTTCGTGTGCGCACCGTAATCAATGCAATCGATTCTATCTACATCGAGTTTATCCAGACGGGAACAACCTTCGAGCGTCCGGAAGCCGTGGAATACAAGTGGCTGAGCCCAGACTTCAAAGTGCCGGTGCTGCAGGTCAACGAGACAGCCGGAGTCGTAACGCAGGTTCTTGTGAAGGGCGGTCCGGCGAGTATCACCGGTCAGGAGGTATTTCCTTTCACCTGGTTTTTCCATACAGGAGAAGAGACTATCCGGCTTTCGGGTGCATATGACGCAACCGATCGCTTCATGCTGCATGATCAGGGTGGACGGCTCGTTGCCCAGGGCTATCTCGCCAGCGCATCCATCCCGCTTCACGATGTGGCGGCAGGTGCCTACCTGTTCAGCGTTATGCGCCACGGACAGGTATTCACGGGAAGATTTGTGAAGCCGGTGAATTAATCGGCGCTAGTCACACGAATACGGGCTGACCGGATTGGGGTCGCAGAAGCCCAGCTGTTGGGTGTATTCGCCCAGTACCAGAGCGATGAGATTTCCGTTCTGGTTGGAACTTACCAGTGACAACTCACCAACCTGCGCGCGGCTCCTTGACGCAAACAAGCCGAGTCCGCCCACTACATTGGTATAAGTAGGACGTTCCTGGATCACACCGGTAACGGGTGAGTTCACCTCGAAATAGGTGCGAAGTTCTTCGTTGGCCAGGGCCATCCGGATTTCAAAGCAGCGCGTGCGCGTGCCATCGAAATAACCGATTTGGCGCACCACCAGGGGATCGGCATCCAGCGTATTCTTCAGATAAGCGAAAAAGGGCTCTGCATTGAACTGAAGGGTTAGGAAGCCGGCCTGACTCACCAGGTTTTCGGACTTGAACTGACCAATGGTCCAGTCCGTAAATGTTTCGAGCTCCGACACGAGATTGGTATGCCCGAGGTCGGAGTATCGCTTTTCGGTGTAATAAAAGCGCAAGGCAAAATCGTATAGCTCCGCATTTTCAACCGGGGTCCATTTCACCGTTACATTGTCATTGTAGTTGACGCTGAGTCCTCCTCCGGTAGTTTGGGCAAGGGTGAGTGAAGATCCCTGCTGAGGGATCTGGAATAGTGCGCTTCCTGACTTGACCAGGTTGGTCGTGGCCGTTACATCCTGACGGTTATGAAAGTCGCACACGAGACGGTACTGGGCATCTTCATTGAGACCTCCCGCAGGCGTTTTGAAAAAGTACACTGTTTGCTCCGGACCGTAGAAGACGCCATTAACTGACTTGTTGGAGATTTCTTTCTCCAGCAGCGGGTACTCCTCCACCACAGATCCATTCTCCACCTTTTCCACCACCAGTCGCTTGAACTCGGAGAAATTATACTCTGAGCTGTCCCGAATCATGGCATACTCGAGGTTGTTGCCCTCGCCGAGGAAAGTCTTGTTCACCTTAACCCATTGGGTATCGGCGGCGGGGTCGATAAGCCCGAACACCACCGTGGTGCTTTTGTACGGTGCATTGAGGTCCACTTCAGTTTCGCAGGCCTGGAGCATGGCAACTCCAAAGGCCAGAAGGAGTATTTGTCCGGATTTCATAGATCGCGAAGGTACATCCGGGTATCGTTCCAACGCTTACCGCTCATCAGGCTAAACGAATGCAAAGCGGGCATTTCTTGCACTCCCGGATCTATGTTTTGCGGATGGTGAGCAGGAAGTCAATGGTATCCGCACCGTCGGCATAGTCAGCCAGACCTGGCGCCTGGGCTTGTCCGAAGGGTACGCGGTTGCGGGCTACAACGCACTGCACACTGGCTGAGGCCTGATCGAGCTGCCGGTCAAGTTCGCGGCGATCGTTGTACCGGGAATAGTACAAGCTGGCAGTAGGTGAGGCCAGCCTGTACTCTTCTTTCAACAGGATGAAACCATTGTCGAGGAGTTCCTCCTGGTTGAGCAGCCAAACCGCTTTGTTGTAGTCGTAGTTGTTAGCGTACTTGTTGTGGTTGATCACGTTGTGGAATGGATAGATGCCGCCGAAGAATGCATTGAGGTCATACTTTTCGGGTACGTAGATCTTGCTTACGCTGCGGCACCCGAGCCCGAAATAGTCGAAGATGTCGTGTCCCAGTCCGGCCAGCTCTTCCGCGCTTTCATCTCCGGTGAGAATGGCTACGCTGGTGCGACCATGCCGGATGATGTGCGGCCATGCTCCGAAATATTCGCGGAAATAGCGCGCTGTGTTGGTGCTTCCTGTTGCAATCACGGCATCGAAATCCTGGAGCACGCCGCTTGCGTAGTTTACCGAGCCGGCAAACCCGGGTTCAATTCGCATGAGCAGCCGGATCACTGCGGGAATCAGCAGGTCGTCATCGGTGGAGAGTTTCACCAGCGCCTTGTTAC
>CANGTU010000050.1 GCA_947456965.1 Flavobacteriales bacterium
CACGGTAATATTGCTCGTCTCATCAATCAATATCGCCCCGCCAAACACCCGGCTCTTTTCAAACGGATCATATACCAGCGGCGACTGAGTGCGGAGCTGAATGAGTGCAAGTCCGTTGAGCGGCAGTTCTTCTGGTGATTCCTGACGGCTCAGGTCATTCACATCAATCGTGTATTCAATTTGCCTGACGGCACACCGCACCGTACGGCTGTGATGTTGGAGCAGGAATTTCGTCCCGGCCCGAAGCGGTTTGGCATCCATCCAGCACACAATGGCTTTTACCTCATTGCTCACCACAGGATGCTGTGACGCAGCTACAAGCACATCTCCTCGCGACACATCCACGTCTTCCTCCAGTTCAAGCGCAATACTTTGTCCGCCATCCGCAGCATCCCGCTCCTCCATTCCGAAAGTAATACTGCGGATGGTAGCCTGAATTCCCGATGGAAGTACTGTCACCTTCTCACCCTTTTTAAAACTACCGGAAAGCAACAACCCGGCATATCCCCGGTAATCATGCAAGTCGTCGGTTTGCGGACGAATGACCACCTGCACCGGGAAGCGCGCCGGATCTGTTTCGGTCGTGCGCTTCACCTCTACCCGATCCAATAATTCCAGCAATGCGGGTCCGGTGTACCAAGGCATACGTGCCGACCGGTCCACTACATTGTCACCCTTGAGTGCAGCCATGGGTATGTAAGTGACTTGAGGCAATTGAAGCGCATCAGCCAGCAATTGATAGTCCTTCCGGATCTGATTGAACACCTCCTCGCTGTAGTCCATGAGGTCCATCTTATTGATGGCTACCACCACGTGCGACATGCGCAGCAGCGAAGCGATGATGCTGTGCCGGCGTGTTTGTTCAATTACCCCGTTGCGCGCATCAATCAGCACCACCATCAGATCGGCGTTGCTCGCGCCGGTGATCATATTGCGCGTGTACTGGATATGTCCCGGCGCATCGGCAATGATGAATTTGCGATGTGGCGTAGAAAAGTACTTGTAGGCCACATCAATGGTAATTCCCTGTTCGCGCTCCGCGCGCAATCCATCGGTGAGCAAGGCGAGATCAATCTCCCCTTCTTCCCGTGATCTGCTCTGACTCTCCAATACGGCGAGGTGATCCTGCAGCACGCTTTTACTGTCATAAAGCAATCGGCCAATGAGCGTGCTTTTGCCGTCGTCCACACTTCCTGCGGTAATAAATCTCAATAAATCCATAATCGTTGATTTGTGTATCAGAAATAACCAATGCGTTTGCGGTCTTCCATTGCAGCTTCGGAAATGCGGTCATCAATGCGCGTCTCACCGCGCTCAGAAATCCGGGTGGCGATAATCTCTTCGATCACTGCATCGATGGTGGCTGCGGTGCTGCTGACGGCTGCGGTGCAGGTCATGTCGCCCACAGTGCGGTACCGCACCTTTCGCACCTCCGTATGATCGCCGTCTTCGATTTGAATGAATTCATTCACGGCCAGAAGCTGTCCCTGCCATGAAAGCACTTCACGGTCATGCGCGAAATAAATGGAAGGCAGCGCAATTCCTTCGCGACGGATATAATGCCACACATCGAGTTCCGTCCAGTTGCTGATCGGAAAGGCCCGCACATTTTCTCCCTTGTGAATTTTTCCGTTGTAGATATTCCATAGCTCAGGGCGCTGCAGACGAGGCTCCCAGGTGCCGAATTCATCGCGCACCGAAAAGATGCGCTCTTTGGCGCGGGCCTTTTCTTCATCTCTCCGCGCCCCGCCTATGCACGCATCAAAGGCAAACTCCTCAATGGTGTCCAGCAGCGTATAACTCTGCAGCGCATTGCGCGAGGGGAATTTTCCCGTCGGCTCCTTCAGCCGGTGCTTCGCGATGGAGTCAGACACCTGGCGCACAATGAGCTTTGCACCCATTTCCTCTGCCAGTCTATCACGAAATTCGAGTGCTTCCGGAAAATTGTGTCCGGTATCCACATGCACCAATGGAAACGGAATTTTCGCAGGAGCAAAAGCCTTCCTTGCCAGGTGCACGAGGGTAATGGAATCCTTGCCGCCGCTGAACAACAGCGCAGGGCGCTCAAACTGCGCGGCCACTTCGCGCATTATATGTATCGCTTCCGACTCGAGGTAATTCAGATGATCGTTATGCATTGAGACAGAAATTATTCAGTCAGTGTCTTTTCTCGTGCAAACCACATTCTTTGCTGTTGGGAGATTCCCACCACCAGCGTCCGGCGCGCGAATCTTCGCCGGGCTGCACCGCGCGGGTGCATGGTGAGCACCCCACGCTCGGGAAGCCGCGATCGAAGAGCACATTATAAGGTATTGCCAGCCGTTGGATTTCCGCGCGCACCCACGCTTCGTCTGCATGAAACAACGGATGAAATTTGAACAACCCGTTGGACTCATCCCATTCCATTGCGGACATATCCTGTCGGTTAGACGATTGCGAGGCGCGAATACCAGTGATCCAGAGTTCAGCGCCATGCAACGCCTTTTTCAGCGGAGCTACTTTGCGGATATGGCAACACGTTTTGCGGTTTTCCACCGAGGCATAAAAACTATTGGGACCAGTGCGTGTGACAAAATCCGCCACATCCGCGGCCTCAGGATAAAAAGCCTGAATGGGCTTCTGGTATTTTTCAACGGTTCTGCTCCACACATTGTAGGTCTCGGGAAAAAGGCGTCCGGTGTCAAGCGTAAACACGCGCACAGGAAGATCCAGTGAAAATATCCAGTGCGTGATGAGTTGATCTTCCGGACTGAAGCTGGTGCTAAAGGCGCAGTGCTTGCCGAATTCCTGCACCATGGCGCGGAGATTAGCCCGGAAATCATCCGACGCAGTATAATGAATAAGAGCCTGAAGCTTTTCGGCCTGATTGGAGTTCATAAAAGGAGAATTGGAAAAAACAGATACGCGCAGACAGGAATCAACAGCAACAACAACAACTGTCGAATCCGGAAGAGCGGTGATCATTGACCGTGGAACGCATCGTGATAAACATGGCGCAAAGAAAATCAATTTGGAGAATAACACCCAAGGAAAAGTGTTAAACAGGCGCTGCGTTTGGGTTATCGGAACATGAAGGGCGCTGCGCGCCTTGTATCGGAACACGGAGGTCGCGGAGGACCGCAGAGGTCACGGAGGTTAATTTATAATCTCAGTGATCGATATAAAGAGTCACAATTTTCCAGTCACATTTCAAACGTGACTGTGATTTTGTGACCAGAAATTTCCCCCGGCCGTAGGGGCGGGGTTCACCCCCGCCCACAATCCGGCAAGGCAAAGGACGCCCGCAAGGGGCGCCCCTACACCAAAAATCAGAAATCAAACAAATCCCCAAGGAAACCCTTGCGCTTTTTGTAGTGGTAATCCTTATCCGAGGAATAGCGCTGCTTGTCCGGGTAGTCATTTTGCTTCTCCGGACGCATGGCTGGCACAGAGCGCTCTATAATTTTATCCAGCTCTCCCCGGTCGAGCCACACACCGCGACATTCCGGGCAATAATCAATCTCGATTCCACTTCGGTCGGTCATGATCAGACTGACCTGACAATTGGGACATTTCATGGTTTCTATGTATGGATTGTGGTATTTCTGTTTCCCTCGGTCACTTCAGCTTTGTTCTGGCAACAGAATCCAGCCTGGACACACTGGTGCTAATCAGCGAGTCCAACTGATTCACCTTGTTCTGCTCAACTTGAATGAGCGAGTCCAGCGATTGTACTTTGTTTACCTCCTGATTGACGAGCGAATCCAGCGATTGCGTCTTATTCTTCAGGGCATCGAGCTGGTTACCGACTTCACTGCTGAGGTTGCTGCAGGCTGCGAGCGATACACATGCGAGGACTGCGATGGAAATCTTCAATGGGACAGGTTTCATTTGAATCATGGTATTTAAGGGTTAAATATGGTTCATTTTCTCATGCCGGGAAACGCCGGTTCATAAACTCCCCTGACCAGACATGGCAGCCTTTGGAATATTTCGAAAGCGAACCCATACTTCGACACCGGATACTTCATCCGTCCAACGCATTCATCACTACCGGTAACCGCCATACTGCGCAGGATCCACGTGAGGCGTTAGCTGTGAAGATCAAAGCGGTGTTGAGTGGATCATAACCGATGCACCCATCTGATACCAGTAACTCTCGCCTGCTCCAACAGATCTGCCATTTCATGGGCACAGTTCACACACTCACTCCGAACAGATATCCTACCCCGGCAGAAAGTACCATGGCAAGTGTACCCCAGATCACGATGCGGATTACGGCCTTGCCCACGGGTGATCCGCCGGTGCGCGCACTGACAGCTCCCAGAAGAATGAGAGAAAGCATGGTGAACCCATAAAGGAAATACTCCATGCCGCTCACCGGAGCGAAGAGCGTGACCAGGAGCGGCAGTACCCCACCGGCTGTGAATGCCGAGCCCGAAGCCAACGCCGCCTGAACAGGCTTGGCCTGGCTCACCTCGTTAATCCCCAGTTCATCCCGCATATGAGCGCCCAGGGCATCCGCATCGGTCAGCTCGCGGGCCACCTGCATGGCAGTCTGCGGTTTCAGTCCGCGCCGCTCATAGATCTGCGCGAGAATCTGCATTTCCTCTTCCGGCATTTCACGCAACTCTTCCTTTTCCCGCTCAATATCTGCTTGTTCAATATCGGTTTGGGAGCTTACCGAAACATACTCACCGGCAGCCATGGATAGCGCTCCGGCCACCAGGCCGGCCACGGTAGCCAGCAGAATGGGGTCGCGTGAATCACTCGCGGTAGTCACCCCGATCGCCAGACTTGAAATCGATATGATGCCATCATTGGCACCCAGCACAGCAGCCCTCAGCCAGTTACTCCGGCGGATGTAATGAGTCTCAAGATAGTTGTCGATAGTGATCGGGACTTTAGGCATGGTGTGGGAGATCAGATAAAACCAGATCATGCAAGGTGAGCATTTTTTTTGAATATCCCGAGGATGTAAAGGCCATTTGTACCCCACCTTGTTTTCCTGTTTCCGTACCGGCGTAGTTACCTTCGCTCAATGCTTTCCGCTATCCGCCAACGCGCCGGGGAATTACTGCCTGATCTCATTGCGATCCGCAGGCATCTGCACATGCACCCTGAACTCTCCTATCAGGAACATGGCACATCCGCCTTCGTGCAGCAAAAACTCACGGAGTGGGGAATTCCTTTTGAAACAGGATTTGCGGATACCGGAATTTCCGCATGGATCAACCGGGAAGAACCGGGAGCCGTTGTCGTCTTGCGTGCTGATATGGATGCCCTGCCCATTCAGGAGCTCAATGAAGTGGACTACGCCAGTCACAATCCTGGGGTGATGCATGCGTGCGGACATGATGTGCACACGACATGTCTGCTGGGCGCGCTGAAGATTCTGCATGAACTGCGCGGTCAGATCGACCATCCGATTCAAGCCATTTTTCAGCCGGCAGAAGAAAAACTGCCCGGCGGGGCCTCTCTCATGATTCGCGATGGTGTTTTCGGAAATCCCTTGCCTGCCGCCATCCTGGGTCAGCATGTATATCCTGAGCTTCCCGCCGGCCAGGTGGGTTTTCGTCCGGGCCCGTATATGGCTTCCACGGATGAATTGTATGTAACGATTACGGGGCGCGGCGGACATGGCGCACGTCCGCAGGCCAACATCGATCCGGTGCTGATCGCCTCACACCTTATTGTGGCGCTGCAACAAGCCGTATCGCGGTGGAATGATCCACAAATGCCAACTGTACTTACCATCGGAAAGATTATCGGCAACGGGGCGACCAACATCACCCCCGACTCGGTTTATCTGGAAGGCACCTTCCGCACGTTTGATGAGACGTGGCGCCGGCAGGCACATGAGCGCATCCTCCAGCTTGCCCGCGGCCTTGTGGAGGGCATGGGCGGCAAGGTGGATTTCCGGATTGAAATCGGATACCCCGTAGTGCTCAACCATGTTTCCCTGACCCAGGCAGCCCGCGCCCGCGCAGTGGAGTACCTCGGGGCGGAATATGTGGTTGATCTGCCCATGCGGACCACCGCAGAAGACTTTGCGTACTATTCTCAAATGATGCCCGGCTGCTTCTACCGGCTGGGCACTGCCTCACCCGACGGGCGCCATACCGCCGCATTGCACAATGCGCGGTTTGATGTGGATGAAGCGGCTATTGCTACAGGAGCTGGATTGATGGCTTGGCTGGCGATACCCGCCAGGGCATAAAAAACTCCGGAAATCCTGTGACTTCCGGAGCTCTTGGGCACAAGCCCATTCACTATTTCGGCTGCCTCGCGATGATATCGAGGTACTCACGTGCCTCCTGCAAAAGCTCTTCAGCATCTGATTCCTTGATGGTATATTCCCCTTCGCTCGTGCTTCCGACTTCGCGCACCGGCTTGCCATTGTTGTAGTAATACATCTTATTAATACTCTCTTCGCCGCGCGAAGCCGAGCCATCATCTTCGATCACGGCCAGCACGAGCTGTCCGTTCTCGAAGTAGAACTCTTCTGTGCGCTTCGAGATAGACTCATGCGGATACGTTTTGATACGCACCACCTGACCATTATCCGAGTAGAAATGGATCCTGGCCCACTTCTGGCGGATCTTCTCCCGGAGACTGTCCGTGGGAATTTCAACACCTGAAGTGGTTGAAGCCTCTGCCGTGCGCCGCAACAGGTCCACAGCGGCAACAACAGAGTCAGCGTTCACAGCCACCCCGGATTCTTCAGCAGCCGCTGGTGCTGACGATTCAGAGGAGGTGGAACCGCCGCAGGAAAGTAACAGGAAACCGGCCATAACAGCGGCAAAAAGCGATAAGAAGTAGTTCATTTTATAAGGATATTATATCCACAAAATTAGACAGAAACCGGAATGGACTGCTCCACATCAGGTCAGGCGACTGCTCCTACTTCCCTGCTTTTTCGATCTTCATGGTACCGGAAGGCCTCGGAATTCCGCCAATCGGGATGGTATAGAACGGGAGTGATTCACCGTACTGGTTGCGCAAGTAGAACACCACATTATTGTTATTGATAACCCGGCTGGGGTCCTTCTTGAATTGAATATCCAGCGACTTCATCTTTTCCTTTTCATTCACCACATACTTGCTGCTGATCCACTCATTCTCTCTGGATGTAAGCAGGTACTCGCCTGCATTCGAAACCGATACGAGCTTGATGTATCCTTCATTATCCCAGTCGAAATTGTGCTGCATGACCGAGATCGTCTTGCTATCAATAAACGGATAAATATGACTGATCTGGCGGTGATCGGCATGCAGTCTGAAGGTATACTCAAAGGTGAACGCATTTCCTCCCTCCACTGGCACATTCTGGTCAGGCTTCGTACTCATGAAGTAGCGGTAGAGGTTTCCGTCATCGCCCTTTATTCCCTCGCAGATCAGTTTGAACACCTGTCCACCGTAACCCAGCTCCAGCTCCCCATCCTTGGGGTTGATAGGGCCGAATGTGTACCAGCCATTATCTGTTTTTGCATCCGCGGAGAACACCTTCGATGCCAATTGATTTCCGCTGCGGTAATCACCTGTCGGATCCACGCCCCGGGCATCCGGGTTGGTGATACAACCTGCACCGCCATAGAGGGAGAACTTCGTCACGGTATTGAAACCTCCGTTCCCTTCATCATGCTGCCCCCCGCAATCGGGGTCAAAAACCCGGATGTAGAATGGTTCGGTAAAGCCCTTAGGGACGGTAAAAAAGAACACCTGGCTGTAATCATCATCACCCCACTTGGTCCCTGCGTCTTTGCCAAATGTGACCAGAAAAGGAATGTTCTCATCCGTTGCGGGAACGGCCTGTGATCTCCCGGGGGATGGCATCAGACCTATGAGCAGTGTGAAGGCGACGACCAGCCTTACCGGCTTACCGGCCGACCAACTCTTTCCGCGGCATGGGATCGGCAGACCACTGCCGATAATGCTGTCATGTAATTTTCTGGCTTGCTGCATGTCTGATCTTCCTATTTCGGGTGGTTATTTCTTACCTACAGTTCTTACCTCAAACTCAACGCGCCTGTTCAGTCTTTTTCCCAGATCCGTTACATTATCCGATATAGGCTGTGACTCACCTTTTCCTTCCCATGTAATTCTGGCGGGATCAATACCTGCTTTCCTGAAATACTCCAATACGCTCAATGCCCGACGCTCTGAAAGTTTCTGGTTGTATTCGGCCGAGCCGTCCCCATCCGTATGGGCAGTAACGTGAAGCACCAGGTCCGGCCTCATTTCCATGGCATCCGCTATGAGATTCAGAATCCTGAATGACTCTGGGGAAATTTTACCTGAATTGGTTTGAAAACGTATATCTGAGAAATCCTCGAAGTACTCATTGATTTCCTCATCCGATCCGAACGCAATCAATCCGCTCCATGTGACCTTGGAATTAAAGTCCACAATCCGTTCTTCCCTCACCAGGCTCTTGGAGAAGCCGATGTTGCGCATATCCTGAACGACTGGATACAATTCATAAGGATTATCTGCTGATCCCACGCTGTAGCGGTAAGTGAGACTATCCTCAGCCCGTTCGGTAATCTGGTACGTGATGTCTGCAAACAGAGAAGAATCAAGAGATACCGGTTCCTGGCTCACGTGGAATTCCACGAAGTAGGTTCGTTGCTCCTCCGGTGGAATCACTCCGGCCACTGGAGTATTCTCCTCCGGCTCTTCCCCGGATGTCGCCAGGACACCAGATGAACCTTGATCACCCACTTCAGGAAACAGCATGATAAATGTGCAGTACTGAGCCCTGCCACCGTCCGGCCATACTCCGGATACAATAAGATTGACCTGAACCGTATCTGTATTCAGTTGCACAGTTACCTGCTCGCCCTGTTCGCGACGCTGCGGACCAATCTTCCAAAAGAAATCAGTAGGGACAAAACCCTCAAGGTATTCGGTTCGTCCTGTGAGATCCCAGACCCCATTCCCTCGGTCCTCTTGGCGGATAAATGGCGCAAGTGGTTTCTCGATGAGCAGGTCTGACTCCGAAACGCGGGCAAATACCGTATTCGTAATGGTGTCGTAGATGTTGAGCGCCAGGTGATACAGACCTTCCTTCGGGTAGCAGTGTTTGTTGCTCAATCCCCTTCCAAAGGTTCCATCGCCGAATTCCCATTCGAACCTGAATGGCAATGAATCGACAGGAATGATTTCAGTTTCTGAGATGCGATAACACAAATCCATCTCCATGCTTTCCGAGCAATCTACGAAGTCAGGATAGACGAACTTAAACTCATAGACTCTGTCGCGCAATCCCTCCCTGTCCGAACTGATAAATCCCGCCTCATCCCGTTCATTGGACCAGTAGCCGTAATCGTTGCGCTTGCTGTTCATGGGTTCTGGTAGTCGCTTCACAGATGCCTCCGCATCGCTGAGATCGATCGAGCAGATATCGTAATCTTTCCCTCCGGAATACTGGTTAGTTGAGTAATAGAGCACCCCTGATCGGTTTATAAACGGGAATGCTTCATTGCCAGGTGTATTAACAGGCTCGCCCAGTCGGACGGGATTCGACCAGGTATCGCCTGAGCGGTCGCTGTAATAGATATCCGAGTTGCCATTAGCACCCGGCAGAGAAGCGCTGAAGTATAGTCGATTTCCATCTGCTGACAGGGTGGGGTGGGCCGCCTGTACCAAACCGTATGCCGTTTGGAATGGGAGCATCACAGGCACGGTCCACTGCCCGCTTTCCATGCGGCTGTAATAGATACCCAGACTGTTGGGCGTTTTACCCTTTCCCTGCACCGTTCCCGTGAAGAAAATCTCCTTTTCTCCCGGCCCGAAACAGAAAGGGCCCTCGTTATAGATGCTGTTGATGATTGCACTTAGAGACACTGCGGCCTTTGAGCCCGGTGCGAGAGTGAACAGATTGGACGTAGTATTGCCATTGGCGTCCATATACACCCCCAGGCCATCTGTCCGCCTGTTGGTGACCCACACCAACGAACTATCAGACCTCCTCACCGCGCAGAAGTCATCCTGCGAGCCATTGAAGGATGCACGGCTCACCTCATAGGACTGGGCCACCCCAGCGGTGGCAAAGAGCAAAAGGATAAGCAGGACGAGGTAACGCATAATCAAAAAAATCGGGTATCCGGAGCTTTGGTATGACGCACAAGATCCATGCTCAGGGTAATTTCATGAGTCCCCCGGTCGAATGTCTGCGCTTCGTAGATGAACCGATCGTAGGCATAAACGAGGGCTATCTGCTTCGTAATAAATAGCCGCATCATCGCCGTCCAGGATTGGCCCATCCGGTATGCTCCTCCCAGTCCGAAACGGTCCTTCAGGTTAAACATCGCACCCGTTTCAAGCTGATATCCTGATACTTGCTGATAACGCGCCAGAAGACTCGGCTGAATATTGAGCGATTTACTCAGATTCACAATTCCACCTGTATGGAAAACAAAGGTGGATTCTCCCGGCGCGAATCTGGGAGCATACATCCCTGCGCCATCATATTGCCGGCTGTAGAATGTAGGGACTGAAAAACCCACATAGTACTTTTTCCGGTAATAGTAAACGCCTGCGCCCACATCGGGAAGCCAGGACTGGGTATCGCCTATGGTAAATGCATCATCGCCGGCATCCGTAGTAATTACCGCCGACCATTTATCGAGCTGATTGATGACTCCTGCCTTGATTCCAAAGCACAACTTCCCGCTCTTTCCCGTGCGCACGCGATAAGCAAACTGAGCGGCAACACCCAGACTTCGGCTAACCCCGATTTCATCATGCTGCACCAGAAGTCCGGCACCAAAGGACGGGTTGAACACCGGTGCGTGGATACCCAGCGTGTAGGTGGTGGGAGTGCCGTCAAAGGCCCTCCACAGCTGCCGGTGAGAGATGGTTCCGCTGAGGGCCTCCCGATAGCCGGCCGTAGCAGGATTGAATGGCATCGGGTTGTACATGTGCTGCGTCATCTGCGGCTGTAACTGTCCGAAGGCAGCGGCAGACCAGCATATGAGCAGGATGATAATGGACTTTCTCACGGTAGTTAGCGTTTTATAACCACATAGCCCCGATGCACTTCGGTGCCGATGTTTAATTCATAGAAGTATGTATCATTGGGCAACTCCTTTCCGTCATCGGTCTGTCCGCCCCATGAATTATCATATGCGTTGCTGGTATAAATCAACTGACCCCATCTGTTAAAGATATTCAAGGTCCGCTCACTCAGGTTGGTAATGCCTGGGATCTCAAACGTATCATTATATCCATCACCGTTTGGAGAAATCCCCGTTGGAATCTGCAATCCCTCTACTGTGATGAACAAGCTGTCATAAATCGCCGGACAGGCTCCATTGGTGAGCGACAAGTAGATCAGACTCGTTCCCGGAGGAAGAGAGGATACCTGTGTTGTGTTGCTCGCTTCGTCATGGAAGAATATCTGCTGAACGGGCGAGGACCATTCCAGCCAGCCATTGCCATCACTCTCTCCGCTGAGTTGGGTTGTATTGGTGAGATAAAGCACCTGATCGGGGCCTGCTTCCAAAAACTCCGGCTGCTCGAAAAGAACAAACTCGAGAGTCTGGGTAGTCTGGCACACAACGCCTGACTCACCATCCACCTGAATGGAATAGACACCTCCTGAAGGGAACGTGACCGTAGCCGAGCTTCCTTGCGTGGATAGCAATTCCGCAGGCGCATTCACCGTCCACGTCAGGTTTTCACAATTCGTATTCAACTCTATCACCTGTACACCCTCACAGAGATCCGTTTCACCCTCGTAGATGATATTCGCCTCTTCAACCACAGTCAACGTGATGATCTCATCCACACTGCACTGCCCGAGGGTGGCCGTGACTGTGTACTCTATCGTCTGGCCCCCCAACCCGGTCACATCTACCACACCATTGGTGACAGAAGGACCATCGATGGTATACGTATCCGGTGTATTGACCAGCGTATTCAGATCAACCGTTCCCACCGCAGAGCATTCGGTCAGCGCATTCTGGTCCAGGCTAAGGGTGGGAAGTTCGAAGATCTGGACGGAAAGATTGAGTGTGTCGGTATTGCCGAACGTGTCTTCAGCGACAAACGTGAATACGGTTGTGCCCACTGGGAACGTATCCGTAAGGTCAAATCCATTCGAATCTATCCGGGTCACCTGAGCAAGGCAATTATCGGTTGCAATGGGTTGATCCACTGTTACATCCGGATCGCAGGATGTGACCAGGATATCATTGCCCAGTTCCGGGGCAGATTCATCCGTTACCGTTATATCAAACGAACATGAAGTCGCGTTTCCGCTGCCATCCTCCACGGAAACAGTCACTGTGTGATTTCCTATGGCCAGCAGCGTACCTGCAGCCGGAATCTGGCTGATTACAAAAGAACAGTTCTCGATAACTGTGACAGTCGTTGTATAATCCGGGAGCGGAAGCTCACAGGAAGTAGTAAGCGGAAGCTCAGCAGAAGGCGGACATAGCACTTCAGGAACAATCAGATCCAGCACCACCACTTCCGACGGACACTGGCTCTCGTTCCCGTTCACATCGGTAATCGTGAATGAGAGCGGATGTGTACCTACTTCCAATGGAATACCCACGGTTATAGAAGACACAATGGTCTCCACACCACAATTGTCCGTTGCTGTCACCTCCACTGCAAAGTCGGGTGCTGGCAACTCGCAGCCGGTGGTCACCTGCAATTCAATTTGACCGGGGCACGTTGCTGCGGGAGCTTCCTGATCGGTGTAATTCAAGGTGATGATGTGAGCTGAGGAATTCCCGATTTCGTCAGTAGCGGAAAGAGTTACTTCAAAAGTGAAAGCATCGAGCTGTGCGACGGACTGAATCAGGACTATTTCCGAAGCAGGTGTGCAGTTATCGCTGATACCACCCAGGGACAATACATCAGGCAATTCCGCCACACACGACGCAGAAAGGGCGAGATCCAGAGACGTCGGCCAATTGGCATCAAACACAGGGGGCGTATCATCCACCAGTACCACGTTAAAGATGCAGGTATCCTGAATGCCACAGGCATCCGTGAGTGCAATCGAAACAATTGTATCCGAGGTGATCGGCCCGGCCGGAACAGACTGAATAGCCGATACCAGTCCATTCCACAATCCCCAGCCCAGATCCAGAGGATAATCGGGCAACTGAGCCGAGCAATCTGCACCCCTCACAAGTGTCTGATCTGTGGGACAAGCCGGGAACGAATAGCTCACCGGCGTGAGCGTGACCGCAGGCGAAAACACCGTATCACATCCAGCGAAGAATACCATCGCCTTGACTACTGTGAGCTCTGACACGGGAATTTGCAGGGTGGATGACGACTCCGGATGAACAATATATTGTCCGGATGAGACCGTGCTATTCACCAGCCAGGCCAGCTGACCTGTGAACGATTCCAGAGTAAGGATAACGGTATCATCGAGACATGGAGTAGTGTCACTGATCGTCAGCGTACCGGCCACCGGGGTCACCAGGCAACATTCCTCGGGTGTGGGCACAGTGACTGTAAAGGAGCACGTGGTTTCATTCCCTGCAGCGTCCCATGCCGTGATTTCGACGGTTGAGGTACCCACCGGGAATACGCCATCGGGGTGGAGCTCAGGAGGGAAGATGCTGTAGTTCTCTATACCGCAGTTGTCTGTCATCACCGGCAGCGTGTAAACGCCCGTTGTACTGCAGGTCTCTATATCATCCGGGCAAACAATAACTGGTGCTTCGATATCGAGAATAGTGATGGTCGTATTGCAGGTTGCCGTATTACCAGACAGATCGGTCACGGTAAAGACGACCAGTGTTTCCCCTGCATTGTAAAATCCGGTGGCATCGTCTGTGCCATTGAAGTCATTGGTTACACTTGCCACACCGCAGTCATCCGCTGCTACCGGAGCAGGAACTTCTACCCATACCTGACAACTTCCAGGAACGGTGGTGATGGGCAGGAGCGCCGGACACGCAATCTGTGGTGGCAGTTCATCAAAGACTGTCACATCAAAGGAGCAGGTGCTGCTGTTGCCCACCTCATCTTCAGCCGTAATGACCACCGTGAAGGATTCAGTCAGGACTGTGCCGGCCGCCGGTTGTTGTGTTGTTGCTATCGTCCATGAGCAATTATCCGTTACAGTCAGCCCTGTGATGAAATCCGGCACCACCAAGGAGCAGGAAGCATCCAATGGGATTGAAGTGTCCTCCGGACATTCAATCACGGGGCCGTCGAGGTCCGCAGGAATCACATCAAAGGAGCAACTGCTGCTGTTTCCCACGGGGTCGGTAGCCACCAGAGTGACTGCAGTCGTGCCGCTGACTACCGTGCCAGCTGCAGGGCTTTGTGTCACGCCGATGGTACCACCACAGTTATCTGAAGTGGTCGCGAGTGACGTGTAATCCGCCAGCTCAAACGTGCATGAAGGACCGAAGGCCACTGACTGGTCCGCCGGGCAGGTGATCACCGGGGCAACCAGATCGATCGGGTTCACCATAAATGTGCAGGTAGATGTATTTCCCGCATCATCGGTAGCAGTCACTTCAACCATTACAGCAGAGGAATGAAGTGTTCCTGGCGCGGGGCTCTGACTGAACTGTACGGAACTATCACAGTTATCTGTGGCAACGACGAGTCCGAGGTAATCCTGCAGCACAAACTCACAATCCCCTGTAACTGTCGTCTGCTGGTCTCCCGGGCATGTCACCACCGGTGCAGCCTGATCCGAGGGCACTACCTCGAATGCACACGTAGCGCTATTGCCGGCTTCATCGGTGGCCGTCAGAGTGATCGTGGCGGTGGCGGTAATAACCGTTCCAGCGTTCGGTGATTGGCTGATGGTGACCAATCCGCCACAGTTATCTGTGGCTGCTGCTAGTGTCGTGTAATCCGCAAGAACCGCTGTGCAATCAACGCCCAGCGCAATGACTTGATCCGCAGGACACGTCAGATCAGGCGCAATAAGATCGGTCTTGAACACCTGGAAAGTGCATGAGACCGCATTCCCTGCATCATCGGTGGCGGTGAGCGTCAGGGTCGTGTTTGCTGTAATGACCGTTCCCGGCGCGGGCAATTGGGTCACCACAACATCTGTATCACAGTTATCTGATGTGGCTGACTGACTCGTATAATCCGGGAGGATGAAATCACAGGAAGCCGAAAAAGCTACGGTCTGATCGGGTGGGCATACGATGCTCGGGGCGAGCTGATCAACTGGAGTCACATCAAATGTGCATGAAGACTCATTTCCGGCATCATCTGCAGCAGTCAGGATTACGGCAGTAGTGCCCGCAATCAGCGTCCCTGGAGCAGGGGACTGTGTTACTGTAACTGAAGCATCGCAGTTGTCATCGGTGATTGCGAACCCGGTGTAATCGGGCAATGTCGCTTCACACGATGCATCAATGGCAAGGATCTGATCAGCCGGACAGTCAATGGATGGTGCTGTCAGGTCGGATGGTATGACGTCAAACGAGCACGACATGGCATTGCCGACTCCATCCGTTGCAGTAAGTGTTACGGTGATGATGCCGGAAATAAGCGTTCCGGGAGCGGGTGATTGAGTGACCGCAACCGTTGGCGAACAATTGTCTGCAGCCACCGCCAGACCCGTGTAGTCAGGAAGAACGACTGTGCAATCCGCATCGAAGGCGATGGCCTGTGTGGTTGGACATGTGATTGTAGGAGCCACCTGATCATCAGGTATGGCCTGCAGCTCACAAGATTCGCTGTTGCCGGCGGCATCCGTTGCCGTGATGATAACGGTAGTTGCGATGGTGATGCTGGTACCCGGAGCCGGCAACTGAGTGATAGTTACTGATGCATCACAGTTGTCCGTTGCAGCAACCAGTCCGGTGAAATCCGGCAGGATAGCCTCACAATCCGAGCTCAGTACCAGCGTTTGATCACCCGGACAAGTGATATCCGGAGCCGTTTGATCGGTTGGCGTCACCTCAACCGTACATGATGCCGTGTTGCCCGCGTCATCCACTGAAGTCAGCGTAACCAGCGTGATTCCGGTTATCATGGTTCCCGCCGCAGGCGATTGCGTAATCGTCAATGAGGTATCACAGTTATCCGACACTGTAGCCAGGAAAGTATAATCCGGCAACACTGCTTCGCATGAAGCATCCAGGACCAGAACCTGATCCGGAGGACAAACAAGCGCGGGCGCAGTCTGATCAGCCAGAACGACTTCCAGCGTGCAGATGGTGATGTTACCGGCATTGTCAGTAGCTGTCAAGGTGACTGTTGTGCTCGCTGTAATCATTGTACCCGCTGCAGGCACCTGCGTTACCGCTACCGAAGCATCGCAGTTATCACTTGTGACAGCCAGCCCCGTGAAGTCGGGAAGTACTGCATCACATGAAGCCGACAGAGCAATGATCTGGTCAGCCGGACAATCCATGTCGGGTGCGGTCAGGTCTGCAGGTATAACATCCACGGTGCATGATGAGGTGTTGCCCGCATCATCTGTGGCAGTGATGATTACCGTTGTGCTCGTGGTAATGATCGTTCCGGACGCCGGTGTCTGTGTAAGCGTGACCGATGAATCACAGTTGTCCGTTGCGATAACCAGACTTGTAAGATTCGGAATTTCGGCACTGCATGATTCGTCAATGGGCAACACCTGGCTGGCAGGGCATGCAATCACAGGTGCAGTCTGGTCTGTCGGAATGATCTGGAACGTGCAGGAGGTGCTATTGCCCGCATCATCTGTAGTAGAAAGTGTAATTGTAGTCGCGCTACTGATGACCGTTCCGGAAGCAGGCGACTGTATAATCATCAATGACGCATCACAATTATCGGCCGCGGCAGCCAGCCCCGAGTAATCGAGCAGCGTGTATGTGCACGCTGGTGTGAAGGCCACGATTTGGTCAGCAGGGCATGTGATGACTGGTGCCGTCTGATCAGATGGAATCACCTGGAAGGTGCAGGAAGCGCTGTTGCCTGCATCGTCTG
>CANGTU010000051.1 GCA_947456965.1 Flavobacteriales bacterium
ATCCGCTCAATGATATCCACCACCTTCAGTCCCTCAAGCGCATTGGTGGTGATCTGCGAGCGACCGGTGAGGGTATCCACGACATTCTCGATAATGTGCACGTGATTGGCCGCTGATCCTTTGTAAAATCCGTAGTCATTGGCCGGATTTGCCTCACGCAGGGCGGGCATCGTATAATCCTTGATATGGCAATATACCACTTCATTCATGTACTGGCCGCCGATTTTTACTGTACCCTTCTCCCCGATGATCGTCATGCTGCTTTCAAAGTTCACATCATATACCGATGTAGAGAAGTTCAGTGATCCGATACCCCCGTTGACGAAGTCAAAACTCACAATCCCGGAATCTTCAAAATCAGTCATTCCCGCGTGATTAAAATCCCGCAGACGCACCTGAATATTGCTCACATCTCCAAAGAGCCAGTACATAATATCGATGAAGTGCGAGAACTGGGTGAACAGCGTGCCCCCATCGAGTTCCTGAGTGCCCTTCCAGCCTCCTTTCTTGTAATACCGCTCATCGCGGTTCCAGAAGCAGTCGATGTTCACCATGAAAATCTTGCCCAATCTGCCGGACTCGATCACTTCCTTGATCCACTCACTGGGCGGGCTGTATCTGTTCTGCATTACACAAAATACCTGCCTGTGCACATTGAGTGAAGTGTAGATGATCTTCTCACAATCCGCCTTCGTCAGCGCCATCGGCTTTTCCACCACTACGTGCTTTCTGGCCTCGAGTGCGGCAAGTGAATGGGCTGCGTGCAGACCGTTGGGCGAGCATACGCAAACGACATCACATTCGGGCACTGCGGCTAGCATCTCTTCCACGCTGCGGAAAAACGGCACTGACGCATCTGCGCCACATTCTTCCCGTGAGCGCAGGTCGCACATCGCTACGAGTTCTGCCCCCTCATGCCGGCTTACCATTTCCGCATGCCGCTTGCCGATATGACCTGCACCAATAACGGCGAATTTGATTTTATCCATCTTCATGAAATATGAGGCCAAATTAGGCATGGAGCGACAATCAGTCCCGCGCCGAGCGGTTAAAGATCAGATAACCAAAGTTGAAGAGTACACTCCAGGGCTCATCCTTCTGATCGTAATAGTTGGCCGATAAACTTACAGGACCAATCGGGGAATGGAATACCACGCTGCTGCTGGCGATATAGAAAGGTTTCAAATCGTAGTTATACACCGCCTTGCCATCCCTGCCTGCGAGGATTCGTCCAAAGGCATTGAATCCGTAACCCTCCAGACGGAAGTCCAGATTCTTCGAGAGTTCTGTCACGAAAATAAGTCCGCCCGCTGCATAGTTGTGCGCCCTGAACTGGGGCATGAAGAATGTCCGGCTCTCGGGAATCGGCTGGAACGCCGGAGAAATAATCGCACTTGAAACATAGTTCAGGAAGAACGGCATATTACTGGCCACCCCTTCCACCAGAAATCCCAGGTGCACCCTTCCCTTCCTGAAAAAGTAATTCTGCCAGTTGAACCTGGCTACCACCCACCGGTGGGCAGTGCGCGTAGTATCCCGGATTGCCGAAGTACTCCCAGGCAGGGTGGTCTCGACCCCCGAAACCCATTTCACAGAGGCGCTGATGAATGAGCCCTTGCTTGGATACTGCCTTCGGTTCAGGGTGTTTCGCTCCCAGGTCAGACGGAGTAAGGCCGCATCCAGTTCGGTCCGGTCAGCCGTATCTACCGAAAGGAACTGACGTGTCTGATAGTACTCATCAAACAAGTAAGCATAAGAAGCATCAGCCCTCACGATGCCCTTATTCCCGGCAGGAAGGGTAAAGGAAAGATTGCCATAGCGCTCATTCAACAGAATGAATGATGGCTTGACATCTTCGAAGAAAAACGCCAGACTTCGGTAGAAATCCCAGCGGTTCTGAGTGAAAGATGCCTGAAGAGCGATGGGTATGCGCTTACGCGTGGAGATGTCCCATCGCACCCCGGCATAGATGGATCCATAAAACCGGCCGAAATAGCTGTTGGCCTCGAGCGTTGCCGCCGTTGCCCCAAACAAGTGATAGCGCATACCGACAAATCCGGTATTGATAGATCTCGAAGAGAAATTTCCTCCAAAGGAGAGGAACAAATCCTTTTCCCGCTTTACGTCGATGAGCAACCGATACGTACCCTGCTGTCGCTTGTACTGAGCCTCAGGATAAAGCGACTGGATTTTCTGATCCGAGAAAATCCTGAAATAAGGTTCCTTGATCTCCGACAGACTGAAAAGTCCAGGACGCCGGCCGATAAGCTTTCTCACGTATCCGCGTTGGCTGCGCTCAAGTCCATTAATCTGAATCTCATCAAAAACAAGAGGAGGAAAGCGCGACTGAAAGGCCTTGCGGAGTGCCGTCTTTTCCTCTAGACTAACGCGCCGCTCTATCATGGACTCGATTTCAGCTATCCGGTCCAGAGTCGCCGTATATCCCACCTGCACCGCCTCTTCAATCCGATCGAAATCGAAGGTACCTACATCCGACATCCGGGGCCGAACCACAATCATCTGCTCACATAACTCTTGCTCCTCGTCGCGGAAGAGAATCATACTTTGTAGCTGGGATAACAGATCATCTTCATCCGGTTCCATTACGTCCTCTGACACATTACACCCCAGGATCACATCGGGCAGAAACTCACGATAAATCACATCCGCAGGAAAGTTGTTGTAGATCCCACCATCATACAGCAGCGCTCCCTGAATTCTCCGGGGAGGCAGGTAAAACGGATAGGTACAGGACGCCCGAACTGCCGTATTCAAGGGTCCTTCCCTGAACAGCACTTCCCGTTTTTTGGCCACATCAGAAGCGATGCAGCGAAAGGGAATCATCAGCTGGTCGAAGTCATTGTTGCTGGCAGCATCGGCCTGCGAATAGCCCTCCATGAATTTCCAGTCGAGCAATACCGGATTGATCAGGTTGGTGGGAATTGCGTTGGTCATGAATTCCCCCTTGCTGTATTTAATGGTGCCCATCTCGGCTGTGCGATCCATCTCCGAGAAATAAAAGCGATACCGGTCATCCAACTCCCCCTCGGCCATCATGCCGAATTCGGCCGAGCGAACAATCGAGTCGATCTCGACCACCGAATAACCGCTCGCATACATCGCCGCAATCACAGCGCCCATGCTGGTTCCTCCGATGAAGTCAATCGGGATATTGCGCTCTTCAAGTACCCGAAGGAAGCCTACGTGTGCGAGTGCAGTAGCTCCCCCTCCACTGAGGACTACGCCCACCTGCTGTGAACTGCCGGAAAGCCCAATATGAAGGGCGACAAAGAGGCTCAGGACCCTACAAAACAACCAATGGCGCCGGGAATGGATCAATGCTTTGTGATGTGAAAACAAAATTGCCCATGTTGATCCAGTCATTCTGGCTCTTCTGCAAAAGTTTTGACGCTATTCCTGTGAATTCAACATCCCTTCAGGAAGC
This sequence comes from Flavobacteriales bacterium, assembly GCA_947456965.1. GTDB lineage: Bacteria > Bacteroidota > Bacteroidia > Flavobacteriales_D > Sanyastnellaceae > CANGTU01. The sequence goes on from CANGTU010000051.1 coordinate 3,446, forward strand.
ACTCCTTGCGATAACGCACTTGCCCAGCTCATCCCTCGCTACTGGCCAACTCCCGGAGATAAGGAAAGGTGTGTAACAGCCGCGATCCATACCAGGTGAAAAGCTCACCATCGACCAGAAGCACGCGGCAACCGGGCAAAAGGTACCTGAAGTCCGTTATATGCTTCTCCCGGAACGGATAGGGTTCGCTGGACAAGAGGATGATATCAGGGCGAAGTTCCGCGATGCGGTCCGTCGGGATTTCAGGATAGCGCCCAGACTCACTTTCCGCCACATTCACCCAGCCCATGCGATGAATCAAATCGGAAATGAATGTTCCCTTGCCCGCCACCATGATGGGATCCCGCCATATGACGTACAAGCACCGCATCGGCCGCCCCTTGTGCAGCGTGCTGAAACCATTGCGTATGCGCTCAATCAGGGGGCGGGCTATCTCTTCCCTCTTCACGAGCGCTGCCGTGGATTCCATCATCGAAAAAGCATCCTCCAGGTTTTCAACTTCACTCATCCATACAGGCACATGCGGCTCCAGTGCTTCTACGATAGCGCGGGTATTTTCTTCCTTGTTGCCCAGCACCAGATCAGGCCGAAGCGACAAGATGTCGGCCGTGCGGGCATCCTTGGTACCTCCCACACGCCCCTTGGAAAGAAACCACGACCGCGGATGGACGCAGAACCGGGTGATTCCCACCACTTCATCATCCAGCCCGAGTGAAGCCAACCACTCGGTCTGAGAAGGCACCAGAGACACAATGCGACGCGGGGCCGCAGGAACCATAACGGTGCGGCCCATCTGGTCCGTTACCTGGCGGAAACCCTCCTCAACCGGATGCATCGCAGCGAAGTTAACTTTGTGGCATGCCCAACCCAAAAGCCCGTCGTTCGCTGGCCATCCTGAATCTGCTCGGCTTGTACATTCTCCTTCAGGTCCTGTGGTGGGGATACCTCCTGATTTCCGTCACGCGTGACCTGGCATCCATGCGCGGCAGCGATGACTCGGGCTTGCGTCAGGCCCTCATGATTGCCGGTGAGGGAACCGTATTTCTTATCCTCCTCTTTATCGGATTCCGTACGATCCGGAGGACGGTACGACGCGAGCTCCACCTGGCCGGCATGCAGCGGACCTTTCTGCTGGCTGTGACACACGAACTCAAGACTCCCGTGGCAGCGGTGAAACTCATGCTCGAAACTCTGAACAGCCGGGAGATGTCGGATGAACAGCGGCGCAAACTGGTAGCCGATGCTCTCAAAGAAACGAACCGGCTCGAGGGACTTACGGGAAATATCCTCCTGGCTACACGGCTCGAGCAAGGGCAGGATCAGGGAGAGCTCACGTCCACCGATTTGTCCACCATGCTTCTGGGAGAAACCACCCGCTTTGCAAACCTTTACCAGAGTCAGCGTACCGTGACGCACAGTATCCAACCGGAGGTGGTAGTAAGCGGAGAGCCCGAACTCCTCCGTGCAGTTTGCTTTAACCTTGTGGAAAATGCCATCAAGTACACTCCGCCCGGCGGTCATGTCAGCGTTGACTTGCATCTGGAGGGCGAAGAAGCCGTCATAACCGTGAGCGACAATGGTGCAGGCATCCCGGATGAGGAAAAAGAACGGATCTTTACCAAGTTTTACCGGTCTGGTAACGAGCAAGTCAGGCGTCACAAAGGCACTGGTCTCGGACTCTATATCGTGGCTTCATCCCTTAGATTGCACCACGGACGCATAGAAGTCAGCGATAACCGGCCTCAGGGATCTACATTCACGGCTCGACTACCTTTGCATGATGCAAGCTCCCGCTAAGCGCGTATGCCTGATTATTCTGGATGGATGGGGACATGGACGCCACGATCGATCCAATGCCATCTATGCCGCTCACACTCCTTTTACAGATAGTCTTTACGCAACCTCTCCGCATGCCGAATTGCGCACCGATGGTGAGCATGTGGGACTTCCTGATGGCCAGATGGGCAACAGTGAAGTGGGCCACATGAATATCGGAGCCGGACGGGTGGTTTTTCAGGACCTCGTGCGTATCAGCCGTGCAGCCCGATCAGGTGAGTTCAGGACTCATCCCGCGCTCGTGGAGGCATTCGAAACAGCCCGGCAGAAAGGAGTTCGTCTTCACCTGATGGGACTCGTTTCCGACGGGGGCGTGCATTCGCACATTACCCATCTCGAGGCATTGTGTGATATGGCCGATGAAATGAACGTACCGGCATTCATTCACGCCTTTACCGACGGGCGCGATACAGATCCGAGAAGCGGCATCGGATTTATCCGGCAGCTTGAGAAGCACATTTCAGAAAAAAACGCCGCGATTGCGTCAGTTTGTGGACGCTATTATGCGATGGACCGGGACAAGCGCTGGGAACGCGTCAAAAAAGCGTACGACCTCCTTACCTCGGGCATCGGACAGCCCCACCATTCAGCATCCGAGGCCATCACAGCTTCCTATGAAAAAGGCATCACCGATGAGTTTATTGAACCTTCTGTAATAACCGGCCCGGACGGGTATCCTGTTGCTGTGATCCAGCCGGGAGATGTGGTCATCTGCTTCAACTTCCGCACCGACCGCTGCAGAGAAATCACTGAGGTGCTCACTCAGAAACCACTCAGCGAATTCGGCATGACACCGCTGGATCTGCACTATGTGACCATGACCAACTACGATGATACCTACCGTCAGGTGCATGTCGTGTTCGACAAAGACAACCTCAGCCAGACTCTTGGTGAAGTCATATCCGATGCCGGCTTCACCCAGGTGCGCATTGCCGAAACAGAGAAATATCCACACGTGACATTCTTTTTCAGCGGAGGCAGGGAAACTGAATTCCCCGGTGAACGGCGAATCCTTATTCACTCACCCAAGGTAGCCACCTATGACCTTCAGCCGGAAATGAGCGCACCGGAAATCGCTTCAGCAATCTGCACCGACATGCGCGCCCATCATCCTGACTTTATCTGCCTGAATTTTGCGAACACAGACATGGTAGGCCATACGGGGGTGTTCGATGCGATTACCCGGGCTGCCGAGACAGTGGACCGTTGCCTGCATGATGTGGTGAGCACGGGACGGGAATTGGGATACGCCATCATCGTGATTGCCGACCACGGGAATGCTGATTATGCTATCAACGAGGATGGAAGTCCGAACACTGCCCATACCACGAACCCCGTGCCCGTGTGGATCATCGGCGAGGAAATCGCTGCGGTTCGCAACGGCGTCCTCGCCGATGTGGCGCCCACGGTGCTTCACCTGATGGGCATCAAGTGTCCGTCAGTGATGACCGGACATTCACTGTTGAATTGATTACTGCTTCCTGGTGAGGTGCACGTATCCTTCGAAATTCTGTCCATCGGACCGCTTGAATATGTAGTAGTAAATACCATCAGGCAAATCCGTTCCTCGCCAGTTGTTTCGGTAGTTAGTGGATTCATAGACCAATGCACCCCAGCGGTTATATACAAGCAGATCACTGCCCGGAAAACCTTCAAGCCCCCAAATCACAAAAGCGTCATTCTTACCGCTTCCATCCGGAGTGAAAATGTTCGGAATCCACGTGTCACATTCCACGACAATTACAGGCACTTCGGCTTCCTGACCACATGCGTCGATAATCGTCACCAGGTACTCACCTGCTGCAAGTCCCCGGAATACTGAGGTAGTCCCCGTCAACTCAAGCCCGACCTCATCAAACTCATAGGTATATGGTAAAGCTCCACCACTCGCCAGCGGGTCACTCACTGAAGCCAGGCATATATCCGCCGCCGGAATAGCCTCAAACGGGGATGGCTCTATGACATCAAACGTGACAGATGCTGCATTCTCGCAATAATCCGTTATGGTTACAGTGTACTCCCCTGCCTGTCCCGCCTGGTAATTCACCGTGGGTGTCGTCTGGCCGCTGCTCCAGGAATAGGTAAATGGCGGTGCTCCATTCTGTTCATTCGGATTGGCCACAGCCGAAGCCTCAGGGCAGATGAACAGGTCCTCCAGTGATACAGCAGGCAGGATGTAATCCACAATGAATAAAGTTGCTAAAGCGGTATCTAAATCTCCGCAGCTATTCTCGTAGATATAGGTGATGCTGATGTCCTCTGTACCCTCCACGTTGGTATCGGCAATGGTGTTGACTGAAATCTGAGAGGGCTCATTCGGTACGAGCTGAACCGTGGAACTGATGGTCTGATAATCTGTGCCGTTTGTGGCAGAACCACCGATGATAAAGGTGACATTCGTCGGTTCAGTGAGGTTATTGGGCGGGAAAATGGTAAAGAACCCGTCGATACATCCCTCAAGCAAACTGTTTTCCGGAAGGAACGCCGGGGGATCAGGGATTCCCACCTCACCATCCACCGTTACAAAATTCGAAGAGAAGCTGCCTTCTTCGAAGAAGACGCCACAATCCCAGGATCCGTCACCGCTATCGGCACAAGCCAGTTTGATGTGGTAAGTCTCACCGCAGATTACCTGAGCTTCCGCCAGCAGCGGTACGGTGAACCCGTCAAACTGGATGTAGAATGGGTCTGAGCTGAATGGTGGGGTGAAACCATCGCCATTATCGATATAATACTGCCCATTCAAGTTGGCATTCACGTTGTCGATTGTCACCGGGAGGTTTGTACCGGGTACTACGGCAATGTTGATGGCATTATCACTGAACGGACCATTGATACCCGGACCACTCAGGAAGAAGCCGAAGACATCATTAAAGTTGGAATTCACAAATTCCATGTATTCTTCTGAACCCCATACATAGTTGAACTTGATGGAGTCGCCTGCCGGAATGAAATCGAATTCAATAATCGCCCAGTCATTGATTCCAAATCCGGTGCTTATAGCATTGAGATCAGGGTCGGGGCCAGCGACATTGAGCCCACCTCCCAGCGTGCTACTGCCCGAATCATTCGGCCCGATAACAACCTGGATATCTCCGGAGGTCATCAAGAAGCCATTGTCAATGCCCACATTGCAGCCCGGACAATCAAAACTCCCTACCTGCGTGCTGACCTGATTGGCGGGAGCACCGTTGAAGGTGATATTCGATACCGTGACCCCGCTGCCGAGCAGGACATTCTGCACGTAAGATTCAACCGTCTGGGCGTTGTCGACGGTAATCTGAGCGGAGGCGCTGAAAGAAACAGCGATGCCGCACATAACGAAAACAAGAGAACGAATCATAGGATTAAGTTAACGCTAAAAGTGATGCAAGATAGACCCGAAAAGTTGCCTGGGCCTTTCGCCTGGTCTCCAACATCAGCCGGTGACGCTATCGGATCAGGGTAATCGTGCCCTCCTTCTCGATAATATTCCCGCGCACTCCCTGGGCCTCAACACGGTATATGTACACGCCATCCCGGCTGAAGTAATCTCCTGCCCGGTCGGAGCCGTCCCAGACCCCATCCAAGGACTCCGAGTAATAGACGAGGTCACCCCATCGGTCGTAAATCCAGATTTTGAACCAACCGATATCGTGGCCCTGAACCTGAAAAACGTCATTGAGATTATCCTGATCAGGCGTAAAACAATCGGGAATGTAGAGGCTGCCGGGTGGGTAAAAGACCTCCGTAATCCGCTGTTCGCAGCCCAGCGAACCAATCGCCACAAGGGTGACCTGCCACGGATCCATATTCAGGAACTGGTGAGATACATCCACATCTTCACTGGATGACCCGTCGCTGAAAATCCACTGGTAGGAAACAGCATTGATGGATTGGTTTTCCAGACTAACCCCGAAATCGCCGGTGTAGGTTGCTGTAAAACCGGGTACTACCACATCCACTCCCACACTGACCGTCGCTGAAGCACTGTTGCCGCAATCATCGCCGACTACAACCGTGTAGACCTGAGATTGCCCGGGCGCGACCACTGACTCCGGAAAAATGCTTCCGTCATGAAGCCAGAGATAGGTCAGCGAACCTACACCACCCTGCCCCTGGGCTTCCAGTATCAGTTGCTGACCGATGCAAATGGTCGTATCTGGAGTGAGCGTTACGAAAATCGGATCGGAGGCGAGAATAATCTCAACCTGATCTGTGCCCGTATGGCCACATTCGTCGGAGACCGTCAGGGTAATGACCAGAGGTGTCGGAGACTCCACGGAAAGATCAGGACCGATGCCCAGGACAGCGGAATCTTCCAGATCCGATGTCCACAAATAACTGTATTCGCCAACTCCGCCGGTCACAGTGGATTGAAAGTTGGCGGTCTCCAGGCAGGATATGGCTACATCCTCACCAGCATCCACCTGAACCGGAACCGGCGGAATACTGATGATTACCTGGTCCGCTCCATTGTTGCCGCATTCATCAGTAACGGTCAACACATAAGTTGTGCTCTGACCACTCTGGACACTCGTTTCGGCAGATGACGAAACGAAACCTCCGGACTCCGTCCAGAGGTAGGAATACTCTCCAATTCCACCGATGGCTGATCCGCTCAACTCAACGAAATCAAGGCATGTGGCTTGCTGATCGGGGCCCGCCTGGGCGGTAACGGGCACTGGAGGCAGGCTTACCTCAGCCTCATCTGTTCCGGTATTGCCGCATTCATCCTGCACAATCAGTTCGACTGAGCCGGCGATTGACGTGGCGATATCCTGAGTCAGTTCAGTGCCCTGCAACTGACCATTGTAACTCCATTGATAGGTGTGCTGGCCTATGCCGCCGGATGAGTTGCCGGAAAATGTAACTATGGAGAGGCAATCAGATTCCACATCTGGTCCGGCATCCGCAGTGACAGGCACCGGAGGAATGGTGACTTCCATGGATCCCGCGCCTGTCACTCCGCAATCATCGGTGATAGTCAGGGTGAACGTGGCAGCAAAAGAAGAGGGTGAGGTATAGATATCTGTGGTTCCTATGACTCCACCTCCCGCGCTCCAGGCATACTGGTACGCTCCAAACCCTCCACTAACCGATGATATGATCTCCAGGGGATCCAGACACGTGAGGGTTTGGTCAGGACCGAGGTCCACCGCAATAGGAGGATAATCAGGGAAGGTCACGTTCACTGTTCCCTGATAAGGAGTGACCCCGCAGGTATCCAGCACCACGTATTCGTAAGTCATGTCAAAAGGCGGAGCGACCGCAATGCTGGCTCCCGTGCCTATGCCATCCCAAAGGATGGTATAGAAGCCGATCCCGCCGAATACCTGAGGCGTGAGTGTCGCACTCTGACCACAGTCAATCATGACATCATCCAGTTGCACACTGAGCGGTGGGAGATCTACGATCAGCAACTCATACACCAGTTCACCTCCACCACACGTGGTAGCATTTGTAATCTCTACAACCACCGTTTCGGAACCCTCCGTGACCGCATCCGCAATAGCCACAATATCGAGAATCGCTGTATTTTGTCCTGCGGCGAAAGTGAGTTCCGCCGGCAAGGGTTCAAAGTCCACGCCGCTCTCCGCAGAGCCCGATACGATCACCGTGTAGGTAACGTCACCGGTGCTTCCCGGCGGACGGGTAAACAACAGTTCTCCGGGCTGGCAGCCCTCGTAAACACTATCATCACCCGGACTGATTTCCGGACCTGTGTAGGCCACCTCCAGCTGGTTGCTTTGGAAACTGCCCTCTTCAAGAAAAACCCAGGAATCATAGCTGGCGTCGCCGGCATCCGCTACCGCCAGCTTGATGTGATAAGTTTCACCGCACTCCACCTGAGCAAACGCAGTTAGCACCGTGGTAAAACCATCTCCCTGAATATAGAAATTGTTCGAATTCTGAGGTGAGGATGATCCATTGCCGTTATGGATGTAATACTGGCAAAACTCACATGGACCTCCGGTGCCGGTATTTCCGTTGTTCAGGTTATTGATTGTTACGGGAATTGTGGTGGACGGAATAAGCGCAATATTGGCTGCACCGTTGAGGTATGGACCGTTGATTCCGGGTCCGCTCAGGAAGAACCCAAAAGCATCATTAAACGAACTGTTCGAGAACTCCGGGTACTCATCTGACGCAAAGACAAAGTTGAACGCGAGACTATCGCCGGTGGGAATGAAATCAAACTCCAGCACAGCTGCGTCATTCAAAGAGAACCCACTCAGCTCGGCAAGGTCCGGATCTGAGGCTCCCCAGCCGGAAGCTGGACCCAGCGCGAATGAACCTGACGTATTTGGTCCGGCCGCGCCATTCACATTTCCTGAGCCAATCACAATGCCGGATTCGATTCCCACATTGCAATTCACGCAGTCAAATGACCCGATCTGATCGTTTGTACCCGACCACGTGATGTTACTCACCGTAACCCCTCCACCCAGCAGCACATTTTGAACGCCATCCGTCGCATTGACATTGTTGTCAATAACGACCTGAGCGTCCGCAGACCCAGCGAACGCAATGGCCACAGCACCCGCCATGAGCAGTTCAGATATGCTGATTGTACGGGTCATTTTCATGGCTCCTGATTAGCGGGTGATTTGCACGTAGCCTTCAAACTTCTCGCCATCGATCCGGCTCAAGATGTAGTAATACGTACCATCAGGCGTATCTCGGGCAGTCCAGTTGTTGCTGTAATCAGCACTTTCGTAGACCAACTGACCCCAGCGATTGAACACTAGCAACGTTGAACCCGGGAAGCCATCCAGACCTAAGATTTCAAAGCTGTTGTTCTTCTCATCACCATTCGGAGTGAAGATGTTTGGAATCAAAATCGTGCAGGGCTTGATGGTCACCTTAACCGTTACCTGTGAGTTGCAGAAATCCTCCACGATAATGGTTGATGTCCCCTCCAAAAATCCCGTGAAACCTCCAGAACCATTGTGATTCAGGGAGTCCGAAGGATAATCGATGGACAATGGCAGCACTCCGCCACCGAAGAGCGAGCCGGACTCGACACGCGGACACAACTCAATTTCACCCACGGAAGCCAGCGGAGAGTCTGCGATCAGCACATCAATGTCTACGGAGCCGCTTGCGCTGTTTCCGCACGCATCCGTCACATTCACAGAAAAAGTAGCATCATCAGCAGGAGATACGACCACCTGACTGTTGGATGATCCGGTACTCCAGGAGTAGCTATATCCACCGATACCACCTGACGGGGTGACGCTCAGGCCGGCGTTATCGCCCGGACAAATGGATAAGTCGGGCGTAAGGCTCAGGCTAATGGCCGCGGGATTCACCGTGATATTGATGACATCGCTGGCGACGTTACCGCATTGGTCAGAAACAGCCAGATTGATCATGATGGGAACATCCGTGTTCAAGGTGAGGCCAGGTGATGTGCCAACTACCTGTCCACTGACCGTCCACAAAAAATCAAGCGATCCCGTGCCACCCGTAATCTGAGGGTTAAGGTTAAAATTCGACAGGCAGGTGACGGCTTGTGTGGCCGGCATATTGATCGAAATCGGAGTGGGGGTAATCGAAACGGTGGAATTGTCGGACGAAGAATTACCGCATTGATCCGTGACAGTAAGGCTCACCTGTAAACCCTCTTCTGCCGCAACAGTCAGCGTGGGACCATTGCCCGCAAAGATGCCGTCAACTGACCAGCTGTAGAAGTAGCTTCCAACGCCGCCACTCACGGTTGGCGTGAAGGTCACCGGCTCCAGACAAGGGGCCTGCTGTGCTGATCCGAGGTTGATAATCACCGGTACAGGAGGCACGTCAACAATCGTCTCACCCGAGCCCACACCGCCGCATTGGTCGGTGACAGTGAGTGTGATGAACAATCCGTCCTGAGCTGCTACTGTCAATGCAGAACCATTTCCGGCATTTAGCCCATTGACTTGCCATTGGTAGGTCAATCCGCCTGCTCCGCCAAGAACCTGAGAACTGATGGTCAGCACGTCCAGGCAACTACCCTGCACCTGCTGGGGCACCACTACGGTAACAGGCTCGGTAATAACGCTCACAAGCAGCTCGTCAGATCCTTCATTGCCGCACTCATCCAAAACAGTGAGCACGACGGATACACCATCAGCCGGTGCAAACTCCAGATTGGGGCCGGAACCTGCTTCAACGCCATCCACTGTCCACGCATAGTTGTAGTTACCCACCCCACCACTCACAGAAGGTGTAAGGTTGACCGTACCGAAGCAATCCGCGTTGACATCATCACCAAGGTCAACTTCTACCGGCACTGAAGGCACCGAAATGTCGATTGATGCGGTGGATTGTGTTCCACAATCGTCTGTAACCGTTACCCCAATCTCTGCCGGACCCGTTACAAGCCAATTGAACACCTGGGTCTGGCTATATGTGGCACCGTTAACGGTCCAGACAAACTGATTACCCCCTGAGCCACCATTCGTATTGGGATTGATGACAAGGTTGTCGATGCATGTCAGGGTCTGATCACTGCCAATAGCAATCGTGAGGGGATTATACTCGACAAGACTTACATCCACTGTGCCGTTGAATTCACTCACCCCGCAGACATCCTCCACCGTGTAAGAGTAAGTGGCATTCTCGAGGGGCACGGAGATCGTATTTCCCGTTTGACCAGTGCTCCAGCTAACCTGGTACTGACCCAATCCACCGGAAGGCGTCACGCTCACAGTCGGAGAATCGTTGCAATCAGCTACCACATCATTTGCAGTCGCAGAAAGCGGAGCTATCTCGTTGATGAACAGATTGATTGTAGCAGAACCTCCACACGACGCCGGACCTTGTACATCGATAATCACGGTCTCCGATCCTTCCATTGCACCATCGAAGATTCCAATGAAGGGTACGATGACCTCATTCACTCCGATGGGAAACACAATCTGGGTAGGCATGGCCACATAGTCTACCCCATTGACCGCCGTGCCGCTGTAGCTGAGGTCGAAGGTTACATTGCCGACCAGACCGCTGGGGCGGGTGAAAACTACCTCACCACCGTTGCATCCCTCATATACCGAATTCACGGATGGAGCGATATCGGATTGATTGAATCCCACATCAAGGTTGTTGCTGGAAAAGCTATTGGCCTCGAGGAATACCCATGAGTTGAAGCTCGAGTCACCGCCATCCGCGATGGCTAGCTTGATGGTATAGGTCTGTCCGCACTGCACATTCGCCGTGGCTTCAATAATAGTCGTGAAACCGTCAGGCTGGATATACAGGTTGCTGGAATTGAACGGGGCCTGAGAGCCGGTGCCATTGTGGATATAGTAGGCACAGTATTCACACGGTCCGTTCGTTCCAGCACTCCCGTTGTTCAGGTTATTGATGGTCAACGGAACACTGGTTCCCGGAATCTGAGCCAGGTTAATGGCCCCATTCTGATATGGCCCTGCAATACCGGGGCCGCTGAGAAAGAAACCAAATGAGTCATTGAAGTTAGTGTTGGCGAATTCAGGGTATTCCTCGGAACCGAATACGAACCGGAAGGTAAACTCATCTCCGGTAGGAACGAACTGAAAGGTCAGGATGCTCGCATCGAATACCGATACAGCCGAAATCGCATCCAGGTCCGGATCGAAAGAAAGACCTCCGTAGTTGGTGCTGCTGCTTCCAGTGAAATTAGGACCCGAAGCCGTATTGGCGTTGCCGGAACTCATTACAACTCCGCTGCTCAATCCAAGATTACACCCATTGCAGGTAAATGAGGCGATCTGGTCCACATTTCCGGAATAGGTGATATTGAATGCATCCAGACCATCACCAAGCAGAAATTGGTTAACTGCTTCTGTGGCATTGGTGGCATTGTTGATAAGCAACTGTGACCAGACATCTTGGGCGGAAAGCAGGAAAAAGGCCAGCAAGGCTTTATACAAAGACTTCATACGGTTCAATTTGGTATTGGCTGGGCTAAAATAGCTACCAGGATGACGACATTCAAGGATAAACAGTTGTCCGGCAGGACAAACGGCAATCCAGAAGTCCGGGGGTGGCCTACTTTTGGGCCATGCAGGAAATCATCCGGCTGGAAGACATTACCCGGCACTATCAGATTGGAGAAGAAACCGTCAAGGCCCTGAATGGTGTGAATTTGTCCGTGGGCAAGAATGAATATGTTGCCCTGATGGGTCCTTCCGGATCGGGTAAGTCTACGCTAATGAACATTATTGGCTGTCTGGACACCCCAACCTCGGGAAATTATTACCTCAACGGCCCGGATGTAGCTGGCCTTTCTGACAATGAGCTAGCCGATATCCGCAACCGGGAGATTGGATTTGTGTTCCAAACGTTCAATCTGTTGCCCCGCTATTCCGCTCTGGAAAACGTCGCACTTCCGCTGGTTTATGCCGGAGTTGGCAGCGATGAACGCATGGAGCGAGCGCGCAGGGTACTCTCACAAGTAGGGCTTGCAGACCGCATGAAACACAGGCCCAACGAGCTTTCAGGTGGTCAGCGGCAGCGCGTAGCCGTGGCTCGTGCGCTGGTCAATAATCCCGCAATTATTCTGGCAGATGAGCCCACGGGTAACCTCGACTCGAAGACCAGTTTTGAGATCATGGCCCTTTTCGACGAGATTCATCGCAACGGGAACACCATTATTCTTGTCACCCACGAGGAGGACATTGCCCGGCATGCCCATCGAATTGTCAGAATGAGGGATGGCGTGGTAGAACGGGATGAACTGGTCAAGAGAGCCTGAAGTTGTTTCGGTTCAGGTCATGCGGGGACTTTGGGCAGCGTAATTTTTTCTTGAGCGCTGCGCGCGACTGGAGCTGCGCGTCCAAAAGCGCTGCGCGCGTCATCCGGGTGCCAGACAATAATCCTACTCACGGCAGCCTCACCAGACGCGCCAAGCGCTCCAGACGCGCGAAGCGCTCCCGACGTGCGAAGCACTCCAAACACGCCAAGCGCTGCGCGCGACTGGAGCTGCGCGTCCAAAAGCGCTGCGCGCGTCATCCGAGTGCCAGGCAATAATCCTACTCCACGGCAGCCTCACAAGACGCGCGAAGCGCTCCAGACGCGCGAAGCGCTCCCCGACGCGCCAAGCGCTCCAGACGCGCGAAGCGCTCCCGACGTGCGAAGCGCTCCAAACACGCCAAGCGCTGCGCGCGACTGGAG
>CANGTU010000052.1 GCA_947456965.1 Flavobacteriales bacterium
AGCGCACCATTGCATGTAGCGAATTCATTTCCTCCTGTACCTCCACTTCCCCCATTTGAGCCACCGGCGCCACCGGCATTCACTTCATTTCCGCCTCCCCCTCCGTTGGCAGCCTTACCTCTTCCGGCACTCTGCGCAGCCGCGATAATGGAAATTCCCTCTCCCTTTTGACCTCCGTTCGGGCTTGGACCAGAGAAGGCGAAATTGGTATTGTTCGGGCATCCTGAGGAGAAATTTGTTGAAGCCACCCCACCGCGAAATCCGGCACCATTGGCATTGATCGCAGCATTCATCGTAACGGTTCCCAATGCATCGAATGCGATGATTCCTCCGGTTGTTCCATTCCAGGCCTGAGCATTTACCTGGCCCGTCACAGTAAGATTATTGAACTCCGGCACTGTCACCAATTGAACGCGCCCGGAAGTACTGTATGCGTTCGCAATCGGGTTGGAGAATGTAATTACGCTACCACTTATTCCTGAAATCCGGGCAAATTCAAAATTACCTGCTTGAGCGATATTGGTTAGATTACCAAAAGAACTCGTGTTGGCCGTTTCGATCACCGCACCCTGCATCTGAATCAAGAGCACTTTCTGGCCCGCACTAAAACCGGTCGTTGAGGCAACCGTAGCACTGCTGGCCGTGAGCGATGTTACTGCCGTATACGTGTTGATGATCCCGGAAATACTCCCATTCGTCGGAGTCGGGAAAGCACCAAGAGTAACAGAGGCATCCTGACAGATCGTCACGGGCGGCTCGGTATCCTGCACCGTGACCGTGAATGAGCATGTGGTCGAATTGCCTGACGGGTCCGTGACAGAGAAGGTGTTGGTCGTCATGCCTACAGGAAACAGCGATCCACTGGGAAGGCCCGCTGTTTGTGTGATCGTGGTAGTGCCGCAGTTGTCTGTAGCCGTTAATTCAAACGTCACAAAACTTCCGCACTGACCCTGTGTATTGGCTGTGGTGATATTACCCGGGCAGTTGACTACCGGTGGTTGGTTGTCATTCACCGTGATTATCTGGGTGCAGGAGTTAGAATTCCCGGCTGCGTCTGTGGCCGTCCAGACGACTTCCGTAACACCAATCGGATAGGTTCCGCTGGCATTTGCCGTACCGTTAAAACTATTGGTTACGACAACACCCGGGCAGTTGTCATTGACCGCCGGCTGGAGAGCGCAGCCCCCGCAGTTCAGAGTCACCACCGCCGACCCAAATCCGCCACCGCCGCTTACGGTAGAACCCGTTGCGCGGCAGACGTTCAGACTGGAATTATTGGTCAGTGAATTATTGAGGACTGAAGAGCCGGTGAGCCGAAGACAAGCAAATCCGTTGGGCGCTGCCATTGAGTTGCTGGCGTTATTGGTCAGACTGGTGACGAGGGTTGTGCTGTTGAAACCCAGACATATGCCACCGGTAGGTGCATTATTGATCGTGATTGTCCGGATAGAAGCAGTTCCCGTATTGACAAACCACGAAGTCATGCTGTTCAAGGTGAGCGTATAGTTCGCGTTATTCATGTTGAAAACAGCATTGCTTCCCTCGTTGGCTATGAGGTTGTTTGCGTTCTGCATAGTCATACTCCTGTTGATCACACAGGAGCCTCTGTTCACGATGGTGCAGTTTCCGTTCAGGTTGATCGTACCCGTGCCATTGACCGTAAGACTTCCTCCGGGTTCAATGAAAATGCTTCCCGAGGTAAAGGTCAGCGCGCTGAGGGTCAGTGCGCCGCAAATGCGGAGTGTGCCTCCGTTCATCGTCAGCGAGCCCAATGTACCCGTGGTAGAATACCAATAGGTTTGCCCTGTACCTATACTTACCCCAGTGGTGGCCTGTGCCACCCCTACACCACATGGGCCGCCAGCTGGAACGGGCGTGCATGCGGAAACGATGGAGGTCATATTCTCCGGAGAAGAAACAGATACGTTGGCACTGCACTGGCCCGTAGCTGCGTTAACTGTCACGTTCGGCGGGCAGGAGATTACCGGTGCCTGAGTGTCCGTAACCGTCACATTGAAACTGCATTGAGCGCTGTTGCCGGATGCATCTGTGGCGCTGAAAGTAACCAGTGTTGTGCCTGTCGGAAACACGTTGCCCGGTGCAAGACCGCTGACAACAACCGGAGGAACCGCTGAGGCTGCGCAGTCAAATTCGAGAATATGCGGCAGGTTGCTGGTTCCCTGGTCATCCCATTGATTGGCTGTGGTCCAGTTAATTAAACCAAAATCCTGATTCCCTCCCAGATTATTGGGCTCATCCTCATCCCAGTTGGTGTACACAACTGGTTCGTTATTGATCCAAACCCAAACCCCTTCCACCAGTTGGTCGGTAAAGCCCATCCAGTGTTGACCTAGTCCCAGAAAAAAATTGTTTTCAGCAGCACTGCTGATTGTCAGGAGATGACCCCCGCTATTCGTAGCACTGGTATTGGCGGCAGCCCAGCTTGAAGATGTGGTCGACCGGAAGTAGGTGTGACCCCCGAATACCCCCAGGTAGGTGTAACCTGGCAAGGTCATGGGGGCACAGGAGTGGCAGTTGTCCGAAATGGTCGGTAAACTATAGTTCACGACGGCACCACAGATACCCGCCTGACTGTCCACAACAAGATCTCCCAGACAGGCAATAGAAGGTGGCTGCGAGTCCACCAGGGTGACATTGAACGTGCAGAATCCTGTTGCTCCGGATGCATCGGTAGCTGTAATGGTAATAACCTGATCGGCAGTAACCGAGGTCCCGGGGGCAGGAGTTTGGGTAACCACAACTGAACCAGCCGGTGTACAGTTGTCTGATGCTGTAGCCAGACTTCTGTAATCGGGCAGCACAGCGGCGCAACCCGTACCCTGAGATAAACTCTGATTCCCCGGACAAAACACGACAGGAGGAACATTGTCCATCACCGTCACAGTGAACGAGCACAAGCTCGTATTTCCGGAAAGGTCCGTGGCCTGGTAGGTGACCGTATTGACACCGATCGGAAAGGCAGAACCGCTTGGTAAACCCGCGGTCAGAACCGGAGTAATGCAACTCACTTCCACCACATATCGGCGGTTGGGCGTTCCCAGGTTATCATACCAGAACCCGTTGGTCAGCATTTCTACAAAATCCTGATTGCTGGCGTTATCGGGCTGACCCGTGAACCAGTTGGTATAGGTCAGGGGCTCACCACTCGACCAGACGAAGGTTCCTTCCACCGCGGCATCGCTCAGGCCCAGCCAAATGGTCAGGCTGGGTACCAGACTGCGGACATAGTTTTGCTCCTCCAGGCTGTTGATAGCCACCAGATGTCCCCCAATACCCTGTGCCGCTGCGGTGGCTGCCGCGAACGTGGCCGTGGCCGTGGACAGGTAGTAGGCCTTGTCATCCAATTGACCGAGCAGTGTGAAGCCAGGAAAACTCGGCAGCGATGCAACCGAGCATGCCCCGACATTATCGTAAACGATGGGCAGCGTGTAGTTGACTATTGCTGAGCAACCCCCGGCATCCACGTTGACCGAGATGTTTCCCGGACATATCATGGTCGGCGGAGTCACATCCACCGGGAGTGCCGCCGAGGGCGAGCTGCTGCGATCTGCCAGGTTGCGGGCAGCCTTCGGGCGGGGTAGGCCCGGGTTGATGCCCGACGAGAGCCAGCCCGGGCGAACCGGGCCATCAGCCGCATCACCCCATGGCCTGGCCTCTGAAAGGTCACCAGAAACAACATCCCGCGCCGAAAAAGCAGACAGTCTCAGCTCTGGGGATTGAGAGTAAGAAAGTAAATGTAAAAACAGCACCGGGATTACGATCCGTATTCCAAGCCGTGAAAAGGACGATGTGTTCATGTATTCAGCCGTGTTATACGGCACTCAGCTACAATGGGTTTCAGTTCTCCAGACAAAAAACGACCACAAAAACCACTCGAATCACCTGACTACAACACGGTGTTTCAACGGGCCAAGTCTGAAAAGATAGACGCCAGGCGCCCAATCACTCATATCCAATATTATAGACTCTTCCAGGATCATGACGCGCTCTACCAGCCGACCCGTGGCATCGATGATCTCCAGCATACCCCGTTGCTGCGGACTTCGGATAGTAAGCAGATCTTCGGCAGGATTGGGGAAGAGCATCCATTCCGAGAAGTTCGATTCTTCTGTATTACTAATATAATCCAGATTGATATTATCCACATAGATACGATTACCCCACCGACCTCGGTTTTGAAAGGCGAAAATCACATCCATATCCTCCAATATGAGTCCGAGTGAAACAATTTCAGTGCGCCATTGCATAGAGGTTGGGACAAATGGATCGGTGGTATTGTTGCTTGTTTCCAGGTCATCACCACCCTTCACGTAGATGAGACTCCATGAACTGCCGCAATCGCTGGAATAGAGCACAGCAAGCGTATCGCTGTAGGGAAATCCGTACTCCGCATAGGCGACATCAAAATTCAGGTTCCAACCACCTTTCGAGCCAAACAGAAAGGTTGGCTGTGTGTGAATCTCATCGCGGTTGCCCTGCACATCGATAGAATAATTGTCGAACATCATGGAGTATGATCCTTCGCCATCTGCACTCGCTTCGGAAGTAATGGTCCAGTTGTCCGCACCACCGGTAGGATGCGCATCGCGCCATGTGGGTCGAATCACACCGGATTCAAAATTTTCGGCGAGATCCTGAGGCAGGATGGATTCCTGGCTGCCGATGTATGCCACTTTCGTAACCGTTGCACTTTGATTTCCGTAGGTGACGGTGAGCGTAACGTCAAATGTGCCTTCGCTGTCATAGACCACTGCCGGATGCTGCGCATTGCTGAAGGAAGGCGTAGCTCCGGGAAACTCCCATTCGTACGTAGCTCCCGCAGGTACCACGCTGTGATCCGCGAAGGCGACTTCATCACCCGCACAGAAGAAGGTGGGATCGCCCGTCTGAAAGTCCGCAAGGATCGCACTGGTTTCATAGAATGGCGCTTCCCATACTCCCAGGTTCCAGGTGGCCAGACGGATTTTTTCTCCCTTATAAAATGGCACGATGCGCAAAGGCTCTGTGCTCGCCGGCAGCCCCGTGCTGAATTCTTCCCAATCACTCATCGCGTTATTGCGGTAAACCACACGGCCATTCTTCAATGCGAGATAAACTCCTCCATCGGTACCATACTGATGTCCGACAGCCCACACCTCCTCGCCGCTCAGCACAGCTGTGGTCAGGTTGGTCCAGTTGGCTCCGGCGTCCGCCGTGTGCCAGATCTTCCCATTGACGGAATAGGGATAACCTACCCATATCTCATTTTCATTTTCCGCACCGAGATCAAATACCAGATTGCCCGACATCAGTGGCAGCGGAATTTGCGTCCAGGTGATCCCTCCATCTGTAGTGCGCCACATGGCAGATCCCGGATTGGTGCGCTGATGCACGAATATGACGCTCGGGTTCGAATACGATTGTTCGATCCACAGTACTTTATTATCAGGATTCGTTCCGAAAGAGAATACAACACCAAACGAACCCGCGCCGTTGGTGCTCTTGTACAACTGATGATCGCGGCCAAGCCATGCGACATTGAAGTAATGGCGGTCGAAGAGAATACGTGAACTCTCATTGAACCAATAGCTCTCGTTCGGCCACACATTCACACCAAAGCCTGAAGCCTGTCCGTCCATTTCAAGCGGCAGAATGCGTCCGCCCAGATCACTGAAATACGTCTTGCGTTCGTTGCTGTAATTCACGTATCCGGTCGGAGCCTCACCGCCGCCGAGCGCAAGGAATTCACCGGCGGGATAGAGCTCGTGATAGGCCATATTTCCATTGTGATAGCGCCCACCCACCATGATATCTTCACTCCATCCCTGATCGTAGCCCCAGAGATTTACCGCCATGATGCCTTTGCACCGGCTTTCGAAACTCTCCATAAAGTCATTGGAGAAATTGATTCCGCCGTCATTTGAAATCCAAACTTCCTCGGTGGTCTCGCTCGTTTTAAAAATGCGGATCTCCTGTTGATCGACGTGAAAGCGGGGCAGTCCGCCGATATAGCCGGCCACGCCATCGTAGGTAGCGCAGCCATCTGTGCTGACCCAGAGGTTGAGACCGCCGATCAATACTTTATCTGCATCGAGCTGCGATGCTGCGATCGTAGAGTTGTAAAAAATCTGCGTGTATGTGCCATCATCTGCAGAGAAGTTCATGAGATTAGGATGATTATCGGAGTAGGGCGTTCCGATCCCGCCGTGGGGAAAGCTCCACGTCTCACCTGCATCATCACTGACCCAGATTCCGATCCAACCGTTCGTTTCAGCGCCCGCTGAGTAGGTACCGTAGCCCAGGAGCATCGCATAGATGCGGTTGGGATCGGCCTCGGTAACAGCCAGGCGACCGCCCTCGTTGTTTACGTTTGTAAAACCCGGCTGTTCTGCAAACCAGCCGCTATCGCGCAGTGAAAAACTGAGGCCTGTATCGGTACTCTTATAGAAACGGCTGTAGCCGAGAGAGGGTTCAAACTGAATCGCATAGACTATCGAAGGTTCATTCGGCTTGAATGAAACCGTCATCGTTTCGTTAGCCAGAATTTCGGTCCAGGTATCACCGCTGTTTGCGGAGCGAAACAAACCCAGATTAGTCGCTGCGAAAATGATCTGAGGATCTGAGGGATGAAACATGATCTCCCAGGCACTGATATTCTGGATTACAAAAGCAGGCTGTCCGATTACCTGCCATGTATTGCCGCCATCCATCGTGCGGAAAAGGTCATTCGCTCCGCTGAAAATCACGATATCGTCATCAGACGGGTGTATGCGCACTGCGCTCACCGCGCCTACCAGCAGGTCTTTGGTTACAAATGTCCAGTTTTCTCCGCTGTCAGTGGTCTTATACAATCCACCACTCTCGGTGCCACAGAACATGATCTGAGGATTGGCAGCCGAACGGTCGAAGGTATATACGTTGCTGTGGTCGCTGATGGGAGTCAGTGAGCCATCGCTGTCGCGGTGGATTTCCGGACCGGCGTAGGACCAGATTTCGCTTCCGCGCATGGCCTGTGCGGTGCGGCGCTGATCTTCCATTGCGCGGCGCTCCTCCGCAGAAAGCGGGTCAATGGTTCCATCTTCCGTCACGTCACCCAGGATGCTGCTGAGCCAGCGCTTGTAGTATTGCGTATGGATTGTCTTCTCAAACGGGTGTATCGCAAACCAGGCATCATATGCCTCCCGCACCAGGTGTACATTCGGTGAGGCACTGTACATCATCTCTGCCCAGGGCGGCAGCGCGTCATCGGTATGGATTGGCCGGAGGTGTGATTGAGAAGTCACCTGCAGCGTGCAGGCACATAGCAGGGCGAGAATAAAATGGCGCATGCTGGTTATGGTTTACGCTACCAAGATGCAGGTAACCTGGGAAATCACGCAAACTGTGTGCACGTGATGTATTGGATTCACAGGCATTATTCAGGACATGACAATGGATTCCTCCTCTGCTCAAACTACGGATCACCCGGCAATGGATCATAACAAAGCGTTCATTATGCGGCCATGTTGCACCCTATGCTGCTTCAGGAAGTCACGATCGAGGCGTCCATCATCTGAAAGAACCTATACCTCAAAACATGACAACGCTATACCGTGAAAAAAAACAACATCAATAAAAGCATAAATGTATGTAATTTCATAATTTTGAGCCGGAGCAAAAAGGTGCTGACTGGCCTTCTTGCCGGATGATGCGGTTTGTGTTTGCGCTTAACTCCGTGCAATATGTGACCTCATGATCTGGGTTTATTCCTTCCAACAGCTTAAGGTGAATCACGAGCAAGGTGTCCCAATAGGTAAGGTGATACCAGGTTGTAACGGCCGGAGAGCAATCTTCGGCCGTTCACTGATTCGGCCGGTGCATATACCCATCCTTTCCGATGTAGTCTTTTCGTGTATTGATAAATGCTAAGACTGCATTTGAATGCACGCACGAACTCCCTCTTCCATGGGAGTGATGCGGAAATCAGGAAAACGCGCGTTGAATCGGGTGCAATCGAATACGTAATCGCGATCCGATTGGTAGATAAGTTCCTGGCCTTCGCGCACCACGGGCACAAACCAGCCGGCGATGCGGAGGATGCCCTTTCCCAGAACCATGGGCTTCTGGTTCGTGCCTGCCGCCCGGTTGGCGAGCTCCAGAAAGCTATTCCCTGTTATGGCGGGAGCAGTAGGCAGGTGCCAAACTTGCCCCCAGGCATCGGGCGTATTGCCCAGCAGAGCGGTGGCTCTCGCAGCATCCGGAGTGTAGGTCAGTGAATGCAGGTGATCGGGCGAAACCATCCACTGCGGAGCTTTGCCTTCTCGCAGTCGGCGGAATACGAGTGCGTCCGTGAACGACATAGGAGCGTCAGGGCCATAGAAATCAGCGGATCGCACAATCATCGCCGTCAGCTTCCCTGTGCGCATGGCCTCGCGCAACTTGCCCTCGATCTGAGCACGGACCTTACCTTTTTCCGCGGTCGGACGAATGGGGGTATCCTCTGTCATGGGCCCTTCCACCGGACCATAGCTGTATACATTATCGAAGAACACGAGCCGGCATCCGGTTGCAGCGCAGGCCTCTATGGCGTTATGCATCACGATGGGCCACTGGGCGCGCCACACCTTTGTGCTATATGTTAATCCCACAGTCAGGTAAGCCACATCGCATCCCCTAACGGCCTTGAGCATGGCCGGGGCGTCCAGCAGGTCTGCGGACACACACTCATCACCTTCTTGCGCGGGCTCCGGATGGCGTGATACCAGACGCACGGGGATATTCATTCGCCGCAGTTCAGCGGCGAGGGGCTTGCCTATAGCACCGCCGGCTCCGAGGATGACTTGCATAGTGATCAAGATTGATTCATAAAGATGCAGCGGAAATGAAGAACAACGCAACACGGGACAGCCATGTGAAACATCCAATCATGATCAGTTCAGCCAACCCGTAAGGAAACGGTCTCGGAAGCAGCGTAACAGAACCTCGAAATCAAGCTCAGTTCGCCACTTCACTCATGAACTTGATCCGCATAAGGCGCAGCGGCTCCTCTTCAAAATCACCGTCGAAATACTTCTCTGCCTCGCGGATCTCATCCGATTCAGACTGCATGAAATACTCCATGATATCGGACTGTGAATCTTCGTCAATTTCCTCGTCGATGAAGTATTGAATGTTGATTTTGGTGCCTGAGGATACGATAGCGTCGAGTTCATCGAGCAGCTCCGTCATTGTCTTTCCAAGTCCGCGTGCGATATCGGGAAGCGGAATCTTCTTATCAATATTCTGGATAATCTGCACCTTTCGGCCGCTTTTCGATTGAGCGCTTTTGACCACGAAGTCCTGTGCGCGCTCGATCTCATGGTCTTCCACATACTTTTTTATGGCGGCAATAAACGGTGGACCAAACTTGGCTGCCTTTGTTTTCCCCACCCCTCCAACCTGAGCCAGTTCATCCAGGGTGATGGGGTATTGCGTGGCCATTTCCTCGAGACTGGGCTCGGAGAAGATGACGTAAGGTGGTAGTTTTCTGTCCTTGGCCACCTTCTGGCGCAACTCCTTGAGCATGCCAAACAAGACTTCATCTGCAGCGCCGGCACCTGAGGACCTGTGCGAGAGCAGTTCGCCGTCGTCGTCGGTTTCGCCGATCTCTACCTCTTTGACCAGCACGAATGACTCCGGCTTCTTGCGGAAGGCCTCCCCGGTCGATGTAATTTTCAGCGTGCCATAGGTCTCTACCTCTTTGCGGAGCAGTCCTCGCACCACCATCTGACGGATAACGGCATTCCAGAACTTCTCGTCTTCTTCCTTTCCTTCCCCGAAGAATTTACTCTGATGCCCTTTATAGGTCGTTACCTCCGAATCCTTGATCCCGCAGATGACATTGCAGATGAATTTTGCCTTGTGTCTCTGGTCGAAAGAATCGATGGAATCGAGGACGAGTTTCACGTATTCCATCCCCTCGAACTTTTCCTTCGGGAATCTGGAATTATCATCCATGCCCTGTCCTTCTCCATTCACCTCATCCCATTCCTCTCCGAAGTAGTGGAGCAGGTATTTTCGTCGGCTGATGGATGTTTCGGCGTAGCCAATGACCTCCTGAAGCAATTGCATGCCAACTTCTTGTTCGGCCACGGGCTTTCCCTGCAGAAACTTCTCCAGCTTCTCAATGTCTTTAGGTGAATAGAATGCAACACAATTCCCCTCACCGCCATCGCGACCTGCCCGGCCGGTTTCCTGGTAGTAGCTCTCGAGGCTCTTGGGAATATCATGATGGATCACGAAGCGGACATCCGGCTTGTCGATGCCCATTCCAAAGGCAATGGTGGCAACGATGACATCCACATCCTGCATCAAGAACTTATCCTGGACACTACTGCGTTGGTGTGAATCCATGCCGGCGTGATAGGGCAAGGCCTTGATGCCGTTGGCCACAAGCAGTTCGGCGAGCTCCTCCGTTTTTTTCCGGCTGAGGCAGTAAATGATCCCGCTTTTGCCTTCGTGAGCCTTGATATACTGAATGATCTGTTTGCCCACATTGGCTTTCGGCCGCACTTCATAGTACAGGTTGGGGCGGTTGAATGAGGCCTTGAACAGGCGGGCCTCCGTCATTCCGAGGTTCTTCTGGATATCCTGCTGCACCTTGGGGGTGGCGGTAGCCGTGAGGGCCATGATGGGCACGTCGGCGATTTGCTGGATAATCGTTTTTAACCTGCGGTATTCAGGACGGAAGTCGTGCCCCCATTCGGAGATACAGTGCGCTTCATCAATGGCAACGAAAGAAATCTGGCAGCCCCGGAGGAACTCCACATTCTCATCCTTGTTGAGTGACTCGGGAGCGACATAGAGCAGCTTGGTCTTACCGGCCAGGATATCGCTCCTCACCTGAGCGATTTCTGATTTATTCAGTGAAGAATTGATGAAGTGGGCTACCCCATCCTCCGAAGAAAAGCCGCGCATCGCATCTACCTGATTCTTCATGAGCGCGATGAGAGGGGAAACCACAATGGCGGTTCCATCGAGCATCAGCGCAGGCAATTGGTAGCACAGGGACTTGCCGCCACCGGTGGGCATGATCACGAATGTATCATGGCCTTCCAGCACAGCATCCACAACGGGCTCCTGGAGCCCTTTGAACAAGGTAAATCCAAAGAAATGCTTCAGTGCCTCGCGAGGCGTCAGGTCAAGTGCCGTAGTCATAATCAATTACGTTCACGGGAAATCCCGTTGATTAAATTTACGTAGAACTTGTTCTCGATAGGCGAAAAAGATAGCTCCATTGTCCGAAGGCGTCCCTTCCGTGAAAGGAACGCGAATGTAGTGCACGATGCTGCATTACACAAGGACTGATTTCCCTCATCTTTGCGCCTTGAAATGAGCCATTCACGCGATCTGATCATGCAAGCTGCCCGGCGCACCATCCAGCTGGAGGCCGCTGCAGTGCATGGATTGCTCGGTTCACTGGACAACCGTTTTGCTGAAGTAGCAGAGCTGCTGCTTTCCGGAAGCGGCCGACTGGTAGTGACTGGAGTGGGCAAGAGTGCCAACATTGCGCAAAAACTGGTCGCTACTTATAACAGCACAGGGCAGCCTTCTGTTTTCATGCATGCTGCAGATGCCATCCACGGTGATCTGGGTAACGTGCAGCGTGGAGACATTGTGCTCTGCATATCCAAAAGCGGTGAATCACCCGAAGTCAAAGTCCTCGTGCCATTGGTCAAGAGTATGGGCAATGCTCTGGTGGGCATGGGTTCCAATGCACAGGGTTTTCTGGCCAGGGAGGCCGATTACTTTTTACATACACCAGTGGAGCGCGAGGCCTGTCCGCACAATCTCGCACCCACCTCGAGCACCGCTGTGCAGCTCGCGATGGGTGATGCGCTGGCTGTGGCCCTGATGGAAGCACGAGGATTCACCGAGCGCGATTTTGCCCGGTTCCATCCCGGCGGTGCGCTTGGGAAGAAACTATACGTGCGCATGGGTGACCTTATCCGTTCAGGCGCACATCCTGCTGTCCGGCCGGACACCCCGGGGATGGAAGTGATTGTTGAGATCTCCGACAAACGTTTAGGAGCTGCTGTAGTGATTGGGGATGATGGTGGCATCGCCGGTATCGTGACAGATGGTGATATCCGTCGCCTGGTCGAAAAAGGCGCGGATATCCGCTCTGTCCTGGCTCGCGATATGATGGGACCCAATCCGCGCACGATCGAAGCCGATGAGCTCGCAGTGGAGGGCTTCAGAATTATGGAATCACATAAGATCACCCAGTTGGTGGTCACTCGCGGGGGTGAATACGCCGGGGTGGTCCACCTGCACGACATCCTCCGTGAGGGTATATTCTGAGAGCCATGGCGGGCGAAGGCAAGGACATGTCATTCCTCGAGCATCTGGAAGAACTCCGGGGCCGGCTGGTGCGGTGTGTCGTGGCCGTACTCGCGGGTATTATCCTCGTGGTGGCCTTCGAGGATATCGTGATTGACCAGATCATCATGGGTCCTCGCCAGCTTGATTTCCCTACCTATCGGGCTTTCTGCTGGTTATCCCATCAGATGGGCATGGGTGATCGGCTGTGCTTCAGCGAGATGAATTTTTCCCTTCAGAGCACCACGATGGGGGGTAACTTCTCTTCCTTTATGCTGGTGAGCATCATTGGCGGAATTGTAGTCGCCTTTCCGTATATCATATTTCAGCTTTGGGGGTTCATCCGGCCCGGACTGAATAATCTGGAAGTCAAGTCAGCCAATGGCATTGTGTTTTATGTATCGCTCCTCTTCTTTCTGGGCGTGCTGTTCGGTTATTTTGTGCTGGCTCCCCTCTCCATCCAGTTTCTGGGTAATTTTCAGTTTGCCGATGTGCCGGTGCAGGCCACCGTACTTTCATACCTGAAGCTGACCACCACACTGGTGCTCGGCACAGGATTGATATTCCAGATGCCTGTGCTGATATACTTCCTGGCGCGGATCGGGCTGGTGAGTGCGGCTTTTTTGCGCAAATACCGCCGCCATGCTTTTGTGGTGAACCTGATCGTGGCTGCGGTGCTGACTCCCCCGGATGTGACCAGCCAGATTCTGGTGACCCTTCCTATGGTGCTGCTCTATGAGGTCAGTGTGCTGCTTGCCGCCAGAGTAGAAAAGGGGCGGGAGCAGAAGACCTGACCGATTAGGTAGGGTATTTTCGGCAGGTGATGTAAAATCCTATATTTGCCAGCCTTATTAATTCACAATACAACCAAAAACTACGACCAGATGAAGAAAATTTACATGCTCGCGCTTGCGTTGGTCAGTGTTGTCGCTGCCGACGCTCAGCGCAACGTAACCAACAGTCCAGTGCGTCGCACCTTCACGCGGGAGGAAATCTCCACCATGGAGTCACGCCGCCAGGAGCTCCATTCCTCTATAGCCGGTGCAATGCGCGTTGAACTTCTGAATGAAAACTTCAACGGAGTGATGGGATCCGTTCCAGCTAACCTGCCGGCAGGTTGGTCCACTAATCAGGTGGTCGATGCCGATGGCGCAAACGTGAACGCATTCCGTGTCCACACCAGCGTTTCAGCCAACAACGGCGGATACTGGCCTGTACCGGTGACCACCACAGGTAACCGGTTTGCCGGTGCCAACGATGATGGCCCCCCCTGTGACTGTGATATGATTGATTCTTACCTCGAAACCCCGGAGTTGGACTTCACTGATGCCACCAACGTGGCGGTGACCTTTGACATCTTCCACGATCAGGGTTTTGGCGGCGGTGATGCCACCATTCAGGTATCTACAGATGGCGGCACCAACTTCACGATCATTCCTCTTGGAACGGACGTGGATGGCAACATTATCGATGTGCTGCCGGTTGACTTCGATGTGTGGCAGACCATCATTGTACCTGTTTACGACCTCAGTGGGGAGGCCTCTGTCATCTTCCGCTTCCAGTGGACTGATGGAGGATCGTGGGCTTCGGGATTTGCTGTAGACAACGTCATCATAGGCGAGCTTCCCAACCTCGACCTCAAGGTGGACAAAGTGAAGGTAGGAGACTGGAATCAGGAGCTCTTCGGATTCGGTTTCTGGGACTACAGCCGCGTGCCGGTTACCCAGGCCAGCCCGATCAAGGCCACTGCCGTCATCTTCAACAAGGGCTTCCTCGACCAGACCAATGCATCCGTGCAGTTCGCCATCACGGATGATGGCACTGCCGTGGCGGGATCTCCCTTCGCCTCTGGTCAGACTTCAGCTTCCTTCCTGAGTCTGGATAAAGACACCCTCTCTGTTGCGTCTTCCTATACACCAACCACTACCGGTCTGATCGGCATCACAGCTACGGTTGTATCCGATTCAGGGGATGATGACAACTCCAATGACTCCGCAACTACTCAGGTTGAAATAACTCAGTTTGACTACGCCCGCGACCTCGGTGCCGCACAGGCATTTGTCTCACCTCCCAATTCTGACTTCGAATTTGGTAACCTGTTCGACATATACGCGACAGAGTCATGGGGTGGAATCAACGTAGCCGTAGGTGCGGGATCTTCTGCCGGAAGCATCATTCAGGGCCGGGTATATGAGTTCACCGGACTCGGCGCTGATGGTCCGGAACTCGTTGACCTCGGTATCGAAACTATTGAGTATGAGATTCAGGATGCAGACTTTAACCCGGTAGGTGAAGGCAACTTTGTGTTCCTGCCTTTTGCTGATGGCGATGAGCCTTCAGCTGTTACCCTTGAGGGGGACAAGATCTACCTCGTGGTTGTGGCCTGTGAAAGCGGCGTGCGCATCCCGGTATCCGGTAGCAACGAGTGGGTGGTATCCTGGTTGTTTGACGCGGATGGCTGGGGAGCTACAGCTTCCACACCCATGGTTCGCCTGAATGGTGATGAGTCCCTAAGCGTTTATAACCGCCCGGAAAGCGTTCTCAGCATAGGCCAGAACGTACCCAACCCTGCTCAGGACTACACCATGATCAACTACAGCCTGAAGCAGCCGGAGCGCGTCACCATGACGATCCGCGATCTCAGCGGACGTGTAGTCGCTATCCAGGAAGAAGGTCTCAAGATGGCCGGACAGCAGTTTATTCGCTTCAATACGGATAATCTCAGCGCCGGTATCTACACCTACACCCTGCAAGCAGGAACTGTAAGTCTGACTAAAGAAATGATGGTCCGCTAAGAGCGACCCCTCAACAATCTTACAAAAAGGCCCCCTCGGGGGCTTTTTTGTTGCCCATGTGTAGGGTAGTCCTCTTACTCTCGGTATTTTCGTAACGTTTAACCACTAACCCTCTTTTAGCATGAAACGAATTTCTATTCTCGTGGGAGTCTTTGCCATTGCCGTTGGTGCTTCTGCTCAACGCATTCCGGCTCAGTATCCCAGTGCCCTCTCTCCGGTGACGGACGCAGAGCTCAACTGTAGTCGGTCGGCCACGATGCCTGCAAGCCCTGCCTCATCACGCGGCGGCGGTGCTTTCTTTGTGGAAGATTTTTCCAACGGCCTCGCCGGCAGCAACGGGGTTGGCCCGATGAGCACCGAAGACAGCGGCGGAAACACGATCTGGATGATGGCCAATGCCAACAGTCCTGGAGGTGAGTTCTCCACCAATATTGCAGCCCTCGCCTCTCCTACTGCGGCCAATGGCTGGGTCGTCTTTGACTGCGACTTGTTCAACACCCCCGTTTCCAATGGTGTGGAGGATGTGTCCGGATCGCTGTCCACTCCTGAACTCGATTGCTCCGGACTGGGCTCGGTGATTGTGGAGTATTACCAATACTTCCGCTACTGCTGCTTCCCGTCTTCGCCCCTCACCCTGGAGGTTTCTACAGACGGAGGTTCAACCTGGACTGTATATCCGGCCCAGGGAAGTTTCTTCCCTTCAGCCAATACCCTATCGGCCAATCCGCTGTACACCACCGTGGACATTTCCTGTGCTGCCGCCGGACAATCCAACGTGATTATCCGCTGGGGCTACAACATGGGTGCCGCTGCTGGCTACAGCCACTACTTCTGGGGAATTGACGATATCGCGATTTACGAGAACCCTGCAGTGAATGATCTTGAAATGGTACAAGCCGTGAATGGCGATGTTCTTCTCGACTGGGAATACCGGGTAATTCCTTTTGAGCAACGCGTAAGCGCCGCTGACGGAGGTATTCTCGCCGGTGCCATCTTCCGCAACAATGGCTCGGCCGATCAGGCCAATACAACCGTGACATTCGAAATCCTCGATGCGAATGATAACGTGCTTTCTACCACTGTGAGTGATCCTTTCCTCATGCAGTCATTTGCCAATACACCCGAGTGCCCTTCCTACCTGCTCGATTCGCTGTACATCCCGACGGAATTTGAACCTTCAGCTCCCGGCACATACACACTCCGTGCAACCATTGACAGTG
>CANGTU010000053.1 GCA_947456965.1 Flavobacteriales bacterium
ATCTGCTCGTCGTATTCCGACTTCTCAAATACGCTGTAGTCCAATGCCCCTTTTTCAAGTGCTGCATCCACCGCCTGAGGAGTGGTCTTCGTGCGGTTGAGCAATTCCGAAGGCACTGCGCTGACAATAATCTCGTGGTCCATCAGCCATTCACGGATGTACTCACGCAATTGCATCACGATCATTTCCCATCCGAGTGACTCATCTTTTGTGACCGTCACAAAATTGCTGCTGATGAAGACGTTGGTGACAAACGGGAAGTTGAAGAGCTCTTCGGCCAGTGGCGATGAGCCCTTTGCCTCATTTTTACTGCGGTATTCGATCTGCATGCCTCCGATGACCAGCGCGCGATCCGCTACAAACTTCATGGCCGACGGATTGGGAGTCATCTCCGCATAGACGGAACTTGGTATCTTTTTGTTCATAGTGGATTCAATCAGGGGTGCAAAGGTAACCTGCCTTCAAGGGTCAATGTTCACCGGGCAAATCTGCTTCAGTCTGCTACATTTGTGAACCAGCCATGAATCGTATACCCCACTTGATCATCCTCCTGCTGGCATGCTTGCCGGCCTGGACTCTCGCTCAGGAAACTTATCCGTTCAACGGTATCCGGCCCAAAGAGGTCACGGCCCTGGCCTTTATCAACGCCACTCTTTGGGTGGATGCCGACACGCGCATGGATGGTGCTACGCTGCTGCTTGAGCGCGGGCGAGTCCTTGCGGCAGGCATTGGCGTAGCCATACCGGCTCATGCCGTTGTGGTAGATGCCGGAGGGAAATGGATTTACCCCTCATTCATTGATTTATTCAGCGACTATGGTATGCCCCGAACACCTTCCGCTGACCGGGCTTTTTCCCCCAACCCTCAGATGGAATCCAATCGCAAAGGAGCGTTTGGATGGAATCAGGCGATCCGTTCGGATATCCGGGCTGCAGCGCTCTATGAGCCGCAGCCAGAGGCCGCACGTGAGCTCCGGGGTATCGGCATCGGATCGGTTCTCACACATCTGATGGACGGAATCGCACGGGGCAGCGCAGCCGTCGTAACCACTGGC
Organism: Flavobacteriales bacterium; assembly: GCA_947456965.1. Classification (GTDB taxonomy): domain Bacteria; phylum Bacteroidota; class Bacteroidia; order Flavobacteriales_D; family Sanyastnellaceae; genus CANGTU01. The sequence goes on from CANGTU010000053.1 coordinate 1,055, forward strand.
GAGCAGGCAGCCACCGCCCTGCTGCGCCCGGACGCTGCTGCGGTCTATTCATTCAACAAGGGCTCGAGTGCGCAGCAATATCCTTCGTCGCTCATGGGCTCCATCGCCTTGCTTCGGCAGACATACTACGATGCCGCATGGTATCTGTCCGCCGGCCGTTCCTCAGAGCGCAACCTCGCACTGGAGGGATGGTCAGGACTGCAAACACTACCTCAGATATTCGATGCAGGGGATAAATGGAATGCCCTGCGCGCTGATCGTATCGGCGATGAGTTCGGGGTACAATACATAATCCGGGGAGGAGGCAACGAATATCAACGCCTCAACGAAATCCGGGCTACCGGGGCCAGCTTTATCCTTCCGCTCGACTTTCCCGAAGCCTGGAATGTGCGTGATCCTTATTCGGCTCGCTTGGTAAGTCTGGGAGAATTAAAGCACTGGGAGCTTGCACCCACCAACGCAAGGCGGCTCCACGAAGCGGGCGTGAAGTTTTCCTTTACGTCGTCGGGGTTGGCCGACAGGAAGCAATTCCTCTCTGCTCTTCGCAAAGTGAAGGAGACCGGACTGGCTGAGTCAGAAATACTGAGGGCGCTCACTCAAGTGCCTGCATCCATGGTTGGGATGCAGAACGAACTCGGGGCCTTGCGCGCGGGATACGTCGCTAATTTTTTCGTGTCTTCCGGTAATATTCTGGAGCCGGGATCAGTCATTCTCGATCATTATATCCAGGGTGAACTCCATGAGGTCAATACCGCACCTCAGCCCTCCATTGCCGGTGAATATGCGTTTATGTCCGGTGGACAGGCATCCGTGCTCTCAGTCAAGGGCGAACCCGGCAACTACTTCTCCAGTTTGCTTACCATCCTGCCTGATATGGGTGAGCAACAGCCCGATGACAGCCCGGCATCGGCCGACAGTATTCGCCGGAAGGTGAACATCGAACACCATGGTTCGCAGGTGACGCTGGTGGTAGAAGCTGACAGTGCCGCTCGATTCAGCCGCTGGCGTCTGAGTGGAGGAATCACGGAGGGCAGAATCTCCGGACAAGGCCAGGATGCTTCGGGCGAATGGCTTGTGTGGGAGGCCATCCGCACCGCGACCGCGCCACCTGCTCAAAAGAAAAGTCCGACTGCTGCGGTGTCACGCGACGAAGGAGAGGTGACCTACCCCTTCACACCATTCGGATCAGCCGTGACGCCCGAAGAGGAAACAGTCCACATCATCCACGCAACGCTGTGGACCAATGAAAAGGACGGTATTATTCCTGATGGCGAAATCATCTTGCATCAAGGAAAAATCGCGGCTGTGGGTAAGGGCCTCAGCACGGCAGCTTATCCGTTTATTCGTGTGATTGATGCACAGGGCCGACACGTTACACCTGGAATTATTGATGAACACAGCCATATTGCCCTGAATAGCGTAAACGAGGGTTCACAGGCGAGCAGCGCTGAGGTTCAGGAGGCGACCGTCATTGACCCAGAGGATATCGACATCTACCGTCAATTAGCAGGCGGAGTAACCGCCGCTCAATTGCTGCACGGCTCATCCAATCCGATTGGTGGGCAAAGCGCCCTCGTGAAGATGCGCTGGGGTGCCACAGACAGGGGGATGCTGATCCATGGAGCGGATGGTTTCATCAAGTTTGCCCTTGGTGAAAATGTGAAGCAGAGTAACTGGGGTGACTTCAATCGTACCCGTTTTCCGCAGACGCGCATGGGTGTGGAGCAGGTGTATTATGATCATTTTCATCGCGCAAGGGAATATGGCAACGCATGGAAGGCCTGGAGCGCTGTTCAGTCGTCCGGTCGGAAAAAGTCTGCAACCGCTGTTTCGCCTGCACCCCGTCGCGATCTGGAACTCGATGCCTTGCTGGAAATTCTCGAAAGGAAACGTTTCGTAACGTGCCACAGCTATCAGCAGGGGGAAATCAATATGCTCATGCATGTGGCCGACAGCATGGGATTTCGCATCAATACATTTACTCATATCCTCGAAGGATATAAGGTAGCCGATAAAATGAAGGCGCACGGGGCAGGTGGATCATCATTCAGCGATTGGTGGGCTTATAAGGTAGAGGTGAAGGATGCTATTCCGCACAATGGGGCACTGATGTGGGAAAATGGAATCACAGTGGCCTTTAATTCGGATGATGCCGAGATGGCACGACGGCTTAATCAGGAAGCTGCCAAAGCCGTCAAGTACGGAGGTGTGCCTGAGGAGGAAGCACTCAAATTTGTAACGCTGAATCCGGCACGGCTGCTACACCTGGATGACCGCATGGGATCACTAAAAGCAGGTAAGGATGCGGATGTAGTGATGTGGACAGATCATCCCCTGAGCGTGTATGCAAGGGCAGAGATGACGTTCGTGGATGGCATCAGGTACTATGACGCATCGCGGGATATGGAACTTCGGGCTGCACTGGTCGCCGAACGCGCCCGGTTGATCGAAAAAATGTTGCGTGCTCAGGAAGGAGGCTCCGCCGGCCGTGAGCCCGCGATGAAAAACAAGCGCTACTTCCACTGCGACTCCCTCGGCGACCGCTAATCACCTCATCAACCCATTACCCTATGCGACTTATTCTTCTTCCTTTTCTGGTCCTGATCGCATGTATTGCAGTCGCCCAGCAGAACCCGACTCCCGCGCCAAAGCAGGACAAGTCGGTTCTGATCATGAATGCTACCGCACACCTGGGCAACGGCCAGGTCATTGATAATGCCGTGATCGGGTTTGATCAAGGTCGCATCACCCTCGTGGCAGACGCCCGCACCGTACGGATCGACATGTCGAAGTACACCACCGTGCTTGAAGCATCCGGAATGCATGTATATCCTGGGTTTATTGCCACCAACTCTACGCTGGGCCTCCATGAAATCGATGCGGTGCGCGCGCAGGATGACTTGTCAGAGGTAGGTACATTCAAGCCGGGTGTGCGTTCGGCGATCGCTTATAATACGGATTCGGAAATAACGCCTACGGTACGGAGCAATGGAATTCTGATGGGGCAGATTGTGCCGCGTGGTGGTATCATCAGTGGTACTTCGAGCGTTATGCAGTTTGACGCATGGAACTGGGAAGATGCACTCGTAAGAGAGGATGATGGGATTCACCTGAACTGGCCGGAGGTGGTACATCGCCACCGCGATAAGAACAAAGTGAATATTGAGCGGGTCAAGACCTACGACCAGCAGCGCCGGGAGATTTCTATCTTCTTCAATGAGGCGCGGATCTATTGCAGCAGTCCTGTCCGCATCGAGGTGGAGCTTCGTTATGAGGCGCTTCGTGGCCTGTTCAATGGCAACCGCACCCTTTATGTGCATGCCGGCCATATTCAGGCCATCCGGGAAGCACTCACATTCAAGCAGGAGTTTGGCATTCAGAAGATGGTGATTGTAGGCGGATATGATGCTCACCTCGCAGCCCCGGAACTGATTGCCGCGAATGTGGCCGTGATGCTGCCCCGTGTTCACTCTTTGCCCCTTTACGAAGGTGATGACATTGATCTTCCATTTCGACTACCGGCCTTATTGTTCAAGGCTGGAGTGAAGTTCTGCCTCCAGAATGAGGGTGATATGGAACGCATGGGCCTTAGAAATCTGCCGTTTCATGCAGGCACAGCTGTGGCCTATGGCCTGCCCTACGAGGAAGCTGTGCGCTCGATCACCCTCGCCCCGGCTGAGATTCTGGGCATTAGCCATCGCTGCGGCTCGCTCGAGGTAGGCAAGGACGCAACGCTCTTCATCTCCCGGGGCGATGCGCTCGATATGCGCACAAATGCGCTGATCTACGCCTTTATTCAGGGCAGATCGTTAGATCTGCGCAGTAAGCAGACGGAGTTGTACGACAAATACAAAAGGAAGTACCGGGAGAGCAAGTAAGTTCAGCGTCCTAGAAGGGCACTTCGAACCCGTGAAAGGGTTTGATTGGCAACACCGGAAGCTTTCTCCGCGCCGGCATTCAGCACAGCGTCGAGTTCAGGCAGGTTGGACATATAGTGATTAAAGCGCTTGCGCTCTTCGTGGTAGGTTGTTAGAATAGCCTCCAGCAGATCTTTCTTCGCATGGCCCCAGCCATAGTTCCCGGCGAGCATTTTCTTCTCCATTTCAGCTCCTGCTTCTTTCCCCGCGATCAACGTGTACAAGGCATGGATGGCATTGGATGATGGGTCTTTCGGATCTTCAAGCGCGGTGCTGTCGGTGGCGATCTTTTTGTTAATTACCTCTTTCAGCTCTTTTTCCGGGAGGAAGATATTGATGTAATTGCCGTACGATTTGCTCATCTTCTGACCGTCGGTGCCCGGTACATACATGGTATCCTTATTGAGTCGCGCCTCTGGTATCACAAAGGTTTCGCCCATCTGGCGGTTAAATGTCCCGGCGATATCGCGTGTGATTTCAAGGTGCTGCACCTGATCTTTTCCCACCGGCACAATGTCCGCATCATAGAGAATGATATCCGCAGCCATGAGCACCGGGTACACAAACAGGCCGGCATTCACATCACTCAACCGGTCGCTCTTGTCCTTGAAGCTGTGCGCATTTGCAAGCATCGGAAACGGCGTGAAGCAGCTCAGGTACCACGTGAGTTCTGTCACTTGCGGCACATCGCTCTGGCGGTAGAAGGTGGATTTGCGGGTATCGAGTCCGAATGCCAGCCACGCCGCAGCCACTGCATAGGTATGCATGCGCAGCGTTTCTGCATCCTTGATCTGCGTGATGGAATGCAGGTCTGCAATAAACAGAAAAGAATCATTAGCCGGCTCATTGCTCATGGCAATGGCGGGTCGGATAGCTCCCAGGATATTGCCGAGGTGAGGAACTCCTGTACTCTGAATGCCGGTGAGGATGCGTGCCATAACAGGGCCAAAGGTAGCCACGTCATGCTATCGCGTTGAGTGCAATCGAAGGGGTGCTATCTTGGCCGGCTGCATGAAGAAGTTGGCCGGACCGTTCTATTTCATCTATAAGCTCTGGATCGGATTGGTATTCTGGCTGACGCTTGCCATACTTTATCCTCTGTTTCGGATTGTTCTGAGTTCCCGACGTTTCTATCCATGGGCCTTCCGGCTGAAGCGCTTCTGGTCGTTATGCCTGGGTATTCTGATGGGCTGTCCGGTGCGCTGCCGGGTGCAAGGCAAACTGCCCAAACCGCCATACATCATCGTATCCAATCATAGCTCCTATCTGGATACCATTTTCATGTACCGCGTCTTCGATGACTACTTCGTATTCCTCGGAAAGGGCGAATTGCTGAAGTGGCCCTTGTTCCGTCGGTTTTTTAGGACCACCGATATTGCCGTCCACAGGGAGAACAACCGCAAAGCCTATACGGCCATGAAACTGGCGGCAGATGCCCTGCGGCGCGGCGAATGCGTGGCCATCTATGCCGAGGGTACCATACCACACTCAAGCCCGCGCATGAAGCCGTTCAAAAACGGAGCCTTTCGCCTTGCAGCAGATGAGAGCGTTCCTGTAGTGCCCGTTACATGGGTCAGCAACTACAGGATTATGCGGGATCCGGAGCAGTTTTTTGAACCCTCAGCTCCGCATATCGTGGACGTTGTCATTCATGCGCCGCTTAGCGCCGCGGGTACCAGTGATCAGGATGTGGTACATTTGCGCAACGAGGTATTCAGGGTCATCGACAGTGCCCTGCCGGAAGCCTTCAGGAAGTATGATCATCGACAAAGACACAGTTGAAAGGATCGCTGAACTCGCCCGGCTGGAGTTTTCTTCAGCGGATAAGGAGGCGATGATCCAGGACATGAACAGGATGCTGGCTTTTGTGGATAAGCTCAACGAGCTGGACACCACGGGCGTGGAACCGCTGATCTTCATGACCGACGAGGAGAATGTATTCCGCGAGGATGAGGCTCATCTGGATATCACCCAGAAGCAGGCACTGCATAATGCTCCCAAGAAGGACCTCTATTATTTCCGGGTCCCTAAGGTGATCAAGCAATAAACCACTCTGGCAGGCATGGAATTTCAAACCCTCTCCATCCTGGTTCCCGCTTACAACGAAGAGCATACCATCACCTCTATCCTCGACCGCATCCATGACGTAGAGCTGGTACATGGAATCAGAAAGGAGATTGTGGTCATTAATGACGCATCGGGCGACAGCACCAAAGAGATAGTGGAAGTGTATATCGCAGCGCATCCTGAGCGGCAGATCGTTTTCTTTTCCCAGCCATTCAATCAGGGCAAAGGCGCTGCCATTCACAAGGCCATTGAACTGGCTACCGGTGATTTTGTGGTGGTACAGGACGCCGATCTGGAGTATGACCCTGCTGAATTCAATGACCTGATTCGACCGGTATTTCATGCACAGGCAGATGTCGTGTACGGCTCACGCTTTATTGGAGGTAACACGCACCGTATTCTCTTTTTCTGGCATTCCATCGGCAACCGGTGGCTCACTACGCTGAGCAACATGCTCACGAATCTAAACCTCACCGATATGGAGACGTGCTATAAGCTCATTCGAGCGGACATTGCCAAGAGCCTTCTCCTCAAGGAAAAACGCTTCGGCTTTGAACCGGAGGTGACAGCCAAGCTTGCCCGTATTCCAGGCATCCGTATCTATGAGATCGGCATTTCCTACTACGGCCGCACCTATGAGGAGGGAAAAAAGATCGGCTGGAGGGATGGATTCCGCGCCATCTGGTGCATTCTCAAGTACAACATCTGGGATCGCCGTCACCTTCGCTGAGCCATGCAGAAACCAGGTACGTGATGTGATCACTGAATGAAGGCCATGATGCGTCTGATGCCCGGAGACTCCCGGTGGAGCCTACTTGTCACCACCATGCTGGCGCTGTTGCTCTTGTGGAGGACGGTGAGCAGTCCGATGCACGTCTGTCTGCACTGGGATAGCACAGGGTATTATTTCTACTTGCCGGCGCTGTTCATTTACGATGATATTGAATTAACTAACCGCTCATGGCTGGATGATCTGCGCTCGCAGTACGAGTTGAGCGGCACTCTGTATCAGATGCACCCGGTGCCGGGGCGTGAAGGACACGTGGATCAGTTCTCGTGCGGTGTGGCCATCATCCTGGCTCCTGCTTTCTTTTTAGCGCATGCGCTGGCTGAGCCTTTGGGCTACAAGGCCGATGGCTTTTCGGCTATTTATCAGTTGACGGCTGCGTGGTGGTCGTTTCTCCTTGCTTTGGCCGGAATGATCGCCTTGTTGCACCTCCTGAGGCGGTTCTTTTCGGATGGCACCACCGCCATTGTGTTGGTTTTGTTGCTGGGCGGAACGAACTATCTCGTTCAGGTTCCAGGCAATCTGGTTTCACCGCACAACTACCTTTTTCTGATGATGGCCTTGTACCTGCTAGTCGTGGATAACTGGCGTCGATCCGGAAGGTCGTACTTCTTCTATATTGCGATTGCTCTGGCTGCAGGTGCGGCTCTTATTCGCCCTACTGAACTGATCTGGCTTTGGATTTTACCCACCTGGGGTAGCACCTCTCTACGTCAGGCCTGGGGGCAGTTCCGTGAGTTGCTGATCTTCCGTCAGGCCCTCGTCCTGCGGGCACTGGGAATAGGATTGCTGGTGGTTTCGCCCCAGGTTATCTATTGGCTGGTTAGCACAGGACGTCCATTCTACATGAGTTACTCAAATCCCGGTGAAGGGTTGGATTTGCTGCAACCGCATACGCTGGATTTCCTCTTTTCCTTCCGCAAGGGGTGGTTCATTTACACACCCCTGGCGCTGGTCGCTGTGCTGGGGTTCATTCCCCTCTTGCACAGGAGGCCGGAGTGGCGGATCGCCGTGACCGGCCTGTTCCTGATCAACCTGTACGTCGTATCAAGCTGGACCACCTGGTGGTATGCCCAATGCTTCAGCCAGCGGGTCATGATTCACTCCTTCCCGCTGCTGGCTCTGCCTTTGGCGTGTGCCATAGATGCCGTGCGCGGTTGGACGCGGTGGAGGTTACCAGCGATGGCCGGTATTGCCGGGCTCTTCCTGCTGAGTGTGTTCTATCAATGGCAATACACGCAACGAATTCTGCATGGTGACAGGATGACTGCAGCTTATTTCTTTCGTATTTGGGGAAAGACTGAGGTTACGGATGAGGATATGGAGCTGCTGCTCATTGAGCGTCCGTTTGATGGTTCTATGTCCTTCCGGAATAAAGAACGCTATAGTCTGGTGCGTGACGAGGATCTTTCTCTCCGGGTGGACGAGAGCTGGCAATCCGACAGCGTGGGGGTTCCGGAATTTCTGTTGCATGCAGAAAGCGCTTTCTCGCCCGTAATCCGTCGTCCGTTTTCAGAGCTCACCACACGTGATCATGCCTGGATTCTGGCAGATGCCGAGGTGCGTGTACCTGCTGGTGTGCGGCGTGAAGATGTGTTGCTTATCACTACAGCCGAATACAACGGTCGGGTGTATGGCTATACTTCCTGGGAAGCCGCAACAGACTCGGCGGGCATTTGGAAGTTTCATGCGGAATACCTCACTCCCGAGGTGCGGACAAAAAAAGACCCCGTTACCGTGTATATCTGGTACCGGGGTCAGGATACTGTGGCCGTGCACGGCATTCGTACGCGCGTGTTTGTCAGGGATGCGGCTCCATAGGGTGGATCGTAACCACGATGGGATCGTACCGGACCTAATGCCCCAATGATGCCAGAGATATCACATTTACACCGTCAGGGCGTGTGTAGCTCACTCCCTTGCCAGTAATGATGTTCAGAGATCTGAGTTGCGACGCGCTGTGCTCGCCAAGTCCGGAAGCAAAGCGCAGCAAGTTGCGCGCCGCGTCATCAATTTGTCCGACCCCTAGTTTAATCTCAAAGCCGCAAAATTCACCCGAGTGCTTTTGCACAATTGCATCAACCTCAAGGCCATTGGAGTCAGTGTAGTGATAGACCTCGTCATCGTTGGCTTGAGCGTACACGCGTAAGTCGTGTATGACCAATGACTCGAATAAAAACCCGGTGAATTTGAGGTCATTTAAAAGCGCCTCGCTGCCTGCACCCAACGCAGCAACCGCAAGCGAAACGTCGGCAAAATGACGTTTTGGTGATTTGCGTAAGGTGGCCGATGTCCGGAGATGAGTGCTCCATGCGGGTTGATCTTCGACAATCATCAGTCGGTGAAAGACATCCAGATACTCATAAATAGTCGGGCGGGAAACGTCGGCGTTGTCCCGATGTCGAATGTCGTTTTCAAGAACCGAGATCTCCACTACTGTTGCGGTGTTGCGGGCGAGTGATCGCAACAAGCTGCGCACTTTGTCAAGGTTGCGTTTAACACCCGAAACCCTGATCAAAGGCAATGCTGCTTTGTGCAAACTGCTTGGCCGATTCGGTTTTTCCACAGGCCTTCATCCCTCGGATAAGCAACGCACCGGAGGCATTGAGTTTCAGTTGAAGCTCAGCATCTGAGATACGTGCTCTATAGGTGGTGTTTGAAGGCATAGTGCGCTGAATATCAGCGCGAAGACAAAACCGATTTACAAATAACCGGCTTCTTGCTTTACAGATTGTAAGTTTTTTACTTTACAAATTAGGAGATTCTCGCTTTACACATTAAGGCTCGACGGGTCCTAACGCGATGCATTCCTGACCTTCGAACTGTTCCTGTATCACCGGCTGGGAAAGAGGTGGCCTGACGAACTGTGGTGTCTGTCAGCAGGAAAGACATGAATGTCTTGTGTTGAAACGCTCAGCAGAATTCAGAGAACGCCATCTTCAGATTTTCCGCGATCATGTCGGGGGTTCGTCCCTCGATATGATGGCGCTCGATCATGTGCATCAGCTTGCCGTCTTTGAAGAGCGCGATGCTCGGAGAAGAGGGCGGATAGGGAAGCATGTACTTGCGTGCACGCTCTACTGCTTCGCGGTCTACACCGGCGAAGGAAGTCACCAGTTTGGCGGGCTTTTTTTCCGCGCTGGTCACTGCTTTGCGCACACCCGGACGCATACTGCCTGCGGCGCATCCGCACACGGAGTTGAGCACTACGAGCACGGTGCCTTCCGCGTTGATGGCGGCATCTACCGCATCAGGAGTCATCGCTTCTTCAAATCCGATGCTATCGAGTTCGGCGCGCATGGGCGCCACTAATTCCGGAGGATACATGGTTGTTATGATTTGAGATGGTAACACAATCAGGGCGGCTAAGTTCGTAAAGAAAATGGAACGCGGATGTTTTCCGGCTAGTCCCGAATGAACCGCCGGGTATGATGGAGGCCGTGGGCAGAGGTGGTACACAGGGAGTACATTCCTGCGGGTAAGTCATTCAGATTCAGCTGGAAGGAAGCGGCTCCGGGGTGGGTACGAAGCACTTCCTGCCCAAGGGCATCGTAGCAGCGCACTTCCATCACCGCAGCGCTGGACTGCACGTTGAGCAGGTGCTTTGCAGGGTTGGGATAGAGGAGCAAGGTCTGCGGAACGTGATTTTCGGCGAGACCTTCCGTCTGGCACACCAACGCGTTGATATACTGCCAGATCTGATCATTGAGCAGATAGGGCACGGGAACTCCGTCAGGGGCCTCACCCATGCGTATCCACACCAGGTTTTCTTCGGCGTGGACATTCAGGAATTGCCCGTCTGATCCCATTGCGGCAATGACATCTGCGGGGGCATTGGGGTTCATATAGCCTGGAAACTGAAACTGGACTCCCGGCAGCATGTAGGATGATTGGCCATTGAGCCACCACAGGTACCCGTATGAGTCATTGATGTCTTGTGAGGGTGTGATCATAGCGTTGAAATACTCCTCATCGGTCATGATGGGCGTATTGTCCCACGTGCCCTGGTTCAGGATCAGGAGGCCAAAGCGAGCCATGCTGCGAGCAGTGCTGAAGAAGACGTTGTTAAATCCTACAGGGAAGAAAGCGCCATTCATGCCGGTAGGAGTCTTGAGTTTCTGGTCCGTGTAGGCATTGAGGGTCGAGCCTGTAGCGCTTTCGATCACCTGATCCAGGAGCGTATAAGGCCCATTGTGATAAGCCCAGCGTGTGCCGGGTTCGGCGAGGTAGAGCAGGCATTCGGGATCTGTGCAATAATGGTCGGGCACATTATCATCCAGTCCGCTGGTCATGGTCAGCTGATGCCAGATGGTGATGGCCTGTTCCTGCTCCGGTGTGCAACTGGTCCAGCCATCACCAAGGTACTGGGAGGTGGGATCCGTGATGGAGAGAAAACCTTCTTGCTGGGCAATACCCGTCATGAAGGCCGTGATCGTCTTTCCGGCTGAAGCCCACTGCCAGGGGGTATTCGCCGTGTGGTTATTGAAGTACTGCTCCAGCACGATCTTCCCATCCTTCAGGAGGATAAAGGCCTTGGTATTGTTGCCGTCCAGAAAGGTATACAGACTGTCGATCTTGTTCTGGCAATACCCCAGCTCAGCCGGGGCTGTAGTTTCCCAGGTGCTGCCGGTGGTAGGAGGGAAGTAGAGGGTTTGTGCACGGGCACTGAGCACTGAGCCAGCCCATGCAGAGCTTATGATTAAAAGGCGCAAGGAATGGGTCATAGGTAAAGGATAAAACAATGGGACAGGCTCCTGTGGTAAAGGTTTAACCAGTCAAGTGCAATTCGTGTGACGAACATGATTCAAAAATACCGCATTGGGCGGTTTCCGGATGGTGCCAGAATTACTGCGCTCGTCGTACGCTGGATTTGCTGAGTTTGACCAGATACGAAGTTAAGGGGGGATTTAATACCTTTATTGTATAAATGAGACGAGAAGAGTATACAGCAAGGAGTTCAAGGAAAAGGTGGTTGAGTTGAGCAATGTTCGGTGGCAACGCAGAAGACGTTGCGCATGAGCCGGTTGTTCAAGCCGGGTTGATCGATCACTGGCGCGAGGAATTTGGGCTGAATCCACCAGTTGTAATTTATCTCGTAGCAACAGGCATCAAATTGACTGAGGTTCAAAAAAACTGCCATGAAACTATTCCTTGTTTTACTGTTTATGTGTGGTTTCTATACCGCCTACACTCAAGCATTCGCACCATTCAATGATAGTGTTCCCAAACGCTTCGTGGACGTAAACAACTCATCGGAAAGCGAGTATTTTATTTTTCCCGTATCCGTTGATTTCATGGGGGATACGATGGTATTTCATCAGTATAGGAGTTTGTCAGGTGAGTTTATTGATGTTCAAGGGACTTCGTGTGATTTATGGGGGGGTGGAACGGCGGAGATTGCCGACACCAACTGGCTCGGAAGGACAATGCGATATCACCCGGAAAGCAAGTTGTTTCTGCTGAGGAATCAATACAACGAAATCATATCGTTTGATTTTAATCTGGCCATTGGAGATTCGGCCGTTTTCTATGAAAATTCAGAAGCGAGGTATTTTATTAGGCTGGAGTCAGTAGCAGTGGAACCGGTATTGAGCACTTCAGATATGGTCAAGTTATTCACTGTAACGAAATACGATGACCTTGGGCAAGTTCTGCAATCTGATTTGAATGGATTTGAAATTAAACTGGGTGAAAGTACTGGGCTGATTTCTTTTATGGACTGCTATCGATTTCCCGAACAGGAGATCGGAGTGACTTTACTGGGACAATTGTACCCAACGCTGGGTTACTATCAACTTACAATGGATGAGGTTTTTCCTTGGGTTCCAGGTGATATGATCCAAGTACGAGGCACACATTCGATTTCACAATGGGGTAGTACAATTTCGTACAAACTGGTGACAGTTACCGAGCGGATTGAGACCATCGATTCTGTTTGGATTTATTTAAATATTCAAGAGCAATTGGTAGGAGGATTTATACCTCCGTTCAATATTTCTTATCCCAATCCAATAGTCTTCAGGAAGGGAGAGAATCTCAATCCCCATCCGAATGGTATGATGGGGGATAATGGGGAGTATTTTCAGTATGATACCATTGATTATTGCGGTGAACGAACCCGTTTCGTGAGTGATGGCCAGTTTGTAACATATTGCCCCGAATACGATTGTTTTCCTGGTGTTGATGGGTTCTATATGAGTTTTTTAAGTCGCACGTATTTAAGCGGCCTGGGCCAAACTGCCCAAGGTTTTACCAATTACGGCCCCGGACCAGAGAGCTTTAACGCGGTCTTGATTTACAGCAATGTGGGGGGCCTTTCTTGCGGTGAGTTTGTTCCGCTGTCGGTTGGAGAATTCATGTTGGATGTGGAGTGTTTCCCCAATCCAGTGATTGACTATTTGTATGTAAGCTCTCCAGAGCACCTTGAAAGAGTGGACGTGCTGTCGTGTCGGGGCGACCGGATTATTTCCGAGCGATTCCATGGAAGTCAACAATACATAAACGTGTCCGGACTTGCACCCGGGTTTTATTTTGCACAAATCATAGGATCAAGAGGCCAGTTCGCTATCCGCAAGTTTACTAAGTCGTGAAGGAGAAGACCCATGGTTCAATCCGGAGACATACCCCTCGACCTGAGTTCCATCGCACCAGGCATCTACCAGATACACTGGATCATGGACAGCGTGTGGCTGGATAGTGTGAAGGTGGTGGTGGAGTGAGGGGTTTGAGATGTCGTCATAAGAATTCTTACTTTGGATATGTGATCATTTCGAAATTTTCGAAGAAATAAATCGGAGATATTTCTTGCACATGCGGATATATAGGAATATCATTGGCACACAGACCCGACCATTAGCCCTGAGCTGTTTGTGCTCCTGTAGTTTATGTGGTTATTCCTTTCAGGATAGCTGCAGGAGCGAATCCCATGAGTCAGCTCGGACAAACTGAAGGCCTCAGATAGAGACAAGTAATCCCGATGCCCAGCTCACAATAAAGGGCTTGGTCTCGGATGAAACGATAATGCCTGACGGGGCAGATTACTCATATTCACCTTTAACCAAACCCTTTATGTTAAATCAGATCACAAAGGTAATGGGAAATCCGGTCTTCCGACATGTTTGTCGGGAGGCAAAATCCCTGA
>CANGTU010000054.1 GCA_947456965.1 Flavobacteriales bacterium
CCCATGAAGTCCAAAGTATCTTCTCTCATTGCGTTAATTGTTGCTATTGCCAGCGTTTGTCAGGCTCAGCGGACCTTGACTCTTGAGGTCAATCTGTGTTCCGACATCCAAAACCAAACCGGCTATGTGGATGGAGTGCCACAACTTTTTTCGTACGAGCATAAAATAGCCCCCATCGTACAGTTGGCCGGACGGGTCAAGTGGCAGCGGCCTTCCGGATTTGGCTATGGCGCGCGGCTCAGCATAATGCGACAAAATCAGTCGTTTGACCTGATGAATACCCTTCCCTATCCGGAAGGATTTGTGGAACCCCGCAAAACCTTTTCGTACCAGCAAGTAATCGGAGGGGGCGATCTCGCTCTGAGCTATGCACGTGGAGACTGGGAGCTCTCTCTTTTCACAGGACTTCAGTTCTGGCTCTCCCGGGAGCAGCTGCCGGAATCCAAAAGTTATGGGTTTATTCTGAGCAATAGTGCGGGAAATGCCTACTCCGCACAAGTCGTTGAAACCTTTCAGGAAAATAATCGCCAGCCTGCTCTTCTCAGAAACGAAATCCAACTTGCCTGGCAACCCAAAAATTCCAGATTCGGTGCTGCTATAATCTACGGGCGTTACGGACTCAGAAAATCTCCCGAGTCCCGTTTTGTGTTCTCCTATCAATACGCCACCGACGACTGGGGACCATTTCCCACTTACGAATCCACCACAGTCAGCCATATCAATGTGCACACCACATCACAGTATGCGGGCATTTCACTGCGCTACATACTCAGCGCTCCTGAAGCGCAACCATCGGAATAACTCACAGATCCGAACAGGACAATTCACAAAAGGGGAGCCACGGCATACAATCCGTGGCTCCCCTTTTTCCATTCCGCCGAATTTCCGCCAAAACCCGCCAAATTTCCGTCCAAATCCACCGGATATCACGTTTGAGTGGATTACTTGATACAGATTTTATTCCTTTACTGCGGATATGATTCTCGATTTTAGTAATTTAGTCGAGCAGAGTTCCGAAACCTTTAACTAGCTGATTATATGAATGCCTTATTAGAGGTAGCCATTTCCATGGCACTTGTTTACACACTCCTGAGCATTCTCGTGAGCTATATCACAGAAGCCTGGCAGCGCTGGAAAAGAACGCGCGGAGCCGTTCTGCGAAAATCTCTTGAAACGCTCCTCAATGACCCGTTCAACAAGAACTTCTGCGAACTACTCTACGAGCATCCGCTGATCCGGGCGCAGCGAAAAAACGACAATCACCAGCCGTCCTATATCAGTACCTCGCTGTTTGTTACGGCCATTACCGATGTGCTGCGCAGAGAAGCTGTGCGGCCCCACATCTTCATGACCACAGATGGCTCCACCCACGTGGATGAGCCGGTGAACAGAAATCCTTATGAAGACATCCGCCTCGGCATCCAGTCGCTGGCCTACAGTCCGCTCAAGGTGCAACTGCTCTCCCTCATGAGTGAAACCACGGATGAGTCATCGCTGCTCAGTCGGTTTGGCGCATGGTACGACGAGTACCAGCAGGAAGTGTCCTCGCGCTTCAAAAGCAAGGCCCGGGTGAAAACGATGATCATCAGTATGCTGGTAGCGGTAATCGTAAATGTGGACAGCATCTCCCTCGTCCATGAGCTCTACCGCAACAAGGAAATGCGCGCCATTGTGGTAGAGGCGGCCGAACAGTACGTGATGACGCACAGTGCTCCTGAGACCCCTGCGGCAGAAGATTCCACAGGCACCACCACCACGGTATCAGCAGAAGAAGAACTCCGCATCCTTCGCGAGCGGATAGATGAGGTGGAAACCTATCTCGGTTCATTCGGACTGCCCATCGGCTGGACCCGCGATGCCTGCGGCGCACAGATCACTGTTGAACCCGGCGTCATGGGCTTTGTGAAGGAGTTTGCGGCCATCCTGAAATGCAAATTCACTTCATCCTCCTTCGATCAGATGGTACTCACGATTATCGGCTGGGTGATGACCGCTATAGCCCTTTCGTTTGGCGCTCCTTTCTGGTTTGACCTGCTCAACAAGTTTGTGGCCATGCGCAGTGGCCGCACCCGACCACAATCTCAAAATCCGGCAACATGAACTTCCGATACATCAATTGCCATACGCACATCTTCAATGTGAAGTGTGCTCCCGATCGCTTCATCGGTCTTCCCGTGGCGCGCCTGCTCGCCAGCAACCGTACGGCTCTTGGAGCGGTTCACGGACTCATGCGCGTGGGTGAAGTCCTTCCCTTCCTGAAAACCGGCACACGCGAGTCCATCGAGAAGATGCGGAGCTTCCTCAAGATCGGCACCAACCGGTCACAGGAGGGTGTGTTTGAACTTCTCCGGTCCAACTATTCCTTCGGCCCGATCTCCTATGTGGCCCTCACGCTGAACATGGATCACATGGGGGCAGGCAAGGCCCTGATTCCCTTCTCCACCCAACTCAGTCAGGTGGCAGATCTCAAGATTATTTACAAAGAAGACCTCATTCCTTTCGTATCCATTGATCCCCGCAGCGGATCACCTGACCAGCTCTTGCAGCTCGTTCAGGATTGCATTGAGAAAAAAGCGTTTGGTGGAATAAAGATGTATCCTCCACTGGGATTCTATCCCTTTGATCCACGGCTCGAAAAGGTGTATGCCTATGCCCAGGAATACGGCATTCCCATCCTCACGCACGTGAGCAAAGGCGGCATCTTCTACCAGGGCGACCACATTCCCCTTGATTTTCTCGAACCGATATCCTTTGGTGGAGATCGCGCGCGCTGGACTTCAGTGGAGGGCGTGGAAGGAGCTGTTATGGACTTCAGCAAAAATGTACGTGACACCAGGCGTTTCCTGGGCAAGACCTGGGGCAAGGGGCGACGCAATGAGGAGTTCAAAGTCCATTTCTCCGATCCACGCAATTACCATGTCGTGCTCAAAAAATTCCCAAGGCTCAAGCTATGCATGGCCCACTTTGGCGGCGACGAGTCGATCAGTGAGTTCATCGACCAGCAGAAGGCAGGCACACCTGATCCGCTCAACTGGCATCATATCATTTGCGAGATTCTCCGCTCCTATCCCCAGACCTATGCCGACGTGTCTTATGCCTTGTGGCAGCCCAAGGTGTGGCCTCGTATGAGCGAGTGTATTGACCCGCCCAAAGGTCTCCAGCGCGACATCTCTGACCGGATTCTCTTCGGCACCGACTACTACATGACTATTCAGGAAGAAAGCGAAGTCAACCTCGTGAATAACTTCCGGAAGGCCATCGGCAACGAGCGCTTCAAAAAAATCGCGGTGGACAATGCCAGGCAATACCTGGAACACCGCGCTCCCCTGATCTCCGGAACCATCCATTAACCCTATACCATGCAAATCAACGAGAAACACCTCCTAATCGGCAACGTCCGGTGGGTTCGCAGCCCAAACCACGGCGGGTACCTGGAAAACAAGGAGCCCGACACCATTGTGATCCACTACACGGCCGGAAGCTCAGCAGAAAGCAGTGTGCGATCGCTCTGCAGCGAAACCTCCAAAGCATCCGCCCACCTGGTGATCGGGCGTGACGGCAGCATCTTTCAGCTCGTGCCTTTCAACATCGCCGCCTGGCATGCTGGAGTGAGTGAGCACTCTGCCACCGGACGCAAAGGACTGAACCGCTACAGCATCGGCATCGAGCTCGACAATGCGGGCGTGCTCACAAAGCAGAATGACGAAAGCTACCTGAGCTGGTTCGGAAAATCGTATCCGGCCAATGAGGTCGTATCTGCCGTGCATCGCAATCAGACAACCGAGCGCTACTGGCATCTCTACACGCAGCCCCAACTCGAGGCCTGTCTGGAAGTATGCCGTGTGCTGGCCGCCCGGTATCCGATCCGGTTTGTGCTCGGGCATGAAGAGATTTCACCGGGCAGAAAAGTCGACCCCGGCCCTGCCTTTCCCCTGGAAAAGTTCCGCGATAAGGTGCTGGATCTCGACCGCAGTGATGTGGATGAGCTGGCCGATTCATCCGAAGAAAAACCGGTGATCATGACCGTCAATATTGACCGTCTGAACATCCGCACGGGTGCCGGACCCAACCACGACCTCGCCCGAAGCAATCCGCTCAAGGAAGGCGATACGGTGAAGGTCCTTAAGCATCAGAATAAGTGGGTTCAGGTGGATCACAATGGACTCATCGGATGGGTGAACGGGAAGTACCTGAAGGCATAAATCCCGGCAACCTATGGCCGGACAACCAGTGAGACAAGTTGAGCTCGATGGTATCGGGCTTTTATGGGACCTGGACTATCCCGGGTTTGATGTTTTTTGCATCGTCACCAATGGTTACCAGATTGCCATGCCCGAGAGCATGCATGGGTGGTTCGAACCATTTCTCGGTGTCGTTCAGGAATCCATGACCTCCAGGCAACTCCCGGAGTGTGAAATCCGAATGGTGTATGAAAAGCGGCTGCTCATCTGTCATTTCAACGAAACAGAGCCGCTTGCACTGCTCAGGAAACTCATGTACCGCCTGAGGCACTTGCCGATGGAAGTGGAAGAGTATGTCCGCAACAGATCCATCCTGTTTCACCTGATCCAGGCAGCCGGGGAAAGCCGGCATGATGAGCAGAAGATGCTGAACATGGTCCGTGGGCTCAACAATGCGGAGCTCACGACCAAGTTTACAAGAATAGGCATACTGATGCCCCATGATCAATCAGGAGAAGAGCTCTTCATGCGCATGAGCTCTGGCGATATCCCAGATATGACTAAGCAGGATGCCGAGCATACGGAGGAGGAGGAGGAGGAGGACGAGCAGGAGCAAGCAGAAGTCAATCTGCTCCAGACCTTCAGACTCACCAACGACCATGCTTCAGGCGGCGAGGATCATCTGAAATTCAGTCAGGATGTACGCGCCTTTGCTGCCTTGATTGCGCTGCGCCAACTCAGCCCGCCGCTGGCCATCGCCCTGTTCGGTCCCTGGGGAACCGGCAAGAGCTACTTCATGCATCAGCTCCAGAAGCAGATCACCACGCTTGCCGAATACAATGATCTGGAACCCGGCAGCGAAGCGGAAAAGAACAGTTCGCCAGGTAAGCCCTCCTTCTGCCAGGGAATAGTGCAGATTCCATTCAATGCATGGTCTTACATGGACGCCAACCTCTGGGCGAGTCTTGTGGCCGAGATATTCGAACGCCTGCATGAATACATTACCAACAGCACGAAGGGAAAACAAGAGGAAGATGCCGTACGGCAAACACTCAACAAGAAGCTGGGTATTATTCAGGAGGAGCGTAAACGCCTGACTGATGAAATTGATCGGCTCAAAGCCGACAGGGACACCATCCTTCATCAGCTCGCAGAGCTGAGCGAACAAAGGAAGAAAAATCTGGATGGCATGATCCGGAATAAGGTGAGTTATACCTGGCGGCAACTCGGACTGGAACAGGAGATTCAGGGCTATTCAGGTATCCTCCGGAGTTATGGCCTGAACCCCGATATGATCACCACGCAAACGGGGGATCATCTGATCAGAGAACTCCAGTCCTGGCCCCTCTTCATCCGAAACCTCTTCCGGTTGAACCGCTGGCAAATCGCCGTGATTTCGTTGGCTGGCCTGTTCCTCGCCGGCTTGATCATCATCCACCCCGACGTCATCAACGCGTACCTCCAACTGCCCAAAGCCATACTCATCACCGCCATCACGGCTGTTGCACCCATGGCTCAGCAACTGGTGAGCACAGTGAAAAAATTCAACCGGGCCTACAAACCCATCAGAATGTTCAAAGACAAGTTCAATGAACAACTTGCCAAGGTCGAGGCCGAATATGAAATCCAAAAGGATGAGATTCAGTTTCAAATCAGTCTGACCCAAATCCAACTGGAACAAAAGAATGCTGATATCTCCCGGCTGGATGCCCAGATCAACGGACTGTCCTATGAAATGGGATCAGGATTTTCGCACACTGTCATGTTCAACTTCATCCGTAACAAAGAGAAGTTCTACAGCAAACACCTCAGTCTGATCTCCACCATTCGCCGGGATTTCGAAACCCTCAGCGAACTGTTTGGAAAGATTCATGCGGACGCCCAATCCACATCTCCTTCGCACGTCAGCAGAGCCGAGGCCAGGGATTTTCAAAAAAACTTTCGCGATGACCGCAAACTGGAGCGGATCATCCTGTATATCGACGACCTGGACCGATGCCAGGAAGACCGGGTGATCGAGGTGCTGGAAGCGGTTAATCTGCTCATGGCTTTTCCCCTGTTCGTGGTGGTGGTTGGTGTTGATCCACGATGGGTCAAGAACTCGCTGCGCAAAAAATACGCAACACAGTTCGGTCAGATTCCCCATTCCGGTGAACAGCTCATGCCCATAGATGTCACCGATTACCTCGAAAAGATTTTCCAGATCCCGTTCCACCTCCGCAAAGCAGGCACTGATGAGGTCCGAAACCTCGTTACCTCCATGCTGCAACCCCATGTGCGCGAAGCCGAAGTCCGGTTTACACCCGATGATCACGGGGAAGATCACACTTCATTCCCGATCTCCTTTCAGCCCGACACCTCCTTCCAGAACCAGTTATTATACTCCGGGATTGGAGCTGCCTCTCGGGAAGATGACCCTTCCCGCCGTGCTGACGACCGAGAGAAACAAGAGGATAACGAAAGCCTTCAAAACCTTCAGGCATTGCGCCCTGACGATCTGATCCTCTCCGAAACAGAAATCGGCAACATCCAGGAACTCTCCTGGCTACTCGGCAACAACCCCAGAGCAATCAAGCGTTTTGCCAATATCTACAGGATTATCCGGGCACATGAATCCTTGTCCCTCCAAACCGAATCAAAAGACCGGCAACTCCGGCTGCTCGCCTTCTTTATTGCGCTGAAGACAGGTCCCTATCGCCGGATCAGTCATCATATTATTTCCGAACCTTACACCATGAAACCGCTGACTGCCATTGAGGTCGGCGAACACGAACAATCCGCCTGGGAAATCCTCCGGGAAGGACTCAAAAAAGAAGGATTCGATCTTTTTATTGACCTGGATGAGGCCACTATCAAACATCTCCAGTTGGTGAACAGGTTTTCGTTTGAATAACTGAGCCAAAACATACCGCAACGACCAGCCGGAAACGGGCACTGAATAATGAGCCTGAATACCCACCCTGCAATAAATCAAGAACACATGAAAAAGAACCTGATTATTTCTCTTCTGGCAGTTCTGATAGCTTCCTGTGTGAACTCCCAAACACCCCCAACGCTGAGCGCAGGTATTGGCATGCTGACCGGGAGCAAAGGCACCATTGATGTTGAACTCCTCAGCCAGATCATCGCGGATAAACAAGCTGAACTGAAGAAGGAAGGGCTGCGCCGACTGATCCTCAACGAAACCCGCAATGCTTCCTTTGTTGATCAGAATTTCGCCTACATCACCCTCACTTGTCTGCTCGACTACAAAAACAAAAAGGTCATTGAAAAGGAACTCATCGAGTCTGCCACGAACTACGCTTTGGTGTATGCTTGTGAACTGTCCGTGATAGACCTTGTCCAGGATTCATCATTCAAGACATTTACTACCAACAACAATAAATACAGCAATATCCCGACCTCTTTTGACCAGGAAAAAAGGAAGATCCTCAGAGATCTCATCTGGGATGTGATGTCTGAAGATGAGAATCTGAAAAATCGGGGGTATTTCAAAGTGCATGGGGATTTGCAGCATGACTACTCACTGCTGAACAAGTACCTCAATCTCAATGATGAATCCAGCAAAGAATTCAAAGAACTCCGGGAAATGCTGACAACCATCATCAGTCTGCTCTCCCAGCATGGAAGATTATTCACCGAATTTGCCGACAAAAATCAAACGATTGAAACGCTGGAATCAAATACTTCACAGAACGATTCCACCAAAGAAAATCAGGTGCATACCCAAATGTATAAGCTCCTCAGCTCCCTGACCACGGTGAAATCAACCCAGGAGAGAAGCGCGGGTGCGGATCCCATTTCCTCCAAACGACTCGATGAAGTGATACGCCAGTGCCAGATCGCTGTACAGGGCTTCCATGAATTTACCATGATATCGCTGCAAGAAGACAAAGGCATGAGGAACATCTCCAACAATGACTACTACTTCTTAAAAAAGCTGGTCACGCCATTGGTGACCACCCTGGTGCTGGAGTATGGCTACCCAGCGGATAACCTCGTCACCCTGACTGAGCTGCAGGAACGCATGCACCAACAATTGATTGACATTGCAGTGAAGGAGATGGCAGACACACCTTACCTAAAACAAATGCCATTTTCGAAGCTCAATTCTCATCACCTCCTCGAATTCATTGGCTCCCTGGATGCACTGGATGTAGCCAAGACTTACGAACGTGTATTCAACTTCATACAATCGCTCAGCAACAAGAAATGCACCATCGAAGAATATCCAATGCTGAATGCGCTGATCTTCTACCTGGAGAATTTCACCAGTATCAACTCAGATCAGAATATCATCGAAATAGACGTAGAAGAAATCATCCTGCACCTCTATGAGCAATATGAAAAGAAGAACAATCAGATGCTGCAAGTCTACTTTGGAATTGGCGTGAATCAGGCCTATTCCCTCACTGCGAGTCCCCTTACCACATCTGAAGGAGGAGACATCGATAACTTTTCATTCGCTGCGGAAAAATTGGGCCTCAAAATCAGACTGGCCAATTTCAGGAGTAATCACTACGAATTCAACCGCGCGAAGCGAGCTGAGAGCAACCGGGAGTATCAAAGTGAAAATCCTTTTGTAGAAGACTTCTACATACTGGGGTTTGGATCCGGACTTCTTTATAACCTCGCTGATATCACGACATCTAAAACGGCCGCTGCCACCAGCTTCGTCGGCTCGGGCATCGGCGTTCATTTCTTCAATGATTTTGACATCAACCTGTACGTTATGAGACCGACCTCCGACTGGGATGATGCACTCTATGCCGGTTTCTCGTTTGATATTAAGATCACCGAATACCTGCGTAAACTGGGTGAGAAAAGAAAAGCAACTAAGGCTGAACAGCGGGAGGAAGAGAAGTAGTGACCATACCACAGCTTACCTCTGGAACCGGCAACGGGCAACCCCATCATGAGATCATAAGGAAATGTACTTCCTCCCTGCCCGCGTTTCCGTGTCCGAAATGCTCGTGAATCCTTATATGCCGGGGCGTGTTGGTTTCATGCAAGGAACCGGATGGATCATCCGGGCATCTGCCCGGGCAGGAAGGCCTTCAGGTACCTGAGCGAAACTTCCCAGAGTTGATCAGCCAGATTGGGATCCCAGGCCATCGGCGTGCGGTTGGGATCGTCGTGCTCACGGTAGATGTAGTGTCCGGATGAATGGGCGAGCTCAGGCGCCGTCGCTGCGTAGATGGCACCGCGCGCGCCATCACGGGCATCGGGATAACCAGTCCAATCGCGCGATCCCATATTCCTGAACAACTCTGTATGCACCATACCGGGATGAACGGCATTCACAGCAATACCGGTCCGGGATAGCAAACTCGCAAGTTTTACGACCAGCAGCAAGTTGCACAGCTTGGATTGCGAATATGTTGCCACACCATCATAAGGCTTGCGGCGCCACTCTGGATCTTCCAGGTCGAGGATGTTGCGGCGGTGTGCGCCAGATGAAGTGATCACGATTCGTCCGGATTCCGTATTGAGAACCGGCAGCAGCCACAACGTGAGCAGCATCGGTGAGAGATGATTCACAGCAAAATTGGTTTCGATACCATCCCGTGTTTCGCTGAACGCCATCTCCCATGTGCCTGCGTTGTGGATCAACACATCCAATCGGGGAATCAGCGCAGCGATCTGCTTTGCTGCTTCTGCCACACTGCTGAATGAGCCGAAGTCAGCGGGAATATAGGTGACCTGACCGTCGGGAAAGGCCGATGTGATGTCGTGTGCCCGGGAGGCATTGCGGCCGGTGAAGAGTACGCGATGGTGATTGGCGGCGAAGTGTTCTACAATCGCCCGGCCGATGCCGGAGGTGCCTCCGGTGACAAGGATGGTGAGGGATTCAGAAGTCATGGCGCAGAAAGATTCCGAGGTTATTGTTGGTGTTCGTCTGAGAAGAAACAAGTTGCTGGTTGAAGTCGGCCATGGCTCCGGCCGACAAGCGGCGGTAACTCAGTCCCAGCCGCGCACGCTCAGTGATGTTCCAGAATCCGGAGGATGGATTATACGCAGGAAAAAGTTCGACCTGCGAGAACAGCTTCCAGTGATTGCGGATCCGGGGACTGAAGCGCAGCAATCCGAAGAGATCTACTTGGCCCTTTTCTGCCACGTCAGCCACGAGCCAGCCGAAGAACAGGAACGCGCCCTTTTGCTTCACCAGCTGCACACCCGCCTTGGGCGTGAATCCAGAGTTCAGGAACGATCCCACGGCCACAATACCGATTCCACTTTTGAAATTGTATGACACCGCATTGGTGGATCCGAATGCGCTGGCTGCGTTGTTGTAGTCCACGCTTGCGCGGTTGCGGCTAAAGAACAGAAACGATGTTGGCTTCTGCATGCTATCCGTCAGAAACCGGAACCACAGGATGTCCACTCCTGCCCGCGCGTGTCCGGAATAGGCCTCTAAGGCCTGTCCGCGCGTCGCGCAAGAAAAGTGCATGAAAGCAAGCGCCAGGAGCATGCCAGGCCAGAGGACAAAAGAGTTCATCATTTCAGCATTAACGCTCCAAAGATCACGTCTCCTGCTCTCCCCTGCCCCTGGTTTACAACGAAGTGAGGTACTTCCGTTGGGGATAGAATCAGCCTGAATGCAGGACTCGGGGACTCAGCCCTTCACCAGCCGGAAGCTCATTTGGTAGCGGAAGAAAGAAATCGCGGGCCCGGCATTCGGACAAGTCTTCCTCGGCAAGCGCACGGGCGATACGTTCACATTCGGCGGACGGAGTTATGTGATTGATGGGGTGAGTCCGTCGGGATGATTCACCATGGTCACTCATTCATCACCACTACACGCGACTGGTATATGGCTTTGCCGGTAATGACCTCCAACAGGTACACCCCTGATGCACATTCCGGAAGAATCCACTTCGGGTCTGCACCAGAAGGCCCGGCGAATGCATGTACCTCTTCCCTTGCCCCGGATGCGAGCGAATACAGTTTTACCGTCTGGATCGCATGCACAGGAACGTCCTGAAGTTGCAGGATGATGGCATCACCTGACTGACAAGGATTCGGATATACGCGTGCGGATACAGGCGACAACTCAGGCGAAGCAATTCCTACAGTCAGCGATGGATCAATCCGTGCGAGATAGGCTTTGACACCGGGAACAGCGTTTATGGGTGAACGACCGGACAACAAGATCTTGCCATCGGGCTGATTGACCAGTTGTCCGAACGAAGGCGGATAGAGGAACCTGTCAATCACACCATCCGGATAATCCATCTGATCATTCATGGGATAACCGGCCTCATCCAACCGACTAAAGAAATACTGGTGAACAGGATCGCCGGGTTCCATCCTTGTACCCCAGGCCGACAGCGTGCCATCCCAATGGCGATGAAGTCGGTAATATCCAAACTCCCCCGGCAAATCAACTACCCCGGCAGAGCCGAACGTGATGTCCGGATCACCCTGCGCGGTAAGTCGTTTAATGTCGCCCAGGCTGCTTCCCTGTGTAAGCAACAAGGAGCCATCACTCAGTCCGATGATATCACCAAAACCAGTCTCACTTTGAAGTAATCCGTTCATACCGAAACTCTCATCTACAGTTCCGTCTGCCAGGGCCTTCACCATGCGGTACTGAGGGGGATCAGATTCGCTCTCTGCGGTTCCGAAAAGTATCCATCCATCGTCCATCAAGCGAACCATTCTCCAACTGACCCATGCAAATTCCCCTTTTAAAAGCAAACGGGCCTCCAGTGCAAAGTCAAAATCCACGGTGCCAGCAGGTTCTATCACGGCGAGGCCGGGTGCTTCAAGAGGATGATCGTAATGCTCGCCAGGAATGTACACTCTGCCATCTTCATCCGCAGTCGGACGCATAAACCACCAGAACAGGCTGAACTCAGGAATGGTCACCATCCCATTGATCCCATAATCCGAATCCAACGTACCATCCGGACCGAATTTCCATGCGTTTGCGTATTCAGTGCTCGGTGATCCCATCCAACCGCCTGTCACGACGATCACATCACCATCCGGTGCGGTGAAGGCATTCACCGGATGATTCATGGATTTCACTGACTCCGGTAATTGAATGATACCACTG
This sequence comes from Flavobacteriales bacterium, assembly GCA_947456965.1. Lineage (GTDB taxonomy): Bacteria > Bacteroidota > Bacteroidia > Flavobacteriales_D > Sanyastnellaceae > CANGTU01. The sequence continues at coordinate 12,244 of CANGTU010000054.1, forward strand.
TCGCCAAAGGTGTCATCCAGCGTACCATCAGGGTGGAGCATGGCCACATGCACTCCATCAGTGTTCAACTCGGCTGAGCCAGCACAAATGATTCGTCCATCGGGCAGCAACGCTGCACCGCTCATCACTTCGTTTGAAGACCCAAACGAAATCGAAAATTCACCCTGATTGGCAAAGGTGACATCCAGCGGATTAATCCCCTGTCCGGCGCTCCTGCCGGCCACCACAGCAAAAAGAATCAGCGCGACAAGAGTTTTCATGGGATTTATTTTAAGGAAATATACTCCATTAATTCACCCCCTGCGCTCCAATTTCCCCGAAAGATTTACATGTCCGGTGGCCAATTCTGACATTACATGATCCTCACCTCCCCTTCCTGGTGCCATCCCAGATCAGCAACCCCGCCACAATCACATCCACGATATTCCAGAGCTCCCGGCCGAGGCCGACAGTTTGAAATACAGTATATATGCGCACTTGTCACAATGAGCCTTGCGTTTCACTTTGTGTAGAACCGCATTTCTTCCAATGAACTCCTTTCGCTAAATTGGCGCCATGGAGACTACAGATTTCTCGAAGCTGCGAGCGTATTGCATTGAAAAAACGGACCTGAATGCTAAGGTAATTGACCAGTTTTTGGTTGATCTGGCTGGCAGAAAGCACAACAACGAAGACAAGATGCTTCGGGCGCTGAAACCTTTCGCTTCGATCGTTAAGAAATGGGACGATGAGGTGGTTCCCTATTTCATGGGAGAGTACCTCATTCTCCAGATACTTCAAAAAGATGGCCTCATTCACTCTTACCTGAATCATGCTTCGGTGCTCAAACGACCTGCCGCTGAGCAGGAATTCCTTCACCTGCTGGCAAAAGAGCCTGCGGTATTTTCATTCTTTACCATTCTCTCTAATCCTTCACCCGACTTCTTCACTGCGATCGACCTGTTTACCGGTGAAGAGTTTTTATTCTATTCGCCCGCTACCCAAAAAACCCCGGAAGAGGAACGCAAAGGCATGTGGTTCACGCTTCGCGCAAATATCGGCCCGTGTTGGATATTCTATGGAATCAACATCTACCTGCACGGTCTCACACCCGACGACATCTACTTCTACGCCACTGAAATCGATCCGGAAGTTGAAACCAATGAGGACCTCATGGCACAAGTGCATAGCAAGCCCTTCCATTATTTCATGCTCTTTGACCTTAACTATTATCCAGCTATGACAATCCAGCAGCATCATATGCGATTTGTGACCGCAGATGATGTGACCAACCTGCCGCCAAAGAAAGAGCTGGAGGCCCGTTTCGAAACGGAGACGAGGGAACAAGTCACTCGCATGATCCTGTTAGGTGAAGAAGAGGAAAACGGGGCACGGACTGTGACAGGCGAGGCGTTTTTCGATCGGGGTACCGGCGAATTGCACCGCTCTGCATTCTCAATAGCGCAATTCGATATGCTCACTGAGGAATTGAGAAAAGCAGGTTTCGATATACCTGATGAACCGACCGTTTCCGTTGCCCCGCAAATGCTATCCTTTGCCGGAGAAATACTGAAACGGCAAATCATACTCAATCCATATGGCGATCTCTTCGACGACGATGACGAACTGGATGAAGAAGGCGAGCTCCTTATGGCAAAAATGAATGCCTTCACAAGCGAACTTGCTGTACTCATTAATCAGAACATCACACCGGACCTCGATGCACTTGCTGACGAATTTGAGCTGCCTCATGATTCGGCGCGGCATCTCTACAACGCCATGACATCACAGGTGAAGCGTTGAGCAGGTCCGGCCGGAGTGATCATCTGAAATCCCTCACCCAGCCAGTCTTTCGCCGCACACCGGACAAAAATTGACATCAGGGCCTTTTTGAATCTGCTTTCCGCACGAACGACAAGCATTTGAATCAGCCACAATGGAATCTGCTAATGGAATTCCTCGCTCGACATATTTAACCGGTACTTCCCGAATGAACGAGGATTCATTTCCCTTTTCGGTGATCAGATAGAGCTGCTCCCTGGCTCGTGTCAAAGCCACATAGTATAACCGCCGCTCCTCCTCCAAGAGTTCATCGTGACTTGTGGGACGAATGAG
>CANGTU010000055.1 GCA_947456965.1 Flavobacteriales bacterium
GGACTGGCCTTCAAGATGCGGGGCCGGGTAGGTGACAGTCCGATTATCGGATCCGGCTTGTACGTAGATAATGAAGTGGGAGCGGCTACGGGCACTGGCCTTGGCGAAACTGTACTGAGAAGTTGCTCTTCATTCCTTGTGGTGGAACTGATGCGTCAGGGCGCCCATCCGCAAGAAGCCTGTGAGGAAGCCATCCGTCGAGTGATGCGGATTAACCGTTTTATGCAGGAAGAATTCCAGGTAGGATTAATCGCAGTCAACAAAGCCGGTGAAACAGGAGCCTTTGCCATCCGTCCGGGCTTTACCTATGCCCTCGCGAAAGACGGCAAAAATGAAGTTCTCCGCTCCGAATCAGTCATAGCGTAAGCTATCCGATTGCTGCCTTCACCTCGGCCAGAATAGTGGCGGGACCACCGAAGTGCTCGATCAATCGAACGGCCGGAAAATCCTTTTCAACGAGAGCTGCAATCCTGAGCCTCACGTGAGGATCAACACCACCGCCAATAAGAACGGCATCCAGAGGATTGTACCGGATGTAGTCGAGTGCTTGCTCCGACTCGGTGTGACCCGCTGTTTCGTAACCCGCCTTCTGCAATAATGCCTCAAGGTTCCGGAGGATATACTCATGATTACCGATGACCAGAATCCTCTTCGGACGATCTGATTGCTGTGTTGTCAATACCACCTTTTCGTTCTCTTCCATGGTTTACCTCCGGGGAGCGGCAAATTTAGAAGCCCATTCCCCATCTTTGCCATGGAATTATAAACCACTTCTCCCGTGTCCGGCATCACCTCCCTCATCCGACTCAGTCGTCCGGGCAACCTGCTCATCATGGGCCTTACGATGTACGCCCTGCGTCATCTTATCATGGAACCGCTGCTCAGGCAGAGCGGTTTGGGCATTGACTTCAGGCTGTCGGAAGGATTGTTCTTCATATCCTGCCTGGTGATGATCTGCCTTGGAGCCGCTGGCAATATTATCAACGACTACTTCGACCGGAAAGTAGATGCTGTGAACAAGCCTGAGAAGCTGATCGTGGGCAGGCTGGTTAAGCGGCGCGTAGCCATGATTCTTCATCAGGCGCTGAACATAATGGCCGTGTTGCTCGCCGTTGTCGTTTGCTGGCAAACAGATCGGTGGAGCGGGATGTTGTTTCCCGTGATCATAGCCACTATACTCTGGTGGTATTCGCCGGTGCTCAAGAAAACGGCGTTCTATGGCAATCTCGTGGTGGGTCTGATGGTAGCTGTCCTGCCTGTATGGACCGGTTACTTTGAGATTCCATTGCTCCGGGAGGCTTATGCCGATATGATGAGCCATGCAGGCCACTTCTTTCTTCTTCTCTGGTCCTGGCTGGCGGGCTATGCTCTCTTTGCCTTTCTCCTCACCTTGGCGCGCGAAGCGGCGAAGGATCTCGAAGATCTCGAGGGCGACCGCCTTGGTGGTTACCGCACCCTGCCCATCGTATGGGGAGAGCCTCGCACGATCAGATACATTCGCAATCTGCTGGCAGTGATCCTGCTCCTTGTGGCAGCAGGATCCACGGTGATCTTCAATCCTCTGGATCCTGCCGGGCGGTACCCCTTACTCGCGTCAATGCTCCTGATCTGGATACCCCTGCTGGTGTGTATACGCAAATGTTCACGCGCGGCAGACAAGCGCGCTTATGCCTCGCTGAGCCGATGGCTGAAGGTGGTGATGGCCGGGGGCATCGCCTTTACGTGGTTTGCCGGCGAATGGATTACGGCCGTGCAGTAATAAGAAGCCAGACTAAACCCGGTATTCTTCCCCGATATCTGGAAGTTCCTTTCGAGGCACCAGCATCAAGAGCAGTAAACCCACCACGAAGAAGGTGATCAGGGCCAGTACGGAAGCCCTCAGGCTACCTGCCAATCCTTCGATATAGCCAAATGCGAACAGTCCGATAATCAGCCCCACTTTTTCGGTGACATCGTAGAAGCTGAAGTAGGAAGCATGATCAGTTGTTTCTGGAAGAAACTTCGAGTAGGAGCTGCGGGCCAGAGACTGTGTGCCGCCCATCACGAAGCCGATCAGCCCAGCGGCGATGAAGAAGGAGGCCGGTGTGCGCACCACAAAGTAAGCAAAGCAGCACACGCCAATCCAGATAAACAAGGCCAGCCGCAGGACCGGGAGATTACCCCATTTGCGCGAACTGCGGGAAAAGGCAATAGCACCGGGGATTGCAATCAGCTGAACGAAAATGATCGCAATGATAAGTTGTGCCGTGCTTAATCCGGTGATTTCGTGACCGTACTCATCTATCCGCACCACTTCCTTCTGACCAAAGAACTGCGCCATCTGCATGATGGTCTGCACCCCCATGCTGAACACAAAGAAGGAAAGCAGATATCGTTTCAGGCGGCGAGTTTCGCGCAGATCTTTCCACACTTTCCGGAGTTCCCGGAACCCATGTCCCACAACCTTCCATCTGAAACTTGCCTGTCGCGGGGATTCGGGAAGACGCCGAAAGGTGATCTGGGCAAATCCAGCCCACCATACCCCGACGGATACAAAGGCGAGGCGTGTCATCAGTCCCTCCGTTTCCTTGCCCAGCCCCATAATGAGACCCAGATTGATCAGCAGCAAAAGCACACTGCCCGCGTAGCCGAGAGCGTAACCCCGTGCACTGAGCCGATCCTGCTCATCCGGTTCCGCGATCTCCGGCAGGAAGGAGTTGGCGAATGCATAGCTGCACCAAAAACCAAGGCAGGCGAGCACCACGGACAGCATGCTCCATTCCAGAAAACCAGGATCAAAAAAATACAGGCTTGCGCACGACGCCGATCCGAGGTAGCAGAAGAACTGCAAAAACCAACGCTTCCGGCCCATGAAGTCGGCCACGCCAGCCAACGCCGGCATCACCAGGCATACCAGGGCCATACCGAACGCCAGGCTGTAAGAATAAACCTGGGTGTTATGCATGCTGATTCCGAAAAAAATGACCTCGTCAGAGATCAGCTTGCCAAACTCATCCTTCTGGGTGGTCATAGCCCCGAAGAAGAGCGGGAAGATGGCCGTACCAATCACCAGGTTATAGGTAGAATTAGCCCAGTCATAGAATGCCCAGGCATTCTGAACCTTGCGACTTGCTTTCATGAGGGGCAAGGTAGGATAACCTGAGCGAACCCCTCGCGTGTGCAAGGGCCCGGCACCTACTTTTGTCCCAAAACCAAAAACCTGTGGAAAGGACATTTGACCTGGCCATTATCGGCGGAGGAATTGTGGGCGCAGCCACCTTGTATAAGCTGCAGCTTCACTATCCCCATCTTCAGATCTTACTGCTTGAAAAAGAGAACCGCCTGGCCGACCACCAGACCGGGCGGAACAGCGGAGTCATCCATTCCGGGATTTATTACAAACCGGGATCACTGAAAGCCATCAATTGTGTGAACGGACGGCGCGAGCTGGTCGAGTTTGCCAAAGAATACGGCATTGCTCATGATGTATGCGGCAAACTCATCGTGGCCACGGATCAGAAAGAGCTTCCTCACCTGGAGAAAATATTCCATCACGGACAGCAGAATGGCATTGAAAAGATGCAACGTGTTGGCCCGGATCAGATCCGCGAGATTGAGCCCTATTGCTCTGGCATTGCCGGCATACATGTGGGCTGTACAGGCATCATCGATTTCCGCGGTGCCACCGATAAGATGGCTGAACTCACCATTGCGCGCCAGCCCCTCACCGAAGTACATACCGGCGAGAAAGCCCTGGACTTCCTGCGGCAGGAAGATGGAAGCACGACCATTATCACAGATAAAGGAAAATACAGGGCGAAACGTTTGATTTTCTGCGCTGGTCTGCAGGCCGACCGCCTCGCCCGGAGGGATGGAGTCAAACTCGCCGAAAAGGTCGTAGGCTTCCGGGGTGACTACTATGAGCTCACTGAACAGGCCAGGCACAAGGTGCGGCATCTGATCTATCCCGTTCCTAATCCGGACTTTCCTTTTCTGGGCGTGCACTTTACCCGCATGACCGATGGTTCCGTTGAATGCGGGCCCAATGCCGTATTCACCTTTAAGCGGGAGGGATATGGCAAGACGGACTTTGACCTCCGCGACACCCTGGATGCCCTTTCCTATGCCGGAACCTGGAGGTTGTTTATGAAGAATATGAAATTTGGTATTGACGAATACCGCCGCGCCTTCTCCAAGCGTCTGTTCCTGCTCACCTTACAGCGACTTGTACCCTCCCTCACTATGGAAGATATAGAACCCGGACGCGCCGGTGTTCGCGCCCTGCTGCTGCGACGTGACGGGGATACGCGGGATGACTTCCGAATTGAGTACACCGACCACAGCATTCACGTGCTGAATGCCCCTTCACCTGCGGCCACAGCGGCACTGGCGATCGGCGACAACGTGCGGGAGATGGCTGAGAAACACTTTGGAATTTCCAACGTCTGAAAAAGAAAAAGCCCCGCCAAAGCGGGGCTTTTCAATTTCCGGATAACCGGATTATTTCTTTTCTTCTTTGCTCTCGGCTTTCGTATCGGCCTTCTTTTCACCATCCTTCGAGCAGCAACCTTTTCCTTCAGCGCCCTTCGAGCAGGATGACTTCTCTGTGCTGCCTTCAGCGCCGGCTGAGGCCTTCGCGCCGTCCTTGGAGCAGCAACTTCCAGACTTCTGACCGTCCTTGGAGCAAGTAGCCTTTTCGGTAGTCGTGGATGCCTTTTCGGAAGCTGCTTCGCCAGTCTTTTCAGCCTTCGCTTCTGCCTTTCCGGACTTCTTCTCAACGGCCTTTTCCGTCTTGGACTTGTTCACGGGCTGAGGAGATGCAGTGGTCTGAGCAGATCCAACTGCAGCCAGAAGCACTACGAAAGAGAATAATGCAAGTACTTTTTTCATGTTTGATCGTGTTTTATTTCAGGTTGAACGCGCACGTTTGACACAAAAGTATGCCACAATGCCTTTCCCTTCCAACGAAATTTAACCCCACACGGAACAGGGCCGCCGGCCTTGCCTGTCGAACCGGGCTTCCACCCCGTTACCTTTGCGATGCGAATGCCATTATCTCCCCAAGAACAATCCGGTTCCCCATTGCCCGAACGTGTCCGCGCCATCCTCGAGCAGCGGCCATCGCAGAATACGGCCATCTTTTATCAGGCCGTTGTACTTGCTCTCGGCATTCATGTGTTCGTTGTGGCGCTCATTTACTTCTCCACGGCCATGCCCGATATGGCTGAAGAGCAAAGAAGCAGCGAAGAGCCACTGGAACAGTTTGACCTCCTGTTTGAAGAGCCTGAAAAGCTGGAGGCCGAGCTACAGGACCCCGCATCTGCTGCCGGCAATGTGCGCGATCTCGTAGCAGGTGCGCGATCTCAAAGAACCTCCTCTGCTGTGAACTATACCGGCAAGACCCAGGAGCAGATTGAGGCCGAGGTCAACGCCCAGCTTCGCGGCCTCGAACAATCCGAGTTTGATCGTTTGCGCAGCCAGCACAGCGAGGTCGTGGAGGAGAATCCGGAGCAGGCCTCAGCGGATGCAAGGGATAAAAAGAATACCCAGAAAGATCAGGAAGACCGGATTGGGGCGCAGAGCGACAAGAGTTTTTCGGGACCGGTTTCGGCGGAGTTTGACCTTGCAGGACGAAGCACACGCAGCGCGCCCCGCCCGATGTACCGCTGTCCGACTCCTGGCAAGGTCGTGGTCGATATTGAAGTTGATCCCACGGGCCAGGTCACCCAGGTCATCATCCGTGAGGGCGAATCCAGTCCGGATGAGTGCATCCGGGCTGAAGCCCGCAATTATGCGCGCAACTGGAAGTTTGACTACAATACCAAGGCACCAAAGAAGCAGCGGGGTTCCATTTCCTTCACGTTCCGCGGACAGTGACTAAGCTTGCGTGGCATAGTCGTGCAGGTATTCAAAATGAGGTGTCAGCTCACCATCGAGTGTAGTCTCTGTTGCCTTCCAGATGATATCGTGCGGATCTTCTCCGAACAACAGAGGAAACACAGCGCTTATCAATTCCGATCCGAACGCCTCTGAGGCATCGCGCGGCAGCTCACACGGCAAGTTATCGATCGCCATCACCGCGATTGCATCGGCATCGCTGATGTCACATTCTGCATGGTTCAAGCGGTGATAGCCATATACCGGTTGGGCAATCGTGGATGCCCGGATCGTACTGGCAATGGGACCGTTCGTATCGCAACTGATGTCGGCAATAACCTGGCACTTCCAGTCAGCGGCGGAAAGATCTTCTCTGCGCAGAAGCACCGGATTGCCCGCAGCCCATAGGTGACAGGCCATATACATATCCGAACGGCGCACGTAGCTGGGCAGCGCGGAGAAATAATGATCTGGATTGTTGTAAAAGTCACGCTTGTCGAATCCGCCGTCCACCTTCCGCTCGTAGTACTCATGAGTATCGAGGTGGACATAAACGGGCTCATCAAATGACTCTGTAATGAACTGCCGCGCGCTGACCTCCCGGATGGGCAACAAATCGATGATTTCCCGAGCACCATGTCCAACCCGTCCGAAGCCGGTAACCACCATACGGAAATGGTGAGGGAGTATAATCCTCTTCATTTCCTCTTCCATTTCACGCCGGTCGAAACATTCAGAAGGTGATCGTAAAGAAAAAATACTGCGCTTCAGACCCAATGCCCGGAAGCCCTCGTATGCCCCCACAATACCGGCATATCTGCCGAAGCCGATCAATCGCTTGCCATCGGTGCCCCGCAGCGTTTCGTAATCAATGAGCCGAATCCTCTTTTCCAGGATGGCCTTGAGCAGCCGGGCATTATGCGGCTGCCTTTTGATCGTATGTGAAAAGAAGATGTATGTCCGGGATGGAATCAACATATCCACAGGCACCTCTTTGACCCCCATGAGAATATCGCAGTCTGAGAGATCTTCGCGCAATTCGATGCCGGCAGAGCGGTATTCATCATCTGTGAATCTCCTGAGCGGGCTTGGCTGCACCACGATCTTCAATCCGGGAAACCGGGCCATTGCCTCAGCGCAATGGGCCGGTGGCAGAGGAACACGTAAGTCGGGAGGAGTTTTTCCTTCCCGGATAATACCCAGGGTTATGGGATTCATACCTGCAGGATTTGGGGCTGCGAAGATAGCGGTAGGGTATCGGGACAGGAAGTCGTACCTTTGCTGAGCAGTTCAACGGAGCTGCCAGCCGGGCCGATGGGCCTGCCCTCACGGGCAGTTACATCGGTCAGGATCATGGGGCCCGACCCTGGATTTGACAGCGGGCAGAATGATCTGGCAAGCATGCAGAGCGTTTGGTGTTCCCGCTCTCCAATCTCAGAGCACCAGTCAGAAATGACAACACTTCTTATGCACTTGCAGCCTGATCGCCGATTGCGATTACGCTTAATCCTTCCAAGTTAGGGAGGACAAGTAAGTCTCGCCGGATGACCCTGCTCCTGGTTACCGGCAATGGGGCTTCATCAAAGGGAGATCGCCGGAGACGAATTCTGTAGTCGAAGGTCAAAAACCACAGGATAAGTGCGTGTTCGGCCGCGGATGGCCAGGCCCGCATCGAAAACCAATCATCCGATAAGCATGTAGAAACCCTGATAATTCCCTGTTTGGACGCGGGTTCGACTCCCGCCGGGTCCACCGAACAAAGCGACCGGATGCATTCCGGTCGTTTTTTTTTCACCGCACCACCGCCTGGCATAAACCCAGGACAACCCCACCTGTTTCTAAGCCATGGATGGCATGGCCATAGTCTGGTTCAAACGCGATCTCAGGTTGCGCGATCATGAGCCGCTGGCACACGCCGCGGCCAGCGGATTACCCGTGTTGTTTCTGTACCTCGATGAGCCCTCTCAGTGCGCTCACCCCGACTATGATCAGCGTCACCGCTCGTTTGTGATGCAATCGCTTGCGGCAATGGCGCATGAGCTGAAGGAAGCGGGGCACATCCTGCAGGTGATCAGGGCCGAGGCTGTTCCGTTCTTTACGAGGATCCGCGAGAAGATCCCGCGTCTTCAGCTTTATTCACACGAAGAAACCGGCCATCACCTCTCCTACCGCCGCGACCGCGAAGTAAAGGCCCTCTGCCGCGCCTGTGGCATTCCATGGATCGAATCGCAGAGCAATGCAGTGGTGCGCGGGCTCACCCATCGCGAGTCGTGGAATGAGCAGTGGGCCGACCGCATGCTTGGTCCTCAGGCGCACGTGCCATTATCTTCTGTCATACCCGCGCTCCTGCCCATCTCTCTGGCCCACGAATGGCCGGCCGCAGATCCCGCATGCGAGTCCACATCAGCCGCAATGCAGCCGGGAGGTGAGCCATCAGGTCATCGTTATCTCGACACTTTTCTTCAGGAGCGCGTTGAGGGATATGGCCGGGCCATTTCCCGGCCCCAAGAATCGCGCAGGTCGTGCAGCCGCCTCTCGCCTTATCTCGCATGGGGCAATCTGAGTCTGCGACAGGTATGTCAAGCCACATTGCTGGCCCGCAGCCGGCGGCGGCACGTGAGACAGATCGACCTCTTCACCGCACGCCTCCATTGGCATTGCCACTTCGTGCAGAAGTTCGAAAGCGAATGCGATATGGAATTCAACAACCTCAACAGCGGCTACGATGACACGCGCAATGAGGTCCACGAAAGACTGGTGAAAGCTTGGGAAGATGGCCTTACGGGCGTGCCGCTGGTAGATGCATGTATGCGCTGTCTGCGCGAAACAGGATATCTCAATTTCAGGATGCGCAGTATGCTGGTGTCCTTCCTCGCCCATCATCTCTGGCAGCCCTGGCAAGCCGGAGTGCATCATCTGGCGCGGCAGTTTCTGGACTACGACCCGGGAATCCACTACCCCCAGTTTCAGATGCAGGCAGGGACTACAGGAGTCAACACCATCCGCCTCTACAATCCATATAAGCAGGCCGAGGAGCACGATCCCGGAGGACAATTCATCCGCAAATGGGTTCCTGAACTGCAATCCTTACCTTTACCTTTCGTGTACAGGCCCGATCGCATGACACCGCTGGATCAGCGATTCCATAACTTCACCCTCGGTGCTGACTACCCCGCACCGGTGGTGGATGTGGATAAGGCTGCGGCACACGCCCGGGAACACCTGTGGAAGACCAAACGCAGCGATGCGGTGCGATCTGAGAACTCGCGCATCATCAGGCGGCATGTGAAACCCTCGCGTGTACCCCGGAGAGATTCGCAATAACGATCGAGCGACACGCGTTTCGCCCTTAACCTGGTAGTCATGAAGATCAGCCGTATTCTGTGGTCGCTTATGATCATCACCTTGCTAGCCTCCTGCGCCGGATCCCATGGGGGATTCAACTATGGGGCGCATAACCGGCAAAATAAGAAGAGCGCCCACCATGCTGCCAAGCGCGCAAGCAAGGCCAATCATGACCTCACCAAGTACAAGTGCCGGCGGTGATCAGAAGCAAGGCCTCATGCACCCTCCCCGAGGGCAGGCAGGATCATTCCCTCGCAGGCACCAAACCCGATCTGAATCCCTGAGTTGGAAGTGCGTCCGCGCAGGATAACGGTATCGTTGTCCTGAATAAATGCCCGGCTGCTGCCATCCGACATGGGAACCGGACGCGTTCCCTTCCATGCAATTTCCAGCATTGAACCGAATGAACCTTCTGTGGGACCACTGATTGTGCCGCTGGCCATTATATCACCACAGCGGATATTGCATCCGTTGACGGTATGATGCGCCAGTTGCTGATTCATGTTCCAGTACATATGGCGGTAGTTGCTGCGGGACACAACGGTCTCTGCAGCACCTTCCGGACGGATGGCCACCTCGAGGTCGATGTTGATGTGCTTGTTACCATCATACCGGAGGTAGGGCAGCACGGGAGGATCCTGCAGCGGTCCGCTCACCCGGAAAGGTTCCAGCGCATCGAGTGTCACCACCCAGGGTGAAACCACAGATCCGAAATTCTTGGACAGAAATGGGCCAAGCGGCACATATTCCCAGCGTTGAATATCCCGGGCGCTCCAGTCATTAAACAGCACCAGCCCGAAGATGAAATCATCGGCCTGACTTGTGGAAATACGCTCGCCGAGAGCCTTTCCATCGTAGGTGATGAATGCCACCTCCAACTCAAAATCCACCTGTCTGGAAGGACCAAAGGAAGGCATGGAATCGTCGGAGGCATTCGTTTGTCCGAGCGGTCTGTGCACCGGCGTACCGCTCACAACTATACTCGATGCCCTGCCGTGATAGCCCACAGGAAGGTGCTTCCAGTTGGGCAAGAGCGCCTTTTCAGGATCGCGGAACATCATACCCACATTGCGGGCGTGATCCATGCTGCTGTAGAAATCAGTGTAGTCGCCCACCTTGACAGGGAGCAACATCTGCACTTCATGCTGGCTCACGAGCACCTGCCTGACGTGATGATCACGATCACGGAGGTCAGGCATATCCGAACTCAACAACTTGGAAACACGGTTGCGCAGGTCGCGAGTGGCTTGCTTGCCATGCCGCATCATCCGGTTGAGATTATCGCACAGGAAATCATCGAGGGTAAAGGGAAGATTCTCGAGGTATCCGAGGATATGAAGCGCCTTCAGGTCCAGAACCTTGTCGCCGATGGCTACCCCGACCCGGGGCAATTGAGCCTCCGTCCGGAACACGCCAAAAGGAAGGTTCTGAATTGGAAAGTCGCTTTCGGCGGGTACATCCACCCAGCTCCGGAGCTTGGGGTCATTGGCTTTTATCACTGACATCACACACAGGTGTTAGGGGTGTAAAGGTAACGGGAGCGCGTAAAAATTGCCGTGAGCAAGCCATGATCCCGATTGTCTTGTCTACCTTGCCGGGGTCATGGACAGGCGCATTCGATGGTTTGTGATGGTGTTGGCCGTGCTGTTTGTCATGCACTTCCTGCTCACATCGCTGTACTCCTTTCAGGAATTGCCGTTGCCCGGTACGGTGCGTTCAGTGTCCACTCGCTATACCGTTCCATTTTTCCATCAAAACTGGAAGCTCTTTGCACCAGAGGTGCCTGCCTATGACAGCCAGCTGGAGTACAGGTACAGCAATACGGGAAGCTGGAGTGAATGGAACGATGTGAGCCATTCTCTTGGCCATGGATCTCACAGCAAGGTGGAATACATCGAGCAGGTGCTCGTGGGGTCGCTCGCCTGGCAGATTGCCAATAACCTCTATGTGGAGGGAACGCGGGCCCGGTATGATCTGATTGCCCAGAGCTTCGATTACGGCCGTGCCGTTTTCTTCACTCAGCGTCTGCATGAGCTTTCATGGGGAGAGCCCATCCATGATTCCCTGCAGTTGCGCGTGGCTTTCAGGTTTACTCCTGAGCCCGGAAAAGCCTATACTTTCCAGAAGAGTTATCTCGAACTTCCTGTTTTTTCAGTTCATGAAGAAGGCGGCCATTGACGGACTCATCCATCGGGTAACCCGACCTGTTGACCGCCCTGTGGTACTCCGGGCAGGCGTAGTACTCGTATATGGCTGGCTGGCGGCTTATGCCTTGTTGCTGTGGGGTGAATCCTCGTACATCTGGGGGCCATCATCCGTGCTACAGCGCTACGGCGCTCCGAGCACTGTCATCCAGAATCAGATTTATGGCGTGCTCTATTTTCCTGCGCGCTTTCCGTGGATTTATGGTTTGCACATTGCAGCAGCGCTGAGTGGCATGGCCAACTTGCGTTGGGCAGCGGTGCCGCGCGCTGCAGCCTGGCTGACCGGGCTGATGCTTTACTATGCTGCTATTCCCGCGCACAATAGTGGAATGCTCCTCATCCTGCTGCTCGCGTTCTACCTCATTCCCGTGTACACGCGCACAGAATCACCGTACCGTCATGCGCTGAATCACACTGCCCTGTGGGCCGTTATGCTTCAGGTATTGCTATGCTATACCTTCTCTGCCATTTATAAATTCATGGGGCTGCAATGGATCAGCGGAGACGCGCTGTACTATGCACTGCACATAGAGCGATTCAGTCAGCCCTGGATTCTGGAATCACCAGCATGGGCTCAGAGCACTTTGTGGAACGTTCTGACCTGGGGCGCCTTGCTTTATCAGGTGGCATTTCCAGTGGTGGTGCTTGCCATGCCGCGCAAGCGACTATGGTTTCTCCTGATTGGCGTTGCCATGCACCTCTTCATTGCCACGGTGATGAACCTCTGGGATTTTGGCTCCGCGATGATTGTATGCTATGCCTTTTTTTTGCCTGAAAGAAAAAGGACTTAATACAAAAAAGGGCGACTGCCTCATTACATTTGCACGCTTTAATAAGCCCGCTTTACATTGAATCTGTTCTGCAGACATTACGCCAATGTGACGCTCACCATTGTGGTGGGTTTAGCGATGCTGCTCCAGTTTTCTGCGAAGACCACAGTGTATGTTCATTTTCTCCTTCATCAACAAGAAATCGCCAACACTGCCTGCGAACAACGTGATATTCCTGGTAACTGCTGTCAAGGTAGTTGCGTCTTAGAGAAAGATTTAGCTAAAAGTGACCAAGCGGAGGGCTTTCCGTACAACGTAATTCGGAAATTAAGTGATGTTGAGTTCTTTTTGACGGTAGAACCTAGCCCGGTTGAATGCTATCGGTCAATATTCACTCAGAGCTCCCGATTCAGCAATTTGCTGACCTCACAGTTTTGGTCTGAGGAAATTCCCAAACCTCCCTGTGTATTGCTGTAGAACTTACTCTCCAGTTTCTCAGTAATACCTTGTCCTATGACACGATTGTTCTTCGTCGTGGCATTGGTGCATCTGTCTCTTGTAACACGCGCCTGTGACGCATGCGGATGTGCTCCTGCCATGACCAGTTGGGGAATTTTGCCCAATCAATTTATGAATTTCGCAGGCTTCCAGCCTTCTTACCGCTTGTTCCACTCCACTCATCCGCCTGGAACTGATTTTACACCAGGGACGAACCGGGAGCATTTCATCCGGGTTGATTTCAATGCGAGGATTGCATTGCATCGAAAATGGCAACTGCTACTCTCGGCTCCTTACAGACACACCGCTGTATCCGGGCTCACTGCCCCGATGCGGTACAGTGGGGTCGGGGATATCAGTGGGCAAATTAGCTTCCTGGTGATGGAACCGGATGAATCAAAGAAGGTGCGTCATGGACTTCAGCTGACCACTGGTGTTGAATTCCCAACCGGGCGATTCGAATTTAGTCATGACACACCGACCATGTTTCAACAAGGAAGTGGTACGTATGATTTCCTCGCTGGAATGCAATACTCAGTCCGGGCGGGGAAAATAGGTATGCTGACAGAAGCATCTATCCGACGTAACGGTGTTACCCGGGATCACTTTCATCCAGGAAATTCCGGTCAGGCGCTCGTAAGACTGTTCTATGTACACCGCCATGCAACGTCAAGATGGCTTCCGTCGCTGGGTATGAGCTATGAAGCATGGGACCCGGATATTCCGGATATGCGATTTCCCATGTTCAGAGCTGCATACACCGGCGGAACATTGATGAATGCAACGTGTGGGTTGGATTTATTCACTCCGCGCTTTGCCATTGGACTGGAATATCAGATTCCGGTCAACCAACACATAGGAGACGGCTGGTCTGATCTTGTCCATGGAGGACGAGCCCGAATCCTGTTCTTCTTTAACTCAAAACCTCGTAAAAACACATTACAATGAAATCCATTCATTTCATTCTTTCTATCGCTCTGTTGAGCGCTTCGGCAATTTTCACTTCATGTAAAAAAGATGAAGAGCAAGAAGAGCCGACACCAACCCCTACACCTCAGGCAGTTATTACAATCAACGAACCCTTGGCCAATGCTATGTTCAGCCTGAATGAAGAAGTTCATATTGATGTGGACATCACTGCGTCATTTGAGATGCATGGTTACATCGTAGAGTTGATTAATGAAACCAGCGGGGAGGTAGTCTGGAGTGCTGATGCTCACGATCATGCCACAAGCTTTCACGTCCATGATCATTGGGTAAACAATGTGACTGATCACAGTGATATGAAACTGAAAGTAACTGCAGAATTAGACCATGATGGAAACATCTCCACGAAGGAGGTTCACTTCCACTGTCATCC
>CANGTU010000056.1 GCA_947456965.1 Flavobacteriales bacterium
GGGCGCCCCTTGCGGGCGCCTTTCCCCTGGCGGGCGCCCTTCCCCTTGCGGGCCAAGGGCGGGGGCAAGCCCCGCCCCTACATTGACCAATTTATTTACCGGGTCATGTTCGTGGGTAAACCCCACCCGTACCATATCGTTTGCCGCGGGATTATGGGCGGGGGTGGACCCCGCCCGTACGGACGATTGTTTAATCCATAGAATACCGTGAATGTGATTGGGCATGATTTGAAATGCATCCATCTCTACATGAGGATACCGTTCGGGTAATTTCCTCCATTGATCATATGCGATTTGCCCGAATTCATTCAATACCATTTCATGCATTTCAATTTTGCCAAACCAGGGTTTTCTGTCGTATGTGCAGATGGTGATGAAATACAAGCCGGCTTTGGAATAGTCATAGCCCTTCAACCTGATACTGCGACGGTGATGAACTACGGGCATGGGAGACTTTATTATTGGTTATTTGATTAGATAAAGCGGAAGTTGTTCATTGGGGGTCACCTTTCGGGCGCCCAACGCTCGCAACGCGCATGATACTCGCCCCGAATCTCCGAATCACATCGTGCACGTTGCAACACATTGTTATGGGGTATTATGCGCATACACCGACCATACGCGTCCGATTCTTCGCGGTTTTGTGGACGGGGGTGAACCCCGCCCGTACAATGTCGTTCGCCACGGGATCATGGGCGGGGGTAAGCCCCGCCCCTACGGAACGTCCAACATTCTTTCTCCTTATCTTCACCTGCTGATTTAAAACCCATCGCATGAACCGTATTGCTTTCTTCGCCGCTACTCTGGGCTGGTGCTGCTCATCTCTCGTTTACGCGCAGCCAACCTACCAGGTGGGCAATACCACCCTCACCGAGTCAGACCTCGTGACTGGTATCACCCTGCCCTGGGAAATTCTCTGGGGACCTGACGACCACATCTGGTGCACCACCCGCCCCGGACTGGTGCTTCGCATCAATCCGGAAACCGGCAACTATACCACCGTACTGAATAAATCATCCGTAATTCCCAGCAACGGTGGCAACGAGCCGGGTATGCTCGGTATGGCAATACACCCGGATTTCGCTAATACCCCCAAGGTGTATATCGTGTACAACTACTCCTCCGGGAACCAGATCCGCGAGCGCCTCGCCTCATTTGACTGGGACGGAGCGGCACTCACCAACGAAACGTTCCTCATCGATAATATCCCTGGTGGATGGATCCATAACGGGGCGCGACTCATCATCACACCCGACCAGAAACTGATGATGACCACGGGCGACAAGGGCGACTCAGGCGCCAGCAGTCAGAATATCACCGCGCTCAACGGCAAAACACTCCGCATCAACCTGGATGGCACCATCCCGTCTGACAATCCCGACCCCAACAGTTATGTGTGGAGCTACGGCCACCGCAATGGACAAGGATTGTGCGTGGGCCCCAACGGGATCATCTACGAGAGTGAACACGGTCAGAATAACGCGGATGAATTCAACATCATCGAACCCAACCGCAACTATGGCTGGCCCACCGTGCAGGGTTTCTGCAATACGCCGGCTGAACAGACCTACTGCGCCGATAATAACGTAAAGGAGCCACTGCTGGAATGGTCGCCCTGCATTGCTGTGAACGGACTGGAGTACTACAACCACCCCGCCATCCCGGAATGGCAAAACTGCGTGCTGATGGCCGTGCTTGGCGGACTGAGCTCCAACTACGAACGCATCACGGTGATCCACCTGAGTGAGGATGGTCTGACGGCTACATCCGTGCATCCGCAAGACAGCTACTTCTCTAATTTCAACCTGCGCATCCGCGACCTGTGCGTTAACCCCTACACGGGTGCGCTCTACGTAGCCTTCAACGGTGCGAGCTATCCGGGCAGCGGTCCGAATGCGATCAAGGAATTCCGCAACCTGGATTTCCAGAGTGTTCAGAATGCCCGCGATGGTGTGCAGTCTGTTTCAGTATACCCCAATCCTGCATCCAACGTGGTGAACCTTGACTTCTCGCCGTCGTTCCTCGGCAGCGAGCTCGAGATCATCGCCTTCACCGGACAGGTGGTGTACACGGGCAAGATCACGCAGACGAAGATATCGGTGGATATCTCCGCATTCTCCGCAGGCAACTACTACCTGCGCGCCACTTCGCCGCTCGGCACGATTTCCCGCACCTTCGTGGTTCGCTGAGATGCTGAAGCGCTTCCTGCTTGCGGCGGCAGTTTTGCTGCTCGCCGGTTATTCCCACGCACAGATCACCAATGGCCTGGCCGGACAGGTTATCGACTACGACTCGCGCATGCCGGTGGTGGGCCTTAGTGTATGCGTGGTGCCGAAAGGGCTTTGCACGCTGACGGATGAAGATGGTCGATTTATGCTCGCGGTTTCCAGGGGAGATACCCTGCAGTTCCGCGGCATGGGCTACGACCGCCGCGTGCCGATTGGCGAAGACTACGTCGCCTCAGAAATCATCTGGGGCTTTCGCCAGGACCCGTTCGCGCTCTCAGGTGTGGTGGTGGAAGGCTATCTGGCGCCGGCTTCCAACGTATCTGCACCGGGATCCTTCGGTGTGATTCGTCAAAATGTGCTCACCGCAGGTGATCCTTTCTCTCTCCAGCAAGCGATGAATACCATCCCTGGTGTATCACTGGAGAATCGCGGCATTGGCGGCAGCCAGCGCATCCAGATACGCGGGAGTTTTCTGCGAGCACCCTTCGCCGTGCGCAATGTGAAAATGTATATGAATGGCATCCCGCTCAGCTCCCCCGATGGCACGGCCCCGCTGGAACTGATCGATCAGGGGGATATCCGCTCAGTGGAGGTGGTTAAGGGCCCTGCCGGAAGCGCCTGGGGTAGCGGCACGGGTGGCGTCATGCTCTTCCGGGCCATGGAAGCAGATTTGCTCGAAAGGAGTGCGACGCATCAGCAAACCTGGGGGGATTTCGGGCTCCGTCGCTTTCACACTTCGGCTGCCGTTTCACAAACGCGCTGGGGCGTGCGATTCTCCCATGTGTATCAGGAAAATGACGGATACCGCGATCAGGAGTTTAACCGCAAACAACAGGCGACACTGACTGCGCGCGTGAAGCTGGGTCAGAAATGGGACTTGTTTAATTACACGACCTACTACACCGGGCATTGGGCGCTGCCCGGCGCACTCACCGCTGCACAGGTGCAGGAAGACCCCTCGCAGGCCGTGCCTTTCAGCGAGGAGAATAACTCCAGCGTGTATCGCCGGCGTTTGTTCACCGGCTTCAGCGCCACATACCGGCCCAACGACCACGCATCGCTTCTCATCACCACCTACCTGACCAGCACAACCAAGTACAATCCCTACGGCACATCGGTCTTTTTCAATGGGTTTAAGGATGAAGGTGCGGGTGGCGCAGGTGGCCGGGTGACCTATTCGGAACGCTGGAAGACGGGACGCTGGCATATGGAAGCCGAAGGGGGCGGGGAGATCCAGGTGGAATCGTTTTACCTCGATGAGTACCGCAATGCAGGCGGATTGCCCGGGGATCATCAGTTCAGCTATGACGCGGGCTACGTGTCACTCCTCGGCTTCGCCGGATGGAGCGGCACCTGGAATAACCGCCTGCGTGTACAGGCCGGACTGAGCTCAACGGGAACCATCCACAACATCACGGCTTACGCGCAGGACTGGGAGCAAACGGATACAGTGGCTACCTGGCGCCCCAACTGGCTGCCGCGAATCGGCACTGCCCTGCGCATCGACAGCCTGATCTGGTGGAATGCAAGCATCAGCTATGGGGTGAGCAACCCCACCATCTTCGAGCAGATTGACCCTGCGGTGATGATCGGTCCGGGACAGGCCTCCTGGAGCTCTATCCTGCCGGAGCGGGGTGTGAATTACGAAACGGGATTCAAGGGTACAGAGAAGCATACGGGCATCGAGTTTGAAGCCACCGCTTATGTATTTCTGCTGCGCGATATCATTCTGCCGTTTGCGGATTCCATCGTGTCTTCGCCGAACCCAACGATTGAGTTCACTCGCTACCGCAATGAGGGCAGCACACGTCAGCAAGGTCTGGAAGCCGTGATGAGGAAGTCGTGGCGCCTCAGGGGATTCGCGGAGCGACTGGACCTGCAGGCCACCTTTACACGATCCGATTACCGGTTTGATTCCTATCCTTCCGGGGGCGATGACTTCCGCGACCGGCTGCTGCCCGGACTTGCTCTGCACCAGGCGAGTGGTTTGATGCAGCTCTTTTCACGAGGCGAATCGGCACGGCTCAGTGTGCAGTACTTCTGGAACGATCGCATGCCGCTCAATAAGGCCAATACGGCCTGGATGCCGGCGTGGAACCTGCTGAATGTGCGGGGCGACTTCCGCGTTTTCCGGGCTTCATCGGGAACCTGGGAAGTGATCGTGCACGGCGGGGTGAACAACTTACTCGATACGCAATACACCTCATTTCCCAACCTGAATGATGAGCGCGAACGGTTTTATAATCCCGGTCCTCCGCTCCATATATACGGCGGAATACGCGTAGCCGTCATCCGCTGAGCGGATGCAGCCAGAGCTACGTGCGCTTGTCCGGACGAATCAGAATCTCATTGATGATGGCCTTGCCGGAATGGGCAAGAGCAAAAGCCACCTGGTCGGCAATCGTCTCAGGGGCCAGACCGGCTGCAAAACCCGGACGCAATTCAGCGAGCAGCTTGCTGTTTTGTGTCTGCTCAATAAAAGGCGTGTTCACTGATCCCGGACTGATCGTCGTGATACCAATCTTGCCCGAGAGTTCCAGTCCGATACTTTGACTGATGGCCAACACAGCATGTTTGGTAGCGCAGTATATACCACTATTGGGGAACACGAGATGAGAGGCAACAGATCCAATATTGACCACATGTCCCCGCGATTCGGTAAGTGCTGGCAGCGCAGCGTGAAAGGCATTGAGCACGCCTTTGACGTTTACATCCACCATCTCATGCCAGTGCTCAATCTTTCCCTCCTGAAGGGGATCGAAGCGGCCGATTCCGGCGTTATTGATGAGGGCGTGGAGCGCGCCAAAGCGCTGGATAGATTCGCGGACGGCAGACCTGATTGTGTCGTAATCGCAGACATCACCCGCGGCCACCAATGTTTCAGGACCCAGCTCGGCAGCAAGCTTTTCGAGCGCCTGACGGTTGCGTGCGAATAAAGTAACGGAGTACCCTTCGGCGTATAGACGCCGGGCAATAGCCCTTCCGATGCCACTGGACGCACCGGTAATCAAAACATGCTTCTTCATGCCGCAAAACTAATGGCGCAGAAGCACGCCTCGGCAGAATCAGTTCAGGCTGTGTACAAAGGTCTCAAATCCATATACGGGAATCGACATCCGGATGGACTCGAACTTATTCAGGCTGATGCGGATTTTACATTTCCTCAGGGGCGGAGTGGTTTTGCGGCTTTTCATTTCTGGGCGGTTTGGATACCTGTCCTACGGGGGGGCATCCCCTTGGGTTACGTGTGGGGAAAAACTTCGGCGGCCATCATCAGGGCTATGGAAAGTTCTGCTTTATCAATAACACTCGGAATGCCTTCCTGGTTGCAGTATTCCACAAGCTTTTCTCCGGGCATATTTCCCGTGAGCTGGTCAGCCGCCATAGGGCATCCACCATATCCCCGGAGGGCTCCGTCGAAACGCCTGACACCGGCCTTCCATGCAGCATCTGCTTTTTCCCGCCAAGTGTCGGGTGTGGTATGCAGGTGTGCGCCAAACTCTACTTCAGGCAGGGCGGGTATGAGGATGGAAAAGAGATCGCGGATGGCCGTTGGATCTGCCACTCCGATGGTATCGCTCGGAGCAAGTATACGTATGCCATATTCACCGCTCAGGCGGCGGCACCATTCTGTGACGACCTCGGGATTGTATGGATCGCCGTATGGGTTGCCAAATCCCATGCTCAGGTACACCACGAGGTCCTTGCCGGAGTCCACACACAGGCGCTGGATTTCACCCACGCGCACGAGTGATTCGGCAATGGAACTGTTGGTATTGCGCTGCTGGAAAGTCTCGGAAACGGAAAATGGATAGCCCACCGCATCAATCTCATCGAAGGAGCAGGCCTTCTCGGCACCGCGCAGGTTGGCCACGATGGCCAGCAGCCGGGTGGAGGTATCACTGAGGTCCAGATGCTGAAGCACTTCTTCCGTATCGCGCAGCTGAGGAATGGCTTTTTCGCTCACAAAGCTCCCGAAGTCGAGGGTGTGGTAGCCCACGCGCAGGAGCTGATTGAGGTAGCGGATCTTGGTTTCTGTAGGAATGAAGGTGGTGATGCCTTGCATGGCATCCCGCGGACATTCGACAAGGCGCATCATGCCCGCAAGGTACAACAGCCGGTTATTCAGGAAAGGCCTGCCAGGATGATGCCCACGCTCCGCCTCGGTACACGGCACACGCCTCGCGAAGGGCAATCAGGGGCTGTCCGGCTTGCTCTGCTGTGCGGGTGAGGAATGCGGCTTTGCGACGTGCAATGCCAGAGGCCAGGGCACGGTTTCGCCCGGGTGCTTGTATCCACGCATCGGGTTTCAGATAGTGCTTATTCACCTGATCCAGTGCAATGGTGATGGTATCCATGGACTGCGGCGGCAGATAGCTGATCCACGCTGCGCTATCGGGAAGTACCAGCCTCCCTTGCATCACGGGGCCGGGCCTCCGACGCAGATAGGCTTCCAGAGGATGGCCGGATTGCATCACGGATAAGGTGTCCTCGGTCCATACCAAGGAGCCGCGAGGGGTGGAGTGGATGATGGTGAGTCCGCTGCGCGTGTCGGAGATCAGCACCTCAGCCGCCGGAGGTCGGGCGATATCGCCGATGGCGGCCACCACATTCCATACCACGACAACCGCGGTGAGACGCACGAGCCAGATGGCCTGGATTCGTGCGATCCAGCAGCCCGCGCAGATGATGCAGCAAGCGAGAAACAGGGCGTCGGCAGGCCCCGGCTGGCAGCCCTTCCACACGGCACCGGGCAGGTTGCCAATGCCTCGCGCGGCGGCATTCATCGCCTGCACACCGGTTTCCAGCGCCCAGCCAAGCCACCGCCCGCTTACGTCCCACCAGCCGGTGGCGAGAAACAGCACACCGAGGTAAAGCAAGAGGCTGGACAGCGGGATGAGGATCAGATTGGCGAGCAGGAAGTACACGGGAAATTGTCCGAACATCCAGAGGGTCAGCGGCAAGGTGCCCAGCTGCGCTGCGAGTGATACAGCTGAGAGCTTCCAACCCGCGCGAAGCAGCCGGTTGGGAAAAAAGATCAGTCGCTCCAGGGGGGCTTGCAGGGTGAGGATTCCGAGCACAGCGAGGTAGGATAGTTGAAAGCCTGCGCTGAGCAATGCGAGCGGATCGTGCACCACCTGCACCATTGCGGAGGCAAAGAGGGTGTTGATGCTGTTGGACTGTCTGCCGAGCGTGCCGGCCAGTATGAAGAAGGTGCACATGACCGCTGATCGGCACACGGAAGGGGAGAAGCCGGTAAGCCCGGCATACATCCACAGCAGCAGGGCCTGCACAAGGGCTCGCAGCAGCGGCCAGCGTTTTCGCAGGAGAAACTTGCCGAAGAGGGCGGAGATAACGAGGTAGATCATGCCCACATGAAGACCCGATACGGCGAGGATATGCACGGTGCCTGATTGGGTATAGGCCTGCTGAAGTTCCTGATCGAGTTCGCGGGTATCTCCGAGCAGCAGGGCGTAGAGGATGCCGCGCGCTCCCTCATCGGTAACGTGCCGCGCGATCATGGCCTCGAGCTGGACTCTCCACCGGTGCAGGAGCCGGTCGGAGCTCGGGATGGGATCATGCACCACCGCAAAGCGCCCGGGATAGGCCGTGCAGGTGGTGTACACGCCCTGACTGCGGAGATAACCGCCATAATTGAATCCATAGGGATAGCGCGGGTTGGGTGGTACTACGGGAGATGCGGCCAGTGCCACCAGATCACCGGGCAGCAAGGTGTCGGCGCAGCGATGCAGGGTGATGGCGGTGATTCCGCTCACAGGTGTCCAGTGCCCTTTGCTGATTTGACCAAGCGCTTCAGCCCGGAGGCGGGTGCGCAGGGTGTCTGATTTGCCGGTAGTGATGATCCGGCACAGCAGGGCATCCGCTGAGTCGTGTCGGAAATGATGGGCCTGATGCCGGAGTGGAGAGGACAGGCGGCCATGGAGATAACCCAGTTGAATCAGCGCCGCAGCGAGGAGAATACCGGGTATGTAGCGGCGGTGAAAGGACCACGGACGTAAGGCAGCCAGCGCGGTAAGGCATGCGCCGGTTAGAGGCAGCAGGTCCAGACCGGTGTTCCACTCCGCATCGCGCACATACAGGCCGGCCATACAGCCGGGCACGAAGCAGAGTCCGATTCGCAGAAAGGGAGCGCGCCGCCAGGATGGCGCCATAGGTCAGCCGTTTTTCAGTCCCTTCAAAAATAGATGGGCTGGAAGCTGGCTTAGTTGGCGGCGTCCCTGAATAAAAAATGCGAATAATATGCTGCCGGTATACCATCCGGCGAGGTTGGGCGAATGCACATGCGGGGCTTCTTCGCGGCGCTTGCGCAGCATTATCCTGAAGTTCTTGTAGAAACTGCCGTGCGCATGCAGCACGGCGCGGAAATATGCCCAGTTGCCTTCGGTAATAAAGCGCAAACCTGCGATGCCATCGAGTGCCATGCGGCGGAGCAACTTGAGATAAACAGGTCCGCTGCGGTAATTCTTCAGAATGAGGTACAGGTTGTTTCGGAAGTTGAGATAGGTCTTGAACGGATGCTGCCGGTCGAGCGTGCCTCCGCCTACGTGATAAACTTCTGATTTGCGGCACGCACCGATTTTATACCCGCGGTTCTTCAATCGCCAGCACAAATCAATCTCTTCCATGTGCGCAAAGAAATCCTCATCAAGTCCGCCGGCGAGGATATATGCATCACGTCGGATAAACAGCGCAGCTCCTGAAGCCCAGAATACTTCTTCGTTTTCGGTGTATTGTCCGCGGTCTTTTTCGAACTCATAGAAAATACGTCCGGCGCAAAATGCAAATCCATCCTTATCAATGTACCCGCCCGCCGCGCCTGCATAGTCAAACCATTCGCGGTCTTTGTGGTTGCGGATGCGCGGCTGACAGGCTATCATTCCCGCTTGACCATCCACATACTGCATCATGGGCTCAATCCATCCCGGTGTGACTTCCACATCGCTGTTGAGCAGGATGATGAATTCATGCGGGATATCCTTGATGCCTTTGTTGTATCCACCAGCGAAGCCGTAGTTGCGAGGCAAGCGGATTACCTTCACTTCCGGATGCGATGCACTGAGATAGGAGAGTGACCCGTCGGTGCTGGCGTTGTCAATGACATACACATCCGCCACGGAGGTGCTGTGCTCCACCACTCCGGGAAGGAACTGACGAAGAAAATGCTCTCCGTTCCAGTTGAGTATGGCTACAGCGGTGCGTTGCACGAGGGTATTCAGAGGAGCCGCGAAAATAGGTCAGGTGGCTCCATACGGGCCGAATTATTCCTGCTTAGCGCGGATTGAACCACAGGTCTTCAATCTCATCTCCGCTATACGGATCAGTGAGTTGCTGTGAGGCGATGCGGCTCACATCTGTTGGACGTGAAGCCTCGCGTGAACGCACAAGCCGGCGCCAGTCGTTGTTCTGAATCTCATCGGGCACATCGCTGTGCAGGAGTTCGAAGTCGTAGTTCAGCGTGGTATTGTAAAACAGGAACCGACGATCGCGCAGACCGGTGTTGGTCTCGTAATAATGCCAGATTTCAAACGGGAAATAGTCGGGGTCGTGGTAGCGTGTCACGCGGGTGTTTGGCGCACCGTACTGGAGATACACCCTGCCGCGGTCGGTCTGCCAGCCCTTCTTGATCTTCGTGCCGAAGATTTCCTGAACGCGGGCGAGATTGGTCTCATACTCCCGCCATCCCGCTTCGGGGTTATCGGGTTTGCGCTTCTGCCAGAAGGAATAAAAGAAGCTCTGCAGCATCCTGATATCGGCTCCTGGAAGCTGGTAGTCAATCGTATTCCGCTCCACACTCTTGGCTATGGGCAAATGCGACTGAAGGATAGCATAGAGGGTGTCGGGATGGGTGTACTGTCCGGCAAACGAGGAGCGCAACAGATCATCGCTTACAAGCAGCGGATCCGGCTGGGTCTGGGCCACGAGGTTGCGAGAGAATCTTCGCTCGCAGGTAGCCACGAGTGCATTAGAGCGATCACGCACTTCCAGCCGGAGGGTATAGTCACCCGTAGGCAAATTGCGGATATCCATCACCTGAAGCACGGGAACTACCAGTGCGGCTTTTTCACGGCGTATTCTCCGGCAATCGGCGACTTCATTGCGCGCGGCATCGGTGATGCACACGCTGGATACGAAGGGCTGACCTTCGCCGAAGGTCTCAGCGGTGTGGTAGATCTCCGCGTAGTAGATCAGGGTATTCAGCTCACTGGGGTAGTAGGACGACAGGTAAGGCAACAGGTCGTAGCCGGCTTTGGTAAAGGCATTTTGATCCACCACGGGGGAGTAGGCACTCACAAACTGAATATCGCTCAGGAAAATTTTGTCAGCCGGATGTTCTATGGAAATCACCTGTCGGTATACGTCGGGCTGTATGGTTGCATCATTCAGATCGCGAACACTCAGCTCCATCTCGTAGGTGCCATTGGGCAAAGGCACGCGATCGAGGGAAAGAAATGGCTCCAGGTTGTCGGCAGCGGCCTGGTGGCGGACCTCCGATTTTCGGAAGTCGCGCACTGTTCCTCCTTGTGAAAAGACGATGGTGAGCTCGCCGGCGAACGTGATCAGGGAATCGGCCGGTATTCCATTCATGCTCGCGGGATCAAAGGACGTGGCGATTTCCACGTAGGGGCCTGAGCCGGGGGCGTGGAATACCCGGTAATCGAAGAATACCCTGATGGCATGCGCTGATGGGGGAAGGAACAGGGCCAGAGCCATGACCGCGAGAAACCGGGAAAAATGCCTAATCATTTGCACAGGAAGCATTGGTCGTGTAAAGATACGACCGCTGTGCAGGGCGTTTGTTTCAGGATTGCGGCTTATTTTACAACTCCGCAGGCACAGGTTTATGTCTGGAGGAATTGAATCAGCGGAGCAGATGGATGGTGCCTTCGCGTACGCCTTCTGTACCCGCTCCGCAGTCGCTGGCATAGCGGATATGGTAGAAGTAGGTGCCTTCCGACTCATCGTTGGATGGCCTCCAGGCGCGGCTGCCCTGAGTGGACTCAAATACCACAGATCCCCACCGGTTGTAGATCACCATCTCGTAAGTTGAGAACAGAGGCAGCACATCCAGCGAAGGATCGGAGGCGAGATAGGGTTTCCAGGTTTCGTTGCTGGAGTCATCGTTGGGGGTGAATACGTTGGGGAAGACGAGCGAACTGATATCACTCTGCAGTTCATCGTCGGCCATCACCTCCACCTGCGTGGAATCCGTGCAGCCCGTTTCCACCTGCGTCACCACCACGGCGTAAAGGCCCGGCTCATTCACCACTGGTGAGGCGCTGTTGGCTCCAGAAATAATGTTGCCTTCCGCACCTGCCACAGTCCAGATGTAGGTCACCGTTTGTTGGGGCTCCACAAGCAGCCCCTGCAGCGTCAGCACCGGCCGGAGGCAGGTGAGCGTGTCCTGCGGGCCAATGGATACCGCAAGAATATGATTGGGAATAACCACCGTGATGCTTTGCGTGCATCCGGCGTCGTCGGTGACCGTGGCCGTGTACGTGCCGTCGATGAGCCCATCTGCGGTGTCGCCTGTCATGACCTGACCGTTGAACACCGATACGTAGGGAGGGATGCCACCTGTGACGGACTCCAGGATAAAGCTTCCGTTATAGCCGTTGCATGCCTTATTCACCTGCCATTCCACAGCGATGGGCTCGGCTACCTCCACAGTGATACTTCCTTCGCCGGTATTGGCGCAGGCATCTTCCACAAAGCCCGATGCATCCGTGATGGTGATCGTGTAGGTACCATAGGTGCTGATGGGATCGCTGAGCACCAGCACTACCTGATCATCGGCAGTGGCGCCGGGCGTTCCCGGTGCTGCGCTCGTGATCGTGATGCTGCCACCCGGTCCTGTGGCGACGAAATCCGTTTCCGATACTGAGGACATGATGATGGGCTCGCTGAACTGCAGGATGATGCTCCCGTTGTCGCACGCCATCTCAGCTCCCGTAAGGATGGGAGGTGCATCATCAAACAGGGTCGCTGTGGAAGCGCCAAAGTCAATCGAGTAGCCGTCCAGACTGTTGGACCAGTTCATGATTACCAGAGCGAATGTTTGTCCGGAGGTCACGTTCAGGTCGCCGTTGAACGGAGGGCCGTTGAGGTCACCCGGACCGTTGCTGCTGCCCGAGCCCCCCAGAGCTGAAGAGATACCCGTAGCGCCATTGATGCCGAAGGTTCCCCAGGAGTTGCAGCTCACCTCGGGTGAGGTGGTGCCCAACCCTTCACAGCCGCCCTCGGTGATTTCGAAGAGGCCCCAGTCATAGTCATCGTTATCGTTGTTGGGATCGAGGGTAAAGTTGATGAATCCATCGTTCTGCACGGTGAAGGTGTACCATACACTGCTCTGCTCCAGAGAGCTGTTGCACGTGCCGGTGAATTCATAGACCAGGCCGGTGTTCAGACTCGCATTTTCTTCCTCATACAGGTCGTTACAGAGTTCAATCGCCGTGTTGCAGTCGCTTTGCGCGGTGGCGCCGGCGACCCAGATCAACAGGGTAGCGGTAAGCCATCCGTGCCGGGAGACAGGACCGCGCAGAAATGAAGGCAGACCGATATGCATGGATACCTGAAGCATAGCAAAGGAGATCAAGGTTAAGTGTAATCAGCAAATAAACGCAAAACAGACTGGTCCGGGTTGCATGCCGGCATAGAAGTGTTCGGAAATTCCTGAGCAAACACGCAATAACTATGCGTTCAAATGCTCCGCTATTTGGGTGGGAGGTCAATGAAATACTCACTCACGCCCCCACCCAACAGTCTGGGCAGAGGAAGTACTTTGCTAGCCCGGGGTTAATTGTCTTTCTTCTGAAAATACTCCTTCACCTTTTGATAATAACTGATTCCCACCTGAATGCGCCTCCCATCAGTCATCATACAACTGCGATCCATAAGGGAGCCTACAAATAAGGGATTTACCATGCACTTCTTATGACACCGGATAAATCCATAGGGCAAAAGCAAATGCTCCATGGCAATCATGGTCTTATGCAACACCAGCGGTTTAGTCTCTTGCATCAAGAATAACCTGATATAATTACCACACGACTCCACGTAGTAAATTCCGGCGGGATAAATCCGTTTATCGGATTAACGGATTACGCCCCACATCTAGGCTAGAACGTCATTTGGTATTGTTGCTAAAACAAGGCAATTGACCATGAAAAAGCACCAAAATATCCGCTCCTTCATGGATTAATTTCAACCCGGGGATCAGTGTCACGCCTATTTGGTTGAATCCAAGTGGGGCAAGGGCTTCTCATGCAGAC
>CANGTU010000057.1 GCA_947456965.1 Flavobacteriales bacterium
AAGTAGAGCCAGAAGAGCTCCTTTTCACCTATCACTTCACCCGACTCCGACTTACGTTCCACGACTGGAGCAATACCGATTATCCGCACGTAGCGCTCAGAACGCTGCTTGTCAAAGATCCAGTCCTCCTTCAGCTTGTAGGCCACGATCTTTTCAGAGGTGATGCGTTCTTTCACGCGCGTTTCAATTTTCTCTCCTGTGTCGAGGTCCTCCACGTATCGCACCACTTCCGGGTTCAGCAGAGAATCCACTTGCTCGGTTGTGAAGGGATAACGGAACTCGTCATCCTCCTGCGTCGGGCCGAGGCTGTAGCAGGTCACAGATCCATCCTCCAGCAATGCATGGCGCATAACATCGAACAAGCTCTTCCTGTCTTCGAGCTCTTCGAGTGGGAAGTAGAGGGAGTGATTGATTTTCTGGCGCACATCAATCATTTCCCAGACGCGCTTGCGCCACAACACGTCCGCCTGACGGAGGCTGGGATAAGGCACCACCCGACGCGTTGCGTTGTGCTCAGGCACATAGGCACCATCGAGCACCGATTGCGTCTGCGCACCCGCCATAAGGGCAAGGCACATCAGCATCGGTAGCAGGGCTATGGTTACAAAGGCTTTCTTCATGATTCCCTGGTTTTTATGATGATCAAATGATCTTCAGCGTGATAGGAGAAATCTTTCGCTTCGTGCCATCGGGCATGTCTACCATGATTTCCTCGACGAAGATCTTCTCACCGGTGCGCGCCTTACCGATGTTGTCCTTCACGTTTTGCGGAAGGTCACGGCCTTGCACGGGGAATTCCTTAAAGGAACCCTGGCTGGTGATGGTAATCTTGAACGAGGTCACCTTCGGCACTACGTTGAAGTCGAAGTTCTCCATGTCGGCACGTACACCCTGAGCATTGGCTGCATCACCCTTCTGGATGGTGCTGTCGTAGGGCTTCTTGCCCGCGAATGAGGGTACGGGATCCGGAATTTTCTTGATCCGGAAGTTCTTCACTCCCATATTCTTAGGCTGGCCATTGACCTCTGCGGTCACAGAAATCTTCGCCTCATTGCCTGTCCCGGGCTTCACAATCCACTGGCCCTTTTCGCCCTTACGGAATTCGGCGCATCCCTCACAGGTCGGCTTGATCTTTTCCGGACCTACACCCGGAACGGAGATTTCCACTGGATTATCCAGACCGCGGTAGAACACGTTCATCTGGACAGGAGAAACCACGAGAGCCGGTTCACCCACGTAAAATGGAGGAACGATGAAGGGGATGTAGGTTTCCACACCATCCTTCATATAGGCGATCTGTCCGCGATAACCATGGTCGCCGAGAGACATGCTGTTGGTATTCACCTTGAACCGCACCTTACCATCACCCTCGGAGAGCAGTGCTGTTTTGCCTGACACATCGAAAGGCGGTCCAGCATCCTCACCCATGAACTCACCGGCCATGTACACCTTGGTCTGGCTGGTCTTGTTAAAGGCGGCCAGATAGATTTCCGCTTCGAATTCGTCCCCTTTCAGAACGTAACCTGTCTTGGGAACAACGGCTACCGTCACGTCCGTAAACTTCAGGTCAGAAGCATTGATACCGGAAGCGAGAGCGTTGATGACATTATTCTTGGCATTCATCACGTCCGTCTGAAGCTTGCTCATGTTGGCGAGCACGGCCACCAGCGGCATGTGGAAGAAGTTATTGGTTTCCCACACTTCATCCTTGCCATCCGCGTCTTTTCCTTTCTCGAAGCTGAATGCATTGGTGATGGCTGCCTTCACATCATCGGGAAGTTCAAATGACTTCCCTGAACTATCCGCCTTCACCACCTTGATGGCTAGAAGATCATCGCGGAACTTCTCAAGCTTAGTGCGGAGATCGTAAGCAGAGAAGGGGTCCTTGCGAGGATCTTCCGGCTTTGGACCCACGAGCAGTGAGGTATTGTTCTGGTTTTCGTCGGGAGCTTTGATGTACAGGTCACCTTCGGCATTGCGCATATCGGCGGTTATCGCCTTGCCCTCGATCATAAACTCCTCGAAGCCATTACCATCTGAGTTGCCGCGGACTGAAGAGGCGATAATCCTGGCCTTCATTTCTTCCATGTAGGCCATTACATCATCTGACCACTTGTCCACTTCAGCAGCCTTCTCCTGGAATGGGCGGGCCTTTTCGGCTTCTTTCGAGCTATTGATCGATTCGATAGTCGCCTGAGCCTTTTGTTCCAGAATTGAGTTCGTTTTACCCAAACCATTGTTGATCTGGATAAACGCGTTGAGTACGTCTTTTGAAATGTTCATTGCCAGAAGAGCGGTGAGTACCAGGTACATCATACCGATCATCTTCTGTCTCGGGGTTTCTTTACCACCTGCCATTTTCTTGCTGGTTTGAGGTTAATGTTGATTGTTACTCGGGAGAGGAACAGGTCACATTATCATTGGCGGGCAGTACCCATTGCATTCAGCATGTTCGCGTAGACCGTATTGAGGGCCTTAAGGTTATGGGCGAGTTCAGAGATATTCTCCTTGTATGCCTTGGTATCCTCAACCGAGTCAGCGAGGTTCTTCACAAGGGCATTCATATCGCCGTACATCACGCGGGTGCGCTCGAGCTCAGAGAGCTGGAGTTCATACATATTATTGAGAGCGGAAAGATTCTCCGACATCTTCTGGAGGTGCATGCCTGTGGCGCGTGTTTCCTCAGCATGTGAGGTCAGGCCGGTCAGGGTTTCGGACGCTGCCGCATAGGTCTCAGCCAGTTGGTCCACTTTGCCCGAGGCAGAGCGCAGAGATGTTGCGTACTCTGAAGAAGCGGTTGCTGCATCGGTGACTTCCACGAGATCGCGCGCTTTGGTGCTGAAGGTACGCAGGCCATCACCAAGACTGGCGATGAGCTCGGGCTCAATCTTCGCTTCGGCGAGCATATGATCCAGTTGTTCCGTCACGCTTCCACCGGCCTTAGCGTCCTTGCCCCTATTGGATTCCTTGAGACTTTTTTTAGCCTCTTCCGGTAAAGCAAGTTCTGGGTAAACGAGGGACCAATCGGGCTCTTCATGGATTGGTTCAAAAGCAGAAAAGAAGAAGATGACGGCTTCCGTAGTCAGACCAATCACGAGTAAGAACGATGCCCCAGGCCAGTGCTGGATCTTGAACATCGCTCCGATGATTACGACGGCTGCACCAATACCGTACAGCTTTGCCATGAACTTTTTCCAGGCTTTACTTCCAGGTTTCATTGTAGTTGACTTGCTTTAAGAGGTTGTTGTTGGTTGTTCTTGCAGGCTATGGAGGTTTATTCCATGGGTTCGTTGAAGTCTTCGGGAGCCACGCTCTTTCCGCGTCCGAGGTAGCTCATCACACAGCGGAAACCGATGTATGACTTGGCCGTATCCTGATACTCATAGGAGCGGGTGCCGGTTTGGATGAAGTAGCCGATATCCTTCCATGATCCTCCGCGAATGACCTTGCGCTTCATGCTCGGCGGATCGTTTTTGTCGGCCCGGTAGACGTACTCCGGACTCATATCGTGGGCATAGTCATATACCGACTCATCGTATGCGGTGTTGGTCCACTCCGCCACGTTTCCGGCCATGTTGTAGAGTCCGTAGTCATTCGGGGAATAGGAGTCAATGGGCACAGTATAGCAACCATTGTCCTCTACATAGTCACCGCGCATCGGCTTGAAGTTGGCCAGCGGGCAACCCAGGTTATTCCGGATGTACGGACCTCCCCAGGGATATGGCGAGAGCTCCCGGCCACCCCGTGCGGCGAATTCCCACTCGGCCTCGGAGGGCAGGCGGAAGCGCTGTACGAATGTTTCTCCGCTTTGCATCTTCCAC
This sequence comes from Flavobacteriales bacterium, assembly GCA_947456965.1. Classification (GTDB taxonomy): domain Bacteria; phylum Bacteroidota; class Bacteroidia; order Flavobacteriales_D; family Sanyastnellaceae; genus CANGTU01. Next base: position 3,822 of record CANGTU010000057.1, read on the forward strand.
ACATTGAGAATGTGGGTGCGCCATGCACAGAAAGCCTGACACTGGCCCCAGGTCAATCCCACAACAGGATAGTTATCGTAGGCAGGGTGCCAGAAATAGGTTTCCGTGAGTGGCTCATTGAATCCGTAGGTAAAGTCACGTACCCACACGAGTGTATCGGGATAGATATCGATCTTCTCCTCGATTACAAATTGAGAGCGGTCGCTGTGGTTGCGGATGGAATGCAGGTGGTTCAAGCTGTTGGGCTCGCTTGATTCTTCATCGCGCGCTTTGCGGGCGGCAGATTCAAAATCGATCCACCAGTATCGGAAGTGAAGTTTCCGGGAATCCACTTCGCGACGGTCATAAAACTTGTCCGCACCCTGAAGGTAAAATTCATCGTAGATGAGGTCAAAAATTTCCTCATTGGTCATGTCGACCTCTTGCTCCCAGTTCAGGACGTAGCCCTTATTTACGAAGCGGTCCATTTCCTTGCCATCGGCGGTTTCGGCGATGCCGTAGCCTTCGATATCGTTTTGGGCGAGAAGGTCACGCATCAGCGAGTCACGGGTCCAATACACGAACTGGCGGTACTCGTTATTCGAGATTTCGTGCTGGTCGATGTAAAACGCCGGAATGGTGACGGTCTTGGAGCGGTTGTTCAGGGCGTACGGGACGTCCTGATCGCTGGGGCCCATGGTGAAAGAACCGAAGTGGATATAGTTCATCCCATAAGGGTTAACCTGGATCCACTCTTCCCGGGGGTACACCCCGACGAGTTCTCCCTGCGACCCTGGAAAGCAACTGGCCAGGGAGGCCGCAATGACGAGATAAAACAGTGATTTTTTCATGATTTCCTTCTTATGTAACACTTCTCCTTACTCACTCGATGTGGCAGGTAGGGGGTACTTAAGCTTTTTTCCTCTTTATAACTGGCGGTTGTTCGAGTCAATACGCATTCAGAACTACCGGGGTTTCAAATTATTTTACAGGAACCTCGGGTTACCGTAGCGGGCCTTCACTGGTGTCTTGGAGAAGTTGAAGCACCAGGTCACGAATAATTCGTGTGAACCTGCCGAATAATCCCGGATTTCAGAAAGCGTAATGTCATAGCTGTAGCCAATCATGAAGGACTGGCAGAAGGTCTTGCGGCCTTGGGTCTTGCAGCCCAGGTCCCGTTGGAACCCGACCATGGGGGCGATGGCATCACCCGGACGGAAGGCCAGTCCGCCCCAGAGAGTTTGGGACCAAAGCACATTGGCATTGATGTCCAGAGCCACCGGAGCGTTGAAGTCAGACTTGACCAGCGCGTTGGTACGGAGTGTAAGGTCACTGTTCAGGTCGTGGTTGTAGCCTCCCATGAAGTAGAAGTGGCGGGCGAGTTGGATATTCAGGTCATCCAGATTGGCACCCGTCAGGTGGGTAGCAGAAGCACCTGCATACCAGCGGTCTGAATTGTAGAACATAATTCCGAGAGACAGGTCGAAGCCTGTTTGAGCGATGGCTTGATCGGGGATAGCCGCATCGTCCGGATCGATGAACACCCAGTCGTTACCCAGTCTTTTCGAGTAAATACCCGGCTGAATACCTATAGATAAGGTGTTGTCGTCGATTTGATGGTGATAAGCCCCTGAGAGGCGCACTACGTTATTCTGTTCCTGACCGAGCACTTCGGTGAAGAACGTCGCTCCCAGACCGAACAGTTTGTTTTGTGCGGTCATGTATCCGTTGTAATTGAACAAGTACGTTTTCGGAGCGCGGTCAAAGCCATCCCATTGATTGCGGTGAAATCCCTGAATACAGTGCATCCGCTTCATCCCTGCCGCGGCCGGGTTAAACGATTGACGGTCAAACATCCACTGCGTAAACTGCGGATCCTGCTGGCCTTGCGCAGCTATGGATAGAATGGCAGCTGCCAGGAGGAGAAAACTCTTCTTCATAGGTTATTTCCCTTGGTTATTGGCTCTTGGTTGGTTTAAAGTCACGTTTTCGAAAGTCGCTAAAGTAGAAACTTTTTCAACAACCCCAAAAAAAATTAGACCGAAACCCCCGTCCGGGCTGCGAAACAGGGTTGTGGAAAGACGGGCATGGCCCGTCAGGGGTTGCATCCGGAGATTTCTTCCGATGAATGAGGCCGCAGACCGCGGTGTCGATGATCAGACAAGCTTCTGATAGGTCTTCCACCAGCGGTCGGGCATCTCCTCCCGGGTAGCTTGCAGGTACTCCTCGTAGGTGCAGGGCACGAGGTGGTGGCGCTCGAATTTATTCACCATACCTGCCGGATAGGGCACATCCATCCACCAGCGGTCGGTGCGCGGGCTCTTATAGAAGACCAGTTCATGCGACTCTCCGTGGAGAGGAATGATATAGCGCTGGTAGTCGTTGTAGTCGCCCACGGGATAATCCTGCTTTCGCGAAGCGAAGCCCTCCAGAAAGCACCAGAGCATTTGAGCGATGAGATGAGCTGACTGGCCGTTGGGGTCGAATGAAGGATTGTACTCGTAAATCCCGAAAGAGGTCAGCTTGTCGCTCATACCCGCATATCGACAGAGCTGGGCGGCCTCTTCTCCGTAGAATCCGTTGGGGCCTGCCTGGGCACAACCGGGTGACTCCGACATGCGGATGGCCGAAACGTCCAGGCTCACGATATCAGCATTCCGGAGTGCTGGCTCACTGAGTCCGACCTGACTCTGCACCTCTCCCAGGCGCAGCAGGTCAAAGAACATCCGGCCCATCAGGTCTACCAGATCGGGATCTGTGAGGTAGCGCTGGTGGCCCACATTGCTGTAGTTGAACAAGTAGTTTGGCTTATGGAGCACAATCCGGTTCAGGTATCCTGTAGAGCGGGTATCATCGGCGGAGGTGCCAAAGTCGAGCGACGGGTCTATGGTCACCAGATTGACCGTTTGCTCCATTTTCTCATAAGCGAGGTAATTCGCGTAAGTGAGATCCTGGCTACCGCCGAGGATAACGGGAACCACGTTTCGCTTCAGGAGAAACTGACAGGTCTGGTTGACGGCATAACACGTGTCTTCGAAGCTCTCCCCGGCCTCGATATTGCCGAGGTCCACGAGCCCTGCCGGTGTATCGAGGCGAAATAGTTTATACAGGTATCCCCGTATGCGGTCAGGCCCGTCGGCACAACCCTTGTTGACTCCAGCATTCCGGTCCTCCTTGACCCCGAGCAGGGCGACCTTCATGCCTTCGGGCCACGGCTGATCGCCTTGATAAAACAGCGTTCCGCGAAACAGCGACTGCGGATGAAATTCTTTGGGGTCGAGGTCATGCCACGACGAGGGGCGCAGGAATACGGACAGGTCCATTCCACGAAACTACAGGCCTTACGAGCCGCCCTCCGGGGACTTCCCCGGCAAGTTTCAACAGCCCGCTGTAGGCAAGGATTACTTGCCAGATGACTTCTTCCTGGGGGCGGCCTTTTTGACTGCTGCCTTTTTCGGAGCGGCTTTCTTCCTCGGGGCAGCCTTTTTGGCCGCTGCCTTTTTTGGGGCGGCATTCCCGGCAGATGGCTTTGAAAATCCGCGACGTGGTTTTTTGGGCGCGGCGTCTTGCTCAGCCATAAGGACCTTCACTTCCTCGAAGGTCAGCGATTGCGGATCGCGACCTTTGGGAATGCGGTAGTTCTCCTTTCCGGCTTTGATATAGGGGCCGAAGCGGCCGTTGATGACCTGAACGGCAGCGTCTTCCTCAAACACCTTGATCAGGTTAGCGTTGACTCCGTTGATTTTATCTTCAATGAGTTTCACTGCGCGCTCCAGGGTAATCGTATGTGGGTCATCACCTTCCTTGACGCGCAGGGAAGCGTAAACTGATCCATGCTTCACAAAGGGACCAAAGCGCCCCACGCCTGCCGAAACCGGCTGGTCCTTCCACTCACCGACGATTCGGGGCAGTTTGAACAATTCGAGGGCATCTGCGAGTGAAATTGTACCGATGCTCTGCGTTCCCCGGAGCGATGCAAACTTCTTATCGGGGTCATCCGCTGATCCAATCTGGACCATGGGGCCGTAGCGACCGATGCGCACGATGACCGTCTTTCCGCTATCCGGATCCGTACCCAGTTCGCGCTCTCCCGATGCTCGTTCGGCGGTCTGGATGGTATCTGTTACGTTCTTATGAAAGGGGTTGTAGAAGCCCTTCATCATTTCGCGCCAGTCCAGCTTGCCTTCCGCAATGGTATCAAACTCCTCCTCCACCCGGGCAGTAAAGCCGAAGTCGAGGATATTGGGAAAATTGGCAACCAGAAAATCATTCACCACCATTCCGATATCGGTGGGAAAGAGCTTCGCCTTTTCTGCCCCTGTCATTTCCTTGCGCTCATCCCGGATTATGGCACCGTCCTTCAGGGTGAGCACAAGGAATGAGCGCTCTGTGCCCTCCAGGTCCTTTTTCACCACATACTCACGCTGCTGCACTGTGCTGATTGTTGGCGCATAGGTAGACGGGCGTCCGATGCCCAGTTCTTCGAGGCGCTTTACCAGGCTTGCTTCAGAGTATCTCGAAGGTTTCTGGGTGAAGCGTTGGGTGGCTGTGAGGTCGATGAGAGGAAGATCCTGACCCACTTTCAGGGGCGGAAGCATTCCGCTGGAATTTTCGTCACCCTCATCGTCGTCCGTACTCTCAATATACAGTTTGAGGAAGCCATCAAACCGGATCACCTCACCACGTGCCTGGAGTACTTCGGAAGTGGTGCTGATGGAAATGGTTGCGGTGGTCCGCTCGAGTTCGGCATCAGCCATCTGGCTGGCCAGTGTGCGTTTCCAAATGAGATCGTACAGCCGTTGTTCGCGTGGTTCTCCATCCACCTGTCTCACGCTCATATCCGTAGGTCGGATGGCTTCGTGTGCTTCCTGAGCGCCCTTGCTCTTGGTGGTGAATTGGCGCGGTTTTGAGTAGCGATCGCCGTATGATCGGATAATCTCGTTTTTCGCCGCATCTACGGCAAAGTCCGAGAGGTTCACCGAGTCGGTTCGCATATAGGTAATCTTACCACTTTCATAGAGCCTTTGGGCCAGAGTCATGGTCTGAGAGACCGAGAATCCCAGCTTGCGGCCGGCCTCCTGCTGGAGGGTAGAAGTGGTAAATGGTGCGGCCGGGCTGCGCTTTCCCGGTTTGGTTTCCATATCTGCAATCCGGAAGGAGGCACCCTTGCATGATTCCAGAAAGCGCGAGGCCTCCTCTTCCGACTTCACTTTGCCGGGCAGGTCGGCCTTGAGCACGGCGCTGCCGAGGTCAAACTGGCCGCGCACATTATAAAACACCGATGCGGTAAATGCCCGGATTTCCCTTTCGCGGTCTACGATAATCCGCACGGCCACACTTTGTACGCGGCCTGCGCTGAGAGAAGGCCTTACCTTTTTCCATAAGACCGGGCTCAGCTCAAAGCCCACGATACGATCCAGTACCCGGCGGGCTTGCTGAGCGTTCACCAGATCGATATCGACTGTACGTGGGCGATCGATGGCCGACAGGATGGCCTTTTTGGTGATTTCTGAAAAAACGATGCGCCGGGTCTTTTCCTCCTTCAGCTTGAGCGCCTGCATCAGGTGCCAGCTGATGGCCTCTCCCTCGCGGTCTTCATCGGTTGCGAGCCAGACCACCTCGGCTTTATCGGCCAGCTTCTTCAGCTCGCGGATCACCGACTGCTTGTCTTCGGTGACCTCATACACCGGTTCGAACCCCTTTTCGATATTAATGGCCAGGTCATTCTTGGGAAGGTCGCGCACATGGCCAAAACTCGACCGCACGGTGTATTCCTTGCCGAGATAGCCTTCAATAGTCTTGGCCTTAGCCGGTGACTCGACGATAACCAGGTTTTTTGACATAGTCAGGGTTCCGCTTCGGGGTATATGAGGGGGCCAAAGGTAGGAGGAATTGGAAACGGCCATTTCCGGAGGCCTGTTGGAGTCGTCCAACCGCACAACAGATGGGCTATCTTTGCGGCCCTATCCATTTTTCAAAACAGCCAAACACTGTGGAAGAAAAGATCATGGACGAGTCCCGGCAGGGAGAATATCTCATGCTGGAACAATCCGCCCCCTTTCCTGAGGGAAAGAAGAGCCGCAAGTTGCTCCTGGAGAGCTATGGCTGCCAGATGAATTTCTCCGACAGTGAGATCGTGGCCTCCATTCTGGCCAATGAGGGCTTCACTACCACGCGTGATCCCGAGGAGGCGGACCTCGTATTGCTGAATACCTGTGCCATACGCGACAATGCCGAGCAGCGCATCCGCGGGCGGCTCGACTACCTCCGCTCTGTCAAGAAGCGCAAGCCAGAGATGACCATTGGCGTACTCGGCTGCATGGCGGAGCGTTTGCGGGAAAAACTTCTGGAGGAAGAAAAGCTGGTGGATCTCGTGGTGGGCCCAGACGCATACCGCGACCTGCCCAACCTTGTAGAGCAGGTAGATGGTGGGCAGAAAGCCGTGAACGTGCTGCTCAGCAGGGAAGAGACCTATGCCGAGATCACACCGGTTCGGTTAAACAGCAACGGGATCACTGCCTTCATCTCCATCATGCGGGGGTGCGACAATATGTGCTCCTTTTGCGTGGTGCCCTTCACCCGGGGCCGGGAGCGCAGCCGCGATCCTGAGAGCATTGTGCGCGAGGCTGCAGATCTCTTTAAGCAGGGCTACCGTGAAGTAACGTTGCTGGGCCAGAATGTGGACAGCTATAAATGGAACATTACAGCCAAGGGGGAGGTGGTAGATCCTGCCCGTCCAACCGTTCATTTCGCCCAGCTTCTCGCCCTTGTTGCCCGTGTCCATCCTGACCTGCGCGTGCGCTTCAGCACCAGCCATCCCAAGGACATGACTGATGAGGTGCTCGAGGTGATGGCGGCTCATGAGAATATCTGCAAGTACATTCACCTGCCTGTGCAGAGTGGCAACAGCGCTGTGCTCAAGCGCATGAACAGGGGCTACTCCCGGGAGTGGTACCTCGAGCGAATTGCTTCGATACGCCGGATCATGCCCGACTGCGCTATTTCTACCGATATCATCAGTGGCTTTTGTGGTGAAACGGAGGAGGAGCACCGGGACACCCTGTCCCTCATCCGGGAAGTGGGTTACGACATGGCCTATATGTTTCGCTACAGTGAGCGACCTCGCACCCTGGCCGAGCGCAAGTACGAAGACGATGTACCCGACGAGATCAAGGGTCGGCGCCTACGCGAAGTCATCGACACCCAGATGGCCTGTGGAGCTGAACGCATCAAATCTTACGTTGGCGGGACCTTCAAAGTCCTCATTGAAGGAACCTCGAAAAAATCCGAGGATCAGTACTTTGGTCGTATCTCGCAAAACGCGGTGGTTGTGTTCCCGAAACAAGAGAGCATACATCCGGGTATGTACGTCCATGTAGCCGTTACGGGCTGCACGGCGGTAACCCTTACCGGCGCTGTTGCGCCCGCCATTTGAGGGGGCTCCGGACCGGCCTGACAGATTGTCGCGATACCTTAAAAGCCGTACCTTCGCCCTCCCCATGGATCTTCAGACCGTCAAGCAGCGCTTTGGCATCATTGGTAATTCGCCACTTCTAAACCGGGCGCTGGATATTGCCACTCAGGTAGCCCCAACCAACATCTCTGTTCTCATCAACGGGGAGAGTGGAGTGGGCAAGGAAAATATTCCCAAGATTATTCATCAGCTTGGTGCCCGGAAGCACGGGCCTTACATCGCTGTGAATTGCGGAGCCATTCCTGAGGGCACCATTGATTCCGAGTTGTTTGGTCACGAGAAAGGATCATTCACGGGTGCTCATGATTCGCGCAAGGGGTACTTTGAAGAAGCCGATGGCGGCACCATCTTTCTGGATGAAGTGGCGGAGCTTCCGCACAGCACTCAGGTACGCCTGCTGCGTGTGCTGGAGACCGGGGAGTTCATCCGTGTGGGTTCATCCAAGGTACAGAAGACCAATGTGCGGGTGGTAGCAGCCACCAATGTAGACTTTGCGGAAGCCATCCGATCCGGCAAATTCCGCGAGGATTTGTACTACCGGTTGAGTCAGGTTCCCATTTACATGCCTCCTTTGCGCGAGCGGAGAGAAGATATTTCACTCCTCTTCCGGAAGTTCACCACCGACTTTGCTGAGAAGTACAAGGTTCCTGTGCTTCAGATCACGCCCGAGGCAGAGGAGGTGCTCGTATCGTACAGTTGGCCGGGCAATATCCGCCAGCTTAAGAACATCACCGAGCAGATGAGCGTGCTGGAAGAAAGCCGGAGCGTTGGGCCGGACACGGTGCGGCGATATCTCCCTGCGGAGTCATTCAGTTCCAAGCCCATGGTGGTAGCACGGGCCAGTGGTGGCAGTGACTTTACGGAGCGCGAGCTTTTGTACAAAGTCCTCTTTGATATGAAGAACGACCTCAACGACCTGAAGAAGCTCGTGCTCGGCATGATAGAATCCGGAGGGCGCCTGGAACCAGGCCATGAGAATGACGCACTGTTTGAACGCGTTTTTCAGGCCCCCGGGGAGTTTTCGCCACATCCTGCGCCGGCACCTGCGTATTCCGGAGTCATTCATCTTCCGCAGGGAGTGACCCGTCCTTCCGGCCCTTCCCATTCAGGCCATGAAGTCGTTGAAGAATCCCTCTCGCTGGTAGATTCAGAGAAGGACCTCATCCGGAAGGCCCTTCAAAAACACAAGAACAAGCGCAGGAATGCCGCTGAGGAGCTGGGCATTTCTGAGCGCACCTTATATCGAAAGATCAAGGAGTACAATCTCTGAACAGCATGATACGCGGGCTGCTGATCCTCACCCTAGTTGCCGGCCTGGTTTCCTGCCAGGTCAGGTATTCCTTCACCGGTGGGCAGTTCAGTGGTGCCAGCACCTTTTCGGTAGAGTTGTTCCGGACCCAGACGGCCCTTGCCGGACCTGTTTATGCCCAGCGGCTCACAGAAGGACTGAAGGATCAGATGCTGGCACAAAGTCCGCTGACCCTGTCGGAGCGCCAAGGCGATCTCCAGTATTCCGGCACCATTACGGAGTACCGGGTTGCGCCGGCGGCGATTCAGGGCAATGAGACCGCTTCGCTGACCCGCCTCACTATAACGGTAAAAGTCAAGTACACCAATACACTGGAACCTCAGCTCAGCTTTGAGAAGTCCTTCACCAAGTTTGCTGACTTTCCCGCCTCAGCCGATCTGTTCACGGTTGAGGAAGAGCTTTGGCGCAGCATCAACGATCAGCTGATTCAGGAGATCTTCAACAACAGCGTAGCTAATTGGTAATGAATAAAACCAGGATATATGAAGCCATAGAGAATCCCGCTCTGCTCACCGACTTATCGGTAGGCGAGCTGGAAGCCCTTCGCGACGCCTATCCCTGGTTTTCAGCTGCTCAGGTCTTGCTGGCCAAGGCCTATCAGGTGAAGGA
>CANGTU010000058.1 GCA_947456965.1 Flavobacteriales bacterium
ACAATCCCCGCATCTGTGTACGCGCCTTATTCATTTTCCGAAGTGATGGCCATGTGCGTGGTGGAAAATGAACAGCGCGGGAACAGATGCGAGGCCTCACGGCCTGAGTCATTTTAAAATGGATAACCTTGTGTGTCTTCCACGAAGAACCTTAGATTTGAGTAGACCTGCATCGCCGCAGGTGGCTGATCATGGTGCACCACTCAACCCGACATAAGGCCACGCCTCACTGGCATATCTCCGGCAGTTCGCGCCTCCGCATGGATGTTCCAACCTATTTATTCACTCCAGACGCCCACACCTCCCTCACCGAAACCACCCGCGAGCTCGGCCACAAGCAGTATGAGATCAGCAACCACCTGGGCAATGTGCTTTCTGTCATCACCGACCAGAAGCTGCCGGTGGTGGATGCAACTGTAGTGGTATCCTACTCCGCAGTGGTAGTTACGGCCACAGACTACTCGCCCTTTGGCGTGGGCCTCTATGGCCGGAGCTGGAGTGGGGAGTATCGCTATGGGTTCAACACTCAAGAGCGGGAACCTGAAATAAACCCTGCTCTAACCAGCGCAGAATACTGGATGTATGACGGCAGACTTGGAAGAAGATGGCAGTTGGATCCAAAGCCAGTAACTGGTTTGTCCGACTATTCGGTATTGAGAAATAATCCTGTCACCTTCAATGATCCACTTGGTGATACAGCTATAGTTGGAAAGTCATTTGAAAAATCAGCGACATTTAAGCAGTTGAGGAAGGAATGGAGAAAGCAAACAGGGCTGAAGGTTTATGTTAACTCTAAGGGACATTTGGATTATTCTAAAACAAGAAAGGGTAATGGAAGTACAGTACCATCATCGTATCCGAAGGGATTCTCCGCAACTGCAAGAGCAGAATTACTTCAAGTGATGTCCGATCCAAGGGCGGTTGAATTAAAGGAGGGATCGGATACTTATGTTGATCGAGAAAATAATATAATTTACTTTTCGGCAGAACAAATTGAAAATTTAAGTTATGTATTTCAACACAACTCCCCAACTATGTCAAAGGAAGCAATGAGTTATGGGATGGTGAGTTATCACGAATTTGACCATTGGTTAAATCCAACCAGTAATGACCCTACCCCAGATACTGGGATGAATGGACCGGGACAAACCTTGATGACAGGACCAACTGTTGATTTCGAAAACATTGTAAGATCAGAACTCACTTCAGCTGGTTTAGGGAATTATGGGCAGAGAACTGCCTATTACATGCGTGTCGGTGGGTTAAAGGTAATTCCATTTGATCAAGTTGCGAAGAATCAAATAATTGAAACAGACAGACTAATGGGAGTCCAGAACATAACCTTTGCAGTCCCCAATACCAAAGGTAATACGCAAAAGGAAGTTGAAGACATATTTGAAAATCAACCGGATTTTGGAAGATGAGGCTATTCTTAGGAGCGATACTTTGTTTGATTTTACTAGCTTGTAGTAACGAAAGGTATTTGCCGCAAGCGAAGAGTCAGGTTGTTATTTTCAGTGATTCGATTTACGACTACAGCATTAGTACTGATATTCTAATAATACATCAATTCAGATACGTTCTAAATGAGTGTAAGGTTGACACTAGCTTTTATCATACCTCGGTAGTATTTGTATATAATCCACTTTTGCATTCATATGATGGATCACATCCAAGAGTGTCTGACACTATTGTGGAGAAATTTACATATCAATATGGGGTTCTACGTGATGCAGTTCATGATACTGTGAACATTCAGAATTTATACTCAAAGAAACTTAGTGATATGACCTTACTCAGTTTTTCAAATGAAAAATCTTTAAAAATAGCAAGTGATAGTTGTATTCTTTTGATTGAACACACCAATTGTCACGATCACTATTATGGCTATAACGAGTTTTTCTTAAATTGTCTAGAGAGGTCTTTAAGAAAACGGTAGTTTATTAGTATCCCCCCTCCCAAGCACGTCTTTCTTCATGAGGTAAATATGGCTAATGCGGCTGGGGGCAGGCTTTGGACCAGCGGTGTGGGAGGAGATTGTTGAGCTCGGAGGTCCTGGTTCCGTTTATTCTGTGGAGTGCATCTTCGAGCCACTCCTCGGGGTTTATGCCATGCGTCTTGGAACTCAGAAAAAATTGCCCCCCCCCTTTCAGCTCTATTCAAAGCAACTGTCCTGAACCAAGGCTTCGCCCAGCACCATCGTGCATACCCTTATCTCCCGTATAAATGAGTTGGCGAGTATAACCCGAAAAGCGCATTTGAAGGGCTCGCGCAGCACCCGTAAGACAGCGGCCTTGGTAGCGTATTCTGCAGGCTCCCTCGCCCCATTGTAGTCAGGAAGTCCATGTTAACGGCGCGTTCCGCGAAGCGCTGTGTGCTGATATGATCTTTCCCGCCTTGTCGCCTGACAAAACTCACCAGCCTGGATCAAGGATTCTTCTAGCTTTCGCCTCTGGCTCAATTTTGTATGAAACTACTTCCCGTGTTATCAGGTCGCCTCAGGAGCACGATAATCACAGTCATGACCCTTAGCGCTGCTTTCGTTTCAGACGCCCAGTCGCGTAATGCCCGTGATATTGTCAAGAGATCTGAAGACCAGTTGCGAGGAAAGACTTCGGTGGCCGTGTTGTCCATCGATATTGTGCGGCCCGGCTGGACTCGCACGATGAAGATCAAAGCCTGGATGAAAGGTGAGGACTTTTCCATGATCCTCCTGACCGCTCCCGTTCGGGATCAGGGAACCGTATTCCTCAAACGAAAAAAAGAAGTGTGGAACTGGCTGCCCTCTGTAGAACGCACCATCAAGTTGCCTCCATCCATGATGACGCAGAGTTGGATGGGCACCGACTTTACCAATGATGACCTCGTGCGGGAGTCATCAGTACTTCAGGACTACACCCACCGCATCGCCGGCGATAGCCTTATCCAGGGCAGAAGGTGCTGGAAGATCGAGATGATTCCACTTCCGGAAACTGCAGTGGTGTGGGGACAGGTCAATCTCTGGATTGATCAGCAGGACTACCTGCAGCTGAGAGCTGAATTCCGGGATGAAGAAAAACAGCTTGTGAACGTCATGGAGTGCTCCGTTATCCGGTCCATGGGTGGGCGAATACTACCCACCGTGATGGAGATGACGCCCGCGGACAAGCCTGGGAACAAAACAGTACTGCGCTATGAGTCAATTGTATTCGACCAGCCCATCAGTGACGAATTCTTCACAACACAAAACATGAAAAAAGCCCGATGATGCACCTGCAGCTTGCCTGGAGAAACATCTGGCGCAACCGGAAACGTTCCATGATCACGATGGCCTCAGTCATGTTTGCCGTTGTTCTGGCCATTCTCATGAAGTCCATGATCACCGGTGTCTGGGGTAAAATGGTAGATGATGTAGTGTGTTTTTCCTCCGGTTATATCCAGATTCACCGTCAGGGCTATTGGGATGACCGTTCCATTGACCAGGCGATGAGAGAAGATGATCAGTTGCTTCAGCTCCTTGTGAGCGACCCGGAAATTGCAGCCTGGGCACCTCGGCTGGAATCCTTCAGTTTGGCCTCGGCCGGCGAAAAAACCACCGGTGTTTTTATTCAGGGCATTGAACCCGCAATGGAACAAGCCACAACCAGACTGGCTGATAAGCTCTCATCAGGCACCTACCTCCAACCGGATGACCGGGCTGTGATGCTTGCAGAAGGCCTCGCCCAACGCCTGAAGATTGGAGTGCATGATACGGTGGTGCTTCTTGGACAAGGCTACCACGGCAACCTGGCTGCTGCCAGGTATCCTGTCCGGGGCATTGTTCATATCGGTGCAGTAGAGCTGAATCAGAGCATGGTGTGGATACCCCTGAATGCCAGCAGAGAGTATTTCAGTGCTGACCAACTTCTCACCTCCGTATCGGTGATGCTCCGGGATAATGATGATATGGAAGCTGTGCGCGATCGCATGATGCTCTCCAATCCGGATAATACCTACGAAATCATGACCTGGAAAGAGATGCTGCCCGAACTCGACCAGATGGTGGAAGGCGACAGTGCTGCGCATTTTCTGGTGATTTACGTGCTGTACTTCGTTATCTCCTTCGGAATCTTTGGCACGCTGCTTATGATGCTCAATGAGCGCATGCACGAGTTCGGGATCCTGCTCGCCATCGGGATGAAAAAGCGGATCATGGCGCTGATTACGGTGGCTGAAGTCCTTATGATGGCTCTGGCGGGAACGCTGGCCGGTGGGGTTATTTCCTATCCCGTGCTGCTGTATCTGTATCGCCATCCGATCCGCTTTTCCGGAGAACTCGCTCAAGTATATGAGGGATTTGGTATGGAGGCCATTCTCCGCCCCGAACTGGATCCTGCCATATTCCTTTCTCAGACCTATATAGTCTTGATCATCGTGGCCCTGCTATCGCTTTATCCCGCCATTAAAATTGCCCGGCTGAAAGTCATCCGGGCATTGAATGCCTGAACATGCTGATCAAAATCGCCTGGAAAAATATCTGGAGAAATCCCACCCGAAGTGCAGTGGTGATAGCGTCCGTAATCATCGGCTTGTGGGCGGCCCTGTTCATGACTTCGTTTTCCTGGGGTCTCTATCAGGGGCATATTGATGATTCCATCGAAACCTACCTGTCGCACGTTCAGGTTCATCATCCCTCCTATCCCGTTGAGAAAACACCGGAATTGACTATTCCCCGGGGACAGGAAGTCCTCACGGCTATCCGGAAGGATAGCAGGGTGCATGCCGCTACAGCGCGGGTTATCGCATCTGGAATGGTCTCTTCACCTACTTCCGTATCCGGTGTGATCATCAGCGGTGCAGATCCTCGGGAGGAGTTTCGGGTTAGTTCAGTTTCCCGCTACATCACGGAGGGTGAACTGCCTGATACTGCAACGCACCACCAGATACTCATGGGCAGTAAGCTAGCCGCCACGCTCAAGGTGAAGCTGAAGAGCAAGGTGGTGCTCACCTTTCAGACCCTTGGCGGCGATATCACGGCAGGTTCATTCCGGGTATGTGGAATCTACCGCACCCAGAATTCCGTATTCGACGAGATGCATGTGTTTGTGAAGCAGGATGAACTTGCTGCTCTTCTCGGCACCGGTGATGGCATCCATGAAATAGCGGTTCTTCTGAATAGCGAATCTGACAGTGATGCACTGGCCACTGATTTGCGTCGCGCACACCCCGGGGTACTTGTGCAAACATGGAAGGAGTTGTCCCCTGAGCTCCGGCTCGTCATTGACTCCTTCAACCAGTACATGCTCATCTTCATCGGGATTGTGCTGCTGGCCCTCATGTTCGGAATTGTGAATACCATGCTGATGGCAGTGCTGGAGCGGCAACGCGAAATCGGAATGCTGATGGCCATCGGGATGAATAAAAGGAGGGTTTTTCTGCTCATCATGACCGAAACAGTGCTGCTCGTATGCACCGGCATACCCTTCGGACTGCTCATCACCTATTTCTCCGTCGATTACTTCGGGACTCATGGTATTGATATCTCTGCATTTTCAGAAGGCCTCGCCGCCTATGGTTTCCGGACGCAGGTATACACCTCCCTGGATTCAGTATACTACCTGCCTGTGATTTCACTTACGGCAGGATGCGCTATGATATCCTCTCTTTTCCCGGCATACCGGGCCCTTCGCTATCATCCCGCCGAAGCCATCCGAAAGATATGAACCTCCAATTCCATCATCCATGAACACGGTTATTGATGCCCACGAGATCCAGAAGGTGTACAATCCCGAGAAGATTCCGGTGTATGCCGTAAACGGAGTTCACCTTCATGTGGAAGAAGGAGAATTCATTGCCCTCGTGGGACCATCAGGTTCGGGAAAGACCACCTTGCTTAACATCATAGGCGGACTGGATCATCCAACCAGCGGACATGTGATGATTGGCGACGTGGATATCACGCACCTCAGCGAGAATAAGTTGATCGACTTCCGGCTGCATTACATCGGATTTGTGTTTCAGGCATTCAACCTGATTCCCGTGCTCACAGCCCGGGAAAATGTGGAATTCGTGATGCTCATGCAAAACCGTTCGAGGGAAGAACGGAGCAAGCGGTCGGAGGATCTCTTGCGCGAGGTAGGGCTCGCCGATAAGATGGACACCCGGCCCGCCGAACTTTCTGGTGGACAGCAGCAGCGGGTTGCTGTGGCCCGGGCGCTTGCTTCCAAGCCTCGCTTTGTGCTCGCAGATGAACCCACGGCCAACCTCGACTCTGTCACTGCTGCCAGTCTGCTCGATATGATGGCACGACTCAACCAGGAAGAGAAGATGACGTTCATCTTCTCCACTCATGATCAGCGAGTCATTGACAAGGCACGACGTGTGATCACGCTTGTTGATGGCAAGGTCGTATCCGATATCCGGCGATAACCCGAACACATGTTGCGCAACCTTCTGCTGATCTCCGGTATCTGCCTGATTGCGCTGGCGGGACTCACGCAGGCTGACAGCCTCATGATGCGAAGGGGGCTGGAACTAAAGGGCTATGTGAAGCACCTCCACCAGGCATCATTTGAAGACCGAGTAGCCGATCTGCATACCGGCGACCTTCTGCATAACCGGATGCAACTGCGGTATGGGTTCAGACAAGGGCTTTCCGCGAGGGTGGATGTGCGCAACCGAATTTTCTACGGAGAGGAAGTGCGGTTAAATCCGGCCTTCGCAGCAATGCTCGAAAACCCCAACGATTACATGGATCTGACCCGTGTCTGGTATAGCCGGGGAAGCATCATCGCACATACGGTGGTGGATCGTGCCTGCGTGAGTTTTACCTCGGAAAAATGGGAACTAACCGCTGGCAGGCAGCGCATCAACTGGGGTGTTACCACACTCTGGACCCCCAATGACCTCTTTAACACGTATAACTTTTTCGACTTCGATTACGAAGAAAGGCCGGGCAGCGATGCTGTGCATATTCAGTATTCACCCGGAGGGTTTTCTGCACTGGAGATAGCTTACAAGGCAGGTCATCACCGGGATGAACATATAGCGGCTATGCTCTGGCGCTTCAACCGCTGGAACTTCGATTTCCAGTTCTTTGGGGGAATCCTGAATGCGGATGCCACAGCCGGAGGTGGTTGGGCAGGTCGGATCGGAAATGCCGGTTTCAAGGGTGAGACCACGGTGTTGATTCCTGTGATGAATGGCACACCCGACAGCACCACTGCCGTGCTCGGAACCATCATGATGGACTATGTCTTTACCGATGGCTGGTATGTGAGCGGTGCGTACCTGTACAACCAGGCCGGAACTGATGCTATCCCCTCCATCTCGGGCTTCTATGTTCCCCGGCTCACACTGCGTAACCTGATGCCCTTCCGGCACTCCTGGAGCAGCATGGTAAGCAAGGCCATTACGCCTATTCTGACTGCTACAGGTGTAGTAATTTATTCACCAGCCTCCAGCACCCTGATTGCAGTGCCTTCTCTGAACTACTCCATCGCCGATGCATGGGATGTGTATCTCACCGGACAGGTTTTTTTGGCTAAACAGGACAGCGGCTACGGCAGTCTGGGCCATACCATCTTCCTCCGACTGAAAGTATCATTTTAAAGAACCCATAGCGGATCAGCGCAGCATGGTGACATGGCCGGACACCTCCCGCTCGTCCACAAATCCTGCTTGCCTGAAGTTGAGCAACCAGACATAGACTTCATCACGGGCGTAGTACTCACCACCTTTGACATTTCCATACCACTTTTCATCGGGATTTTGTGACTCAAAAACCACCTCACCCCAACGGTTGAAGATGACCAACCGGTATTCAGCCAGCGACGAAGCATCACTGAATACTGGTCCGAAAGCCTCATTCAACAGATCATTACCAGGTGTAAAAGCACTCGGTACATAGAAACTCACTTCCTGCGGAATAATACAAGTATCAGCCGTGATGATCCATGTATAAAAGAACGGACACGGGCTCATCCCGGAAACCTCGAGGTCATAAATACCGGTATCCCGGACCGCGATCTGGAATGCATTTGCACCGGTACTCCAATTATAGAACCCCGATTCAGGAGCCCCGAGCAGCAGCGCATGATTGCCATTCGGACACAGGCTATCGGTGAAGAACACCGTGGGATCTGGCGTATCCGGCTGCACGATATACTGCACCAGCCGGGGGCACGGTTGGTTTGTGGAGTAAATGGCCAGATCGTAGGTTCCCGGACTGTTGACCGTGATGGTCGGGTCATCCTCCCCGGTAGACCAGAGATAGGAACCGGGAGTGTCAGCCGTCAACTCCAGCGCATTCATTCCACCCACGCACATACTGTCCGTGTACAAGACAGGAGGATCGGGCAGCAGGGGCAGCACCTCAAATTCCAGTAGTCGGGGACAAAACTGGCCGGTGATATCGATGCTGAGTGAATACGTGCCGGTATCACTCACCACGAGGAAATCTTCCGTGCTGCCATCCTCCCACAGGTAAGTTCCATCCTGATCCGGCAGAAGCGTGATGGAATTGAGGCCACCGGGACAGACCGAATCCGTGTAAAGTATGGGAGGATCAGGATAGGCCACATCCACCATCACCGTATCTGAATTCTGGCAGTTTGCCTGTCCGGTGACATAGACGATGAAAGACGTTGGTTCCTCCACAACTGCCTCCTGGGGATTGTCTTCACCCACAAAGCCCAAATCTGACCACCATTCATAGTCGTAGTTATTGGCCGCAGTCGTCGTCAGGGCCACTGTATCGCCCGAGCAAACAAGCAGGTCAGGACCGGCATCCGCCTGCGGTGGCTGCACCAGTGTAATGGTATGGGTATCGGAGTCCGAGCCACATTGATTGAGCACGCTGAGCGAAAACGTATAGCTTCCGGTGCCGACCACGGACATATTCAACACATTATTGGCGGTATCCTGATAGGTGATGATATCGTCCAGCGCGCTTGTATCCCATGAATAATAGGTATTGGGGATAAAAGGTACCTGAAACATCACCGTATCTTCCACGCACATGTTGGTCGGACCCGAGATGTTGATGTTGGGTGGCCCCAGAATGGTAATCTCGTAGACGGGCGTCCACTCACTCACGCAGTCGTAGTTGGTTTCCTGAATAGAAAACGTGAGCGTGCCCGGGGCGCCCAGCATAACGTACAGGATATTGGAATTGGCACCACTGGGCGAAACAAAAGGCTGTCCGCCGTTAATCCCGTTGCATGACCACATGAAAGTGGAGTTGTCCGAAAAGTTGTAAGGCGCGAACAAGAGCACAGCTGTTTCACCAACACAGAATACATCTTTGGGCAAAAAAGACGGGAATTCGTAGGACGTAATGACCTGCGGCTCGTTGCGGTAAGCACCGATGGTAAGCCGCACAAGACTACCGAGTGAATTCTCCGGCACCGTCGATTCTGTGGCCACGATCCGGAGGTAGTTCATGCCCAGGGGAATTCCATAGAAGTCGAGACTATCATTACAAGGTATCCGCAGATTGAGCTGGGTATCATCCGTAGCTTCCACGGATCCGAGCAGACCATCAGGCCCAATCTGAGCAAAAGTCATGGAACTCAGAAGCTGCGTGGTGAACTCATTTCCTGGAAGGTAATCAGCGATATTATCGTAGCTATTGACGTCGATGTCGATGATCGCAGACTCTCCATCGGGGTCCACATCACAGTCATTGATGCAAAAGAAAATATCTTCGGTATTGTTCGTGGTGATATCACACTCCTGGATGCAGAATGGACCCCAGGTGGACCCCACCGCTGTCGGATTGGTGGATACCACGCGGATGAAGTAGTTGCAGCCGGGCTCAACAGTGGGCACGAGCCCTGAAACATTGCCGGGCATGTCTCCCAGCGAGGGGTCGTAGTTATTGTTATCCGGAGATGATCCGATCACTACCGGACTCACCGGGAATGTGCCATCCGCATTGGAGAGCTGGGCGATATAATTATTATTATTTGCAAATATCCCTGTAGAGAAGAAGGGCACATCAATCGCACTTCCCACGCACACTGCGTTGGTGTCGAGGGTCACCACAGGCTGCAAAGTGGTAATCACATTGGGACAATCGATGATTTCAAAACAGGCTGAAACTTCGCCCTGGATGACCGGCGGTGGACTCGTGCGGCTGACCCTTATTCTGTAACAATCACCAGGCGCTGCATTCGCCGGGAGCTGGATGGTGGCGCCTCCTGTGGTTTGCGGATAGGCCATAGATGTCACCCAAGAACCGAAGGGACTTGGAAAGTTGCCGGATGAGTTGGAGAGTTGAATCTGGTAGTTACCGTCACACAGGGTGTCAGAAAGTTCAAACTGAAATGACAGAAAACTGCCCTGGCACACTGGATTGGGCTGGATATTGGTGACGGAGATAGTCACCGGATTGGTCGTCGAATAGGTGGCGACGATATTGAGATCGTCCACACCAAATGACTGGGAAAATGGTGTTCCTGCCGATACGGGTGTTTGCTGCCAGCGGAAACCAAACCGAAGGCTGCCCACATCGCTGAAGGCGGGATCCGTGATATCCTGATACTGCCAAATCGAGCTGTTGGAATACTGGGGCAGCCCGATCAGGATCCACGGGCCTCCATCAGCACTGTAGTACAGGTTACCATATGCTGATGCACTTCCTTCACAGAGGTAGAAGAAGCTGAGGTGCACATCTTCAAGACCATAGGTGCAGATACCTGCAGTCATGTGTGCGAACCGGTCGGCCGAGGTCGTATTGTCATAGTTATTATTGGTGATTCCAGATGGTACGTCATGGATATGCAGGTAATTGCTCTGGGGGGCAAAGCCGATGGTACCGCCTGCTGTCACACTTTGAAGAGTCGTGTTCGGAAAGGTCCCTCCTCCACTGTACTGGTTGTTGATGATCCATTGGCTGTCGCCTGAATTCCCTCCTGGGCCTCCGCTGTTGATGGTGAAGCTTGACCCTCCGGTCTCAAAGTCCTCGGTATAGAGCTGAACATCCTGGGCCATAGCCGCAGACCCCAGTGAAAGCAGGAAAGCCAGTAACACTGCACACCGCTGGGCACGTAAGAAAAATCCAGAATTCAGCTGTCGCATACACTCACGATCATGAAAGGTATTAAGGCGATTCGAATATAAGATATCCGGGAACTTAAACAAGTTACCGTCTCACAATTTCATGTTCCGCACAGGCAGCATACCGGGATGAGCCACAAGCAAAAAAAGACCCCCGGGGTTACCGGAGGCCTTTTTTCAGAGGATTGAACATCCGGTTAGCGCACCACGCTCAGCGTCCGTGTGCTGGATTCCGTTTCAGTCATCAGGCGAACCTGATAAAGTCCGCTCTCAAACTGTGCGGCGCTCAGACCGAACTTGTAAACCAAACCTGCCTCCACATCGCCGCCATAGACGACTGCGACAACGCGGCCGGTCATGTCGATAAGGTCGAGCGTAACCTTATTATCGATGTTGGATACAAACTTGACTTCCACCTGATCAGCAGCCGGATTCGGGTAGAGGGCCACGATCTCAATATTGCCTTTTTCGGCAACGTCAAATGTTTGTTCGAACGGATTCATCGGGGTCGGGGTTGTTGCACCAGCTCCGTAGATGATGGACTGGCAGTGTTGCTCAATGTTACCTGAGCAATCCATAGCCGTCCAGCAACGAAGGATCGTGTAATCCGGGCAGCAGTCGAGATCGAGAGCAAAGTCACCGGCACCGGAAGCTGATCCGCTCATCACCGGTGAGCCATCCACGAGGAATGTCCCGCTGTAGGTAAACCAACCACCGAAGCCATTTTCAGAATCCGAGAGGTTGTTCGCTCCACTTCCCAGCTGGAATCCAAAGTAGTTATTGGAAGGTGCATGCTGAAAATCGAGAGCAGATCCTGCATAGGCTCCATAACCCACGAGTTCAGCACCAGCCCCTTCCTGAAGCAGGTAGTACATCCAGGACTGGAAGTTGGCATCCACACCGTTGCAGTCGGCCTTGAAGCTGGTCAGGAAGGCCTGAGTGCTCCACTGCGCCCAGTTCATACCATTGGCAAAAGTGATGTCCACATCAAAACCGCTGGTGGCATCATAGGCATTGCGCATCCGGGCCATAAGGTGCATGGTACCATCGTTAAACTGAACCAGTTCGCCGGTTTCTACCTGATACCAGCGATACATGTTCGGCATGGCGAAGAGTGCCATCGCCCAGTTCACCGGATAGTTGCAAGGATTGCTGCCAAGAACAGGTGTTGCGATTTCACATACGGCCACTTCACCACCGGCAAAGTCGGGCGCGTCACCCAATATGGTTTGCTCATAGGTGACAGAAACGTCAGAGTCGCAATTGTCTGTTGCCGTAACAACAGGAACAGCGGGCCACTCGGCGCCACACTCCATTTCGATGTCGGCGGGCATGCTGCTGAGCACAGGATCCACATTGTCATTGATGGTAGCTGTGTAGCTGATAGTGGATGCATTGAAGCAGGCATCAGTGGCTGTGTACACCACGGTGATGATACCATTACCGCAACCATCGAGGTCCGATTCAACATTGGTGGTGATCGTAACCGTACCGCAATTATCAGTAGCAGTGACAACAGCGGGTGCCCAACCTGACGGCGCGCAGGTGTACGTTTCATTGGCAGGTACAGCGTCGAACACTGGAGCTGTATTATCAAAGATGAGATAGCTCGAGTTGGCTGAACTGGTGTTACCACAATTGTCGGTAGCCGTCCAGGTGCGCACAATGGTGAAATTCTGCGGACAGTCGCCAGGTACAGTTACGTCCGTGAAGGTGATCGTGAGATCCGTATCACAGTTGTCCGTGGCCGTGGGGGCGCCATAGGCTATAGCATCCTGACAGCTGAAGCTGCCTCCTGCCGGTGCTGTTATCACGGGGTCCGTGGTATCCACAACCGTTACGATCACATTGTGTGACGCGGCGTTATCGCAGTTGTCGGTAGCCGTAATCGTATAGGTCAATGTAGTGGTGCAGCCGTCCGTGGAGGA
>CANGTU010000059.1 GCA_947456965.1 Flavobacteriales bacterium
ATGTTAGATACTAGATAACCTTGCCGAAAGGACTGCCTCTTGGAAAAAATGCAATCGGAACACGGAGGCCGCAGAGACACGCGGAGTTCACGGAGTTTTTTTGTAATCTCCGTGAACCTCTGTTTCCTCGGTGACTCAGTGGTTAAAAAAACATATCGCAGCGCAGAGGTGCCGGAGGTTTCGCAGAGGTGAAAGAGGAGGTATCGTTTATTCTGCACCTTCGGATTTGAGATGTGAGATATTTGATAACCTAGCCGAAGAGACCGCCCTTTGGAGTTAGCTTCATTACCCCATTATCCTATTATCCCATTTAGAGATACTAGATGCTAGATACTAGATACTAGATAACCTTGCCGAAAAGACTGTCTTTTGGGGTGAGCTGTATCACCACATTATCCCATTATCCCATTACCCCATTACCCCATTTGAAATTGCCAGATAGCCTCGCTGAAGTGATAGGCTCCAGGGGTTTGCGGTGATTCCACAAAAGATTCGCACCTTTGCGGCATTATGGGTGCTATCTCCTGTTGCCGACTGACTTTGCGGGCAGGGATGGTATGCCCGCTTACCTGCTTTTTATACCCCGAGTACTATGCCATCTTCTGGACAAATCCTCCGCAACCCGGAAACGGGTGATACTTATGAATTTCTGGAAACAGCCCGGGACACGAATGGTGAACGGGTAGCCATGAAAATAACCCTTCACTCTGCAGGTGAACAGGTGCCGGATCATTTCCACGCGCTGCAAGACGAACATTTTGAAGTCGTTTCCGGTCATCTGACTGTTTTGCTCGACGGCAAAAAACGCGCGCTGGGTCCAGGCGAGCGCATCCTGCTCCCGAAAAACAAAGCTCACAACCATTATAACGCCGGTAATGACCCCGTGGTGTTCATCCAATCCGTCACGCCTGCACTGGACTTTGACTACCTGCTGGAAAATATCATCGGACTTACCATAGATGGTAAAATGCCTGGAGGAAAAGCCGGATTGATTCAGGAATTGGTCACACTGAGGTACCTGGACAGCAAAAGCTACCTGGCTCATATTCCTCTCGGATTGCAAAAATTCCTGATGAACGTGGTCGGGCCGGCAGGCCGGCTGTTTGGCTACAGAGCGATCTACAAGAAGTACTCGGGTATCGAAAAATGAGCACCTCCTTGATCTGCGCCTTTGCACACCCCACGAAATGGAGGCTATGACGGAACACCTCTTTTTCTATATCGCACTATCCCTGATCACCGTGCACGAGTTGGATGCAATACGCTGTCGTGAATGGCGCATTTTTCCCGGCCTTTCAGCACTCCCTGACCGTGTGGGACATATCGTATTCGTGTTCGCTCATATCCCTCTGTTCTTCTTGCTGTACGGCCAACTTGCAGGCAGCGGGGATCACGACGCTTTTATCCGGGGATTCAATGTATTTCTGATTGTTCATCTCGGACTTCATATCCTTTTCCTGAGGCACAAGAACAATGCATTCAAGGACTGGATATCCTGGACCTTTATCATCGGTGCAGCCCTCTCCGGAATGCTTGACCTGTGCTTTCCTGAAACAAGCGGATTCTAGCTATTCGCAGTGAAAGAAACCATAAGCTGTTCCCACGGGAAAGTGTCCGGAAGTACGACGTCATCAGCCAAGCCGGAGTTGCCGAATGCCAGATATCAGATGCCGGATAACCTGAACAGACCACCCTTCGGAGTTAGCGATCATTATCCCATTACCCCATTATCCCATTATCCTATTACCCCATCATTCCCCGATCACCAGCTGCACATACCCCGACTTGCTCTCACCTATTTGTCCGTCGCGGGGTTCAAGCACCCAGTAGTATGTTCCTTCCGAGGCGTCTTCACCGCCCCAGCCGCGGGTAATGGCGGTGGTTCTGAACAGCTCGGTGCCCCAGCGATTGAAGATGACGAGCTCCCAATCACCGGGAAATTCTTCAAACGGTACAAACCGGTCGTTGTTCCCGTCGCCATTGGGTGAGAAGATATTGGGCATTGTGATATTGCCATCCGCCGAGATGATGATGAAAGATGATAAACTGTCTGCACAGCCCGATGCATCCACCACCAGCAAGGTCACCGGATAGCTTCCCGGAATGGGCGGAAACGTGACCACGGGATTTGCCGTGGCAGCGGTAGCGGGTATTCCCTGATCAAAGGTCCAGCTGTAGTCAATATTCGTTCCCGTGGCCGCAGCCGCAAAGGTGATTTCTGTATCCAGCACGGTGGTGGGCTGGGGATTGGCAGTGAAGCCGGGATTGGGAGCAGGCGTGAAGGTGACGGTGATCTCACCCTCCAGCGGGCAGCCAAACTCATCCTCGGCCTGGAGAGAATACACGCCTGTTTCGGACACCTCGAAAGTTTGCGCCGTGCTGCCATCCTGCCACAGGTAGCTCTCGAAGCCCGGTGCCGTGAGCACGAGTGTTTCTCCCTCGCACAAGGTTGCATCATCACCGAGGTCAATGGTGGTATCATTCTGAATCACCACTTCAATCTGATCGGAACATATACCACCTTCTTCACACGACGGCCGGGCGAAAGTGAGTGAGGTGACCACACCGAACTCCTCCTGGCATAATACTTCCTCTATCACGGCTCCTGTGAACTTATTGATCTGCAGGAGCGAAGCTGATGCGGTGATGCCCCAGAGCTCGTTGAGATCCTCGTGGTATGCAAGTCCTCTCACATCGGGTTGCGTATCGCCCACTACCGTGACTTCAGCGTTGGCCGGATTGATCTCAAGCAACTGGCCATCCTGAGTGACCGCAAACAGCACATCAAGTGAAGGATCATAGGCCAACCCGTTGATCCCGTCGCCTACGGCAGCAAAGAACCCATCCACACCGGGAAGGTTGAGGCCGCCAATGGTATCGAGGGTACCAGTAATGGGGTCCACGGTGATGAGATACTGCTCCTGGGGATCACCATTGCCGAGCGCATTCATGCCGATAGCGTAAAACAAGTCGTTCTCGTTATCGTAGTCGCCTGCGAAAAAATCCATCGGAAAGCCCGCTATGAATTCGGCATCTTCACCTGAGAGGTTGACGCTATACAGAGCGGGCTCCTCCACGATATTGGACAATCCATAAAGCCGGCAATCGGCCTGGCGGAATCCCATGGCTGTCCAGTCGAAGCCCGTGTTACTCTGGATAGAATCCACGCTCCCATCCTCCTGATCGATATAGAAGATGAGGTCTTCACTGGCGTGGTCATAGGCCATCAGACGCCCTTCGCCGAAGCCTGCCTCCGAAGTGAATACACTGAGCGTAAGATTGGCAAAACCCTGTTGTACCTCCTGAGGCGATGGTATATACAGCGGATTGGGAATCGTGTCAGAAGGAATGAATGTACCGCTGCCTCCCGCCCATTGCAATCCTGAGTATTCACCAAGCTCGCTGAGATCGGCTTCCAGTTGCACGCTGTCACCTGCGCAGATGGTCACGGATTCGGGGAGGTCGAGCAGGTCGCATGACGGCTCATCCGCAATGCATGGCAGCACGGTGATCTGATCGGATGAGCTGCAGCCCCCGGCGCCTGTTCCGGAACTACACGGTCCGTTGACACAAGCCACGTAGGTACCCGGCTGGGTTACGGTAAAATAGCGCGTGGCATTGTCAGGCCATGTATCCTCAGGCCCGCTGAAGCAATCGCCTCCCCACTCCCAATAATCGCCCGGACCTGCATCCAGCACGAGGGTATCCCCAACACAGAGGAAAACCGTATCGGGGCCAAATTCAATCTGATCTGGCTCTGAACTGTAGAACAACCAGGCAGGAAAGTTAGGAAGCGAAATGAACAGCTCCTCATCATCGCCACCATAGTTGAACGCCACCGGGGTAAGTCCGGGCTCCTCGTTGTTAGGACAGTCA
The DNA here is from genome assembly GCA_947456965.1 of Flavobacteriales bacterium. Classification (GTDB taxonomy): domain Bacteria; phylum Bacteroidota; class Bacteroidia; order Flavobacteriales_D; family Sanyastnellaceae; genus CANGTU01. The sequence continues at coordinate 3,877 of CANGTU010000059.1, forward strand.
ATGCTCCCCAGCAATACTTCACCTTGGAGATTGAGAGCCGTGTAATAAATCTTGTGATTCGGTGCCACCTGCATGAAGAAAGCGGTGATGTCCGGGGCGATAAGTTCTTGCGTGGAGGACACCGTAACTCCGTCATTAAAGGCAGTAAGGGTGTTATAGCGCATGAGTTGCTGATCAAAGGTGCCCGTTTCGGTGAGCGTTCCGTAGAGATAATACCCATTTTGAGCAAACTCGAAAACTTCGGACACCCCAACGGGGAGCAACTCTGGATTAGAAAGTTCACCGGTGGACAGGTTGATATCGAGCAAGAGGCCAGAGGAGATCACCACCTTGTGGCCCCAGGTGAGATCAGGCATGGCGGCCAGTGGTGACGCCTTGATCGTGCCTCCGGCCAGAGGTGTTTCATATATAGATGACAGAGTAACCCCTGCCTCCGTGACGCTATAAACGCCTATCCCTGTGGTGTCCTGATTGATGAGGATCCAGTAATCCGTTTGGTTCGCATGGCGCACGGCACAGAGTCCTTCTGACGAATAATCATAGACCTCTACATCCGATTCGATCACATCACCCAGACCATCGTTGAGCGACATATCAATCTTGAAATAACGCAGTCCGCGTCCATTAGGCTCGGCAGCCAGCACTTCAGGCGTGGCATCCACAAAGTGCTCGAGCTCATCTACTGTAAACAGGTAATAGATATCCGGCTCCCCTGGGGCCGGAATAATGACGGAAGATTGCGCTGCACTGAAGCCACCACCCTCTACACCCTGCATATCATACATGACCTCATGGTTCCGGTTCCAGATCCGTCCGGTGCTTTGACCGCCGAGTGGAATACGCCCGCCACCATTCGAGTAAAACAGCAGACTGCCCATGGAGTCGCTGTAAGCCGTGCATCCCTCGAAGGTGCTCATGGATCCGGTGATCTGGACAGCTTCCCCCGTATTGAAGTCGAGGCCCACTCCGTGTCCGAAATGCCAGACGTTGCCTTCCTTCTGACCTGTGGATACGAGCGTGGTGAGGGTGCATGCCAGCAGGCAGATCAGGTGTTTTCTCATCATATTCAGATTCATTTCATCATTCCGGCCTTTCAACTTCTCTTCAGTGAGCAGGATTCATCGGGTGGACCGGCCATTCATCAACATGGATTCTTGCCAGATTCAACGAGTACAAGTGTGGCAGCCTGACCACCCAAATTCATCGCATCAATGTGACATTACCCACAACCTCGAGCAACTCACCGGTTTCGGACGACCTCATGGAAATGCGGTACGTATATACGCCATCCGGCACAAAATACTCACCACCTTGAAATGATCCCGTCCAGGCCCCATCCGGATAGGTGCTGGAATACACGCTTTCTCCCCACCTGTTGAAGATATCCATTCGGAAACTTCCAGGCTCCAATCCGGCTGCTTCTACAAAGAAGGCGTCATTTACCCTATCGTCATTGGGAGTAAATGCGTTGGGAACATAAAGATTGAAGACTTCATTGACTTCCAGCAGGCCACTGATGCTGTCGGAGCAGCCGTCCACGTTCGTTACGAGCAGCTCCACAGGGTATGTACCTCCTACACCTTCGGGGAGTGTTGTTTCGGGATTCTGATCGGTGGATATCCAGTTGCCATCGGGTAACTCGATAGTCCAGTTCCACTCCACCGGATCTCCCAGAGACTGGTCCTGAAGCGTAATGTTAGTCTGGTCGGCATTGATGATCACCGGATCTGTGGTGTAGCCAGCCTCGGGGACAGGAAACACCTCCAGGTAGTCCGTGAGAGTGGTATCGTACACACAACCCAGCGCAGTGGTCAGCACCAGCGCCACATCATAGAGTCCGGGATTGAATGGACTGAAGGTCACCGATTGCTGGTTGGGATACGACACACCTCCGATGGTCCATGATGCCTGCGCGTAAGTTGCGGGATCCGTTTCATTGATGAGCGTAAACGAAGCCGGGCGGCAGAGGGCCGTATCCGAAACACTGAATACCGGGATAGCTTGAGGATCCACGGTCACTTCGAAGCAATCCGACAGCACTTCACCGGAGCCATCTGTAACCGTGACGCACACTGTACCGCTCTCTGCGGGCACAAAGGTGCAGGACTCCTCGTTGCATACCGGATCATCATTGAAGGTCCACACGTAGGTGAAAGGAGCTTCACCGTTGGTGTTATCCGCCAGAGCGAGTTGGATACTGCTGCCGAAACACAGTCCGGCATCGGCAGGCACCTCGATAGTCCATGGAGGTTCCACCGGATTGATGCAGCAGTTACCTCCGTCGGATATATTGTACACCTCACCCAGCCAGCAGTTATATTGGGTGTGGTGAAACAGGAGATCGTCACCCAGATTGGTAACAAAATAATACACCACTTCATCCGGCGTGTTACCGCCGCCCGCGGGGTAGAGCGTATCACACTGACCGCTCACTCCTACCATCAGCCCTTGATTGAATGCTCCTCCCCAGCCCGACTGTCCGTTGCCGTGCTCCGTTTCATAGTTCAATGGAGGAGCGGTAAGGATTTGTGTGATGGATGGATCCACTCCGGAAATCGTAGTTGGAAAATCGCCAAGGTTACAGTTGTCATTGGCCTGCGTGCTGTTGAATCCGGCATACATCACGGCCGTCACATTTGACGCAAACGGACCGGTGATCGTGATCTCGACGGGCTCATAGGTACAGATACCGATACGCAGATCGGGGATATCCACATCGCAGTTGATGTTCAGGATACCCCCGTCGTAATTGGAGTAAATGACGAGGTTACCGTTGCCGTTGCATTCCGGTGAAACGTCGGGGTTATTGAGAATATCCAGAGAAATAAGAAACCACTGATGCAGCGTTCCCGATACAGGCACCCCTTCCGGATAATTGCCTGCGGGGAATGCGCAGGTAGCGGAAGAAGCGGTTCCGGCCTGATCCGGAAACCAGGTTCCGCCCTGACTGACCGATCGCACCGAATAGGTATCCGGAGAGGTTCCTGAGCCCACGCGGATGCCCACGTGCACCGGAGTGACTGGATCAGAAACACCTTCGAACGGCCCGTAGATCAGGTTGATGGCCCCGAAACCAAAACCGGTCATGGCCTGGCTGATAATTCTCACCTGGAACGAAAAAGACTCCCCGGCATACCCCACGCGGCGCACATTTTTCCATTGGATGTAGAGGCCTTGAGTATCCTGCCGGTAGCTAACTTCAGAGGAGGCGTCAATACCCTCCAGGTTGGTCGCAAACGGAGCAATGACTGGTGACGAGAGGCCTGTGCTCAGGGGATCGTACGTATTAGCCGGGGGTGCCTGGCTCAGGGTCATAAAGCCATTGGTGCTCACGAAGAACGCCACATGCCCTTGCACGCCCATGGTGATGGGCACCACGGGAATGGCGGCGGTCACTTCGTCATCAAATGTTCCGGAGAACAAGACCACATCGCCGGAAAGCTCACTCCATGTGACCTCTGTCTGGCCTGTGTAGAAATAATCTAAAGTCTGAGCACCAAGATGTCCTGAAAAGAGGCTCAGGACTAAAAGCCAAATGGTATATCGGGCAGCCTGTGATGATTTATTTTGCACCTCTTCAGAACAAATTTTGTCACAAAAAGTTTGCAATATACTGCTGATCATTTTTGAAGAACCAATTTGAAAGATTCCAATGCCCCGATCTATCCGCCTTGCTGCAGAATCCAGCCGGCAGAATCGCCCGCGGCATTGACCCGAGCACTTTCCTGAAGCCATTTCCGCTCCTTCCTATTAACCATTCCCTTACTCCTCTGAATGAAACTCGAAGACAAGCATCGTATGTTCAAGATTGTTGTTCGCATGATCGACAGCGAATTAGATGATGCATCCCTCCAGTACTTCACCGAAGGCACCTTCCAACGCCAGCTCAAGCGCAACGAGTTGCTCGTGCATACCGATCGGGTTCATGGTGAGATATCCTTTGTCGCGAAGGGCTTGCTCCGCGGGTATTACATTGACGACAAAGGCAACGAGCTCAACACTCGCTTTGTGAAGGAAGGAGGATTTGTGACCCACTACAAAGCGTTCATCTGTCAGGAGCCCAGTAAATACTATTTCCGGGCGGTAGAACCTTGTGAGTTATTGTGTTTTGATCACCAGCACATTCAAACGGCCTACCGCAACTTTCCCCGCCTGGAGCGGTTCGGCCGGCTCATGGCCGAAGCCATTATCCGGAAAATGGACAGCCGTCTGGAGTCGCAGCAGTTTGACTCTGCGGAAAAGCGGTATCGGGACTTCATGCGTGAAGACCCGGATCTCCACAATCGCCTCTCCCTCGAGCAGATTGCGAGCTATATCCGGATTACGCGTCCGGCCCTCAGCAGACTCAGGGCCAAAAAATCGTAACCTGGGTTACGGTTCCGGGCCGGCCGGACCTGAGACATTTAGCCACACTAAACCCGGTAATTACCGCCGCATTCTCTCTGCAGAACCAGGGTGACCTGGAGGGCGGATATGCAGGCTGATCCCACACTGTTTACCTGCAGTGCAGAAGGGTCAGGAAGCATTACGGGCTTTCCCATTCACGCTGGCCAGCGACGAGTACCGGCAGGACAGCATCGGGTCATCATTAATACTTAAAACAACTGAACATGAAGAATGCATGCATGGTATTCGCCCTGCTGGTGGCGGGATTTTTAACAAGCACGGCCGTATGCGGACAAGACGCAGCCCCAGCGGATTCGCCGGGCAAATTTTACGTGAAGCCCTATGGGGGATTCATTGGTATTCAGGACATGAATATCCGTTATGTGGCCGATGGAGAATCCACAGATATTCCCGTGAATGCCGGTTTTGGATTCACCAATGGTATATCCTTCGGCTATGCCTTCACGGAGCGCATTTCTGCTGAAATCGGTTGGGAATACAAAGCCAACACCATCACGGTCCACTACAATGACGATAAGATAACAGGTGACTACGCCTCCAATTTCGCCTACCTCAGTGCCACCTATACCTTGTCCAGCACGGGCCGATTCCGGCCCTACGTCGGTGCCGGAGCTACGGTCATTCCAGAAATTGACATGGACTTCAGTATAGGAGATGAGAACTCATCCTTTTCGAGCACAGGGAACATCGGATTTCAAGGTTTGGCCGGACTCGACTTCCAGTTTGCCCGCCGCTGGGCTATGAACTGGGAAGCCAAGTACGTCGCTTTCCAGAACTTCGACATGAAAAATGAATCGCACAGTACCTCCCTCGAAAACCTGACGTACCGGCCGTTCATCTTCAATATCGGTCTGAAGTACATGTTCTGATCAAGCTTCGCCTTATTTCCCAATCCCTGCGTGATCACGTGGCTTTGGACGCTACACACCTTGCGCAGCGCGAGCACCATTTCGCTATTGTGGATGAGGTGGACTCCGTGCTCATTGATGAAGCCCGTCCTCCGCTTATCATTTCCGGCCCCACACCCAAAGCCGACCAGCAGGAGTTTGATGCGCTCAAACCCAAGGTTCAGTTGCCCGTGAAGGCCCGGAAGGCCGCGATCACCGAATTCCTCACTCTGGCCACGAAGAAGCTTCAGCCCGCTTCCCGATCGCCTTCCAGGGAAGACGGTCAGGAGGGCGCACCGGCGCTGTTCCGATCCTTCCGCGGACTTCCCAAGAACAAGGCACTGGTCCAAATCCCTGAAGATCGATACGGCGGGAATTCAACCATGCTCGTCGCTCAGTGGCCCATATCACAATGGCACGATACCATCGGCGAGCCCACCCCCGCAGATGCGATGTTGGGCCGAATAACCACAGGTGCACACCGCACCAAAAAAAGGAGAATCACTTCGAAAAAAAAACATCAAAAAACCCGGATATGACACCAATCCAAAACACGCCGATAAAAACCCTGAGGTGAGGTGGGTCAGTTCGAGTGAAATAATTTACCCCATTTGGAGATACTAGATGCCAGATATTAGATACTAGATAACCTTGCCGAAGAGACCGCCCTTTGGAGTTAGAGATCATTACCCCATTATCCTATTACCCTATTATCCCATTTGGAGATGCTAGATACTAGATACTAGATACTAGATACTAGATACTAGATAACCTTGCCGAAGAGACCGCCCTTGGGAGTTAGAGATCATTACCCCATTATCCTATTACCCTATTATCCCATTTGGAGATACCAGATGCCAGATATTAGATACTAGATAACCTTGCCGAAAAGACCGCCCTTTGGAGTTAGCTGCATCACCCCATTATCCCATTACCCTATCACCACATTTGAACCGCATTGGTGAGCATTCCATTTCCACACGAAAAAACTACACCCTCACGGGTACGATTGCCCGGGAAAATCTAAATAATACACCCGAACGGGGTCAATAACCGAAAATGATCCGTACTTTTACACCCCAAAGGGTATACAATGAGCCTCGCGGATTTTGTCAAAGACAAGCGAAAAGCGGTGAAACTCACCCAGACCGAACTGGCTGAAAAGGCCGGTGTGGGCCTGCGCTTCATTCGCGAACTGGAACAGGGAAAGGCAACCCTGCGACTGGACAAGGTGAATCAGGTTTTGCAACTCTTCGGTTATAAAGTGGGAGCGGTTTTGCAAACTCCCTATTCCGGATCATGATTTTTTTATCCATCGAAATCTAACTCCACGCATTGCGCAAGGCGGCTATCAAGGTAAAAGACCAATTCGCCGGCTGGCTCATTCAGAATGAGCGGGGATATCATTTTGTGTACGATCACACGTATGCCTCACAACCGGGTGCGCAACCCGCGAGCCTCACCTTGCCCCTGCGCGAAGCTCCGTATACTTCCAACGTGCTTTTCCCTTTTTTCGACGGACTGATACCCGAAGGGTGGTTGCTGGAACTCGCCGAAAAGAACTGGAAACTCAATCCAAGAGACCGGATGGGTTTATTGCTGGCGTGTTGCAAAGAGTGCATTGGAGACGTAAGCGTAGAGGAAGTCACGGGGGAGGCTGGCGATGAATAACTGTGTGTTGTGCTACCAGCCCTTGACCGGGAAAGAGCAAAGCGTGCATGCCTCTTGCTCGAGAAAACTCTATGGCCAGTCTGCCCCGCCGTTATTGCCTTACTCGGAAAATGATATCGAACCTCTGGCGAAAGAGATCATTCAAAGCCATACCGCCGTTACCGGTGTGCAGGCAAAACTGTCGCTGCATATCAGCCGACATCGCAACGCCGATGCAGAACGCCGGTTCACCATTGTGGGCCTATGGGGCGGGTACATTCTGAAACCGCCCTCACCACAATATCCGCAATTGCCGGAGGTCGAAGATGTGACCATGCATCTGGCTCAACTGGCCAAAATAAAAACGGCACCCCATGGTTTAATCCGGCTGCAATCCGGCAACCTCGCCTACATCACACAGCGAGTTGACCGTACCAAAAAAGGGAAACTCGCCATGGAAGATATGTGCCAGCTTACTGAGCGGCTAACCGAAGACAAATACCACGGCAGCTATGAACTGATTGGCAAAACCATTCTCATGTATTCCGCAACTCCGGGTTTGGATGTGGTGAATTTTTGTGAGCTGGTCCTCTTTTCGTTTCTCACCGGCAACGCCGATATGCACCTGAAGAATTTTTCGCTGCTGGAACAGCCGGACATCGGCATGATCTTATCACCCGCCTATGACCTGGTAAATACCGCGTTGGTGAATCCTGCAGACAAGGAAGAAATGGCGTTGACCCTGAACGGGCGAAAGAAGAAATTGAAAAAACAGGATTTTGTGGCCCTGATGAATGTGCTCCGCATCAAAGAAAAGCAGCAGCATAATATCATGAACAAGATGAAAAACGCGCTGCCTCAATGGCTGGAGATGATAGACCAGAGTTTTATGAGCGATGAATTTAAAGCTCAGTATAAAGCCATCCTCGCTGAACGACTGGCGCGGCTGGCGTGAATTGGGTGAGATACTAGATGCGGGATACTAGATACTAGATACTAGATACTAGATACTAGATACTAGATACTAGATACTAGATACTAGATACTAGATACTAGATACTAGATACTAGATACTAGATATTAGATATTAGATACTAGATATTAGATACTAGATAACCTTG
>CANGTU010000060.1 GCA_947456965.1 Flavobacteriales bacterium
AAAAAAAAAACACACAAAGCAAGAAATATTTCAATTTTAACATTTATCCCAAAACCTGCAGCCCACATATCAGATGAATTTCTCTACACCCAAAATAGCCGCTTCACACGTCTATCCCTCCGAATTCACCCCGTCAGTTTCCTCATTAAAGATGTCTTCCTCTTCCACCGGAGTGACCTCGGAGTCAAACAAGGAGCCGTCATCACCCACACACTGAAAGCGGGCAGGATCGTAATCCTTCGGGGCCTTGAAGTCGCCTTTGGAGATCGAAATATCCGGATCTTTATACACCCTATTCATAAAGTAACCCCAGATCGGCAAACCGGTATTCGCGCCTTGCCCCAGTGCCGTGCTGTTGAATCGCACCGTCGGATCCTGCGCGCCCACCCAAACTCCGGTGACCAGATCAGGAGTAAGGCCAATGAACCAGCCATCGGTGTTGTTTTGGGTAGTTCCCGTTTTACCTGCTATCGGATAGGGGATATTGCCATAGGGACGGCCGCTGCGCAGGCGGGCACCAGTCCCCTGGTTCACAACTCCCTTCATCATCTGCACCAACTCATAGGCGACTGCGGGCTCCAGGGCTTGTTGTATTACCGGATCGGCCTCCCAGATGACGTTGCCGTTCTTGTCCTCAATGCGCATAATGAAGGTGGGCTCAATGTACACACCATGGTTGGCGAACGCTGCATTTGCTCCGGTCATCTCAAACAAGGACAACTCGGCAACTCCCAAAGAAATCGCTGGCACAGCCGGCACCGGGCTATTCACGCCAAGATTACGGGCCAGAGTAATGACCGACTCCGGGCCAAACTCTTTCACCAACTGAGCCGTAATGGTATTCACGGAATTGGACAGAGCACGCGTCAAGGTGTATTCGCCTCCATAAGAACCATCGCTGTTACTTGGGCACCATTTTCCTCCTTCCGGCAGGTCTATACATGTCTTGATATTGAAATACCGGTCACAAGGCTTCTTACCAAGCCGAAGCGCCGTGGCATAAACCAGTGGTTTGAATGTGGATCCCACCTGACGGCGTGACTGGAACACATTATCGTATTTGAAATAGCGGTAGTCAATGCCGCCTACCCAAGCCTTGATATGTCCGGTTCCTGGGTGCACCGCCATGAGTCCGGCGTGCAGGATAGCCTTGTGATATTTAATGCTGTCCAGCGGCGACATCACCGTATCGATGTATTTCTTGTGGGCATATACCCGCATTTTCACTGGTGTCGCAAATGCCTTGTCAATTCCGTCATTATCCTGCACCGCCCACGTGTGCCCGCAGCCTTCCTTGTCCTCGTTGCAGTGAAAGTGCTCCACACCTTCCACCTTCATCTTTTCGATATAGAAGGCCGGGCGTTTGCACTCCGGGCAAACCTTACCCGTAAGCACCTGATAGCGGTCGCTGGAGTGAACCGCATCCTTCATGATCCGGTCTCGGTCGGCATCCGCGATTCCATTGAAGAATGGGTACTTCTCCTTTTTCCGGCGCGCTACATCTTTGGTGAATGCAGCCTGCAACTCCGAGCCGAGATGCTGTTCTACCGCCCATTCTGCATGTGCCTGCATGCGCGAATCAATGGTCGTATAGACCTTCAACCCATCGCGATACAGGTCATACGGCTGGCCATCCGACTTGATGTGTACGAGCTTTCCTGACTTGTCCTTCTCCTGAAGAATCTCATCAATGCGCGCACGCAGCACTTCCCTGAAGTAAGGTGCCGGACCTTCATCATGACTAATGCGCTGGTAATCCAGGCCGAGCGGCTCATCCTTCAGTTGGTTGTATTCATCCTCGGGCAGGTAACCGTACTTGACCATCTGACTGAGCACCACTTCACGGCGCTTCAGCACGAGTGAGTCGCGTTTCAACGGATTGAACAGAGAGGAGTTCTTGAGCATCCCTACCAGCATGGCACTCTGAAGGACTTCCAGACTATCGGGGGCCGTGTTGAAATAGACATGGGCAGCTGACTTAATACCCACGGCCTGGTTCAGGAAGTCATACTGATTCAGATAGAGTGCTATAATCTCGTCTTTGGTATAGGTGCGCTCAAGTCGGAGTGCGATAATCATCTCCCGGAGCTTCTGCCAGATCCTCTGCACAATACCCACCTTATCGAAATTCTTGGAGAATTGCATCTTGGCAAGCTGCTGTGTAATTGTGCTTCCTCCGCCAGAACTTCCGAGCGTGGTAGCTGCGCGAAGCATACTCCGGAAATCGATGCCGCTATGCTGGCGGAAACGCGCATCTTCAGTGGCGATAAGGGCGTCCACGAGATTCTGAGGCAGATTCTCGTAGCGAACGTCCGAGCGATTCTCCCGGTAATAAGCGCCGAGCAACTGGCCATCCGATGAGAGCACCTCCGTAGCGAGGTTGATTTTGGGATTGGCCAACGTTTCAATGTCCGGCAATCCGCTGAACAGCGCAGCTGAAAAAAGCAGCAACCCAAGCACCCAGGGGGCAAAGGCAATTATCCACAGCCTGCGTTTGTGTACCTCGCTCCTGCTTTTGCTTGATATTGGGGCCATTTTTTCGGATTGAAGCCCTAAAGGTAAGGCCAGTCAGCCGCACGTTAAGAGCCGCCGCACCGCTCATCCAACATCCGGAGATGGGTCATCCTGTCCGTGGAAATGACGATACACGATGGCCGCGAGCCGTTTGGGGATCACTTCCCCGAGTTCAGACAGGCTCGCCTCCTTCACCTTCCCTATGGTCCGAAAGTGGCGAATGAGGGTCTGGGTCGTTTGCATGCCTACTCCGGGGATGTCCGTCAGCTCAGAGCGCAGGGCATCCTTACTCCGGCGATCCCGGTGATGGGATATACCAAAGCGGTGGGCCTCATCGCGCATGTGCTGGATGATGCGCAGTGTCTCTGATCGCTTATCCAGATAGAGCGGGAGGGAATCCCCAGGAAAATAGATCTCCTCCAACCGCTTGGCGATCCCGATGACCGCCATCTTCCCTCGAAGACCAAGGCCTTCCAGAGCTTCCACGGCGGCACTGAGCTGGCCCTTTCCGCCGTCAACGATCACGAGTTGAGGCAGCGTTTGCCCCTCTTCGACCATTCGGGTATACCGTCGGGTGATCACTTCCTTCATGGTATCGAAGTCATTGGGACCTTCGACCCCACGTATGTTGAATTTCCGGTAATCGGCCTTACTCGGTTTGCCGTTGCGAAAGACAACGCACGCCGATACCGGATGTGTTCCCTGGATATTGGAGTTATCGAAGCACTCCATGTGAGCTGGTAAATCGAGCAGATGAAGGTCGCGCTGAATGGTCTCGAGGATCCGGCGCGTATGGCGCTCCGGATCGGTGAACTCTGCCTGCTTCTGGGCATCGAGCAGGGCCTGCACTGCATTTCGATGAGAGAGTTCGAGGAGTTTTTTCTTATCCCCCTTCTGCGGTACATGAAACCTGACGCCAGGTAAAGTAATCTCCGGCTCAAAGGGAACAAATACCTCCGTGGAATCGCTCTCAAACCGGCCGCGCAACTCCACCACTGCAAAAGCCAGCAGCTCCTGATCTGATTCATCCATCCGCTTTCGCAATTCCATGGTATAGCCCTGAACAATTGTTCCGTTGTGTATGCGGAGATAATTGACAAAGCCGGAAGATGAATCGCTCACGATGGTGAAGACATCTACACGATCAATGGAAGGATTAACAATGGTACTTCGCGCCTGGAATTGTTCGAGATTCTCGATCTTCTCTTTGAGCATGTGCGCCTCCTCAAAGCGCAAGGCTTCAGCGGCTTCCCTGAGCTGGCTCCTGAACTCGCGAAGCACATCTCCATAGTCGCCGCGGATAATCCTGCGAATCTGGTCAACATGATCATCATAGGCCTTCTTCGTCTGCTTACCCTCACATGGACCAAGGCAATTGCCCAAATGATACTCCAGGCATACTTTGAACTTGCCTGCTGCGATAGAAGCAGGCTGCAGAGGAAGTGAACACGTTCGGATCGGATACAACTTCTTCACCAGATCGAGTACCGCGTGCATAGTCTTTACCGACGAATACGGGCCGTGATACTCAGAGCCATCACGAATGATCTGCCGGGTGGGAAAGATTCTGGGGAAAGGCTCCTTTTTGATGACGATACTGGGGTAGGTCTTATCGTCCTTCAGGTTGATATTGTATCTTGGCTTATACTTCTTGATGAGGGAGTTTTCAAGAAGCAAGGCATCCATCTCGGTTTCCACCACAATGGTCTTGATATCCGCAATCTTCCTCACGAGCAGCAGCGTCTTACCACTCTCGTACTTCTGTTTGCTGAAATAGCTGCCTACCCGGTTCCTCAGACTCTTGGCCTTACCCACATACAACAGGTTCCCTTCAGCATCATAGTACTGATAAACTCCCGGCTTATGCGGGAGCATACGAATGATGGACTGCAGGTGATCAGAAGCTTCCACGTATCAAAAGTCGGTCAGGCCGGCAGAAACACCAAGTCTGGTCAGCGATAGAACTTCTTTTGGAATGCCGCGAACTCTCCACGGCCCAGTACAAGACGCACCCACGCAGCATGCAGGAATCCGAGACCATAGGCGGTGAGTTGGATATAGCATGCCACAACAGCCAGCAGAGCCACGTGAAGGGATCTGGTGCACCGCAGCGCATCGGCAAGCAGCAGCAAGGCATGCCCAACGGGCAAAATCAGCCATGTGGGGCTGGCCCATAAGCCCATCAGGAGCACCACTGTTACTCCCGCTACAAATAAGGCAGGCAATGCATGCACGGGCTTGAGGGATCCGGGATGACGCAGATGCAGGTTGATCCGGGCGATGCCGGAATTGTACACCTGCTTATAGAACTGTCTGAACGAAGTACGGCGCTTGTGGTACACCCATGCCTCAGGAAAGAGCGCGGTGCGGAAACCTGCTGCGAGGATGCGCAGACTCATATCAATATCTTCTCCGAAGCGCATCTGACCGAATCCCCCTGTGTGGTCGAATGCTTCCCTGGAAATGCCCATGTTGAAACTCCTGGGCATGAACCGGTCAAGCTTCTCGCCTCCGCCCCGGATGCCACCGGTCGTCAGAAAACTGGTCATGGCATAATTGATCGCCTTCTGCACAGCTGTGAAGGTATCGGCAGCACGGTCAGGTCCCCCAAAGGCATCTACAGGATCGTGCTGCAGGGACATGCGCACAGCAGCGATGTACTGCGGCGGGATCACACAGTCGGAATCGAGCACAATACCGTAATTACCCGACATCCGTCGAAGGCCTGCGTTACGTGAATCCCCTGGTCCCGTATTCGGCTTGAAATGATAAGTCAGCTTTAGTCGGTCACGGTAGCGCGCAGCAACTTCTTCACACCGCAGCTCTGAGCCATCCTCCACCAGAATCACCTCGAAGCCGGGATCCGTCTGAGTGCACAAACTCGCCAGCAATTCATCCACCTCATCCGGGCGGTTGAACACCGGGATGATCAAAGAAAAGCGGAGAACAGCGGGATGGTCTGACATATTATGGAAGCCTTCGGGAAGGCAAAGTAAAGCCGAACGACAGCGATATTCGCGCCATGAACCTCATCACTGGAATTACCGGCCTTCTGGGCACGCATATCGCCCTCGAATTGCTCACACGCGGGTTGCCGGTGCGTGGGCTTCGCAGGCCCGAAAGCAGTACCGCAGCCATGGAGCGTGTTTTTGCTCACTACGGCTCAGCTGATCTTTTCAGCCGCATTGAATGGGCTGAAGGGGATATCCTCGATGTGCAGTCCCTGCAAGATGCCATGCGTGACTGCATCACCGTGTATCATTCCGCGGCCCTTGTATCCTACCATCCTAAGGACCGCCGGATGATGTATAAAGTGAATACGGAAGGCACCGCCAACGTGGTGAATGCAGCCATCCACCTCGGTGTGCCCGAACTCGTGCACATCAGCTCAGTGGCTGCCATCGGGCGAATCGGGGCCGGTGAAGTGCTGCGCGAGAGCTCGGCATGGCATGAAGGGAAACACACCACTCACTACGCGATCACCAAGCACTTGTCTGAGATGGAGGTCTGGCGCGGGATACAAGAAGGTCTTCAGGCCGTTATACTCAATCCGGGGTTTGTCATCGGACCAGGCGACTTCAGCCGCAGCAGCCCCACACTCTTTTCGCGGATGTATCAGGGTGTGCCCTTTTATCCGCCCGGAGGCACAGGTTTTATCAGTGCGTCCGATGCCGCCCGCGCAGCAGTTGAGCTGGCCGTCCGACGCCATTTCGGGGAACGGTTCATTGCCGTTGCAGAAAACAGGTCGCTGAAAGAAGTATTTAGTTGGGTAGCTCATGCCCTTGGCAAACCCATAGCCCGCAAGCAGGTAACTCCTTTGATGCTGTGGACAGCGCTGCTCGTCGAGCAAATGCGCGAATGGATATCCGGGCACAAAGCCGCCGTAACCCGGGAAGTCATCCGTAATATGGAAGGAACGCAGACCTACGACTCTTCGAAAATCGTTGAGGCCATCGGAATTTCATTTGAGCCGGTCGAGGCGGCTATTCGTTCCACCGCCGGTTTCTTTCTCAGCGGCATCGGGAAGGCCTGAGGACCGGCCTGACTGCGCCGCGGCCAGCAGCTCACTGAGCTTCTCCAGCACGGCATCTTCCATAGTGAGCATCTGCGCAGGGTCACTGTAGTAGATCATCAGGCTTTTCCGGAAATCCTCTTCGGTTACTCCATGTCTCGCAAAAACCTGCGCATACCACGAAGCCAGGTCGGACTGATCCATACCCCTGTACTTAACTGTGTATGAACCCTCGAGCAATCGGATATCCGTCAGCAAGGCTACAAAGGACTCTTCGCCGATCGGGGGCTGTTGCATGGACCCACTTCGCTTACAGCCAGCGAAAAGGATGAGCAGGATAACGGGGAAATACCTCATCGGTTAAAGAGCATACGCATGCCACGATTGGACTCATCAAACCGGCCATCGGAATACACAGCATGGCCATTCACAAAGGTGGTGTGGATGCTGCTGCCGAAGGTGTGTCCTTCAAAAGGTGACCAGCCGCACTTGTAGAACAAGGAGTCAGACGTCACCGTGTGCGACTTGGCCATGTCCACCAACACGAGATCCGCATAGTAACCCTCGCGCACATAGCCCCTTCGATCAATGCTGAACATATCAGCCACATTGTGCGCCATCTTCAGCGGCACCATGGACATAGGGAATACTCCTTGCTGCACCAGGTCGAGCATCGCCTGAAGGGAGTGCTGCACCAGCGGCCCTCCCGACGGACACTTCGCATAGGGTTGCGCCTTTTCCTCCCGCGTATGTGGAGCGTGATCGGTGGCTACTACATCAATGCGGCCATTGCGCACCGCTTGCCGTATAGCCTCGCGATCTGCCTCTGATTTCACAGCAGGATTCCACTTGATGAATGTTCCGTGGGTATGGTAGTCCGCGTCTGTAAACCACAGATGATGAATGCATGCCTCTGCGGTAATTTTCTTCTGAGCGAGCGGAATGTCATTCCGGAACAGCAGGGTTTCCCGTGCAGTCGAGATATGCAGGATGTGCAGACGTGTACCATGCTTCTCAGCCAGCTCAATGGCAAAGGAAGAAGAGGCATAGCAGGCCTCCTCGTCGCGGATGACAGGATGCATCCACACGGGGATATCATCACCATACAGTTCGCGGGCACGGGCTGCATTGGATTTGACCATCGGATCACTTTCGCAGTGTGTAGTGATGATGGTCTTCACCTCCCGGAAAATATCATCAAGCGCTTTGGGATCATCCACCAGCATATCACCTGTAGAGGAACCCATAAAAATTTTCACACCACAGATTCTGGTTGGGTCCACCTCCAGCAGATCCCTGAGATTCCGGTTGGTGGTTCCCATATAGAACGAATAGTTGGCCAGAGATACCTCAGCCGCCCGGGTATACTTCTGCTCCAGCAAGTCCACTGTAACCGCACTGGGAACTGTATTAGGCATTTCCATATAAGAGGTGATGCCTCCGGCCACAGCCGCGCGGGCCTCCGTATAGAGATCCCCTTTGTGAGTCAGTCCAGGCTCCCGGAAATGCACCTGATCATCGATGACACCAGGAAAAAGATGCAGCCCGCGCGCATCCATTACCTGATGACCATCCGCCGGAATATTGTCTGCAACAGCACGGATAAATGGACCGTCAATGGCTACATCGCGCTTTGCTTCAACCCCTTCGTTGACCAGCGTCGCTCCTTTGATAATCAGCATGGATTAATGCATTAAATTGGACTGTTCGGGTGCTCAGGTCCGCTCAAATCTCATCTTGATCACCCCGGTGAATGCCTCGCTGAAAATAGCCATGGACATCTTGCTGGTACCGAACTTTCGGTCAGCAAAGAGAATGGGCACCTCCACGATGCGGAAGCCCAGCTTTTTCGCCTTGTATTTCATCTCTATCTGGAAAGCATAGCCCACAAAGCGGATGCGGTCCAGATCAATGCTCTCCAGAACCTTCCGTGCATAGCAAACGAATCCAGCTGTGGCGTCCTTCACACCGAGGCCCAGGATCAGATTGACATAGGTTCCGGCTCCGCTGCTCATGACGAGCCGGTGCCAGGGCCAGTTCTCCACACCGCCACCTTTGACATACCGCGACCCGACAGCCACGTCGCCCTTTCCGCTTGCACATGCCTCATGCAGTCGCACGAGGTCATCCGGGTTGTGCGAGAAATCGCAGTCCATTTCAAAGATGAAATTATACTTACGGGCCAGTGCCCATTTGAATCCTGCGATGTATGCCGTTCCGAGGCCCAACTTTCCGCTGCGTTCCAGAAGATGCAACCGACCGCCAAACTCACTCATGAGGGACTTCACAATCGCTCCTGTTCCATCGGGCGAGCCATCGTCAACAATCAGCAAATGGAAAGGAACGGATAATGAGAAGACCTTGCGGATCATACTCTCCACATTTTCCTTTTCATTGTAGGTCGGAATAATGACCAGGTTCTCGCTCACCACACAGGGATTTGGTTCAAAGATAGGATGGCCGGTTTCAGGCCTCTGTTAATTCATGTTGACGAATCATCGCCTCCACCCGCTCCACCATATTCCTCGATCCTATAAACAGCGGAACGCGCTGGTGCAAAGATCTCGGCTGGATATCCAGAATACGACCACGCCCATCACTGGCTTTGCCCCCCGCCTGTTCTACGATAAATGCCAGCGGATTGCATTCGTATTGCAAACGCAGCTTTCCATCTGGAGCTTTGAGTGTGCCCGGGTACATATAGACCCCCCCTTTGATCAGGTTGCGGTGAAAATCGGCCACCAGTGATCCGATATAGCGCCCGGTATAGGGTCGGGACGTTTTCTTGTCTGCCTCCTTACACCAGGACACATAGGCCTGAACGCCGGCACCGCAGGAGTTCAGGTTTCCCTCGTTGATGCTGTATATAACACCATCCTCAGGGATTTTCATGTCAGGATGGGACAAACAAAATTCCCCGATACTCGGTTCGAGCGTAAAGCCATTAACACCATGGCCTGTTGTGTACACAAGCATGGTACTGGAACCGTAAATAACGTAGCCCGCAGCCACCTGATCACATCCTCGCTGAAGGAAATCGTTCACGTTAGCGAGATCACCCACACTGCTTCTTCTCCTGAAAATGGAAAAGATCGTCCCGATGGAAACGTTCACGTCAATATTGGAAGAACCATCGAGCGGATCAAAGAGAATGACATACTTCGCCTTGCGGCAGTGCTCGAGGTCAAACGCATGGTACGTTTCATTCTCCTCACTGGCAACCCCACAAACCTGACCGCCCCATTTCACGGCATTAAAAAGCGCGTGATCCGAAAACACATCCAGCTTCATCTGGCTCTCCCCCTGCACATTGGTCGTTCCCTCCGCCCCGAGAATATCTTGAAGGCCTGCCTTGTTCACCTGGTGGTTGATGATCTTGGAAGCGATTCCAATATCGGCAAGCAAGCGGCTGAGATCTCCCGATGCATAGGGAAAATCAGCCTGGCGCTCCATGATGAACTCGCTGAGTGTAACAAGGCTGGACATACAGCAAAGATAGGCTCTGATGCACGCTTCCGGGCTGACCGGTCATGCAATAAAAGAAAGCCGCATGTGTTTCACCGTCCATGAAGAAGTGTCTCTTCCTCTGGATATTCCTGCCAGTGCTTAGCCAAGGCCAGGTGCAGGCAGGTATGCACTATGCTGATGAGGTGGCGCGAAAGGCGCCGAAACAAGCCAGCCCGACTCAACTGGCAGACTACTTCCGTTCGCGGAGCAAGGACGAATATGAACTCGCCCGAATGTTCTTCACCTGGATGACGGTGCATGTCCGTTACGATGCCAACGGATATAACACAGGGCGATTCGCCGACTGCACTCCATCGGCCGTGTGGAAAAACCGCGTAGCCGTGTGTAGTGGCTTCGCCGCGCTCTACCAGAGTCTGTGCCAGGCAGGAGGACTAGAGTGCATGGTGGTATCCGGCTATGCCAAGGGCTTCGACTACCGCAATGACAAGCGCCTGAAGGAGGTCAATCACGACTGGAACGTCGTACGCACCAATGGCCGATGGATACTAGTGGATGTGACTTGGGGAGAGGGCTTCGCGACCTCTGCCGGAAAAGGGATCTCCGCCGTGAAGAAATTTGATCCGTTTTGGTTTGACACGCCTCCCGAAGCCTTTGTTTTCAGCCATCTTCCTGAGGAAGCTTCATCACATCTGCAACTCATCGAGCCACCGCTTGAGATGAAACATTATGAGCGCCTGCCGTTCTTCTTTCCCCATGAACTCATGGATCCAGCGCTTAACAGAGAGCGGCTTGACGCCGTGCGACGCTGAACAACCTTCTGTATATGACGCAGGTCATTCCCGCAGCCCCCTGCCGACTCTAGCTTAGATCCTGATTTTCCATCCGGAATCACCTCATTCTGCGCCTATGTCCAATCACCACATTCCCGACGGCCTGACCCATGAGATTTACCAACTCTTCGAGGGAGGCCATACCACCGAGGAAATCCGCCACCGGCTGCTCGCCCGAGGACTTCACAACGAGCTTGTGCAAGATGTGGTGGGAACAGTCCAGCAGATGCGACTCAGGCGAAGAAGGAGCCGAGGCATGCTGTTTACCGGAATTGGAGCAGTGGTTCTGGTTTCGGCCTTTCTCGTCACCTTCATCCTGCACAGCATGGACAAGGACACAGGAGTAGCTTTATATGGCATGACCACTGCGGGTATAACGCTGCTCTTTATCGGAATGATCTTCTTCTTCGGGTGATTATACCACCACGTTCACAATGCGCTTTGGTACCACGATTACCTTCTTGGGTGCCTTGCCCTCGAGATACTTCGCGGTGCCTTCGTGCTCCATTACGGCAGCAGTGACCTGCTCCTGATTCCAGTCCACCGGCAACGATACAAAGAAGCGCGTTTTGCCATTGAATGAAACCGGATAATCGAATGAGGATTCGGTGAGGTGTGCTTCATCGAATGCCGGCCATGCCACTTCGGTGATGGAAGCCGGGTGACCGAGCTTCTGCCACAGTTCTTCAGCCATGTGCGGCGCGTAGGGCGAAAGCAGCACACACATCGGTTCGAGCACCGCACGCTTGTTACACTGCAAATCGGTGAGTTCATTGACCCCTATCATCATGGTGCTCACCACGGTATTCCACGAATAGCGGTTGAGGTCTTCGGTGACTTTTTTGATGGTCTTGTGGAGCGTCTTCAACTCCTCTTTCGACGGCGCGTCATCCGATACCGCAAAGGCATTGGACTTATCGTGGAACAACCGCCAGAACTTGCGCAGGAAATTATGTACCCCGTTGATGCCCTTGGTATCCCACGGCTTGCTCTGCTCCACCGGACCCAGAAACATCTCATAGCAACGCAAGGTGTCGGCACCGAATTTCTCTACCAACTCATCCGGGGTTTGCACGTTGAATTTCGACTTGGACATCTTTTCGAT
>CANGTU010000061.1 GCA_947456965.1 Flavobacteriales bacterium
GGGACAACACTTCCATTTTTACATACTTACATACTGAAGCATTTACATATTTACATCCTTCCTATCTTCCCCCCATGAATGCTATTCACCTTCACCTCATCGCGAATCACATTCCAATCCTCGGCAGTGTGATCGGTCTGCTTGTGCTCATCGCCGGTTTCTTCTTCAACAACCGCGAGGTGCGCATCACCGCAGCTGCCATTCTGCTCTTTGCTGCTGTGGGGGGTATCGTCACCAATAAAAGCGGAGAAGAAGCGGAAGAAGTGGTGGAAGATTTGCCTGGTGTGAGTCACGACCTTATACACGAGCATGAGGAGATGGCTGAAAAGGCCATGCCCTTTATTTTCGGCACTGCGGTGCTCGCAGCAGCGACCTTATTCGGTGAAATCAAGCGCAAAAAATTTGCACGTATCGCTTCCCTGCTCCTTCTGGTCTGCGCCCTCGGAGTTTCAGCCCTCAGCGGATATACAGGCTACCTGGGTGGGAAAATCAGGCACCCTGAAATCGACGGGCTTTCATTGCCCACAACCGGGAATCAATTGGAAGACGAAGACTAGATTTCAGACTACCCGTCTATCAGCCGTATTCATACCGGACAACAACGCACGCTTTACTCGCTGAGTAAAACAAATAACAGTCACTCAATTTCTCCCTTCTATATCCCTCTGAATCCATTCTGATAGTTGTGAAGATTGATGGTTTACGAGTTCAGGAGAAATGAGCTAAAAAGCAAAACAACCGCACTAGCATACTAGCACACTAGCACACTGCTCTTCCTCTCAATTCAAAAACCCCTCATCAATCATCACCCTGCGCATGCGCTCGCTGACGATTTGAGATACGGGCACCAGAGGAAGCCTGAGGTAATTGTCGCAGATATCGAGTTGCTGGAGAACTTCTTTCACACCGGCGGGATTTCCTTCGATAAAGAGAAGCTGTATGATTTCCAGCAACCGGTAATGAATGGCGCGGGCTTCTGCCAGCTCGTTCTTGAGTGCGTGATGCACCAGGGCGGAGAACTCCTTCGGGAAGGCATTGCCCACGACGGAAATCACGCCATCGGCTCCTGCCGCGATAAGGGGCAGTGTGATGGCATCGTCACCGCTGATCACAAGAAACTCCTTTGGGGTGTTGTGAATGATCGTCATGATTTGCTCCATATTGCCACTCGCCTCCTTGATGCCTATCACGTTACGGCAGTCAAAGGCAATGCGGGATACGGTATCCGGCAGCAGGTTCACGCTGGTACGTCCCGGCACATTATAGAGGATAATCGGGAGCTTCGAACTTTCACTCAACGCTTTGTAGTGCTCATACAGCCCATTCTGAGAGGGCTTGTTGTAATAAGGCGTCACGCTCAGCACAGCGGAGAATCCGGTGGGATCAAGACGGGAGAGCTGTGCACAAATATCATCTGTATTGTTACCCCCTAATCCAAGAACCACGGGTTTGCGACCGGCATTGGCCGACAGCACGGTGTCGATGACAACCTTTTTATCCTCTTTATCCAGGGTTACAGATTCACCCGTTGTGCCGAGTACCACCAGATAATCTGCTCCTCCCTCTATGATAAACTCCGTGAGCTTCTTCAGCGCAGTAGTATCAATTGTCGTGTCTTTCCTGAAGGGAGTGACCATGGCTACTCCCAGCCCTCGGAGTTGGTTCATGTGATTTGCGAATTGCCCAGGTATACCCGGAGTTGTTGCATAAACTGATCGGGCGCTGTGCTGCCCTTCAGCGCGATAGTGAGGTCGCAGAACGGCGCCGCAACACTCGCCTGCCATCCCACCTTCATGCCTGCTCTGGCGGCCTTCAGGACAAAAGCCAGAGGCGTGACATCCCCTCCGGACAGATCAATAAGCAGATCGAAATCCTGATCGAGAAACGACCGCACATTCTTCACCGGTTTCATATACCAGTTCAGATCGTCATGGGTAAAAAAATCGTATTCCAGCTTGCGCTGTTGCCACCCCGGCAACTGCTTTTCCGGCAGATCTACAAAGCCGAGCACCTGAATGGTTGGGGTGTGGTATTGTTCCTTCAGGCTTTTCGCGAATGAGCGGATGCGGTGATAAGAAAGCTCATCATCATCTCGGTAGAGAATCCCGATGCGACGCGCTTCAGTGAAGTTGGTTCCACCGCGCTGCCTCATGGGCTCTCCTTCACGATTAAGGTGGAGCCTGCCAATCCGGTCTCTGATTCCGCGAAACAACATCAGGGGCAAAGGTAATCCTACCGTTCATTCAGCCGGCAAAGTGGATCAGAGGGGCCGTTGCGGCTCTTGTGCCGTTCACCATTTTTCCCGAAATTTCCGCAACCGGTCACCCTTATTCGACCTTTTGTTGCGTTCACCGGAAATACAGAAAACCGCTATGGCTATGGAATCACTCCCTCTGAACTGGGTCACCGAAGGGACCCTCGATGCAGAATACAAGAAGTACATCCTGCTGGCGTATCTTCAGCATTGCCGCCAGCGTTTTGGCGAAACCCGCCTCTATCCTCCTCTGGCCGAACTGGTGGAGCATTACCGGCACCTCACCGGACTGAAGCAGGGCATGGAAGGCCTGCAGGAGCGTTTTCCCAGAGATCTTACCGGCCTTGATATCAAGCGGCTTGAGATGAACTACACATCGGGCATCATGCCCGATGAGTATAGCTCCACCATTACTGAAATTCTGGGGTTTGCGCTGCCTGGAATCAGCGATACCATCCGGGAAGGCCGTGATATCTACGAATTTGTGGAGCGACACATTGAATTTCATCCGGTAGGCATTGAGCCGATTTACCGCCATGAGGGTTTCCTGCTGGTGAATGAGGAGCCGGACCCGGACGTTTACATATACTCCTTCCGCTACAGCATAATCCCTGGTCCGGAGGAGAACATGCGGGGATTGGAACTGCACTATCTGCTCAGCGAGCGAAGAAGCATTGCCAATACGATTGAGCAGATCAAGCTGAGTCTGGCGAAGCGTTTTCCTGAGTTACCCAATCCGGCTACCTTTTTTTGTCTGAGCCGGATGCATGTGCCATTGGCTGAAACACTGCTTCCGGTGACACGCCGCATGCTCATGAAGCGCCTTGCTGCATGACCGCTTGAGGTTTAGCCTACATTTGGCCGAATCCAAAAACAGCCCATGTCCAATACCGCCCGCGGACTCAGTCTTTTTGCCCTCACCATGATTGCGATCGGCAGTACGATCGGATCGGGCATTTTCCAAACCCCCTCTTCCATCGCACGTGAGGTCAATCACCCTGGCTGGATGATCGGACTGTGGATTGCCGGTGGTGTGGTTTCGCTTCTCGGAGCCCTGGTATTTGCCGAACTCGGGTCGAGGGTGAGCAAACCCGGTGGAGTTTATGCTTATCTCCATGAGGCCTATGGTGCTCTGCCGGCATTTCTGTATGGATGGAGTCTGCTGGCTGTCGTGTCGTCCGGAACCATCGCAGCACTGATCATTGTGTTCGCGGATTACATGGACTACTTCTTCGGATTCGGTCCCGATCTGAAGCCGCTCATCGCGGCGTCAGCCATTGTGGTGCTCACGCTGTTCAACACGTTCGGCATCAAGAGCAGTGAGTGGTTTGCCAATATCTCCACCATCATCAAGATTGTGGGCATCTATGCAGTGCTTACGGCTGCCCTGTTCCTCGGGCGTGAGGCCATCTTCGGATCATCCGATCCTGCCGTCGCGGCGCCTGGTTCGCCTGGTTCGCCTGGAGCTACCCCGCTGGCGATTGCATTCGTGGGAGTGCTCTGGTCCTACACGGGCTGGCATTACGCCAGCTTCGTATCCGGCGAGGCCCGCAATCCAAGGCGCAACGTGCCCATTGCCATGGTTCTGGGAACAGCTGCCGTCACGCTCACCTATGTGCTAACCAACCTCGGCTATATGAGTGTGCTGCCGCTGACCGAAATCCAGCAATCGGAAGCTCTGGCTGCCGAAGTCATGCAGCGCGTCATCCCCGGCAGCGGCAATGCCGTAGCGCTTCTCATCGCCATCTCGGTATTCGGCTGCGCGGGAATCTACGTGCTCGCTACTCCGCGCATCATCCAGCAGATGTCGGCCGAGCGTCTCTTCTTCCCTGCATTTGCCAGAAATCATCCCCGGTTTGGCGTTCCGCTCAATGCCATTATCCTGCAATCCGCCTGGGCCATCGTGCTCGTATTCTTTTGGGGAAAGTTCGAGGCCCTTTATACTTATGTAACGACCACGGAATGGCTCTTCCTGATGGCAGCCGCAGCAGGCCTGTTCATCGTGCGAAGCCGTGCGAAGGCAACCCATGAGGGATTCAGCGTGCCGCTTTATCCGGTGGTTCCCGTACTCTTTTGCCTGGTCGTTGGCTGGTTCATTTATAAAAATGCAGTGTCCGATAATCCGGCTGCCTACTACGGACTTCTTATCATCCCGGTAGGTGCCCTCGTATATATCCTCTTTCGCTCACGGTCGCGGTCATGATTGCACCCGAAGAACTCACCCATATCCTCTACCGGCTGGGAGAAGAGAAACAGCCCGGCGGTGTCGTGTCTCCGCCTGTTTACCTCAGCAGCAACTTCTCCTTCACCACGGTGGCCGACTTCCGCGCGGCCATGGCCAATGAGTTTGACCTCCCGATCTATTCGCGGGGAGCCAATCCGACCGTGCGCCTGCTCGAACAAAAAGTAGCTGCCCTGCAAGGCACAGAGTCGGCGCTCTTCTTCTCGAGTGGCAGCGCAGCCATCGCCGCTGCGGTCATGGCCCACGTGAAAGCCGGTGACCACGTGATCTTGGTGCGCTATGCCTATAGCTGGACGTGGAAGCTGCTGGCCGAAACACTCTCCCGCTTCGGCGTAAGCCATACCGAGGTGGATGGTGAAGATGCCACCGCTGTGATGGCTGCCCTCCAGACCCAAACCGTGATGCTGATTGTAGAAAGCCCGACCAGCCTCAACTTCTTGTTGCAGGATCTGCGCACGCTCATCGGATGGGCCAAGGACAATGGACTCACCGTGGTTTGCGACAACAGCTTCGGTTCACCGCTGAACCGCAAGCCGGTGGAGTTCGGAGCCGACCTCATCTGCCATTCCGCCACCAAGTATATCGGCGGACACAGTGATGTAGTGGCCGGTGTAGTATGCGGTTCGCGGGAGCGCATGCGCAAGATTTTCTACGGTGAGTATATGACCTTCGGGGCCGCACTGCAAGCCGAACAGGCATGGCTCCTCCTCCGCAGTTTGCGCACCCTGCCTCAGCGCATGGAGGCCTCTGCCCGGGGAGCGCGTGAGGTGGTACAGTTTCTGAAAAACCATCCTGCAATCGCATCTGTAAACTGGATCTTTGATCCGGAGCATCCGCAGCGGGAGCTCGTAGCCGACCAGTTCGACTACCCCATTCCGATGTTTTCCTTCCGAACGCACACTGCAGATCCGGACGCGATCATGCGGTGCTGTGAATCGCTGTCGCTGATCCGCATGGCCGTGAGCTGGGGAGGTTTCGAGAGTCTGCTGCTGCCGGCCATCGTATTTGCCCGCTCACCACATCCCGTCAACCACTTCCGGCTTTATGTCGGACTGGAAGATGGGGCGAGCCTGGTCGCGGACCTGAAACACGCGCTTTCCGCACTGAAATAAAAAACCGGGGCCTTACGGGCACCCGGTCCTGGTATTCTTCGGATATCTGATCAGCGAACGGTAAGTCGCTTCCGTATCACGGCCGTATCATCACGCACTTCAACAAAGTACACACCCGGTGAAAGCATGCTGATGTCGAGTGCCTGCTCGCCGGCAGCCATGAAACGCGGTTCCAGGGCCACCTTACCCGTAAGGTCATACACACTGACACGCCCCAATCCGGTAGCCTCCAGTGCAATCATCACCTGGCTGGCAGCGGGATTAGGAAAAAGGGTAAATCCGGTCACACGGGCGGTCACGCGAGGTATTTGATTAGCAGGGTTCACGGTGATGGTGCCAAACTGCGTGGCGGCATGATTGCCGACCGTACACTCATAATCATAGGTGCCGGCCACCTCAAAGATGAATGACCACGTGGCGGGCGCCACCTTATTACCCGAAGCGAAGAAGACAGGTCCGCTGGTCTGCGTCACATTGTGCTGGCCGCTCACCCACGTCCACAATACCTCATCGCCCTGGTTAATAGTGAGGTTTTGAGGTGCATAGTAAGGCGTTCCATTACCTCCGCCTCCACCCACTTCCACATTCCACACCTCAGCGCGGATGGTGGTAGCGGCGAAGAGCATGTTCAGCATAAATAGTGTTTTCTTCATCGGGTACCTGGATTTGTATATGTATTTCCGGCAATTCACATAAAGCCGTGCAGGTGTAAAACTACTGAAAACCACGCCAGGTTGCAGGATGCACCATCAATCAGGGGGCATCTGACCAGCCCGGGGGCCTTCGAAAGCCCCGTACAACGGGCATTTCAGGCCAGAAAAAGCCCGCTTTATCAACAAGATGGGGCTTTTTTCAACAAATCATTTAAAAAACCCCGTCAACTCTTGCTTTCCGAAAAAACGTAAGCCTACATTTGGCTTGTATCAACGCTTTCACGTTTAACCCTCAAAAAACAATTTCAATGAACAAAGCAGAATTGATCGAAGCAATTGCTTCAAATGCGAAGATTTCAAAGGCTGATGCCAAGAAAGCTCTCGACGGATTCATCGATGCCACCACGAAGGCCCTGAAGAAGGGAGACCGTGTTGCCCTCGTTGGTTTCGGTTCCTTCAGCGTAAGCAAGCGTGCTGCGCGTAAAGGCCGCAATCCGCAGACCGGAAAAGAAATCACCATCAAGGCGAAGAACGTTGTACGCTTCAAGTCTGGTGCTGAGCTTTCTGCGAAAGTGAAGTAATCCTTCACGAACTGATTTTTGAGATGGCTAATCCGAAGGGGTTAGCCATTTCTTTTTCATTTTTCACTCCAACCATTCGCTCCATGCCACTGAAATTATTTGTGCTCATCGCTTTCGGTCTTCTGTCGCTTACAGGGTTTTCTCAAGAAGATCGGGTTTCAAAAATCACACTCAAAAACGGAGAATCCCTTACCGGAAAAATCCTTGAGTACAAACCCGGCGAGTACCTGAAACTCCTCTACCTCGGCACCAACACAATTGAGATCAAAGACAGTGACATAGCCGAAATCATACCTGACGTTAATGCTGTCACTGCAGATAAGCCAAAGGCATCACGCGAAAAAAAAACCACATCCAATTCCGACAAGAAATTTCGCTTTCAATCCCACAATGAACTGACGCTCGGACTGGGTGTCGGAAAAATTTACGGTTTTCCATTTGAAGAACTTGTCGGTCAGCAGGCTAATGCCGACGTATTCGGCGGGTTCTATACGGCAAATGGCGTAACCTATAAAAACGCACTTTTCGCGGGATTGGGATTCGGCTTTTACGGGCACAAAGGAGTTTCAGATGACGGTGAGTACAACTCCTCTTTTTCCATGCCCTTCCTAATTGATATCCGCTACCGGATGCTGCCTGCAAAAACGTTCAGTCCCCTGATCATGGTTGCTACCGGAATGTCTTATCACGATGGAAGTCTTGGCTCATTCAGTCTGACCGATGGTATAGGTTTGAGTGTGAAGCTCAATGATCATTTAAACGTACAGTTGCTCTTTACACATTTCTATAACCGCTACTCATCCCGTCTGAGCGTGAACAATGGATTTCTTGAAGAATTCTACAAAAACATTTACCTGAATTACGCGGGACCACGACTCGGAGTATCTTTTACCTTGTGAGCAGCGATCTCTACGAATACCTCTCCCATCATCTCACCGGACGAAAGCGCGAACTATTCGACCAGGTAGCCCATGAGCGCACGCGGCACCTCACCGTGGTGCTCGAGGATATTTACCAGACTCAGAACGCAAGCGCCATTATGCGCAGTGCAGAAAGCTGGGGCGTTCAGGATATTCATGTGATCGAAAATGAGCACGCATTTAATTTTCACCGGAGAATATCCAAAGGCGCATACGACTGGCTCACCATCCACCGGTACAATGAAGGGGCTGATAACTCCCTCGCCTGCATGCGCGCGCTGAAACAGCAGGGCTTCTCCATAGCGGCTACTTCTCTGGAAGATTCTGCCATGGCACCGGAGTACCTCCCGCTGGATCGTCCGCTGGCTATAGTGATGGGCACAGAGCTCACGGGTATTTCGGAAACGGTGCGCGACCATTGCGACCATTTCATCAAAATCCCCATGCGCGGATTTACAGAGAGTCTGAACGTAAGTGTGGCCAGCGGAGTGCTCATGTACACGCTGATGAACCGCCTGCGCGCCTCCGGTATCACCTGGAGATTGCGGGAAGAGGAACAACTCGAATTGAAAATTCTCTGGGCACGCAAAGCCATCGCATGGAGCGATACGCTAATTGAACTGTTTGAATCAGGCGAACGACTATGAACACTCCCATTCAGGCTCTGGACACCTCATTCCGCGGATTACTTCGCGTGGCACTTCCCATGAGTCTGGGTGCGCTCGTGCAATTCATTGTGGTGTTCACCGACAATTACTTTGTATCGCGCATCAGCGGCGAAGCCATGAGCGCGGTGTCATACTGCGGACTCATCTACGTTACCCTGGCCATGATCGGCTACGGATTGGGCAACGCCAGTCAGATCATCATTGCGCGGAGGAAAGGTGAAGGCAACGATCGCGAGGTCGCCTCCACCGCGGCCAATGCCCTTTGGCTTTCCTTGATCACCGCCGCCATTCAGTTCGTATTGCTCGCAGTAGCTGTGCCCGCAATACTGCCTTCGGTGATTGCATCCGACACCATACGGACGCACATGGAGGAATTCATTCCGTGGCGTGCGGCGGGATATTTCTTTTATACACCACTCACGTTGCTCCTCTCATTCTGGTCGGGTATAGCCGTTACCCGTGCCATGGCCTACACCACACTGATTACTGCTGTGGTGAATATCGGACTCGACTACTTGCTTGTATTCGGACATTACGGCGCACCTGAAATGGGCGTTGCAGGAGCCGCACTGGCCACTACCATTGCGGAAGCGTGCGCGTTGCTGTATCTCGTGATATACACTGTCACGCACCCCGCCAGCAGGCCGTTTGCCTTGTTCTCCGCCTTTCGGGCCATGATTTGGAAGCATACCGCTGCCATTGTGAAACTGGGAGGCCCCATCATTCTTCAACTTGTGCTCAGCCTGTTCATCTGGCTTGTGTTTTACAACTTCGTGGAAAAACTCGGTGAGACATCCACCCAATCGGCATTCATCGTGCGCAACATGTATATGCTCGCCTGGGTGAGTGTGATGGGCGTGAGCACCACCACCAAAACCTATGTGTCCGGCCTCATCGCTGAAGGTCGACAGGGCGATCTCGTGCCCACCATCCGCAAATTGATTCTGATGAATCTCACGGGAATAGGATTACTCACCCACGGACTCATCCTCTACCCTGAATTCATTGCCGGATTATTCACTGAGAATGCAGAAACCATTCAGCTCACCGTGCGCAGTGCATGGGTGGTATTTCCTGCCGTACTTGTATTTGGTTGTACGAGCATTCTCCTCGGCACGGTGGAAGGAAGCGGAAACACCATGGCAGGGTTTGTCATCGAACTTATCACCACCCTCTTTTACCTCGCTGCAGCATACTTCTTTGCCATCGAGCGCCGCGATCCCGTATATATCGTATGGACTGCAGATTATGTGTATTTCGTGCTTATCGGAGTGCTCTCACTTCTTTACCTGAGAAATGGCAAATGGAAGAGCACGGAGGTGTAAATTCCGGAAATCAGAACCAGGTTGCCCGAACTGAGTAATGGGTTTGATTGTAAGTGCATAAGCAAATCACAGATGAGCTACCGCTTATTGACCATTTGTTTGGCCGCAGTGTGGCTGGTAAATGGTCTGTGGTGTAAAGTACTCGGACAAACTCCTCGTCACGAAATGATCGTAGCCAGAATTCTGGGTGATGAATATGCCCGTGAAATGACCATGATCATCGGCATCGGTGAAATCGCAATAGCCCTTTGGATAGTCTCCGGCTATTTCATCAGGCTGCATGCTATGCTGCAGATTTCGTTGGTCATTCTGATGAACTGCATCGAATTTGCACTCGCACCTGACTTGTTGCTCTGGGGACGGTTCAACCTGATCTTCGCATCGTTTTTCGCTGGTAGCGTATACTACACCTTCATGGTGCTGCAACCCAAAATGAGCTCACTGAAAAAGGGATGATCGCACTCAAAAGCCATCCATTTGCTGTAGAGGCCCACTTCGAACATTCTTTGGTGCTTACCTATGCCTTGCCGAAAGAAGCGCTTCAGCACATGATTCCCGAATGCCTTGAGCTCGATACGTTTCAGGACAAATGGGCCTTTCTTGCCGTGGCATTGGTGCAAACAAAACACCTCCGTCCAAAGGGGTTTCCACGATTCATGGGCAACGACTTTTTTCTGATCGGCTACCGGATTTTTGTGCGCTACCGTACAAAAGACGGTAAACGTTTGAGAGGATTGTACATTTTGAAATCCGAAACCGATAAGCGCCGTATGGAGCGGCTCGGAAATCTGTTTACCAGCTATCGCTACACTACCACAGACGTCACACTGGAAAAGTCATCCGGGCACACATCCATCCGATCAGAGCAATCGCAATTGGAGATTATAACCGATCGTTCAAATGCAGCTGTTTCCCTTCCCGCTGATTCACCGTTCAGCGATTGGAAAGAAGCCCGCAGGTTCGCCGGACCACTGCCATTTACATTCAGTTATAATTCCGATTCACGAACGGTAACCATTGTAGAAGGCGTGCGTCAGAACTGGACACCTCATCCGGTGCATGTTCAATCGCATCGTGTCGGCTACCTCGGTCAGCTTCAACTTTCTCACGCCGCATTGGCCAGCGCATTTGAAGTGCGTGACGTTCCGTATCACTGGAAAAAAGGCCGCACCGAACAATGGAAATAATCCGCAAACCTTTTCAGGGAGTCAGGAATATCATCCTGTTCAACTGGCCGTTTTATGCCACCGCCGCTGTGTTACTTCTCCTTTTGTTCACGCTTCAAACTTTATTGCCTGAAGGTCTCCGCGTCGCGATCGTGATCAGCGGAGCCCTGATCTTGTACGCGCTTGTTGCGTCACTCGTTGCTTCGCACCTGATCTATGACCGTTCAACCCTGTATGAATTGCGCTGGCTGCGGCGCAAAGCACCTCACGCCATCCTGAATCTCAGCGCGGGATTCGACGAAATCAGTGAGCTCATTCGTCACCAACAACCGGATTGCACCCTGACCAATTGCGATTTCTTTTCACCGGAACGACATACCGAAAAATCCATTCAGCGCGCGCGAAAAGCGTATCCGCCTCCTGCAGATTTGATGCAGGTATCGCCGCATCAGCTGCCTTTTGGCAATGGCGCATTTGACACCATCATTGCTTTTCTCGCTGCACATGAAATCAGAAAAGAGGATGAGCGGATTGCGTTCTTTCAGGAACTTCGCAGGGTATTGAAAGACGAGGGAGAAATAGCCGTCACGGAACACTTGCGGGACGTGAACAACCTGATGGTATATACCATTGGCTTTTTGCATTTTCATTCTCGTCACACCTGGCTCAGGACATTTAAAAAGGCCGGACTGGAAGTAGTCAGCGAAACACACGCCACCCCGTTTGTCACGACATTCATTCTTAAGAAAAATGGAAATTCACCTGCGCATCATCGGAACAATGCTCATGGCGCTCGCAACCGTTCACGTCATCTTTCCTAAATACTTCAACTGGCGCGCCGAGCTCAGTCAGCTCAGCCTGATGAACCGGCAA
>CANGTU010000062.1 GCA_947456965.1 Flavobacteriales bacterium
ACTCCCGACTACTCCTATTCGATTGATGGCGGTGCATACGGTCCTTCGTCTTCATTCCAGGCAGTTGCCGGTGAATACAGCATTGCTGTGCAGGACGCTTCCGGCTGTCTCGCCGCTGGTAATGCAATCATTTCCGAACCGGAAGCCATCGTCATCACCGGTCTTTCCGCCGATCCTATCGATGAGACACCAGGTGGCAGCACGGCCTTCACTGTAACTGGCGGAACGGGTTCCTACACCTTTGAGTGGACCAACGCCAATGGCGTCGTGGTTTCGACCAGCCAAAACTTGTCAGGACTCGATCAGGCCACTCAGGCAGGTGTGTATACCCTCACCGTGACAGACGTCAACGGATGCACCTCCGTTCAGGAAATCCTGATCACAGGACTCGACGAAATGCTCGCCGGTGGCTTCTCAGCCGCGCTGGTTCCAAACCCCACCATGGGTATGTTCCAGATCCGTATCATGGGCCTCACCGGTGAACGTCTGCAATATCGCGTGCTGGATACACAGGGACGCACCGTTCTGTTCAGCGACCTCGGCAATGCCGGCGGACAGCGCACAGAAAGCCTGGACATCACCACCATGGCATCCGGGGTGTACTACGTGCAACTGACCGTGGGCGACGAGATCCACACCATGAAACTGATCAAGCAGGACTAACTTTCCTGCTTCTCCGGAAAAAGGGCTCTGCGACTACTGACGCAGGGCCCTTTTTTGTTTGATAGAAAAACAAGAATGACCAATCCCTTTATTGGCATATCGGGGTTTCTATCCTAATTTTCACGATTGAAACCAAACATGTACCATGATCGCAACATTTACCCGGATCGGGCGCGTCCTCGGCGTGCTCCTCGCATTGCTTAGCACCGGCGCCTCTGCGCAGGTGACCTTCACCAATCAGGGAACCTTGCTCCAGTCAGTGCCCGGCACCAGCGTCGCCGACTGCGGAGCGGATATGGACCAGGACGGGCTGGATGACATTGTCCGAGTATTCGGAAATGGCATTTACATTGACTATCAGCAACCCAACGGGTCATTCACCCCGGCGTTCTACCCGCTCACGGTACTTACATCGCCCAGCTGGAGCATAGCAGCAGCGGATATTGATGGCAATGGGTGGACCGACCTCTGCTTTGGCGGTGGATCGAGATGCTCTTTTGTGTACTTCGATGGGACTTCTTTTGTGGAAGATCAAGATCCGACCTACATCTTCAGTCAGCGCTCAACCTTTTGCGACATTGACAACGATGGCAATCTGGACGCATTTGTATGCCATGACGTGGATCAGAGCCATCCTTACCGCAATGTGAATGGTATCCTGCAGCTCGATCAGTCGCTGATCAGCACACTGGACGCCGGCGGTAACTACGCCGCTATCTGGTGCGACTATGATAATGATAACGACCCCGACCTCTACATTACCAAGTGCCGCGGTGGTGCACCTGTGGGTGACCCCCAGCGCATCAACCTGATGTACCGCAATGATGGTGATGGCGTATTCACCAGCGTAGGTCCGCAGATCAATATGAATGATGGCGAACAAAGCTGGGCTACTGTTTTTGAAGACTTCGACAACGATGGCGACTTCGATGCATTCTCCGTAAATCACACTGCTGTATTGCCTATCGACGGTCAAACGGCTGGCAATCGCTTCATGCGCAACAATGGCGATGGAACGTTCACCAACATCATCAACAGCACCGGCGTAAGCCCTTCACAACTCGGCGCGTGGAACTGTGATGCAGGGGATTTCGACAACAATGGATTCGTGGACATCTTTTCCGAGATGTCAACCGAGATGTACTGGAACAATGGTGGACTCAGTTTCACAGGTGCTCAGCTGAACTTCAATTCCGGCGGTATCGGCGATTACAACCACGACGGATTTCTGGATGTCATTGACGGCAATAACCTGTGGATCAATAACGGGAATGCGAACAACTGGGTCAAGTTTGACCTGGAAGGCCTGGTGTCCAACAAAGAAGCCATTGGAGCTCGCGTTGAGATCTATGGAGCATGGGGTGTACAGATCCGCGAGGTGCGTTCAGGCGAAAGTTTTGATCCCGCTTCCACCACCATCGTGCATTTTGGTATCGGCGCGGCAACAGAAATAACGCAGGCTATCATCAAGTGGCCCTCCGGCATCATCACCACCATAGATGCCCCAGCCATCAATGCCCAGCACTCCGTGCCCGAAGCCGGATGCCTGAATGATCCCATCACGATCACGGCAAGTGGCAACACTACCATCTGTCCAGGCGAGAGCATTACACTCTCCGCACCTGCGGGCGATTCATATACATGGAGCACGGGCGCATCAGATTCATCCATCGAAGTGACTGAAGCCGGCACGTACTCTGTGGTCGTTTGGGATGAGGCCGGTTGTGCTGCCCTGTCCAATAACATCACGGTAACTGTCACCACGCCCGCAGTACCCACTATTTCAGCCAGCGGCCCGCTCGTTTTCTGTGAGGGAGGAAGTGTGATTCTCACCTCATCAGAAGGACAGAGCTACGCCTGGAGCACGGGTGAGAGCACCCAGGCCATTTCCGTGGACGAGCCAGGCACCTATCAGGTGAGTGTAACCGGACAGTGTAATGGGGGAGTGGACAGTCAGCCGATGGAGATTGCCGTACTCTCGGCCAATGAACCGGTGGTTACAGGCGCCCAGATTGGCGAACCCGGCACAGCGGTGCTTACGGCTGCAGGGGATAACCTCGAGTGGTTTGCGTCCGAGACATCTGCTGATGTGCTGGGTACGGGCAACAGTTTTACCACGGATTTCTTCGACACGTCCATCAGCTATTGGGTGCAGTCCACTACGATCCATGGCGGTGCGATGGAGGAAGGTGGTCGGCCGGACTACACCGGAGGCGGCGGAATTCCTTCAACTGGTGGCCGCCTCTTCTTCGATGTCACGGAGCCATTCACCCTGATGGAGGTCACCGTTTTCGTTCCCGAAACCAGCACGGCCGGTGTGCGCACAATCCAACTCTTCGATCAGGGCGGTAATCTGCTGAATGAAACTCAGGTGAACCTCCCTTTGGGAGAGTCAGTCGTGAATGTCGGCTTTGAGATTGCCCCGGGCACGGGTTATCAGATCGGCTGCGCCGAGAACAACCTGTTCCGCAACAATTCCGGTGTCACCTTCCCATACGCCATTGGTACGGTGGGTTCTATCTATAACTCTTCCTTTGGAGCCAGCTACTATTATTACTTCTACAACTGGCAGATCCAAAAGGAAAGTATGGCTTGTGTGAGCGATCGGGTAGAGGCTACTGCAAACGTGGTGAGCGTAAATGAGCTCGCTGAGCGCATGGGACTGAGCTTATTCCCGAATCCGGTGGATCAGGAACTCGCCATCCGCCTCGATGCTAAGTATGCGAACGCCCGTTTTACCATCACCGATGCTACCGGTCGCATGGTGCGTACGATCCAACCGAATGCAACCGCCAACGGCCGCATGACTGTGGACGTTGCTGATCTCGCCGCAGGGGTGTATCAGCTCGTGGTCCTCTCCAACGGAGAAGCCGCGTCAATTGACTTTGTGAAGAGATAATCGGAATCAACAATAAAAAAAAGAGCCGCCTGAAAGGGTGGCTCTTTTTTTAATGGGGTGATGGGGTAATGGGATAATGGGGTGATGGGGTAATGGCGGTACCGTAGGGGCGGGGTTCACCCCCGCCCATGTTACGGTCATTATTGCGCATCCGGTGGAGCGGGGTTTACCCCCGCCCATGAACACCGCCCCTGCGAATTCGAAAAAAAAATGCCACATTTTCTCTGCCACATTTTCTCTGCCACATTTAAAATGTGACAAGGAATTTGTGGCAGAATTGCGGAGATTATCCAATTCTGAATTTGAGGTCCATCCTTTCGTGAAGAATCCTGATTGTTTCAATGGTTTTTGGTTTGGCTTGCCGGTAGAAAAGAATGTGTTTGCCCCCCCGAAATCCACGTAGCCCTTTCTTCACTTGAGGGTACTTCTTACCCAGCTTGGGATTTAAAGCGACTTCGTGGCATGTGTCGATGATCAGCTGATAGTATTTATCGGCCTGATTTTCAGACCACCGTTCGGCCGTGTAGGCCCAGATTTCTGATAAATCCTGAACAGCCTTTTTGCTGAGTTTATACCCCGCCATGCGCTTTTCGCCGCTTTTTCATGGCTTTGAGGTGTTTCACAGGATCGAAATCTTCCACAATTCCGCTGTCAACCCCCTCCTGAATGGCCGACTTCAGCACTCTCAAACGACTTTCCTCTTCTTCCAACAAACGCAATCCAGCGCGGATTACTTCATGGACGTCTTTGTACCGTCCTTCTGCGATGCTTTGTTCCACAAATCCATCGAAGTGACTTCCAAGCGACAAGGAGCTGTTGCGTGCCATGATTCCAAAGTTAGTCAAATCCTTTCAAAGACATGAAGCAGCGGAGGTAATGAGGTGATGGGATAATGGGATAATGGGGTGATGACGGCGCGTGTAGGGGCGCGGTTCACCCCCGCCCATGTTACGGTCATTATTGCGCATCCGGTGGGGCGGGGTTTTCCCCCGCCCATGAACGGCGCCCCTGCGAATTCAAAAAAAAATGCCACATTTTCTCTGCCACATTTATAATGTGACAAGGATTTTGTGGCAGATGCAGGGTGTGGTAGAGACGCGATTTATCGCGTATCAATAACCGCGTATGAAAGTTATGGTCGGCGATGAGACGCGATAAATCGCGTCTATGCGGCTATTCGCCGTACATGATTTTGTACGTTTCAATCGACTCCGTATAACTGGTGTCCATGGCCACGGTTCGCGCCCACGCGATCTCGGCGTGGGCTTTCTTGTCGAGTCGGTACTGCG
Source organism: Flavobacteriales bacterium (assembly GCA_947456965.1). Classification (GTDB taxonomy): domain Bacteria; phylum Bacteroidota; class Bacteroidia; order Flavobacteriales_D; family Sanyastnellaceae; genus CANGTU01. The sequence goes on from CANGTU010000062.1 coordinate 4,852, forward strand.
CCATGCCAAGCATACAGTACTGGTCAGCATTGCCACCATACTGCTCTACCACAGCGCGCAGGTATTGCTCCGCCTGTTCAAATTCCTCGCGTTCGAAGTGGGTGAGGGCAAGGATGAATGTGGAGTTGGGATCTTTAGAAAGTTCATAGGCCTTACTGTTGAACTCCAATGCCTGGTCGAGGTCCTGGTATTCATCTCCGTGCTCGCCGAGATAAATCAGCCCGAGTGAATTGTACACGGACATATCGTCTGTGCGCAAGGCAAGGGCTCTCTTCAACAGTTCCAGTGCCTGCGGTATATCGTTGTCATATAGATAAACATCCGCCGTATTGATGAGGTACTCGTAGCTCTCTTCGGGAAAATAACCGGCGGCCACCCCGGCATAGTGCTTGGCAGAGTCGGGTTGTTCCCAGTTGTTGTACACGATGGATATGTTGCGGTAAATGTATCCGCGCGTTACATTCTGAATAGCGCGCTTCGATGCGGCTTGCCTCATCAGTACAAGGGCCTGCTCAAACTGGCCGGCATGGAACAGGGCAAGTCCTTCTTCATTGAGCCGCCGGGCTTCTTTCTCGTCTTGTATCGCAGCACAGGAGGTGAAGAGGAGCAGGACAACCAGCAGGCGTAAAGTCGGGGACATGGACATAGGCGGGGTTAGGGTTTGGATGTGATGATTCATCGGGCCACTTCGGCTAACATACGGTCATATTCACCGATCACGGATGCCCAGCCGTGGTGGTGCACAGATGGTGGCGCCGGAGCTTCGCCGATGGCGCTGAGCAGCGAGCGCAGACGAGGCAGGAAATCCTCATCACGGGTGTAAAAATGATGGGGTTCGGGGCTGTGTTCGGGATAGGCAAGCCGCCGGGGCAGCAGGGGTACCACGCCGCAGTGCAAGGCTTCCACCACACTGTATCCGAAAAAGTCCTGCCTGGCGGTCACGGGCAGCAGATGCGATCGCCAGAGCCACCGGGCGTATTCGCCGGGATCGGCACAATAGCCCCAGTGCAAGATATGGGCTGACAGTTTTTCGCGGGCCTCTTGGAAGATCGCCGGACTATTTCTGAACTGCTCACCAAGGACCACCAGACGGAAGGGTACGCCTTCGTCCGACAGGGTGAAGAGGGCTCGAAAAAAGGGCTCGGGATTTTTGTCAAACTCCCAACGGTGATTCCACAGGCAGATGGGCGGGCCTTCATCTTTGGGCTGGCGGTGCCTCTCGAGGAAGCGGATATCCAGGCCAGGGGCGATTACACTGCTCCGCTCGTGGAGATGTTCCAGCCCGGAAGCGAATTCGGTGCGGTCGGGAAATTGCCTCAGGAAGTCGGGCAAGGCACCCAGAAATGAGCTGCGGTGGTATCCGGAATTGAATACCACCTGGTCGGCGGAGAGGACAGAGGTGAAGTGGATCCAGGCGTAGTGGGCATCTCGGTGCAATGCGGGGTCGGGGTCAGCAGGCGACCATGGGTAGGTGAGCTGATTCTCATGCATGTAGAGAACACAGCGAGGCGTATGGCCTTCACGCGCCAGCACGCCCCGCAGGGCAGCAAGGTCGCACAGTCCGGATACAAGGAGCACACTGGGCATTGCCTCGCCGGTTGTCAGCATCCTCGCAAAGCTGACCGCTGCGCCGTGCATCCTCCACTTCCAATGGGCACCCGGAAGGGTATGGGGAACGAGCTCATGATGGCTGTGTTCAACCAACCCGTCCACCCACTTCCGGTGTGACCCTCCGTAAAATGACTCAAGCAATCCAACGCGCATAAAACAAAAATCGTAACCTTTTGCGGGATGCTCAGGTACAAAGTCGTGGAACCAACCACATGGGTCTATGAAAAATCTAATTTCCGCGCTGTTTTTCGGTCTGTTGACTTCGGGATCGTGGGCTCAGGGAGAGGTGCCATCGTGCCTTTTTTACGGTTATGTGGAGGAAGGGCAATTTGACGAGGCCGATAGCAAAAAGAAGAAGGCCAAGCTATCCTCCAAGGTGGCCAATGCCCGGATTCAGATTTTCGTGGGCGACATGCTCCAGAGTGAACAGGAATCCCGGGAAACGGGCTTCTACGCTCTCATGCTTCCGGCCGGTGAAAAGTACAGGGTGGTCTTCGAAAAGGAGGGTTACCTGAGCAAGTGTTTTGAGATGGATTGCCGCAAACTCTCCGTGCCGGCGGCTGATATGGCATACAAATGTCTTGTTGATGTTTCTCTCTTCCGGCAGGTGGAGGATACGAATGTGACCAATCTATGCAAGATTCCATTTGCCCGCTGCACGTTTGATCCGGCAGAAGGGGAGATGGTGTGGGATATGGAATACACCGTGCGAACCCAGGAGAAGTTCTACCAGCTTGCACAGCCATACTATCTGGCTGAGAAGAAATAGGCGGATAAATAAAATCGTTCAGGCGACTGCTTTCGGGGAACTCTCTGCGGCGGTCGTTTTTTTTGTCGGAACATCGATCACCGGAGCACGGAGGTGCAGGAGAAATTCTTCATGAACCTTCGTGGTGAATAAATCCCGCGTCCCGGGTCTATATAATTTCCACCTGCCGCGCGACCTTCTGCAGGATTTCAAAAGCCGTTTCCGCCATCACGTTTTCGCTGTCGAGGGTAGGGTTCACTTCCGTGAATTCGAGACAGCACACGCGCTCATTCTGGATGAGCTCGAGGATCAGGTCGGCGGCTTCGCGCTCGTTGATACCACCTTTTACCGGCGTGCCGGTACCGCGTGATACGGTGGGGTCCATGGCATCCATGTCGAAGCTGATATAGATCTTGTCACAGGCAGCCAGGTACTTCAGAATTTCCCGGCTGATCTTGGTAACTCCTGTTTTCTTGAGTTCGTTGGTGCTGATGACTTTCACCTTGTGGGCCTTGATCAGTGCGTTTTCCTGCTCTTCGAAGTCGCGCAGGGTAACGTATACAAGGTCGCGGTAGTCTATTTTCGGGGCAATGTCGCCTACTCCTTTGAGGAGTTCCCAAAGCTCAATGGTTTCGTAGTCCAGGTCGTTCACCTTTTCCTCAATATTGTCTTCGTTGAGGGCCGCGGCCAGAGGCATGCCGTGCAGGTTGCCGCTCGGAGTGGTGTAGGGTGAATGGAGATCAGCGTGGGCATCAATCCAGATCACACCAAGGCGCGATTCGGGATAGGCCATCTTGATGCCGGCAATAGTGCCACCTGAGCTGCTGTGGTCACCGGAGAGGATAAGCGGAAAACGGCTGTCGCGCAGAGTATCGCGCACGGCTGCTGCTACGCGTTCATAGATCTTGAGCACGCTGCGGATATGCTTGGCGTAGCGGTTGCCGGGGTTGCCAAAGAGGGCCGCATTGTCATTGGGGATGACAATACTCTTGTATTTTTTAAAAAACTGAGACCGGAAGTCGAGCGCGGCAATTTTGATAGCTTCTACGCCCAGACTAGCTCCTCGTGTGCCGGCTCCTACTTCGCTGGGCACCTCGATTAACCGGATGTTTTTGCTGGTATTTTTTCGTACGGTCATAGCCGCAAAGATACGGCTGGCTCCACGGCGCGTCAGAGTGACCTGAACCAGTCCTGAAACAGGCGTCCGAAGCCGGGAAGCGGTTTCTGTTGTCCGGCCAGCGCACTGCCGGCTCCTACGGCCAGCATGGCGAGGTAGCCGATGATGACTACCCACCGGAATCGGATGATCCAGAAGAGCAGCATCACCAACAGGATGAGTCCCACCGACTGCCTCAGGTGATAGCTCACCAGGTCGGTGCGTTTGCGCGAGTTGAGCAGCAAGGCGATGAGCCAGCCGGGCACGTAGAGGTAGGCCAGGGCCGCCACGAGGCGGTCGCCGGATTCTTCAGGGTTGCTGTTCATGGGAAGGGGATGAATGGAGTTCTTGCCAGGCCATATCGAGGAAAAGATCATAGGTGGCCACGCCATCGGCCTGGCCCATGAGTTTGAGGTAGCGGTCGTTCACGCGTTCGCCAAGTCCTTTGCGCCACTCGGGGTAGCGGCCGTTATCGAGTCGCAGCAATTCGATATCCCGCTGCACAAGGCGTGGGGTCTGTTGCACGACATGGCGCCACAGGCTGTCATGCTGTGCCCGGAGTGCGCCCCGGAGTTGCATGAAAAGCTGAAGCGCGCCGGCATAGCGCAGGGCAGGCGCTGGGGAGGTGCGCAGGGCCTGCCACGCTACGTAGTCCGCTTCGCCTTCATGGGTCACGCCATAGGCGTGCGACAGCTCGTGGGCCATGATGAAGTGCCTTGCCAGTGGTGTAAAGGTGGCCGAGGTATAGGCTTCGCCGGCATAGGGCAGGTAGATACCGGCAATGCCCAGGCGGCGTATCCACCCGCCGTCGCGCAGGGCATGTACCTCGGGAGCGCCGGACAGAGGCCAGTCATGTTCACGCAGCACGCGCTTCACGGCCTGGCGCAGACTGTCGGCCGGCAGTTCATCATCCAGCGTGCCGGACGCGAGGCGGCGCAGACTGTCCAGTTCCGCGGCCTGACTCAGAGCCCAGGCGTGGTAGTCGGCTGTGCGTAACTGCTGGGGAGTGTAGGTCATGAGGTTCGGACACGCATAGTGGAATCCCCACATCCAGAAGAAAGACGCCACCCAGGAGGCCAGCCAGCCGGTAAGCATCCACAGGATATTGCGCTGCCCGCGCACGGATTTAATGATCGCGTGAATGAATCCCCCGACCAATGCGATGATCACCAGAAGCACGAGCGGGAAGGGGAGCAGTCCGATGGTATAGTCCCATACGAAGCGAAACGCGGGAAAGAACAGGTGCCTGTATATCAGGTTGCCGAAGGAGGGAAAAAGCGTGAAGGCAAGCAGGAGCAAGAGCACGATCACCAGTGATCCCCAGCCGGAGCTGAAGCGTTTGCGGTTTTTGCGGTGGGCGGATTCTGGGTACTCCATGGCAGGGTTACCGGCCTATGGCAAACATAGCCGGACGTTTGTGAAGATCGGGGATTTTTTCTTTCCAGTGTTGAATCTCTCTCGCTTGAATCCACTCGCCGGATGTAGTGAGGTCGCATCCCACGCAAAGCCAGGTATTGGCCCGGCAATGGGTGAGCAGATCTTCCATCACTTGATTGTTGCGGTAGGGAGCGTCCATGAAGAGTTGTGTTTGCCCGGTGGACCATGCCTGTTGGTCGAGATGGCGGATCGCGCGTACGCGTTCCTGACGGTCGCGCGGGAGGTAGCCGCTGAAGGCGAAATTCTGTCCGTTCAGTCCGCTCGCCATCAGCGTAAGCAGGATGGAAGAGGGGACTCCCAGCGGAGTGACCCGGATGCCGTACATGTGGGCTTTGCGCACGAGGTCGCTGCCGGGGTCTGCCACGCACGGACAGCCCGCTTCGCTGAGCAGGGCCATGTCGTGGCCGGAAAAAATGGGTTTGAGAAAGGTAAGGTCTTCGGGGTCTTTGGTGTGCTCGTTGAGCAGTTGGATGCTCACGTCTTCAAACTGCGCAGTGAACCCGATGGCGCGCAGGTAACGGCGGGCGCTGCGAATTTCTTCAACAATAAAGTGGCTAATGGTGGGCACGAGACGTACCACCTGACCGGTGGCTACTGTTTCGGGAGCGCCTCCCAGAGTATTGGGAATCAGAAAAAGCCTTCCGGCGGGTTGTTTGCTCACGGTGGAGATCAGCCGAGGTCATCAAAGCGCACATCACCTGCTGATTCGCCGTTGTGCTCATAGGAGCGGCGCTCGGGTTCTGAGGCCCGGTACTGGCCGCTTTCCTGAAGCTGGCGGATGTGGTCTATGGCCTCATTCAGGCCCGCAATGAATTTCTCAAAATCCTCTTTGTACAGGAAGATTTTGTGCTTCTCAAAATGCTGGTGCCCCTGATCACTGGTGCCGGTGCGCTTACTTTCGGTAATGGTCATGAAAAGGTCGTTGCCACGGGTGGCCTTTACGTCAAAGAAGTACGTGCGCTTGCCTGCGCGCACTGCTGTGGAATGCACATCATCGCGGTAGTGATTTCCTTCACTCATAAAGAATAGCGTGTTTGGTGGTTAAAGATCTGCTAAACCCAAATGTAGTAAATGGATTTCATTTTCGCTGATCCCGGGTAAAAAATTGGAACGCTGGGGGGCGCTGCGCGCGGTTTCATATCGGATCACGGAGGTCGCTGAGGACTTCGGGGTTCACGGAGGTGATTTTTTTACCACGAAGAATTAAAGTGAATGAAGAGTCATGAAGAGACCTCTGGGATCTTTGCGGTCCTTTGCGATCTCTGCGTTCAGATAAAGGAGCGAAGCGACCTTTTAAGTAATACGATTTTCATAGCTCATGAATGTTTCATGGCTGTCTTATCATTCGCTCAATCCTATTCAATTGCCAGTCTCA
>CANGTU010000063.1 GCA_947456965.1 Flavobacteriales bacterium
CACTTCTGGAACCGACCGAAAAAAGAGATGACATTTTCAACGTACAGAACCCTCTCACTTTGGTCAGATAGTTTCGATAGGATATCGCGTACTTCAATAGCCCTTCATTTCGCGAATTCTCATCCAGACAAACCAACTATTCCCACTCATCACGGCTGATGCTGATAGCAATACCCATTTGCATTGTCTGTCGTCCGGCGGCATCGGCCCCCTGAACGGGTGATGCCCTTGCATTGCACTCGGGTAGAATAATAGGACTGGCAATCTGTAATACTGCCCTCTTTTCGGACCATCGGTTAAGTTTGATAACAAAAACCGATACACACGCTAATCGGAGCACGGAAGGCGCGGAGGTGCACGGAGAACAAGGAGAACTTCAGTAAAATATACCGCTGTTTGACCTTTGTCGCGAACCGCATTATGACCTTTTACTACCCGATTATGCTGGGTGCAGATTGTGCAGATAGCCGGTTGCAGCCGATATTATAGGAGAGGATTATTGCATCTTTCTCTTTATTCTTTAGAATCCTGTCGTAATATTCAATAATCCAAATTGTGGGTTAAATCGTATTACCTCATGAAAAAGATCGCTACTACCCTCCTCGTTCTGCTCGTCGCTTCGGTAATCTGCGGCCAGCGGTTCCTGCCCCTGATGAACGAAACGGATCACATCGGTTCACTGATCAACTACAATAATCAGGAAATACACTGTTTCGAAGTTTTCCAGAATGACCTCTATATCGGCGGAGATTTTACTTCGCAAATGGGTGTCGGGTGTGTAAATCTGGCCCGCTGGGACGGTCAACAGTTGTCTGCTGTTCCCGAAGCTTCTTTGCCTGCGAATATTTTCGGGACGTATGACCTTGTGGTCTGGAACGACCAGTTGATTATTGCCACAGGTGCTCGTGGTGACTCCGCTGTGGTGGCTTGGAATGGCACAGAAACGACTCCGATGAATATGCCCATTTCATCACTGTACTGTCGCAAGCTGATCGTTTTCGAAAATTCCTTGTATGGCGCATTTTCAGGTGACGCTGCTTTCAGAGGCATCTACCGATACGAAGAAAATACCTGGAACCAGATTGCTTACACCCTCGTGAGCGAGCTATTTGATTTTGCCAGCTCCGGAAATGAATTGTGGTTCGTTTCTGATGAGCGATTGTATCAAATGGTGGAAGACGAACCCATTGAGTTCGGAAATGAACTTACCTATGAGGCTGAATACCTCAGTTTTACCAACGGACAACTTCTGGCTTCGGGCACTTTTTATCGTCCGGATTCAAGCATATTTCACATTGCCCGAATTCTCAATGACGAACTGGTGGAATGGCCTGTTCCGCAAGTGCAGGAAATTTCACTAGCTAAGGTATTCTACACAGAAGAATGGGAGGGCTACCTGATTGGACGGGCAAACGCATGGAATTTCAACTATTCCATGCTGCTTCATGAAAATGGGGATTTCACGCTATTACCCGTGCACATCAAGGATGTGATCGAATTTGAGGAAACGCTCGTCGCGCACCTGCAGACGGATAACGGCACTTTGGATATCGCATCCTATTTTCAGCCTTCAGGTTTGTACACGTTGCATTCCGGAATACACGAAACCGAATTGAATCATGGTGAATTAAGCACCACCATTGGCGCTACATCTATATTCTCGTACCACCCTCAGACAGATGACGGAATGCATCATGTGTACGATGACCACAACACGACCATCTATTCAGGAATACCCTGGGTTTATGGAATCTCACAAGGAGATACCATGGTATGCGCTACCCTTTACGATCTGCCCTTTGGCTTTGCAGATGGGCCCGTGTGTGATGTTTCCGATAAATCATTTCTGATCCGGTATGATCGGGTCTGGGCGGTTTCCCGCGATGAAATAGAGGAGCATATTGCCTCCTTTATGCTCCCCGATTACCAGCCGCCATCGGGCATTGCGGAATGGCCGGCACATGGCCTCAGCAGCAACGGCGAGGCTTCACATCTGGCTCCGTTTGTTGATACGAATGGAAATGGGGTGTACGAACCTGTGCTTGGTGATTACCCGGAGGTACCCGGTGATCAGAATGTATTTGCCCTCTTTCATGATTCACCGCTCCTGCCCAATGCCCCGGATGCGGCCATGAAGATTGAGCTTCACCTCTGCTACTACACGCTGGATGACACCACTGCAGCGCTTCGGAACACCCTCTTTCTGCAGGCCAAACTCATCAACCGTGGTGAAGTGGCTTTCGACTCCCTTGCATTTGGCTACTGGGCCGATGCCGATATCGGAAATCCAAACGATGATCATGTGGGATGTGATCCGGAACTCAGCTATTTCTATACGTACAATGGGGATGAGTTCGATGAACCTACATCTATGTCAGCGGGATATGCCGCCCACCCGCCTGCTCAGGGTATCGCATTTTTGAGTCACCCCCTCGCCGCGCATGTGATGTTAACTACTAATCAGAGTAATCCTACCACAGGCCCTCCGCAAAACCAGGTGGATTTTATCCATTACATGTCCGGACGTTGGAAGGACGGACAACCGATGACCTATGGCGGGTCAGGATTAAATACTCCCTGGAACGATCCTCCTGTGGTCACTCCATTTTATATGTCGGATTATCCCTGGGATCCGGAAGGCCAGAACTGGAATCAACTGGCGATGAACTATGCTCCTAATGATGTAAGATCAGTTGGCTCCATTGCTCCGGAGTACTTAGGTCCGGATGAGTCCATGTGCGTGACCCTCGCTTTTGTAAGTGCACAGGATACGTTAGCCACAGAGGTCCCGCATGTAGCCAGCCTCGAGCTGCTCAAGGAGTATGTTGCCACGCTCCAGACACTGGCTGAGAACGTCATCACCTGCTTCAGCACTGGCACCGCTACCGTGGAAGGAAACGGCACCGAATCCGACGACTGGTTTCAGGTATATCCCAATCCGGGAAATGAACAGCTGACCATTTCAATCCCTCTGGATGAAAATACCTATCCTGTTCGCATCTATGATGATGTGGGAAGACTGGTGTACAGCGCAGCCATTTCAGGAGGCCCCTACATTAAAATTCCGACGGAGGATTTCGCCAGGACCTTCTATATGGTAACCTTACAGAAAGAGGACCGGATACTGAGCAGAAAATGGATCAAGTTGTGATCACCCCCATCCATGAAACTGGAATCCTGCTCCGTTGCTCACCGCAGGAGAATATTCCTGCACCACAACGCCTGCACAATCCGGGATAACTGAACAGGATTTCCCCACCACAAATCATTGCCGGTGTGGGCTGCCACGGGCATCATGGATGGCGACTTGCCAGGATGTAAAACCTGTTTACCTTCGCAACGGACGGTGAACACGGATTCAGCCGCGATCTGTCTGATCCGACATATAGTTCATCTTCTGAGCCTGAACCTTAACGATTTCCTTGACTATGAACAAGAACTTTTACCTGTTGGCCCTTGCTTCCATGCTATTGTCGGGATGTGAAGACGAGGAGGTGATCCCCCCCGTTCCCTCCGGCATCCGCATCAATGAAATCATCGTGTACGAATACCCGGTCACCGATGGAGGAATACCCTGGGATGATCCCCTTTTTGGATCTGCTACGGGGCCTGACGTACTCTGGCAGATTACCGGTCCTCAAACCATCTGGTCGAGCGTCTATTTTCCCAACACCGATGGAGGTGTCCTCGAGTTCACAGAGGGGTTTCCCGTGTTCCTGAATGATCCCGAAGCGACCTACCAGGTGAAGCTCTGGGATAAAGACGACCTCGATGTGTCAGATCTGGCCAGCAGCGATGATGAAATGGTATCCATCGCCTGGCAACCATTCACCAATTCAGGAGAGACAGGTACGGAGTGGATCGAGCTCACCAGCGGCAACACGGTCATGGATATTCAGGTGACCTATCTGTTTGAGTAATCTGCTCTGGATGCATTGCAACCGCGCATGCGGATGCAAGAGATATTAGTAACTTCCATCATTCTATGCAGGGCGGGAAGACATCAGGTTGCTTGGTGCGATATTCCAAGCCTATTTCAACGCGCACATGAACTACCCGGGCATCATTCCCCCATCATCACTCAACAACCTGGAAAACTACCTGAGCCACGACACGAAGGCGAAGGCAAGACGGCTGTATGCCAAACACGCGAGTGAATTCTCTATGCGTTGGGGCAAAACGTTTGTAGAGTGCTACGTGCCCAGCGAATCAGGCAAATTGCCCTACGATGTACGAATAACACGGCTGAAAAATCAGCTCCGGCTCTATTGCACATGTCCCCAATTCGCTCAAGCAAATGAATGCAAGCATATCGGCGCTGCCTGCATCTACTTGCGCGAGCAGTATCCCTCGTATGACCCGGCAGGTAAAACCACTTCCACCGATAATCAAGATGCTGCAGCCATTGGGAACAGTGCGCGCAATCAATCCGGTGTAAGCAATAAAAAAGATGAATCGACCGAACAGAAAGGCAAAACCTTCGAGTGGAATTTGACGTGCAATCCTGCAACCATGCCGCAGGAATTGCTTTCACAGGCCATCCTGAACACGCTGAAGCCCAAACAGGCTTCCTTTGATTTCACGGACATCTTTCCGGAGCATTTCTTCTCTCCCGACCAACTGTTGCAGGGATTCAACACCCACCTCCACTTCCGGAAGCCAGATCAGTTTGTGTTTCATTGCGAATGTAAGAAGCCAAAACCGTGCGAGCACATGCGGATTCTTGTGTTGAACGTACTCCATACACATGGCGTACACTTCTTCTCGCTGGCCTTAACTGAGGAGCAAAAAATAAAATACATTCAGGAAGCTGGTTATAGCTTTGATTCATTCAGTGATGACATCCGGTTTTGCAAGTTTACCGTGAATGAAATAGGGAAAATTCAGGTAACAGCGGATCTCTTCTACATCAATAAAGAATCGGATATAAAGGAGATCAACGAATTATTGGGACAAGGACCAAGTGCCGACATGCCCCGGTCACGTTCGAGCTTCTTTGAATTTCTGGTACATGTCACCACACAACCTCTTTCAAGCATTACGGGTTTCGAATGGAAATTAATCACTCAATTCTCCCACAGGAATCGTATTCAGACAAAAATATTCGACCCGGGAACACTCACTCATCATGCCCAAATTGCTGTTCTCGAGCCAGCGGCTGCCGGAATTCTGCAAGAATGTTCGTCCGGACATATTCAAAAATGGCTGATCAGTTCCGGCTTTGAATCAAGCTCCAGGCATAACTCTTATTATGAAACTGACTCACTAAAAACCCATAAACCCCACGTCCTCCGGCAATTTCACTCCTTGACAAAAAGTCTTTGGAAACATGTGGTCCGAAAGCAGAAAGTCTTCTTCTACTCAGAGCAACAGGGATTGATAAAAGACCATCTAAAAGAGTTCAAACCCGTTGCAGAACCGATCAAGGTCAGCTTTTCATACCACGAAGAAGAAGGACAACCAACCCTCATTGCGACGGGAGAATTTGAAGGTAGGCAAATTGACTTGAGGAAATATCCTTCCTTTTCCCCACTCTTTTGTTTGATCGACAATCAATTGCTGTTGATCGAGAATCTGGAGGCGGTGCAATTTCTTTCGAAATATCCCTTTGGATATGTGAAAGCTCCCGCATCCATGCGAGATGCTGTTATAACCCAACTCATTGCGCCCCTGTGCCACGCAGGTCTTGCGCCATTGCCGGAATCTTTCCACTGGCATAACCAGCCGTTTGAACCTCCTCTGGCTGTGAATCTGAACGAGATCCTGTCCACCACGCTGCTGATTGAACCCGGATTCATCCTGGATGAACAATTCATTTCGGAAAAAGACATTCAAGCCCGGAGCTATCTGCTTCACGAAGGAAACAGCATACAGCATCTGAAAACGAACCCGGATTCCATTTCACAGCTCCGCAAGCAAATTCGCGAAATGCATCCGAAGCTGACTAAACAGATCATGCGGGAAGATTTTCACATCAGCCTGAACGATGCCCAGACCAACCAATGGCTGGTCCATTTCCTCCGGAAAATGCAAGCTGAAGGCATTGCAGTATTCGGATTAGAAAGTCTGAAATCGCTCCGGTACAATACCTCTCCGGCTGACTGGAAAATGAACGTGCGCTCCGGCACCGATTGGTTTGACCTCCATATCGAAATGCAGTTCGGCTCATCACAAGTATCCATAGCGGACTTAAAAAATGCCGTTCAACAAGGCATGCATACGGTGATGCTGGCAGATGGAAGCCTGGGGGTTCTTCCCGAGGATTGGCTGCGTAAAAACGCACCCTTGCTCAAAGTGGCAACACTGTCAAATAAAGGAGAACTCCGACTGAGCAAGCGGCACTTCAATCTGCTTCCGGAAACGGATTTTCTTCCGGACGGCACTGCGGCAAAAGAGCTTGAGCAATTCAGGACACAACTCGTGGAAATCCGGAACTATCATCCCGTTCCTCCGGGAAAAAACATAAAAGCCACGCTCAGACCATATCAGCGCGAGGGCTTCGAATGGATGCAGGCACTGGATCAGTTGGGATGGGGTGGCTTGCTGGCAGATGATATGGGTTTGGGAAAAACACTTCAGGCCATCACGTTCATTGACTACCTGAAAAAGAAATATCCTCATCAGACATCCCTGGTCATCTGTCCGGTGAGTCTGATATTCAACTGGTCTGCTGAAATCAAAAAATTCGCACCTCATCTCAAAAGTATGATCTACCATGGAATGTACAGATCACTGGAAGAGGAGGAATTCAAGTCATCCGATGTCGTCATTACTTCCTATGGAGTGGTGAGAAATGACCTGGACACATTCCGACACTTTCATTGGAAGTATATTTTTCTGGATGAAAGTCATGCGATCAAGAACCCGGATGCCCAATCAACTAAAGCCATTATCCAACTCAAAAGCGACAATAAAATCGCCCTGAGCGGCACTCCGGTTCAAAACAACACACTCGACTTGTACGCGCAATTTGATTTCCTGAATGCTGGATTCCTCGGCACTCGGGCGCACTTCATGAGAGAGTATGGTAGTGCGTCAGCTGCTGACAGCGATTCGGAAAACATCAGCAGTTTGCGCAAAATGGTTAGTCCGTTTATGTTGCGGCGAACGAAAGAAATGGTCGCTCATGATCTGCCCGAAAAAACCGAGATCGAATTTTGGTGCGAAATGAGCCCTTCACAGCGCCAGGTCTATGATACATTCCGCAACCACTACCGCACCAGTTTGCGCGAACGCATTGAAACCGATGGCATGGAACGATCGGGAGTTTACATTCTGGAAGGGTTGCTGCGCCTCCGGCAAATATGCGACAGCGCGCAGTTGCTGAAGGATCCCGATTATGCCACCACGGAAAGCATCAAAATTGACGAGCTCCTGAACGAGATTCAAAACAATCTGCATAACAGGAAGGTGCTCGTCTTTTCTCAATTCACGAGCATGCTTGATCTCATCGAAAATCGCTTACAGGAGGTAAACATCAACTACGAACGCCTTGATGGAAGCAAGACCACTCAGCAGCGAAAAGCCTCCGTTGAGCGGTTTCAGACGGATGTTGCATGCACGATATTCCTCATATCACTCAAAGCGGGCGGAGTGGGACTGAATCTCACTGAAGCCGACTATGTATTTCTCATGGATCCCTGGTGGAATCCAGCAGCCGAACAACAAGCCATTGACCGCTCACACAGGATTGGGCAAACCAAAAAAGTATTCGCCTACCGCATGCTGTGCCGCGACAGTGTGGAAGAGAAGATTCAGCAATTGCAACAACGAAAAATGAAACTGACCAAGGGATTGGTCACGGATGACAATTCGCTGCTCCGACATCTGAAGCAAGAGGATGTGGACTTCCTCTTCTCGTGATGCACAGGTTCTAGTGCTCCATGCCCGCATGTTGCTTTCTTCCACTTGCATCACCCAATCTCACTTCGATATCGTACATCATCTGATAGTGGGGTGAATCTTCGGGCTTGCTGGTGCCCAGCAGACTCATGATCCGCCAGGCCCGGCGCAGCATCCACGCATAGCAAGACTTGTCACCGCGTCCACTCCACGTGGTCATCGTTGCCGGGAGGATAAAGGTCATATCCTCCCACGGTCCGCCCGGAATGCCCGCAATCTCCGGCTGGCGGGAGTTGAGCCGGTAGCAGCCAATTACCTCATCCGGTTCGGGACTGCACACGTAACCCATCCATCCGTTCTCGCGCACACCACTGCGCTCCGTGGCATGAAGCCCGAGGTACACCAAAGTGCCTGAATCAACGGGTACAATCAGCTTCGGGCGTACGACCTCACGGATGTAGCGGTCGGCCAGCTGGAGCTGTACGGCGAGCAAATCCATGCCGGAAGAGCGCTTCGCCAGGTCACGCAGCAACTCCGGAGTGGCAGCATGAAATGCAAAGAGGTTAAAGAATCCGCACTGGCCCATGGACAACCGTGCACGCCAGAGCAAGTCGCGCACCATGCGGACCCCATCCGGTTCCCTCATGCCACCTATATCTGCATCAAGCATATCCCGGATGTATCCCGGCATTTCATCATGGACGCCAGAAAGCGCGGATGGCTTCACCGGTGGATCCTGCAGAGAATCAGGGTCAAGCGGATTGAGGGCAGCATCCGCACCCCGGGATATCACCGGCATGGCATGCAAACCAACAAAAAGAATATCCCGTTGGAAAGAAGGAAGGTCGGCCTCCGCAGCAGCATAGCCCCGGGGTACCGTCCACCCCTGCGCCAGAAGCGCACGGAGATGGGCATGGCGCTGCCCGGCCTCGCGAAAGGCGGAGCCCAGTTCATCAAATAAGTTGAGCATGGTGGTTGAATTTGGGCCGAAGCTATCCGGTGGGGTTGTAACCTATTTACAACGCACAAAAAAGTTCCGGATTTCGGCGAATTAAATTCGTGATAACGTCTTCAGCATGCCTGGTAGGGTATATCCACCCGCAGAGGTATCACGCTTACTAAACCATTTAACCATGCGCCTCACAATCCTCGCTTCCGGGTTGCTGTTCCTGGCTTCCTATGGACAAGCCCAGATCTACGAACAATTCTTCGATGGCCTTCCGGTGAACGATCCGCTGCCTGTCACCATCCATGATTATCCGGAAAACACCTGGCAGGTGGGGCCTCCCCAGAAGCCGAAGTTCGATGCGCCATTCTCCATTCCGAACGCAATCGCCACGGACACGATCCAAGCCTATGCTCCGAATGACTCATCGGTCTTCTCCTATGCGGTGAGCAACGAATGGGGCTGGATGATCGCCGCGATCCGCTGGATGCAAAAGCTCGACATGATGCCCGAACATGCCTATGGCATTGTGGAATTCTCGGTGGATGGCGAGACGTGGACCAACGGGTTCGACAGTCCGTTCGTCTACAACTTCTACGGCTTCAATGAATCCAACCGCGTGCTCATGCCCAACGGCCAGTATGCCTTCGGCGGAACGGATACCACGTGGAAGGAAATCTGGTTCTGCTTCGATGGTTCCTGGCTGAATTCTCAGGACACGCTGCTCATGCGGCACACGTTCATCGCCGATGGGACGCCATTGCCGCCGACCGAGGTGGGCTACGATGGATGGATGATCGACAACCTCACCGCCTCTCCTACGTGGGTGCATACCGTGGGTGAAAAGCCGCAGGAGGATTACCTGGCGGTAAGCCCGAACCCGGCCAACGACCGCCTCCATGTGCAGTTGCAGAAGCGCAACAGCTTCCACATCATCGAGCGGATGGATTTGTACAGTCCGGCAGGCCAGCGCGTGCGGCATATCGAATCGTGTCCGACGCGCTTCTTCTTCGACACGTCGGATCTCCCACCGGGAACCTATACGCTCGTGGTGCAATCGAATCTCCGCACCGAAACCAGGCAGGTGGTCATCCAGCATTGAGCGCGATGCGGACCTTTTCCATCCTGCTGCTGGGCCTCGCCCTGTGTGGCGCCGCTGGGCTGCGTCCGCCCGATTCCTTTATTCCGGCAGTGCCATCGTTCTTTCCGGCCCCACCGGCGGATAACCTGCTTCCTGTTTCTGCAGAAGGCATCACCCTGGGCCAATTGCTCTTCAACGATCCCTTGCTGAGTGCCGACGGCAGCGTCGCGTGCGCCTCTTGCCATCTGGAAGACTTTGCGTTTTCCGACACCGCGCGCTACAGCGTGGGCATCCACGGCCAGCGCACGACGCGCAATACGCCGCCGCTGTTCAACCTCGTGTGGTACGATGCGCTGTTCTGGGA
>CANGTU010000064.1 GCA_947456965.1 Flavobacteriales bacterium
GGACTCGGGACGCGGGACTCGGGACGCGGGACTCGGGACGCGGGACTCGGGACGCGGGACTCGGGACGCGGGACTCGGGACGCGGGACTCGGGACTCGGGACTCGGGACTCGGGACGCGGGACTCGGGACTCGGGACTCGGGACGCGGGACGCGGGACGCGGGACTCGGGACTCGGGAAGCGGTCTAAGTTATGTTATTCTTATTCTCCATTGTTCGTTCTTCGCTCTCCGCTCTCGCTCTCCATTTCACTCCCCTCGGGTCTCGAGTCCCGTGACCCGAGTCCCCTTCACCCAAACCTCCTCCACCGGATTGTCGCCAAAGTAATAGGGTATTTCGTCGAGCGACTGCATTTTTCTGGTAATAATGAAACTGGCCTCTTTACCTGGTGTAATGGTTCCGTGCGATTGTGATAGTCCCATCGCATAGGCGCCGTTAAGCGTGCTCGCCTGAATGACTTCAGCGGGGAGCATGCCCATGTGAATGCAAGCAAGGCTGTTGACGAGGTTCATATTGCCGCTTGGCGCGCTGCCGGGGTTGAAATCCGTGGCCAGTGCCAGAGGCAATCCGGCATCGATGATGCGCCGCGCCGGAGTGTACGGGATGCGGATGAACAAAGAGCATCCCGGCAAGCCGACCGGCATGGTGCGGGTTCCTTTCAGCGCCTGAAGGTCCTCTTCGGTGAGCACCTCGAGGTGATCCACGCTCAGTGCTTGATGCTTCACCGCAGCGGACACTGCGCCTATGGCGTTGAACTGATTCACGTGCACTTTGGCGGAAAGACCGTATTTCGCTCCAGCCTCCAGAATGCGCTCCATCTGCTCCACCGTGAAGTAATTCGTTTCACAAAACACATCAATGAAATCGGCGAGTTGTTCTTCCGCAACGCGAGGCAGCAACGTGGTGATGATTTCATCCACGTAAGCATCGGGATTCGCTTTGTAGTGCTCGGGTATGGCATGCGCAGCCAGAAGGGTGGATTGAATGGTGAGGGAATGGAGCTCCTTCAACCGGCGAATCACCCGGAGCATCTTCAGCTCGGATTCGGTGGTCAGTCCATAGCCGCTTTTTATTTCCACGGCTACGGTGCCTTGCATCATGATGGTGTTCAGGCGCTGCAGGGCACTTTCCACAAGTGTTTCTTCGGGAGTATCCCGAAGCAGGCGTGCCGAGTTGAGAATTCCGCCTCCTTTAGCAGCAATCTGCTCGTAGGTCAGTCCGCGAATGCGGTCAGTAAATTCTCCTGCGCGGGATCCGGCAAATACAAGGTGTGTATGCGAATCACACCACCCCGGAAGAATGCATTTTCCTTCTGCATCGATCACCTCAAGCTCACGCCAGTCGCTGATTCCCGGCCATTCCGACATCTTGCCATAATCGGCTATGAGGCCGTCCTCCACGGCGAGCCAGGCATCTTCCATCACGGGAAGGTCGGCCATAGCTGCACCGGATACATAGTCCGGCGACGAATCATGGACTCCGGCGAGCACACGGATATTTTTGAAGAGTACCTTCATTGGTCTGCTTTCCTGCTGCAATATTGCACGAAGTAAACGCACACCGTGAATATCCCACTGCAACTCTTCTTTATTCTGCTGATCTCCGCACTGGTTGTTCACAGTTCCACAGCACACGCTCAGTTTGATCTGCCCGGTCACGAACCGGACTCCCTGGGCCATCGTCACTCCATCGGGATCTATACTTCTGCTGCGGCCAGCACCTTGATGGGAGGTGTTCCGTTTTCTCCTCGCGCCGGCGTCATCTTCCGCAGGCAGTCCACTTTAAACCCCCATCGTACTTGGCGTTTTCAGGGGGTGGCAGATTTTTATGATGTATGGGATGATTCGGATAATTTCCTTTCGGATATTCTGCTGGTGACCGACTCCTCCATGGTATTCCGCTGGAAGAACGATACGGAATGGCGCGCCACAGGCCGCATCGGAATCGAATGGTCGGACCCCCGGGAGGTTCATACTCCTTTTTATGGCATCGACTTATTGGCCGGGGTCAATCGCCTGCTCGATCAGCGCGGTCAGGTCACCTTTGCGCGCGATACACTGGTGCAGTCAGTAAGGCCGCTGGCCTCTGATCCGGGCTCTTTTCTGTATACGCGCGATCAGGAGGAGTGGAGCTATATCGTGGGTGTTGCATTCACCGCAGGATACCGCTTTCGCATCCGGGATACCTGGGATGTGCTGTTTCAAATGAGCCCGGAATTATACTATGCGCCCCTCACAGATCTCCGCGGCAGATCGCTTCCCGGTCGCCGCGAGGAGGTGCCGCCATCCAGCTTCTGGGTGCAGTTACGCCTCGTTGAGATGCAGGTTTGCAGGCGCTTCTGAGTCAGGTTCCATGCTACCTTCGCGGGGTCATCATGAATACATTCGGTTATCATCTGAGATTGACCACCTTCGGCGAATCCCATGGCTCAGCCATTGGTGGTGTGCTCGACGGCTTGCCGGCAGGGCTGGATATTGATCTGGACCTGCTGCGCCGCGAAATGCAGCGAAGGCGCCCCGGTCAAAGCGCACTGACCACTCCACGGGATGAGCAGGATGAGGTGGAAATCCTCTCCGGTGTGTTCGAAGGCAAATCTCTGGGTACGCCCATCGGTCTGATTATCCGAAATACGGACCACCGTCCGCATGACTATGAAGCGATGAAGTTGGTTCACCGGCCTGGTCACGCCGATTTCGTTTACGAGTCCAAGTATGGAATCCGCGATTATCGGGGTGGCGGACGCAGTTCTGCGCGCGAAACAGCGGTGCGCGTTGCGGCGGGAGCCCTGTCCCGAATGCTCCTGAACAGCAAGGGCATCTCCATTCAGGCCTTCGTCAGCGCAGTAAAGGATGTGCATGTGCCTCTGCCCTACACAGCGCTCGATCTCTCGCTCACGGAGCTAAGCCCGGTGAGATGCCCGCACCCCGCTTCCGCGGAACGCATGGTGCAGGTGATTGAGCAGGCACGCGAAGCCAAGGATAGCGTGGGCGGAATCATTACCTGCGTAGCGAAAGGCGTCCCCGCCGGGCTCGGTGATCCTGTATTCGGCAAACTCAACGCACGCCTCGCCGATGCCATGGTATCCATCAACGCAGTTAAAGGCTTTGAAATGGGGGATGGGTTTTCATCCACGCTCCGGCAGGGCAGCGAAAACAACGACAGCGCGGATACCAATCACGACGGTGGTATTACAGGTGGTATTTCAAATGGCAAGGACATCTGGTTCCGCATTGGTTTCAAACCGGTAAGTACAATCGGAAAGGCTCAGACTACGACCAACATACAAGGGGAAGAGGTGATACTCGAAGCCACCGGAAGACATGATCCTTGTGTGTTGCCCCGCGCGGTGCCTATCGTGGAAGCGATGGCTGCACTCGTGATCGCTGATGCATTGCTTTCGCCGGGCTATACCGCGCACCTGAAGTGAATTGTCAACGTGTGTGAAATGACATTCGTCAGTACGCTGCGAAGCGGTGAATCGTGTCCCGAAGTCCGCTAATTTCGCGTACTATGAAACGCTTCCTGAAACTTACCGGCTACACCCTTGCGGTGATCTTTGTTCTTCTGCTCACGTTGCCCTTTCTCTTCAAAGGGAAAATAGTGGAGGCCGTGAAAAAGGCGGCGAATGATAACCTCCATGCCGTGGTCCAGTTCGAAGGAGTTTCTCTTTCACTGATCCGCAACTTTCCGAATCTCCGCGTGAGCATTGAGCAATTCACCGTGGATAATGTCGCACCCTTCGACAGTGTGCGCCTGGCCCAGATCGGAAGCCTCGAGGCCGTGGTGGATATTAAAAGCGTATTCGGTGATCAGATCAAAGTGAAACGTATCGCACTCATCGATCCGGTATTCGATGTGCGCGTGAAGGAAGACGGAACGGCCAACTACGATATCGCCAAGGCTGATACTGCTGCAGTTGAAACACCAGCGGCGCCTGAGGCACCTTCAGAGCCGTTCAGCCTGAAGATGGATGACTTTACAATAGAAAATCTCGTGCTGGTGTACAACGATGAGAGTATGCCCATGAAGATGGAGTTCCGCGACATGGATCTAAAGGCCAGCGGGGATGTGAACGGAGATATCACTACCTGGTCGAGCCACACAACTGCAGCGTCGGGCCTCTTCTGGTTCGACGGTGTGACCTATTTGAATAAGGCGCGTCTCGACCTCAAGGCCGATCTGGAAATGGATATGGCCAATATGAAATTCACATTTAAGGAGAATGAACTTCAACTGAACGAACTCATCCTGAAGGCTGACGGTTGGCTCGCCATGCCAGAAGAAAATATTGACATGGACATCACCTTCGCGGCGGTGAAGAATGACTTCAGGCAGTTCTTGTCTTTGGTTCCACTCGAGTTTGCCAGCGATCTGAGTGGCGTGGATGCATCCGGAAATTTTGCCATGGATGGCTATGTGCGAGGCACCTACAATGAAACCAGTATGCCTGGTCTCGGGCTGAATCTGCTCGTTGAAAACGGTCGGTTCAAGTACCCCGATCTGCCGAAAAGCGTCGATAATATTCAGATCAAGTCGGCCATCGTGGCGGATATGAATGTGATGGACAACACCACTGTGGATGTGGATCTGTTTCACCTCGAAATGGCTGGCAATCCGGTGGATATGCAACTCAAGCTGCGCACTCCGGAAAGTGATCCGGATATCGATTTCATGCTGAAGGCATTTGTGGATCTCGACAAGGTGAAAGAGTTTATTCCGCTTGAAGAACATGACGAAGTACACGGACAGATCAGCGCTGACCTCGCAATCGCCGGTCGCATGAGCAGTGTGGAGAATGAGCGCTACGAAGAGTTCAAGGCGAATGGCACATTGGGTATTCGCAATGTACTTTTCCGCAGCGACTCGCTGCCCTATGATGTGCAGGTGAATACGGCTGACTTTGCCTTCTCTCCTGCGTTTGTAAGTCTGGATCAGTTCAATGCGCAAATCGGTCGCAGCGACATCTCCGCTTCTGGCAGAATCACGGACTATCTGCAGTATGCGCTGAAGGATTCATTGCTGATCGGACGTTTTGATGTGAAGTCGAAGCTTATGGACCTGAATGAGTTCATGACGGAAGACAGCACGGCAACCGCATCGTCCGATGCGCCGGCGGCAGAGGAAGCACCAATGACCGCCATTGAACTTCCGGGGAATATCGATTTTGCACTTACCGCCGAGTTGGATAAAATGATCTATGGCACCACAGACATATCCAATGTGAAGGGTGGTATCGGTCTCAAGGACAAGATCGCCACGCTGAATAATCTCACGATGAATGTGCTTGATGGAAGTGTGGGAATGAGCGGTCATTACAATGCACAAAATCTCGCAGTGCCGAAGATGGACATGGTGTTTGACATAAAAGACATGGACATCAACAAGGCCGCGACCCAGTTTGCAACTATTGACAAGCTCGCGCCGGTGGCCAAGGCTTGCAACGGTCGCTTTACCACGAAGTTCAGCATGCGCTGCGACCTCACCCCGGAGATGATGCCCGTGAACTCGACCGTGAATGGCTCGGGTTCACTTACCACAAAGAGCGTCACGGTGAAGGACTTTGCTCCGCTGGTTCGGCTGGCGGACAAGATCAATTACGACAAACTGAAGCAACCGCTGACCATCAACGACATCAACGTGGCATTCAAGATGGTGGATGGTGTGGTGAATGTAGATCCCTTCATCGTGAAGCTCGATGGTGTGCCTGCGAAGATTTACGGATCCACTACGCTCGATCAGGTAATTGACTACAATGTGGAAATGGACGTTCCGTTTGAGAAATTCCCGTCGGCTGCAGTAAGCCAGGCCACCAGCTTCATAGGTGAGCTCAACAAGAAGCTGGGCACCAACATGAGCGTGGGGAGCAAGGTGAACGTGATTGCGCGAATCACAGGTACAATAACAGATCCCAAGGTGGGTGTCACGAGCAAGGCGCTCGGTGCGGATGCGGTAAAAGATCTCAAAGAACAAGCCATTGAAGCGGTAAAGGAAGTTGTGAAGGAAAAGGCAACCGAACTGAAGAATGAAGCCCTTGAAAAGGCCATAGCAGAAAAGGAACGTTTGGTTCGGGAAGCTCAGGCTGCTGCCGATAAAATGAAGGCTGAAGGTCGGTCCGCTGCGCAAAAGGTGAAGGATGGGGGATACAAACTGGCGAAGCAGACGGAAGACAGCGCGAAGAATCCGCTGGAGCGTCAGGCGAAAAAGCTGGCTGCAGACAAAATGCGCAAGGAAGCGGATGAAGCCTACAACAAAGCTGTAGCGGAAACCGACAAGCGTGCGAACAAACTCGTCAAGGACGCCGAAGCGCAAGGAGATAAACTCATCCAGGATGCCAGTTCAAAAGGCGATCAGCAGATCAATAAACTGAATTGAGACTTGGAGAGGAGATTCTAGATACTAGATACTAGATACTAGATACTAGATACTAGATACTAGATACTAGATAACCTTGCCTAATCATCTGGTCTATGCGGGTTAGCTACATTACCCCATTACCCCATTACCCCATTACCCCATTACCCCATTATCCCATTACCCCATTATCCTATCCCCATTATCCTATCCCCATTATACTTTCAGCTTTTCGCAATGCGCAGCGCATATTCTCCGCAGCGAAGGATATACTGACCTGAGGGAAGGTGTGTCACTTCAAGAGGTGTATGATCGCTTGCATGCTTTCTCATGACTACCCGGCCGGTGAGGTCAGAGATGGTAAGTTCTGCTTCCTGCATGTGCTCGGGAATTTCAATGGTGAGCATGTCGCCTGCAGGAACAGGCCATGCGCGGAGGGTACTGTTGGTGGACTCGGCCACGCCCACTTGCACATCGATAGTGTAGAGGTAACTTACCGAGCACCCGTTTTCCGCAGTGAGGGTAAGGATATACTGGCCTTCTTCGAGCCCGGTGAGTGACAGTCCGTTCGCTTTGTGGCTCCATGAATAGCTCCAGATTCCGGGTGAGTCCACAGTGACTGTGATGGTTCCGTCTGCATTTCCGGATGCGGATACGCCTGTGACCTCCGAAGTGACTGTGGGATTGAACGGTGGCTCGCGGAGTGATTCAAAGAACGAATAGCCGTCGAACATGGCGAATGGTGCGCAGAATCCGTGATCCCAGTCGCCCAGGTCCATCTGCTCAACATTGGTGCTGCCGAGGTCCAGGAAGGCATTGTACGCCACGACAGAATTCATATAGTTCACCTGATCATCACCTATGCAGTAAAGCAACCGGGTGGGTACAGCAGGGGCCCAGTCATACAGATCATTGTCGGCCAGCGCAATGCGCATGGGATGGTTGGGGTCTTGCAGAAACGCCTCGAGCAATGCTGGCTGGAGCACTTGATTGGGGATGTCGGGGCACGCGTTATTGATGGTGCCCATGGAGGTGTTGCCGTCGAACAGCCCGGGGAGAATGGAGGCGTATTCCGGAAGGAACACGTCGTTGATGTCGGTGTACAAATTGCCGTACACCGATTGATAGCTGAAGATTACATAAGGCAGATAGCCGGGAGTGGGATAGGGGTTGTTGGAGGTAATGACTTCGGCTTGCACTCCACTCACGTCATATGGGCCGGCCATGGGCGCGGATCCGGTGATGGCAAATTCCTGTGAAGGATCTGTTTCGATGAGTCGTTGCAACGCTGCGGTAGCGTGTCCACCCTGCGAATACCCCCAGATAAAAAGTTCATCGTTGAGCAGATACCCCAGCGCAGACTGAAGGTCGCGGGCTGCGCGCAGCAGGTCACGACAGGTGGTCGCTTCTGAATCTGCATGCACGTAAGGATGCATTCCTTGCGAAGTGCCCAGACCAATGTAATCGGCTGCAACTGCAACATATCCGGCAGAAGCATAAAGCACCTGCAGATCGAACTCCGTACCACCGAATGAAGGCGCATCAATGCGCCGCGCGATTGTGCCGTGCTGATAACTGCTTAGCGGAAATGCACATCCTCCTCCGGCCGGTATGCAGATCAGTCCGCTTACTTCCACATCCGTTCCGTTCGGGTGAGGGGTCATATAAATGACACGGTAACAATCCACGGCGTAGTTGGCCGGAAGAAATCCCGGAGGTACCCCGAGGTCATCCATCACACCCACCACTTCTTCAATCGAATAGCTCTGAAGAAATGCTGTGGAAACAACCTGCGTCTTGCCGGCCAAACCAAGCGCGATGAAAAGAGAGAGTAGGAAGTATTTCATAGGGGAAAGGTAAGTATGCAAGTGAGCAGGTGTGAGCATGTGCGAATCAAGTCACTTGCTGATAGAGGTGGGCAGTTATTGCCGGTATTCCGGGTTTAGGTTGTCACGAAGTTATGGACTTTGCTGACTTGCATGATTGACGTTTACAAATTGCGCTTGATTGTGAAATCATCCTGGCGCAGCGATAAAAGATTCTGATGAGACTTGACTTTGGCGTACCGATCGTGGTTACATACACGGCCCAATTCCTTCCCGGCAAGCGGATGGCGGGGTGAATAGTCCATTTCTTTGAAGATCAGTCCAGGTATTGGTCGCATTGTTCCTTCGACCAGATTTTAAAGGTGTAAAGCCAACTGTGATGGTGCTTCCCGGATAGAAGAACGAATCAAAAGTCAACTCCAGCGTGTTTTTGTCCCGCAGGTGGAGCGTACAATAGTATGGTGGTCAGTTGGCAGCGGTTCTGTTGACGTGAACGAGAGCGGCGTCATGGTATGATTGGCTAAACGACCCGGTGAGTAAGATGGTTGCACACTTCCGGTGCTTGCCGATTTTTCTGTATGTGTATTAGAAAGGAGGAGTACCCAGATCAAATGAAATCGAATACAGAACGGTGTCTCCCTTGTGCCTGTATAGATAGAAACTGTGCGTTCCGTTGAAATCAGATGCGGAAACAGTGCGCTTGATTTTGGTGAGATTAGATGATGTCACACGGGAGTAAATGCCTATTTCATCTGCTTCCATGCATTTTCGCAATTCACGCTTCACAGGATGCTGTACCCAGTATGGATCCATAGTGGACAAGTCAATCGTATCCTGCCGAAAGACCAGTGAGTCTTTTCCTTTCGAAAACATCCCCCGGATTACCCGCGCAGCGCTGTCGCGCACGGAGAGCACATAGTTTCCTGTGATCACATGAAATGGAAATGAGCCATCAGCGGGTGAAATCTTCATGGGGCGGGTCACTTCATGGTCACGGATGTCACGCATCACAGCGCACTGGCATAACGCGAATGCACACACGGCGAGAAGGTATTTTATAATTCGGTTACGCATGTATGCGCTGACTGGATGGGTAGTTTCAATCAATGTGGATTATACCGACATGCGTTGTGTCAATCCTTACATTCCCGTTTATTGCAGCGCGGTTATCGAAGTGACAGATTACCTTATTTGTCGTGTCATTGGTCCACTGCATGGTATTTCTGCCTTGCTCATTGAAGAAGTAAAGAGTAGAATTATCCTTGAGTTCGAACCCCGGGTGTCCGTCGTAGGCGATGCTTTTGGCAATTTGGAGCGGAGCGGTTCCATTCAGACAGCCAAAATAGGAAAGAAGGATTATGGTGTGAATTGACCGGTGAGCATATGTTCTGAAGTAAAACCCCGTTTTGTAGGGTTCAAAGCCGAAGTGATGAAATTGGCTTAGGAAGGATTTGATTTCATTGAAGTTCCGATAATTATAATCGATGATCTCAAAGACAGTGTTTTGTTTTGTGTAAAGAATCACTGATCGAGGTCTTTTAATGTCCATTCTGAGGATTATTTCAGAGTCAGAGAATCCTGATATTTCATCGAATGAATACCTCCTTTTTTGAATCCCAAATAGTCGCGATAGCACAAGTTCTTCGTTTCCAACTTCGATAGTGATCGTATCGAAGATCATGCTTCGGATATAAGTAAAGAGCAAAAAGGAAACGATTACCACAGTTGAAAGCTGCACTCCTAATGGTGTGTAGCTAATAAATGGAATCAGGGTGAGCACAAAGATTAGCGCCAGAATTGCCGCTATCCTGACGAAAAGGAGCAGATAGTTGATCTTGGTTATTCTGGTCATTTCTTTTGTTAGGTTGATAGGGTATTATTAGTTGCTCAAGGCCACAGCAATACTTGCAATCAACTGCCCCAGCGCCACCGGCGCCCAAATCCGTTCAATCTTACTTGGTGTGATGGTATTCATGATCGTTCCGGCGAGAAAAAAGAGCGCTACAACCCAGATCGCAATTTTGGAGAATGGCATGAGAGAGGGCAAGATGAC
>CANGTU010000065.1 GCA_947456965.1 Flavobacteriales bacterium
ATGTTTTTCTTTTGATCCGTATAACATGGGTTGCTCCATTTGAGCTCTTCCGAGAGCCCGCAACTCAGCAGGATACGCCGCAGTTCCATGATCGCATCCCTCCAGCGGTGAATGCTGCAATCGGGTGTATTGTACCGGGTGCAACGTCCGCAGCCTGCTATCAGGTAGTGATCTACTCCGGGGTTCATGGAGCAAACGAAAGGGACTTCAGAAGGTGTGTAACGGGCATTAGACTGTGATGGGCTGCACAGTGCGATTTCGGTCACCTTTCATCCGAAAGCCCGGCAAGAGGCAATCTCCACCATGTGGATGGATATCAAGTGCATCGCTTTCTGCAATCAGAAGCGGTAAACAAGTCCGACGCCCAGACCCCTCATCGTAAAATCAAGTTCCCGGGCAGGCGGGAGGGAACTCGTGGACAAGCCGCTATTCCAGGTGTGCACCGCTTTCTTTGATTTTTTCACAGCGCTCACTGTGAATGGAATAGAGGTCACGATAAGCCCGCCTCCTAAAGCCATAACCGCGTAGTTGGGATCCCGTCCGCCGGCTAAATCTCCCAGAGTCCAGCCTACCATGAATGACCCTGCAAAACTCAGAACATTCGCGATGCTGTTCGAAGTTCTGGCGGATTTCATCTGAACGCAGGCCGTCTTGTTGAGGTCCATCACCTGGACCACTTCCTTAGTTCTGAGGTTATCTCCCCGGTAGATGAATTGGTAGCCCCCAAGCGGAGCCTTCTTCATGGTAATTGAGTCGGCTGCTGATTGCGCAAGGAGGAGGGAAGTCATTCCCATATTCAAAATGAATATAATGGTTAAGCGTAGGATATGAATCAGATTTAAATATGGGGGAAAGGTATTCTACATACTAACAATCACATCTTTCACATCCTTAGCTGTTGTTCACAATGGAATGGAGTGCGCTCCGATGCTGTGGTCGCATGAATGGAGGAACCATGAGAAAAGACGGGGCATAATACCCTATGGGTAGGGTTGCTACCTGCTCAGGCCACGTGGAGCAGGAGCATACTTTTCTTGCTTTTTCAGCTCAAAGCTTGGGCTTCCTTTTCGAGTCCGTGGATTTTGGGGCAGATTGAGTCGGCTTCACGTTGCGCGGTGGTTGATGTCGGCGGGGACTGTATACCGCCGGTTTCTGAAGAAACTCCTCCGGTTGACTCAACCTGGGCAAAAGATCCGAGAGATTGCATCCGAGCGCAGCGCAAATCCGGACAAGGGTAAGAAGTTGAGGATTGGATTTTCCGGTTTCGATCACACTGAGATTCGGCACTTCCATATTGACAAACCCAGCCAGATCAGACTGGGTGAATTGGAGTTCTTTTCGTTTGGCTGCAATATTCCTACCCAGTATGACCAGGTAATCCTGATCGGTGTAATCCATGGTCAAATCAAGGAATAAAGAGTCTATACAGCGGTATGAAAATACATAACGGAGGGTATTCCTACCCTCGTTGAGGTGATATAAGCCTCAAAGAATCCAAAGCAGAAAGGTGATGCGGCTGTGGCTCGTATAGCCTGATCCCCCGATTATGCAGTCGCTGTAGATCGGAATGGATATCCGGCTGTATAGTCGGGGATCAATATTCGGGAATGGTGGTATGGCCCAGATTTCTTCTGGAAAGTCAAACGGAAACAAGGAAGCTGAGCACACACAAACCGGCATCAGGCATCGGGATGTTGATTCCTGTATTCAGGAGCATGAACCTTCGCTTGTGGTTTTGGACGATTTATCCTGAACTTGGTGCCCCCAATGTGGTTTAGAAAAAACATGAGTGTATCCAAGCAAGCAGTTCTGGACGCCCTGAGTAATGTGGTTGAGCCCGAGCTGAAACGAGATATCGTATCGTTGAATCTGGTGACCATCCGGGAGGTGACGGGTTCGCATATCGCCATTACGGTCAAGGTGAGTAACCCCGCCATGCATAGCCGCATGCGCATGAGGGAAGCCTGTGAGTTTGCTATTCACCGGGTTCTGGGCAGGGAGTTCACTGTGGATACTGAAGTGGTAGCCATCAGTGGTGATGAAAGGCAAGGAGAGTTGCGTAAGGTTCTTCCCGGGGTGAAACACATCATCGCGGTGGCCAGCGGCAAAGGCGGAGTAGGGAAGAGTACAGTGGCATCTAACCTTGCTGCAGGCCTGGCGCGAAAGGGGTATGCGGTAGGCCTTCTGGATGCAGATATCTATGGCCCCTCTGCACCGGTGATGTTTGATCTTGTTCATGAAAAGCCCAATCTGGTGCAGTTGGATGGCCGTCAGCTGCTTGAGCCCATCACGCAGTATGGCGTGAAGGTCCTTAGTATCGGATTCTTTACGGAGGTAAATCAGGCCGTAGTCTGGAGGGGACCTATGGCCACCAAGGCGTTGAATCAGATGATCAATGACGCACATTGGGGACCTCTGGATTACATGATCCTCGATTTGCCTCCGGGCACGGGGGATGTTCACCTGAGTATCGTTCAGGCTCTGCCCCTCACAGGTGCGGTAATCGTGAGTACACCGCAGGAGGTTGCTCTTGCGGATGCCCGCAAGGGAGTTGCCATGTTCCAGCTTCCGGCGGTCAATGTTCCGATTATAGGCATGGTCGAGAATATGGCGTGGTTTACCCCCAAAGAACTGCCGGATGCCCGGTACTATCTCTTCGGCCGGGATGGCGCGAAAAATCTCTCGGCGAATCTGGGCGTGCCCTTTCTGGGTCAACTGCCGCTGATTCAGGGAATCCGGGAGGCGGGTGATGCAGGTCGTCCGGCTGCGCTTCAGGAGGAAACGGCAGCCGGTGCATTCATCGACGAGATCCTGTCTAATTTTGAACGGGAAATCCGGATGCTGCCTTTTCGCAAAGGCCCGGCGCAACCCGCCGAATCTATGAATCCGCAAGTATGAGCAGGGAAGATATTTTCGAGCGTGTGAACCAGTCACTGCACAGCATACGCCCTTACCTGGAGGCTGACGGCGGCGGCATTACCCTCGTAGAAGTGACCGAGGATCTCGAAGCTCTTGTTGAACTGCACGGTGCCTGCACGACCTGCTCCATGAGCATCATGACCATGAAGGCCGGCGTCGAACAGGCGATCCGCGCAGCCGTGCCCCAGATAAAAGGGGTGAGGGCGGTGTGAGGGGAGTATGTTAGTATGCTAGTATGCTAGTATGCTAGTATGCTAGTGTGCAAGTGTGTAAATGTGCAAGTGTGTAAATGTGCAAGGGCGGGGGGGTAGTGCTTTCAGTGAAGGAATAATCGAACTTTCTTAGACTCATGATCAATCCCGAAGGGGTGTTATGATAGTGGGATAATGAAGTCTAACTCCAGCCACCGGTCGTTTCCGCAGGGTTATCTGCTATCGGTGTTAATGGGATGATGGGGTAATGGGATAATGAAGTCTAACCCCGGGCTCTTGTCGTTCCCGTAAGTTATCTAGTATCTAGTATCTAGCATCTTTTTTCGTAGAAATGCAATTTTCGACTAAAAGTTTAGTTAATCAACTAAGGATTTAGTTTATGTTTGTCCCATGCAAGAGTTGACCAAGGCAGAAGAGCAGGTGATGCAGGTGCTGTGGAAGCGCGGACCATCGTTTGTTAAAGAACTGTTAGAGGACTTTCCGGAGCCGCGGCCGGCGGTGACTACCATCAGCACCATTGTGCGGATTCTGGAGAACAAAGGCGTGGTGGGGTATGAGGCGTTCGGACGCAGTCACCGGTATTATGCGCTGATTACAAAAGAGGAATACACGCGCTACTCATTGGGAGAAATGGTGAATCAGTTTTTCTCCGGATCTGCGGAGCAGCTGGTGTCCTTTTTTGTGAAGGAGAAAAAACTGAGCACACGGGAGCTGGACGATATTCTTCAACTCATCGAATCGAAGCGATCTAAAAAGAAATAAGATGGAACTTCTCGGATACCTCATCAAAGTGAATGTGCTGCTGCTCGCGGCATACGCCATCTATGTGCTGCTGCTCAAGCGCGAGACGTTTTTTCAGCTCAACCGGTTTTATCTGCTCTTCACTGCATTGCTTGCACTTGTTGCTCCGCTGGTGCAGTGGAACAGCTTTACGGTTTCTCCGCAGTCGTATGAACGTGTAGTGGCTGTGTTGCCTGAGGTGTGGGTGGGAAGAGCGGTCGCATCGGCCGACGAGCCGATGAGTCCGTGGGTGTGGTTCTACGTCGTATGTGCAGGTGGAATGATCATCAGGCTCACTTGGCTGGTTTGGTCCACCTGGCGCGCAGTGCGCGATCCGCAGCACAATGCCGCATTTACCTTCTTCAATCGCGTGGTGGTGTCGGCTTCTTTACCGCACGAAGGCAAGCCGGTGGTGCTGGCCCATGAAGATGTGCACCGCCGCCAATGGCACAGTGCCGATGTGCTCTTTTTTGAACTCGTGCACTGCCTGTGTTGGTTCAATCCGTTCATGCCTGCGATCAAGCGCAGTGTGCGACTCAACCATGAGTTTCTTGCGGATGCTGATGCGCTGCGTCACACTGGCCAGGAAGAATACGCACGCATGCTGGTAGCCCACGCCATGCACACCGATGAGCGCCTGCTCGTCCACTCCTTCTTTTCGCAAACCCTTTTAAAACCCCGTATTACCATGATGTACACAACACGCTCCTCACACAGGAAACTGTGGAAGTATGCCGCAATCCTGCCAGTGTTTGCATTGATGATTGCTGCCCAGACCACTGTGCTCGCACAGAGCGAAACCCCCAAGGAATCCGACTCCAAAGTCGCTCCTCCGTCATCACCCGTGCCGCCGGCACCTGCAAAGGCTCCGAAAGCTCCGCCTGCTCCGAAGGAAAAGGCAAGCAGCAAGGAGGCGCCGGCTGTGAAGGAAATTCCTGTTACGAAAGAGTCTCCTGCATCGAAGGAGAAAGTTCCTGCGACAAAGGAAAAAGCACCGATGCCAGAAAAGGGCATCAAGGAGATCGGCGCAGATGATATCTCCGGTCCCGATCAAATGCCTGAGTACAATGGCGGACAGGAGGCCATGTTCAAGTACCTCTCCTCGCAGCTGAAATACCCGGAAGGTGTAAAAGCGTCGGGTACCGTGCTCGTGTCCTTTATCGTGAAGTCCGATGGACGTGTGTCCAATGCCCAGATCAGGCGCTCTGTGGCACCTGAGCTCGACAAGGAAGCACTCCGCGTGGTGAGCGCAATGCCCAACTGGAAGCCGGCCATGAAAGATGGCAAGCCGGTGGATTGCGAAATGGTATTGCCCGTGAAATTCGCGTTGTAGAGACGCGATAAATCGCGTCTCTGTGGCGCGTATCGCATTACAACCCCGGCCTCGCCCGGGGTTGTTTTTTCCTAACCCCATTTAATAATGAAACAGTACATGTTCCTGGCATTGCTATGCCTGTTCGGTTCATGCGATATTGCCGGTGATGCACCGGAATCGCGCGAACCTCTTACATGCATTTCGCGACTGGAGGTGTTCAAGTCTCAACGCGTGATGCATGTATACTGTAATGATGTTCGCGTGCGGAGTTATTCCATTCAGCTCGGTTTTAGTCCCAAGGGACACAAGCAAAAGGAAGGTGACGGAAAAACTCCGGAAGGTGATTATACGATCACTGATCTGAATCCGAACAGCCAGTATTACAAAAGCGCAGGTATCTCATATCCCAATGCCGAAGACCGGAAATGGGCGCGGGAACATGGCTTTTCGCCTGGCGGTGATATCCGCATTCACGGATTGCCGAATGGTTACTCGGATGATCACAAGATATTGTTCAGTCACGACTGGACACTCGGATGCATCGCCCTGTGCAACGCTGACATGGAGGAATTATACCGGCATTTGACGCCTGGTACTCCAATTACCATTTGTCCTTAAAACGCAGAGACTCGGTGAATCGCGTCATTACCGTGTCACCACCACCCGCCGTGTAGCCCGCCGGTCGCCGATGGAACATTCCACCAGATACGCGCCATCCGGCAATGCGGCGGTGTGTATTTCTTCACCAGAGCGGATAGTTGACTGCATTACGCGGCGTCCGGTGAGATCATAGATGCTGAGCAGAGCTATGCCTGGAGCATCGTAGCGCACACGGAAACGATCAGCTGCCGGGTTGGGGTAAATCTCCATCGATTCGGCGAGGATGGTTTCATTCACGCCTACTGACAGTTCACGGTACTCACAATCAAGAGCGATATCGCACACGAAGTGGCTCAGAAAATTGGAGATGATGGACAGTGTTGTGTCATAAACTGCGGCATCGCTGGTATGGGGAACGTGATTGAACCCTTCGTGAGTCTCGAAGCAATGCGCCACTCCCACTTCTTCCATCCGCTGTGCAATGGAGAAACTGCCGTCGACCTCCGTCACGGGCACCACACCAAATACGAGCTGCATATCCGTGGCATAGGGAACGGTGGTGTCCACATCACCGTGTAACAGAGCAGCGGGCTCATCACCGGCGGTAATCCAGGACTTTTCTCCGATGGCTCCGGCGATGTTGATGATTGCGTTGACGTGCGAGGAGTATCCTGCATTGCCCGAGACACCTTCGAGTCCTCCGTTCAGGCCGGGATTAGCAAGATCAATATAGCTGGGTATCTCGGCCTCCTCGTCGAGGTAGGCGAGGTGCAGGGCGATGAATCCTCCGGCGCTCACACCACCGATGTAAATCTGCTCCGGGTCTATGCCATAGGGATTGCCTGACTCCTCCACCGATTTTCTGAACCAGCGGATAGCGGCCTTCATATCATGCACGCCGCGCAGGGCGGCTTCCGTCATGCGCGCCTCGAGATTGGCAAACGGGAATCCGAGACGGTAGTTGATGCTGGCTGATACATAGCCCATCCGGGCGAGGTCTTCGCAGAGGGGCACTACATCCGGACCATCCTTGCTCCCGCTGATAAAGAAGCCACCGTGGGCTAAAATCACCAGTGCACGGTTGGTCTCGCTGTCACCGGCCGGCTCGTATACATCCAGGAGGAGGTCCTGAGCCGTGCCTTCGTGGGTCACATTATTGCCGTAAGTCAGGTTGGAGGTCTTCTCAAAGTCGGAGAAGAGAAACTCACGGTATCGCACGCCATCGCACTGGGCGATCAAGGCAGCGGGTAAGAGAAAAAGAGCAAAGAGTAAGGATGTTTTCATGCCAAGGCGATTTGGGGCCAATTTAGTGAAATACCAGGTCCGAATTCAACCTCCGCCGTGGACGTCCGGGAAACTGAACTTTTGGGCTTGAACGGGGTTCTTGAGATATCCCGGGAGGTGCAGCAGGCTCTGGATAATCACCTACTTTTGCGCGCAATTCTCCTACTGCGAAATGATTGAAACGGATATCCTGATTATCGGTGCTGGTCCGTGCGGACTTTTTACCGTGTTTGAGGCCGGATTGCTGAAGCTCAGGTGTCACCTGATTGATGCTCTTCCCCAGGCCGGAGGGCAGCTAACAGAAATTTACCCCAAGAAACCCATCTACGATATTCCCGGTTATCCGGAGGTGCTGGCCGGCGAACTCATCGACCAGCTCATGAAGCAAGCTGAGCCATTCAAGCCCGGCTTTACGCTGGGTGAGCGCGCGGAGCGTGTGGAGAAGACGGAGGATGGCAAGTTCATCGTGACCACGTCGCGGGGCACGAAGCACATTGCCCCGGTGGTGGCTATTGCCGGCGGACTCGGTTGTTTCGAGCCGCGCAAACCTCCGATCGGCAACCTCACTGATTTTGAAGACAAGGGCATCGAATACATCGTACGCGATCCTCATTTTTACAAGGGTAAAAAGGTGGTGATCAGCGGCGGCGGTGACTCTGCCCTCGATTGGTCCATCTTCCTCGCCAATGGCGTGGCAGAAGAGGTGACACTCATCCACCGAAGCAAGAGTTTCCGCGGGCATCCGGACAGTGTTCAGAAAGTGATCGACATGTCGGGCAGCGGAAAGATTCGTCTGCTCACCGAAGCAGAAGTAGTGGGAGTGAGTGGTAACGGCGTGCTGAATGCGGTTAAAATTCAGCAGAATGAGGGTGAAACGGAACTGCAGACCGACCACTGGCTGCCCCTGTTTGGTCTTTCACCGAAACTCGGACCGCTCGCAGAGTGGGGACTGAACATCGACAAGAACAGCATCGAGGTAAATACATTCGACTACAGCACCAATGTGCCGGGTATTTACGCCATCGGTGATATCAATACCTATCCCGGCAAACTGAAACTTATCCTGTGCGGCTTCCATGAAGCAACGCTGATGGTGCAGAGCGCGTTCAAGCGCATTTACCCCGATAAAAACTACGTGCTGAAGTACACGACGGTGAATGGGGTGCAGGGATTCTAGATTCTAGATACTAGATGCTAGATACTAGATACAAGGCCCCATCATTGTGCCGGGAGACAAGCACTGGGTAGAAAACTAACAACGAAAAGGAAATAACCACTCATACTTCAAACAGACAAAAGCCACGCAGTCAGCTTTCTAGTA
>CANGTU010000066.1 GCA_947456965.1 Flavobacteriales bacterium
ATGTACACCCGTTATATCCAGTCCAGGGGCTGGAAATACGACGTGCTGAACGTGAGCGAAGGAACGATGGGAGGATTCAAGGAAGTGTCATTTGAGGTAGCGGGAGACGAAGTGTATGGCACGCTCAAGTTTGAAAGCGGCGTGCATCGCGTTCAGCGCGTTCCGGAAACGGAAGCACAAGGACGCGTACACACCTCAGCCGCCACAGTGGCGGTGCTGCCCGAGGCCGAAGAGTTGGATGTGGTCATCAATCCAGCCGATATTCAGCGCGACACATATCGGTCGAGTGGAGCGGGCGGACAGCACGTGAACAAAACCGAATCGGCGGTACGCCTGACCCACTTGCCTACCGGTGTCGTGGTGGCTTGTCAGGAAGGACGCTCACAGCATGAGAACTTCGAGAAGGCGATGACCATGCTTCGCACACGGATCTTTGAGGCCGAAGTAAATAGAAGGCAGGAAGAGCGCGCCCGAATGCGCAAGTCATTAGTAAGTACCGGCGACCGTTCAGCCAAAATTCGCACCTACAACTTTCCGCAGGGGCGGGTGACCGACCATCGCATTGGACTGACCTTATATAATCTCGATGCGGTCATGAACGGGGCGATTGATGAAATCATAGAAGCACTGCGCGTAGCGGAAAATACTGAAAAGCTCGCAGCCGGCGCCTGAAACCAGACACCATGACCCGCACCGAACTCATCAGCCGGATCCGCAGCAGGAAAAGCTTCCTGTGTGTTGGTCTGGATACCGATCCCGCCAAATTGCCGGCTGGAGCAGATATGCTCACGTTCAACAAAGCGATCATTGATGCCACGCGGGAGCATTGTGTGGCTTACAAGCCCAATCTCGCATTTTATGAAGTGCTGGGCGCAGAAGGGTGGCGTATTCTGGAGGAAACCATCCGCTACATGGGCCGGGATCACTTCATCATTGCCGATGCAAAACGCGGAGATATCGGCAATACATCATCCTATTATGCTCGCACGTTTTTCGATACCCTGGGTTGCGACAGTGTGACGGTAGCGCCATATATGGGGCGTGACTCGATTGAGCCGTTCTTGCAATTTCAGGATAAATGGGCAATTGTGCTGGCGCTCACTTCCAATCCCGGGGCAGATGACTTTGAGTTGCGGGAGATGGAAGGAGAGCCTGCCTTTGCGCAGGTTTTGCGCTCGGTATCCGCCTGGGGATCGCCTGATAATACCATGTTTGTAGTGGGCGCGACACGTCCGGAGCAGCTCGCCCGGGTCAGGAGCATTGTACCCCGTCATTTCCTGCTCGTACCCGGTGTAGGCGCCCAGGGAGGAAGTCTCGCAGAAGTAGTAAAATACGGGATGAACGAGGATGTGGGCTTGCTGATCAACGCATCCAGGTCGATCCTCTATGCATCATCCGGGGCCGACTACGCTGAAGCAGCGGGAAAAGAAGCCCTGAGGATGAAAGAGGAAATGAGCATCTGGCTTTAAGGCTGCTGCAGAGGATATGAAAAAGGGGATGACGAGCATTCCCATTCATGACGAGGCTTTGGAAAAATATGCCTAACTTCCCAACTCATAACCGAACATTTTCCCATGCCCTTCAATACGCTGTTCTCCTGGTTCATCAAGAAGCGCGTTCATCAGATCGAGCTCTTTATGAAGTATCCTTCGGAAGTGCAGCAGGAGCTGTTTCAGAGGCTGATTGATGAGGCCGCGCTCACGCGCTTCGGTCTGGAGCACCACTTCTCATCTATTCGCAATATCCGCGACTTTCGCTCGGCAGTCCCCATCCGCAGGTACGAGGATATAAAACCCTATATCGACCTCCTGCGCGAAGGCCAGCAGAATGTACTCTGGCCCTCACGGATCAAGTGGTTCGCCAAAAGCAGCGGCACCACCGATGACCGCAGTAAGTTCATCCCCGTTACGCGAGAGGCTCTTGAAGAATGTCATTACAAAGGCGGAAAAGACCTGCTCGCATTATACTGTCACCAGAATCCGTCAGCCCGGCTTTATAACGGCAAAACACTGATCGTAGGCGGCTCGTCGAAGATCAACCCGTTCAGCGACGAAGGATACACCGGCGACCTCTCGGCGATCATCATTCGCAACCTGCCCATCTGGGTGGAGCTCCGGCGCACGCCATCGCTCGAGATTGCCCTGATGGACAACTGGGAGGAGAAAATTGAGGCCATGGCGCAAGCCACGATGCACGAGGATGTGTCGGTGCTTTCCGGTGTGCCGAGCTGGACGCTCGTATTGCTCCACCGGATCATGGAGATAAAAGGAGCTCAACATATCCATGAGATTTGGCCCAACCTCGAGTTGTACATGCACGGCGGCGTTAGTTTCCGTCCGTATCGGGAGCAGTTTTGTCGCATCATGCCCAACGGATCTACCCACTTCGTGGAAAGCTACAATGCCAGCGAGGGCTTCTTTGGCATCCAGGACCGCCTGGGCTCCGATGACATGCTGCTTATGCTCGACTACGGCATTTTCTACGAGTTCATGCCGCTTTCCGAACTCGACTCACCCCATCCCCGCACCCTCTTGCTGAACGAAGTGGAGGTAGGTGAGAGTTATGCGCTTGTAATCTCCACCAATGCCGGATTGTGGCGCTACATGGTGGGTGATACCGTGCGGTTTACATCGCGCTACCCATTCCGGATTCAGGTAAGCGGACGCACCCGTCATTACATCAACGCTTTCGGCGAGGAACTCATGGTGGAGAATGCTGACCATGCCATTCAGCTGGCCAGCGAATACACGAGAGCCCTTGTGCGAGAGTATACCGTGGCTCCAGTTTATATGGATGAACAAGCCCGCGGCGCCCACGAGTGGCTCATCGAATTTGAGCAAGAGCCTGATTCCATGGATGATTTCAGCCGCCATCTCGATCGTGAACTTCGGGCGGTAAACTCCGATTACGATGCCAAACGCTCATTTGATCTCAACCTGAAAGAACCCGTAGTAAGGCGAATGCCCGGCGGAACATTTCACCGGTGGCTGAAGCAGAAAGGCAAACTGGGGGGCCAGCATAAAGTGCCCCGTCTCAGCAATGACCGCAGGCATGTGGACGAGGTACTGAATTTGCTGAAACTCGAGGCATGAGCATCCTACCCGTATTGCTGGCCCTGCCTCTCCTGTCCGGGTTTGTTCATGAACGTACCCTGCCCTTTTCCGGAAATCAGATTGAACTTGATGAGCTCGGGAACATCTACACCGTAAACCGAACCCGGATGGAGAAGTGGAGCAGCGATGGCACCCTGCTCTTCCGATCGGCTGATCTCAACTACGGCGACATCACCCAGTTTGATCTCTCCAATCCACTGATGCCCTTCGCGTACTACCGCGAGCAGGCCAAGGTTGTATTCCTCGATAATACACTGAGTCAGCAGGGCAGCACTATTGACCTGTTCGAAAAGGGATTTCTCCAGGTGGAGTATATCTGCGGATCGCGTGGTGATGCCTTTTGGCTATGGGATGCACGCATGTCCGAACTGATTCGCGTAGATCGTGCGTTTCAACCCCTGTCCTCCACCGGAAATCTCGGCGTAGTGCTCGGACTCGAACTTCACCCGGTGCAAGTGACCGAGCGCGGCAACTCCGTATTTCTGGTCGATCCCGAGTTGGGCATTCTCATCTTTGATATTTACGGCACGTACCGCACCCGATTACCGGTGAAGACCACAAAGCCCATTCGGGTAGTGGACGACAATCTCCTCTTCATGTCCGATGATGGGCTCCACATCCTTGATCCCACCCGCACGCAAGAGGACGTGCTCCCGGTGCCCGAAGGCGCATTTGAAAGCTATACCTTCGCCCGCAACCGCTTATACCTCTCCGGAGGCGGCACGACCAAGGTGTACCGGTACATGCCGGATGTGAAAAACTAGCCCCTGCGCGCTGCCGGGATTTTCATACTTTCGAACCACATTTTATTTTACCTGAACAGATTATGCACATTGCCGTAGCGGGAAACATTGGGTCCGGCAAGACCACGCTGACTACCAGTCTGGCGAAGCACTACAAGTACCAGCCACACTTCGAAGAGGTGGATGATAACCCTTACCTGATTGATTTCTACAAGGACATGCAGCGCTGGTCATTCAACCTTCAGGTTTACTTTCTGAAAAACAGGTTCAGGCAATTGCTCGACCTTCAGCGCTCCGGAAAGAAGATTGTGCAGGACCGCACAATTTATGAAGATGCTTCCATCTTCGCTCCCAACCTGCACGCCATGGGATTGATGACCACGCGTGACTTTGAAAATTACGTGGACCTCTTCAACCTCATGGATGAATTCATTACTCCTCCTGACCTTCTTATTTATCTGCGCGCATCGGTGCCGGTTTTGGTAGAAAATATTCAGAAACGAGGCCGGGAATATGAGGAAGCCATCCGCCTGGATTACCTGACCAGGCTCAATGAACGCTATGAGGCCTGGATCAGTACCTACAATAAAGGGAAGTTGCTCATCATCGATATCGATGAGAACAAGTTCCATGAAAAATCAGAGGATCTCGGTAAGATTGTGACCGGCATTGACGCTCAGCTTCACGGCCTGTTCAAGTAGATGTTCACTTTGCTGAACGATCAGCCTGATTTTTTGAGGAACGGCAACCATGGCCTTCAGGCGGAGCAGACTGGCTGTAACCATTTTTTACCTTTGGTCGTCTCAAAATAAAAACATCATGAAAACAACTTTCCTCTCAATCATCCTGGCCGCTTTGGTTCCGGGAGTAGTTCTCTCGCAGCCATTTCCCTATACCTTGACCTCTTACAATGAGGCGTACGTCCCCATCAACGAATCCACCACCATCGAGCCGGGTATTCCTTGGGATGACCCCAACTGGATTGTGCCCATTGGATTTACGTTCACTTACATGGATGAAACGTTCACAGAAATCATAATCAGCGCCCCGGGTAGCCAGGTGTTCCCCATGATTAATGAGCAGCAGATTGCTGTATTGATTCCCTATTTCGCTGACCTCCAGAACGCCAGTGCCGTGGAATTTGTGAGTCCGGTGCGCTACGTAACCGAAGGAGAACCCGGCTTTCGCATCTTCAAGCTGGAATGGAGCAATGCGGGATTCTATTTTGAGGGTGCCGAACTGGGCACATTCAACAACACCATCAACTTTCAGGTGTGGTTCTATGAATCTACCAATGACTTCGACATCCGTTTCGGCCCCAATTCAATCAAGAACAGCGACGTAATCCACTTTTTCGGGCAGCCGGCCGTTTTGCTTGGCAAGAACGTCGAGCTCACGGGTGAATCGTGGGAGGCCCTCTGGAGTCTCGCCGGCGACCCCTCCAATCCAGAGGTCCTTTTGCTCACGAGCCTCGGAGAAATGGGCCCCTCACCCGATCAGATTCTGAGCGGTGAGCCGGCTGATGGTCAGGTGTATCACTTTGACACGGGTATTGTAGGTGTGGAACAGGCTCAAGCACAGGAAGCAGGCCTGACGGCCTGGCCAACGGTAGCTGCTGAGTCCATCATGATGCGGCACACGGGCACAGAGCCCATAGCTGCAGAAGTATTGGATCTCTCAGGACGCGTTGTAGCCAGCTGGACGGTAGCTGCGGCAAGCAGCCGCTATGACATCACGGCCCTGCCCGCTGGACACTATGTAGTGCGCACTGCGGGATTTGCTCCTGTGCGTTTTATAAAGACCAACTAGGTGAGGACCGGGTTGAAGCCCCGGTGCATGATATCTGCGGGCGGACCCATCAGGTCTGCCCGTTTTTTTTTAGGGAGCCAGTCGGAAGAGAAACCACTCGAAGTCCGAATCAACCTTATACACAAGACGATCGTGGAGGCGGCTGGGTCTCCCCTGCCAGAACTCAAAGTAGTGTGGAATAATCCGGTAGCCACCCCAGTACGGAGGGCGTGGGACATCGGTCCCCTCGAACTCCTTCGTAACACGTGCTACTGCTTCATCCAGTTCTTCGCGGGTGCGCACTTCTCTGCTTTGAGGAGAAGCCCATGCTGCGATTTGATTTTCGCGCGGGCGTGAGCGGAAATAGGCCTCTGACTCACTGTCGGCCACCTTCCGGGCCACGCCGTAGATGCGCACCTGTCGCTCGAGCGAATTCCAGAAGAAGTTCATGCACACTTTATCGCTGTGCGCAAGTTCAGAGGCCTTGCGGCTTTCGTAATTGGTGAAGAATACGAGGCCGTCGCGATCGAATGTGCGGAGCAGCACAATGCGACTGTGCGGATATCCGGAAGGTCCGATGGTAGACAGCGTAAAAGCGTTGAAATCAGGGATACCATCAGCTTCGGCCTCATCCAGCCAGACGCGGAACTGGTCGAACGGATTGCCCGCAGCGTCGGATTCCAGAAGGATAGATCGTTGGTATTGCTTTCGGGAGTTGTAGAGGGGATCGCTCATGGGTAGAAATTAGTGACTGGGGCCGAAGGTCGAGCAGCTACCATGAAAAAGCAAGTGCCGGGTGGTGATAGTTATTGGTTCAACCGACTGATTCCTGTTCTTGGAAAAAAAGAAAGGCCATCATGGGGATGGCCTTGGGGGGCGTTTCGTCTGGTTGGCGAAGCTCAGCGCTGCACGATAATGGTGCGGGATTCCGTTTTATCACCGCAAACGAGCACAACCGAATAAGTACCTTGAGCAAGTTCCTGGGTAATGGTGATGCGGTTACCTCCGATCATAGCACTTTCGGTAAGCGGATGGCTTCCCACGCGTTTTCCTCCCATGTCGAAGATATCGATACGGGCCTGATTTGTTCCAAAACTGGCAACGCCGTGGAATTGGACATGGATGAGGGACTCACGGACTGGATTGGGGAAAACATCCCATCCCGATTGCCCGGTAGCAGAAGCCACGGAGAGAGCTTCAGTGGATGCGCCCTCGCAGGATCCATTATCGAAGGTCGCGTTGGGATTGAAGTTAGCAGCATCAGGCCTGGTGCATCCGAAAATTTTGGCATCCGTGGTAGAGAACGTGGCATTGCGCACGCGCCAGGGTTGCTGAGGTTCGCTCCAGCCCTGGAGGTTCAGAGATCCTGTGATCGTTCCTTCGCTGGTCAGTTGAGCGATCAGCACAAGGCCGTTGGGAGCAGGTTGGCATTTCGTGTCAGTAGGGAGCAGGAACCAGGCGCCGTTGGTAGTCGAGAGGGAGCCACCCTGGTTGAATGCTGAAAAGTCGATTCCCAGTTCCCAGAGGTTATTATTCAGGGCCCGGTCATATCCCACTGTGACATAGGAGTCGAATGCCAGCTCCGGTTGCAGGGAGATGATTGATTCGTTCATACCGGTGCTTGCCTGCGATCCGAGGGCATGCTGGAAGAAAGGTGCTGTAGAAGAAATGAAGAGCGGGTCTTGCTGGTCACCCCACACCAGGTGCAGGGAATAGTCAGGATTACTCATGGCGGCCCAAATCCGGTAAGTCTGACCAGTGACGATTCCTCCATTGTCCACTTTTTCCACGATGAGTTGAGCCTGCTGGGCGTTTGTGGTTATGGCGGTGAGCAGGCAGAGTGACAGCAGCAGAGATTTCGTCATGGGGTAAGAAGTTTTAGGGCTAAAGCCTGCACAAGTTTAATCAAAAAAAGCGAAGAGGTCAATTCGGTTGGTTAAAAATGGCGAGTCCATGTGGTGCAAACAAAAAACCCCGAAGAAAACTTCGGGGTTTTTTGAAAATCGGCGACGACATACTCTCCCGGATTGTGGTCCAGTACCATCTGCGCTGGCGGGCTTAACTTCTCTGTTCGGAATGGGAAGAGGTGGACCCCGCCGCAATAGTCACCTAAAGCGGTTGGCTTTCGCCAATACGGTAGATATATTGATAGAGTTTTGTATGCTAAGCATTCGAGTAATTAGTACCACTTGGCTTTGACATTACTGCCTTTACACCTGTGGCCTATCAACGTCATCATCTTTGACGACTCTCAATGAAGCCTCATCTTGAGGTGAGTTTCACGCTTAGATGCTTTCAGCGTTTATCTCGTCCGCACATAGATACTCAGCACTGCAGCTGGCGCCACAACTGATACACCAGAGGTGCGTCCTTCCCGGTCCTCTCGTACTAGAGAAAGGTCCTCTCAAGCTTCAAACGCCCACAACAGATAGGGACCGAACTGTCTCACGACGTTCTGAACCCAGCTCGCGTGCCACTTTAATCGGCGAA
>CANGTU010000067.1 GCA_947456965.1 Flavobacteriales bacterium
CTCCATGAATACGACTTTATACAACAGGACAAGAAGGCTTGAGTCAGCACAATAAGATATTTCCAACGTCAACCGAGCTGCCGGAAAGGCAAAACGTGCTCATATTTCCTGGCGGATCCGAAATTGCCATTGAGATCTTTCATTCCCTCCGGCACAATCTGCATGTTGACCTATTTGGAGCTTCCGGAAAGTCTGATCATGCCTCCTTCCTTTATGATAGTGCTCATTACGACGAAGATGACTACTACATAAATACCCCTGACTTCATTGAGAAGTTCAATTCACTCCTGACTCGCTGGAATATCCGGTTCATATTCCCGACTCATGATACCATCACCCTTTTTCTCAAGCAACATGAAAGGGAACTCAATGCTGCCGTCATTGGTTCAGAACCCCGGACTTGCCTGATTGCCCGGGAAAAAATTCTCACTTATGATGTATTCAGGAATGAATCTTTTTGTCCGAAAGTGTATTCCGCGCCCTACCAGGATATGACCTTTCCGGTATTTGTCAAACCGAATCAAGGACAGGGCGGTAAAGGAGCCTTTGCCTGCTCGACCTCCGATGAATTCAGCCATCAAATGGAAGCATTATCAGATATGGTGGTAACTGAGCTGCTTCCGGGAGAAGAACTCAGCGTGGATTGTTTTACGGACAGAAAAGGGAAGCTTCATTTCATCGGACCTCGCACCAGGGAACGCGTCCAGATAGGCATTTCATTCCGTTCAGTGCGATCAGA
This sequence comes from Flavobacteriales bacterium, assembly GCA_947456965.1. GTDB lineage: Bacteria > Bacteroidota > Bacteroidia > Flavobacteriales_D > Sanyastnellaceae > CANGTU01. The sequence goes on from CANGTU010000067.1 coordinate 740, forward strand.
ACTGACCGATGAAATCGCTCATATCGCCAACACGATCAATCGTGCCATGCCTGTACGCGGGGCGTGGTTCTTTCAGATCAAGAAGGACGTACACGGGAAGTACAAATTGCTGGAATTCGCGGTGCGACAGGCAAGCACCATGGGTTTATACCGTCAGGTGGGCGTTAATTTTGCTCTGCTTTCGCTCTTTGACGCTATGGAAAAGGATGTGAGTGTTATCGTGAATGACTACCCCATTTCCCTTGACCGTTGTCTCTACAACCGTTACAAAATCGACTACGTGTACGATAAGGCCTACATCGATTTCGATGACACCCTCATCATATATGGAGAAGTGAATACCGACGCCATACGATTCATTTATCACTGCCGAAACAAAGGCATCAGGACTATCCTCATCACCAAGCACCGCCTGGATCTGGATGAGACTCTCCACCGATTTCATCTATCCCGCCATATGTTTGATGAAGTGATACACATCACAATGGATGAGGATAAAACGAACTACATAAATCCTGTCAGATCCATATTCATCGACAACCACTTTGCCGACCGGATGCATGTTCAGAAGAAGCTCGGTATTCCAGTGTTTGATGTGGATGCAATTGACAGCTTAATCGAGAACACCTAAGCCCATGCAAGAATTTTTTCAGGAACTCCTCCAGTTCCGTAAGAAGATCATCAAGTCCCTGATTGACATCAGGCTTACTCAGTATAATCCTGCCTACTATCACGAAACGATAGTGCCCAATGCTACGTATTCACCGTGGAAAACAGATCCTGAGTTCACAGAGGTATTTGAAGTAGCATCCAAGCGTACGCTCATCGATATCTACCGCGCCTACAACCTCTGGAGCCTCGTTGCGCAAACCAATCATCTCCCGGGAGACATCCTTGAAGTGGGCGTATGGCGCGGAGGTACAGCCTGCGTCATCACACGCGCTTCGAACAACACCGGTCAGGTTTACCTTGCCGACACGTTTGAAGGGGTTGTAAAAACAGGAGAAAACGACTCGTTTTACAAAGGCGGTGAGCATGCTGACGCGAGCGAGGAGGACGTAAGAGCCGGTTTGAGACAGCTTCAGGTCAGCAACTTCAGAATTCTGAAAGGCATTTTTCCTGATGATCACAGGCAGGAGGCAGATCCATTGCGTTTCCGGTTTTGTCATATTGATGTGGACGTCTACCAATCCGCACTCGATGTGTTTGAATATGTGTGGCCTCGACTCTCGGTTGGTGGAATAGTCGTTTTTGACGACTACGGCTTCCTTCGCTGCGAGGGAGTTACCAAGCTGGTGGATGAAATGAACCTCACCAATGGGATAAAGATGTACAACCTCAATGGTCAGGCGGTTATTGTAAAATATTCTGCATGAGTCTGAACTACACATCGGTGATTGGCAATGCGCACTATCATCATGCGGAATATAGCATTCTCAAGAAAAAGCTTTCTGCGCTCTATTCCTCAGGCAAACGCACCTTCTTCGACGTTGGCTTCGGCCGGGGTAAATTCCTTGATCTGGCAGCAGAGACTGGATTTCAAGTCTCAGGGGTTGAGGTAAACGAGCAGTACATTCAACACGCTCTGGCCAAAGGGTACAACTGCATTCACCTTGATGAACTGCATAAGATCAATGAAACATTTGATATCATCCTGATCTCCCATGTGGTAGAGCATCTTCATTCAGAACAATTGATTGAAATACTTGGCCGATACATCCAGATGCTGGATGAACACGGGACGCTGATTATTGCATCCCCCGTTCACGGCAGCCGGTTTTATTATGACATTACGCACATCAGGCCCTATTACCCTCAAAGCATCTGGCATGCCTTCGGAGGTAATAAGGAGGAGCTCAGTCTGGAACGCAGCAAACAATCCCTTGTACTTCGGGATATTTATTTCATCCGGGATAGTTTCCGGACCCGCAATAACCGGGCATATTATATCCGTGACGGGCTTGGCATTGCATACACGGGCCTGAGGTTTGTGAATTATGTGCTGGCTCAGCTCTATATTCTTTCCGGATACAGAATCGGTGTGCGGGCGAGCTGGATCGGCTTCTATTCCAAATTATCCCGAACTGATTAAAATACGGCTCCGTTTGATATGCTCGCGTGGAAGAAGCTAGGAAGAGTGCTCCATCCCCATCAATCGGATGGGATTTGGTGGATGAATGATTTCATTCAATCACCTTCCGTAATCTCATCCGGTGAACATGTGCGCATGTATTTCTGCTCGCGGAATAAGCCTGACGAACAAGGGCGATACTGCAGCTACATCGGATATGCGGATCTCGATCCCCATGATCTGACGAAGGTTTTATCTGTTTCAAAGCAACCCCAGATAGCGCTGGGTGAAACCGGAACATTTGATGAATTCGGCACTTATCCGGTGAGTGCAATACGGCATCAGGATGAGATCCGGCTGTACTATGGGGGCATCACCCGATGTGCCACAGTGCCCTTCAATGCGGCCATCGGATGCGCCATAAGTTCAGACGGTGGCCATACATTCGCAAAACCCGGGCCCGGCCCCATTATTTCCTATAGTCCGGATGAACCCTTTGTTGTTGGAAGCCCCAAAGTGAAGCGGTTCAACAATAAGTGGTTCATCTGGTATGCCTCCGGAAGGGCCTGGCGCAAGGGAACCGACGGCATACAGCCGGTGTACAAGATACGCGGCGCTGTTTCTGATGATGGGATTAACTGGACTAAACTCGGTCGCAATTTGCTGGCTGAATCGCTTGAAGAAGATGAATGCCAGGCGAGCGGTGATGTGAATTTTGCCAATGGCATCTATCACATGTTCTTCTCCTACCGCTATAACTTCGGATTCAAGACTCCGGGACGCGGTTACCGCACGGGCTATGCCTGGTCTGATGATCTCGTAAACTGGCACCGGCAGGATGACCATGCCGGACTCCTCCCTTCGGATGAACCTTGGGAGAATGAGTCCGTCAGTTATCCCCATCTCTTTCATCACCGTGATCAGTGGTATGCATTCTATCAATGCAATGGCATGGGGCGCGAAGGAATTGCGCTTGCGCTATTGGAAAACCCATTGACACGATGAAATTGCACACCGTCAGACTCCGGAAGATCGGTCAGATCTTTGACCCCGGTCAGCACCACCTGCCGCTGAACTGCCATAGCTACGCGCAGTCACCGCAAACGCTCATTGGTGATGACTTTGTACGGGTGTACTTCTCATCGCGGTCCACGGATTCACCCGGCAACTTCATCAGCCATGTTGTTTTCGCCGAATTCGACCTTTCCTTCTCAAAGCTGAAGCGAATATCCCGGCAAGCCGTTCTGGCTCCCGCTGAATTGGGGGCGTATGATGAACATGGTATTTTTCCGTTCCATGTGTATCGGGAAGAGAACACCGTATATGGATATATATGCGGTATAAGCAGACGACAATCTGTTTCTGTGGAATCCTCTATCGGTCTTTCGGTGAGTAATGACGGAGGAGAGACTTTCGTGAGGGCGGGCGTGGGGCCTGTCCTGACATCCTCCCTCCACGAGCCCTTTCTGGTGTGTGATCCCTTTGTCATGAAAGTAGACGACACCTACCACATGTGGTACATATACGGGCTTCGGTGGATCCGGGAGTCGAAAGATGCCAGGCCGGAGCGTGTGTATAAAATCGCTCACGCCACTTCCAGCGATCAGATCCATTGGCAGAAAGAAGGCAGGACCATCATCGATAACCGCATTGATGAAAACGAATGCCAGGCCTTACCTACAGTACTCCAGCACAATGGCCTGTACCACATGATTTTCTGCTTCAGACATGCATTCGGTTTTAAGGAAGACAAGTCCAGAGGCTACCGGTTGGGCTACGCATTTTCCACTGATCTGATCCACTGGACCAGAAACGATGATATGCTGCAGTATGAAAGCACGCCGGGCTCGTGGGATGCTGATATGATGTGCTACCCCCATCTTTTCAAGGTTGGGGAGAAAAATTACTTACTTTACAACGGCAATGATTTCGGCAGGAATGGTTTCGGACTTGCTGAAGTATTTTTCGAAAACTAAACTAACGGGTATGCAAACCAAAAGAGATTATAATCTCGAGTCCAAAGACAATGAAGGCCGCAAGTATGGCTATACGTTCGACTATGATGTGCTGCACCACTACATGATCAAGTCGTTTGTTCCCTTTTTCAGAACAGGGAAAACGCTGGAACTTGGCAGCTTCGAAGGGGCATTTACCAAACGCCTGCTCGGGCTTTCCGACGATATCACCTGTGTAGAAGCTTCCGATGAAGCCATTGCCAAGGCGAAGTTATCCCTGGGGGATCAGGTTTCCTATGTCCACGCCCTGTTTGAAAGCATGCAGCTCAAGGAGAAATACGACAATATTGTACTTACCCACGTCCTTGAGCATCTGGATGATCCCGTGGCTGTCATGAAACGTATCAATGATGAATGGCTGACTGACACGGGAAGATTCTTCCTCGTTTGCCCTAATGCCAATGCTCCTTCCCGCCAGATTGCGGTAAAAATGGGGTTGATTTCACACAATAGTGCAGTTACCCCGGCAGAAGAAGCTCACGGTCACCGAATCACCTATTCACTTGATACCCTCGAGCGGGATGCCAAAGCAGCCGGCCTGAATGTGGTATTCCGCACCGGTATTTTCTTCAAGGCACTGGCTAATTTTCAATGGGACCGGTTGCTGAATACAGATATCATTTCTCAGGAGTATCTTGAGGGATGTTATCAATTGGGACATCAGTACCCGGACTTGTGCGCCAGCATTTTCCTGATGTGTGAGAAAGGAAAGTGAGAAATGGTGAGAGAACTTACCGAAGCTGTAAGGATAACGGAACAGAACTGGGGTGATGATAGCCGGCCGGTCGTGTCCGTTTTCAACTGGAGTTTTAATCATGTGAAATTTATCAGGCAAAGCATTGAGAGCATCCTTGAGCAGAAAACCACTTTTCCCGTAGAGATCATTATCCATGATGACGCGTCTGCTGACGGCACACAGGAAATTATCAGGGAATACGAAACCAGATATCCCCGGTTATTCCGAAACATCATTCAGAAAGAAAATCAGTGGAGTCAGGGCAATAGTGTGATGGATCCCATGATCCGGGCACCACGGGGAAAATACATCGCGCTGACACATGGAGATGATTGCTGGGCGGATCCATTCAAACTGCAAAAGCAAGTAGAATACCTCGAGGACAACCCGGATTGCGTGCTCTCCTGCCATGATGCATGCACCATAGATCAGCATGATCAGGTAACCGCAGATTCCCGCCTGAGACCGGAAGAGAAGAGGGATTTGACCCGTGAGGAACTTGCGCAAGGTGGATATGTATTGACACTCACGATGTGTTTCAGACATTGCATCCGTGAATTTCCTCCTGAAATGAAAAGCAGTCCTAACGGGGATCTGTTTTTATGTGTAATGCTCTCTGAATTCGGGTCCTGTCATTTCCATTCTGATATTCAACCAGCGAAATACCGAATGCACGAAGATGGCGTATGGAGTTTACGCCCCCAGCACATGCGATGGGAGAATGCCATTGCGACATACGCCCAGCTCATTCCTTATCTGAAACGCTGCAACCGAGCCCGCCTGAAGGACTTTTACGTGCGCTTTTCTTTAGAAAAACAGGAGTCCCTTTTTATACATTACCTCCTGCATGGCAAATCAAAGGAATGGCTGCGACTGCTCCTCAGCCAGATAGCGTTCGCTTTCACCTACACATCCTTACTGGCTGGAATCCGCAAGACGGCAAGACTCGTTCGGATCACAGTCAATCAGCGCAAACAACGTCGCGTCAGGTAACTCACACCGCCATTCCCGCCTTCGTGCCTTCTTCTATCGCGCGCATGGCATCGAGCTCACCGGCTTTTCCGGCGCCTCCAACGACATGTACCGGACAACCGGTTGCCTCCAATTGTTCCGCCAGAGTTCGTTCGGATTCTTGTCCGGCACACACCACAATGTGATCGGCTTCGAGGTATATACTGTCTTCTCCGCGCTTCACATGTATGCCACCAGCATCAATACGCTCGTATTCCACCCCATCCAGAAACTCAACGCCAAACCGCTCCAGCTCCTTGCGATGCGCCCACACAGTGGTCTTGCCAAGATTGGCTCCCATCTTCCCTTTCCTGCGCTGGAGCATGGTGATGCTGCGCAGAGGTGCATGCACTGCCTGAGGCTTCTGCACCCCCCCCGATGTGTTCACGCTGCCATTTACACCCCATTCCGTGAGATATGAAGGAATGTCAGTGGCACCGCTCAACAGGAACCGCGATGTGTCCATGCCAATACCCCCTGCGCCTATGATGACTACACGGCGACCCACTTGTACCTCTCCTGAAAGTACGCGTGTATAATCTGCGACATGGGGTAAATCCGATCCTTCTATGGCAATTTTCCGGGGCTTTACGCCAGTAGCCAGAATGAATGCATCGAAGGACTGATCTCCATCGAGCATCTCCTTCGTAACACGCGTATTCAGCCGCACTTCCGCTCCGTACTTCCTCAGCATAGTGGTGTAGTAGCGAATGGTTTCATTGAACTCTTCTTTCGAGGGCACTACACGCGCATAGTTGAGCTGTCCGCCGATCCGGCCGGACGATTCGAACAGGGTGACCTGATGTCCGCGCTGCGCTGCTGTGAGCGCAGCCGACAATCCCGCCGGCCCGGCACCGATTACCGCTATGCGCTTCTTATCCGCGGCTTCAGTCAGGATCCATCGCGTTTCGCGCGCAGCGAACGGATTGACCATACACGATGCCGCCCGTCCGTTGAATATCTGATCCAGACAAGCCTGATTGCATCCGATGCAGGTATTAATCTCATCCGCTGCACCGCGCATGGCCTTCGCCACGAAATGGGGATCCGCAAGAAACGGCCGCGCCATGCTGACGAGATCCGCATTTCCTTCAGCGAGAATTTGCTCTGCGAGCTCCGGCGTATTGATCCGGTTGGTGGTCACCAGCGGCACCTTTACTTTTCCCATCAGCTTTTTAGTCACCCACGTGTACGCGCCCCGCGGCACCATCATTCCAATAGTAGGAATGCGCGCTTCATGCCAACCAATGCCGGTGTTGATGATCGTAACCCCGGCCTTTTCCAGTTCCGCAGCAAGAAGTTCAACTTCTTCCCACGTGCTTCCGCCTTCTACCAGATCGAGCATGGACAACCGGAAAATGATAATGAACTGCTCACCGGTCATTGCCCGTGTGCGGCGCACTATTTCAAGTGGCAGGCGCATTCTGTTTTCATACGAACCGCCCCACTCATCGGTGCGTTGATTGGTGCGCGCTGCAATGAACTGATTGATCAAATATCCTTCGCTGCCCATGAGTTCAACTCCGTCGTAGCCAGCATCCTGAGCCAGTTTCGCGCA
>CANGTU010000068.1 GCA_947456965.1 Flavobacteriales bacterium
ATCGTGGCCTACAAGCTGAAGGAGGACTGGATCTTTGACAAGCAGCGTTCTGAGCGCTACGTGCGGATAATCGGTATTGCTCCAGTCGTGGAACGTAAGTCGGAGTCGGGTGAAGTGATAGGTGAAAAGGAGCTCTTCTGGCTCTACTTCCCGGAGTGCCGCTACATCTTCGCAAATGCGGATGTATTCAATTTGCATAACGATGCTCAGCGTATGACCTTCGACGATCTTTTCTATAAGCGCATGTTCCACGGGTACATTGTGAAGGAAGAGAATGTGTATAACAGAACTATCGAGAGCTATGCCAAAGGCCTGGACGCTCTGCTGGAAAGTGAGCGCATCAAAGAGGAGATATTCGTTACGGAACACGATCTCTGGAACTACTGATCCAGTGATCGCAGCTTTGTGTGAGAGGTCGCCCATGGGCGGCCTCTCGTCTTTTATCACCGATTGGCTTCCCTGGTTTGCCACACCATGATCCTATGCCGACATTTGCATCCCCATGGTCACAGTAGGTAATCTCAGCATTTTCTTTGGTTCACGCGCCCTCTTTGCAGGGGTCGGCTTCTTCATCGGACCCCGTGAGCGCATCGGTCTGGTTGGGAAAAACGGTGCCGGGAAGTCCACCCTGCTCAAAACCCTTGCGGGTATTCAGAAACCAAACGAAGGATCTGTAGCCCTTGCAAGAGGCACCACCGTGGGCTACCTCGCACAGGAAATGCCCCACGCCGAGAACAGGAGCGTGTATGAGGAGGCAGCATCGGCATTCGAGGAAATCCAGCGTATGCACGACCGCATGGATGAACTCACCCAGATCATCAGCACCCACGAGGACTATACCTCCGATGACTACTCCAAAAAACTCGAGGAAATGGAGTTCGTCAGCCACCGGCTCGAGCTGCTGGAAGGTGCCAACATCGAGGAGAAGATTGAAAAAGTGCTCAAGGGACTGGGATTTACGCATAGCGATCTCAGCCGGCCTCTCCGGGAATTCAGCGGCGGCTGGAAGATGCGTGTTGAACTGGGCAAGATTCTGCTCCAGAATCCCGATCTGCTCCTGCTCGACGAACCTACCAACCACCTCGATATCGAAAGCATCGGATGGCTCGAGGAATTCCTCGTGGATTATCCAGGGTCTATCGTCCTGATCTCGCATGACCGCACCTTCCTCGATCATGTTACCAACCGCACGATCGAGATTTCCAAAGGGAAGATCTACGACTATAAGTTCTCGTACTCAAAGTATATCGTGCAGCGAAGCGAGGAGATCGAACGTCAGGAAGCCGCAGCGCGCAACCAACAGAAGTATATCGACGACACACAAAAGCTCATCGATAAGTTCAGGGCCAAGAATAACAAGGCTTCTTTTGCACAATCGCTCATCAAGAAACTGGATAAGCTGGATCGGATTGAGGTGGATGAATTCGAGGGAACGCGCGTACGCATCCAGTTTCCACCCGCCCCCCATGCGGGTAAGGTCATCCTTGAAGGGAGCGGACTGGGAAAGGCTTACGGGGATTTGCGCCTCTTCCGGGGCCTGGACATGATGATCAGCCGGGGTGACAAGATCGCCCTGCTAGGCAAGAACGGCGTGGGGAAATCAACCCTCCTGCGCATGATCATGAGGCAGGAAGCTCACGAAGGGGAATTCAAAGGAGGATACTCCGTGAATGTGGGCTATTATGCTCAGAACCAGAGCGACGAGCTGGACGGCAACAAGACGGTTTTTGAGACCATCGACGATGAAGCCGTGGGCGAAATCCGGAAGGGTGTGCGCAACCTGCTTGGCTCGTTCCTGTTCAGCGGGGATGATGTGGACAAGAAGGTGAAGGTGCTCAGCGGTGGTGAAAAGGCACGCCTCGCACTATGCAAATTGCTGCTTCAGCCCTATAATTTCCTGGTGCTCGACGAGCCCACCAATCACCTCGACCTCGCGTCGAAGGATGTGCTTAAAGAGGCGCTCAAACGATACGACGGCACATTGCTCGTGGTCTCTCACGACCGCGACTTCCTCGATGGGCTTACGCACACGATCTACGAGATTATGCCCGACAGGCTTCGCGTATGGCCTGGCGGGGTGAAGGATTTCCTCCGTGAGAAGAAGGCGGAAAGCATTGCTGCCTTTGAAGCGAATAAGAAGGGAATGCCCGATGCACGCCCCAAAGCGGTGGAGGTTCCAAAGGATCATGCTTCTTCAGCATCCACGCTGTCACGCGAAGAGCAAAAGGAAATCGAGAAGCAACGCAAGAAGCGGGAACAACAGGTACAAAAACTGGAAACGGAAATCGCGCGGGCCGAGCAAGAAATCAAACGCCTCGATGGCGTCATAGCCGCGCTCGACTATTCAGATACGGAGAAATCACAGGCGGAACTCCACCGCTATGCGGAGGCGAAATCACAACTCGACGCACTCTACGCGCAATGGTCAGAAATGGCTGAAGAATCCTGAATTTCTTCAGGCGCCCTGCCCATGGCAGGCCTTGTATTTCTTTCCTGAACCACAAGGACAAGGATCGTTCCTTCCAATCTTGACCTCGGCCTTCACCGGCTCAGGCCGGGGCGCCGGACCAGTGGGAGGCATCTGCTGTCCATTGCCTGCTGGCTGGCGCGATGAAGCAGCCATCCGCTCATTGAGGTTCATGGAATCGGCCTTGCTGGTCTGCACGCGCGACTCCGCCGGACGTGCAGCTTGAACCGACCGCACAGGGGCGTTGTCTTGCGGGAGCTGACAGGTGAGCAGGAAGTTGGTGATCTCGGCATTGGTGCGCGAGATCATTCCGCGGAACAATTCGTAACTCTCAAACTTGTAGATGAGCAGTGGATCTTTTTGTTCGTGTGAGGCAAACTGCACATTGCTGCGCAGATCATCCATTGCACGGAGATGCTCCTTCCAGTTCTGATCAATGATGGCAAGCGTGATACCGCGCTCCAGAGCGTCAATGATCTCACGGCCTTGTGACTGGTAGGCCTTCTCAAGACTTACAGGCACATTGAGCTGCTTGCGGCCGTCGCCAAAGGGAATGGCAATCTGCTGGAAGCCCTGCGTATTACTCTCATAGATCTTACGGATCACGGGATAAGCTTGCGCTGAAAGGGTCTCCACACGGTGGTGGTAAGACTGCTCCACAGCGGAGTAGGTGCGCGCCACCACCTCATCTTCTTTCATGGATACAAACTCCGACTCTCCCATCGGAGAGTCAATACCAAACTGGCGAATGACCTCGAGCTTGAAAGCATCAAACTGCTTGGTAGTGTGGTAGGCTCCGGCAATCGCCGCGCAGAGGTCATAAAACATATTGTCGATATCGAGCTTGAGTCGCTCACCAAACAGGGCGTGTTTCCTTCTCTTGTAGATGACCTCGCGCTGGGAGTTCATCACATCATCATACTCCAGAAGGCGCTTGCGGATGCCGAAGTTGTTTTCCTCCACCTTCTTCTGAGCGCGTTCGATCGAGCTGGTGATCATGGAGTGCTGGATGACTTCACCCTCCTTGATGCCAAGTCGGTCCATCATCTTCGCAATGCGGTCGCTGCCGAACAGGCGCATGAGGTCATCCTCCAGCGAAACATAGAACTGGGAAGATCCCGGATCCCCCTGGCGGCCGGATCGCCCGCGCAACTGACGATCCACGCGGCGGGAGTCATGACGCTCCGTGCCGATAATGGCAAGTCCGCCCGCATCCTTCACGCCCTCGCCGAGCTTGATGTCGGTGCCGCGACCGGCCATGTTGGTGGCGATGGTCACCGTGCCTGCCCGCCCGGCAAGGGCTACGATATCCGCTTCTCTCTGGTGCAGCTTGGCATTCAGTACCTGATGATCGATGCCGCGCAAGCGCAGCATTTTGCTGAGCAACTCAGATACCTCTACCGTGGTGGTACCCACGAGCACAGGACGCCCGGATTCACGGAGCTGAACAATCTCGTCAATCACGGCATTGTACTTCTCGCGCTTGGTCTTGTACACTTTATCATCCCAGTCCTTCCGCTGTATCGGCCTGTTGGTGGGGATGATCATGACATCGAGCTTGTAGATGCTCCACAACTCTCCCGCCTCGGTCTCAGCTGTACCTGTCATTCCGGAAAGCTTGTGGTACATCCTGAAGTAGTTCTGAAGGGTAATGGTGGCATAGGTCTGCGTGGCGGCTTCAACCTTCACGTTTTCCTTGGCCTCAATAGCCTGGTGCAGCCCGTCGGAATAGCGCCGGCCTTCCATGATGCGGCCCGTCTGCTCGTCCACAATCTTCACCTTGTTGTCCATTACCACGTAATCCACGTCTTTCTCAAACAGGGCGTAGGCCTTCAGAAGCTGGTTGATGGTGTGAATGCGGTCACTCTTCACGCTGTAATCCCGCTGGAGATCCTCAATCATCTTTGCCTTTTCCTCGGGCGTCTTTCCGCTGCGCTCAATCTCGGCCATTTCAATGCCGATGTCGGGGAGGACGAAGAAATGATCATCATCCATATTCTTCGAGATGAGGGCTATGCCTTTCTCTGTGAGCTCGATCTGGTTGTTCTTCTCATCGATGACAAAGAAGAGCTCAGCATCGGCCTTGGGCATTTCTTTCTGGTGATCGGCGAGGTAGTACGCTTCTGTTTTCAGCAGTTGCGCGCGCATGCCTTCTTCGCTCAGGAACTTGATCAATGCCTTGTTCTTGGGAAGTCCGCGGAAGGATCGGAACAGCGCCAGTGCGCCCTCCTGACCGTCTTCCTTGGAAGGTGATCCGGAAGCGGGCTGAAGCTTCTTCTTGGCCAGAGTGAGGAATTCGTTGATCGCGGCCTTCTGGGCATTCACGAGCAACTGAACCTTGGGTTTGAGCGCATCAAACTCCTGCTGGTCGCCTTTGGGCGTGGGGCCGGAAATGATAAGAGGAGTTCGGGCTTCATCAATGAGCACAGAGTCCACCTCATCCACAATCGCGAAATGGTGCTCGCGCTGCACGAGGTGGGTAGCGTCAACCGCCATGTTATCACGCAGGTAGTCGAAGCCGAACTCATTGTTCGTGCCGAAGGTGATATTGGCGCGATAGGCCGCGCGGCGAGCACCGGAGTTGGGCTGGTGGCGGTCAATGCAATCCACCGACAGGCCATGGAATTCATAGAGCGGCCCCATCCACTCGGAGTCGCGGCGGGCGAGGTAGTCATTCACTGTGACCAGGTGAACTCCTTTTCCAGCGAGCGCGTTCAGGAACACGGGCAGCGTGGCCACAAGCGTTTTTCCTTCCCCGGTAGCCATCTCCGCTACTTTGCCGCGGTGCAGTGCGATACCGCCGATAAGCTGTGTGTCGTAATGCACCATGTCCCAGGTCACCCGGTTGCCCGCAGCATCCCAGTTGTTAAGCCAGATGGCAGTGTCGCCTTCGATGCGCACATAATCCTTATTGCCACGAGCCGCGAGGTCGCGGTCGAAGTCAGAAGCGGTCATCCGGATCTCCGGATTTTCCTTCAGCCGGCGGGCGGTTTCTTTCACAATGGCAAAGGCCTCGGGAAGAATTTCCTCCAGAATGGCTTCGAGTTTCTGGTTGACTTCCGCGCGGAGTTTGTCCACTTCGTTGTAGAGGACCTCTTTTTGTTCGAGCTCCGTGCCGGGGAGACCTTCGGCTTCAGCCTTCAGCGTTTCAATGCGCGCATGAAGGTCTGCCAGACCGTCACTGATTTTCTTTTTCAGTCCTTCGCTGCGACCACGGAGCTGGTCGTGGGTAAGGCTGGTGAGAGTGGTGCCAGTTTCGTTGATGTTCGCAACGATGGGCTGTACGTCCTTGAGGTCAGTTTCGCGCTTGTCGCCGACAAAGCGCTTCAGGATTTTATTGAGAGCTCCTATCATGATGCAATCTGGAAAATTCCGGTTTCCCGGATAGGGTGCAAATGTACGCCACAGGGCGCGCGCGGCATACGTGCATTATCGTGCCGGGGAGGGGTGGGGTGACAGATTGGCGGATACTAGATTCTAGATACTAGATACTAGATAACCTTGCCGTAATGACTGCCTTTTGGAAAAAATGCAATCGGAACACGGAGGTCGCAGAGACACACGGAGTTCTCGGAGTTTTTTTGTAATCTCCGTGAACCTCTGTTTCCTCGGTGACTCAGTGGTTAAAAAAACATATCGCAGCGCAGAGGCATCGCTGTTTGCGGGTTCGTTGTTTACCTTTCCTAAACGCGCAGAATATCACACTTCTGCCCAAAACTGAACGCGATGAACACATGGATTTCCGGATGGGTGTTGATCCCGGCGCTGATTGCTGGGTTCGCTGCAGTGGGACAAGTGGTGCCTCCGAAATACGCGGTAGAAATGCCGGTAGTAGTGGTTCCGGTGTCCACGGTAACGTGGGATGTGGCGCCCGACAATCGCATGCCCAAACTGGATGAAATGGTTTCGGTGGGCGGTGCATTTTCATTTTTCCCGAATCGCGCACTTCCCGTGGGTATTGAATTACGAGGATCCACCGGGCGTTATGCGTTTGGAAAAGAGACCCGCACCTTCAGTTTCCCCGATGCGGAGGACTCGGAACTGGATGTGGAATACACCAGTCGTATACACAAGGTGCTGCTTGGATTAAAACTCGTCAATGTGGAATCCACTCAGCGCATCAAGCCGTTTGCTTCGGTGCATGCGGGATATGCACTCATGCGTTCGCGGATTTTTATTCCTGATCCGTTAGATGTGGATCAGTGTGCCCCGATTGAAAACCGCGTGGTGCATCGGTTCAACGGACTGGTTTAAGGCGCCGAGGCCGGAGTGGAAGTCAACCTCCTCAAAAACCGCTCGGGAAATGGCGAAGGAATATTTGTGTTCGTTTCCGGCAGTGTGCTCAAGAGCTTCAGGGAGGTGGAATACATCAACGTGGATTAACTGATGGATGAAATGCCCGTGCCGGCTACAGGACACGGTTCACATCAGCAGGGACAATCGTCCAACGCCCGCAATGCGGTTGATTTCAACGCGCAGTTCATCAACGTATCATCCAACGAAGTGCACTACCACAAAATCGCCGAGCTCTACCGCACGCCGCTGCACTTCATTGGGCTGAATACGGGGATTATTCTGAGGTTGTGATCTGCAATAAACCGATTGATTAGTCCGCACTCTATTTCTTTTTGCGCTTGGGACTTATTCTTCGGAGGCATAGAAAGGGCTGACTTTGCATTCAGCGCGGATACTACGCTTTTGCCTGTTTTCGCTTCCAGTTCTTTGCGAGCTACACGGGCTACATTTCCACCTTGCTTTTCTACTTTCTTAATTTCTTCAAAATCTTTTGGTACCGTGGCGGCTGAAATGTCCTTAGTGGAAGCCTCAGCGAGCATATTCAGAATAAGCTCAGTATTCGTCATGTTGTCCCGCAGGTTTTCCTTTTTGAGTCCTTTGAGCATTTTGTATTCCTTCGTGGTTCTGTCGCTCCAGGCCTGAGTAATGATGTCGGTCAGCGTGGCGAATTGAACTCCTTCTTGGAGTCCTCTCTTTTTCCATTCATCGGTGAGTTCCTTTCTGATTTCAATGCTCTTTAACCGTTGATTAATCCATGCCTCGGAATATCCGAGTTTCATGTATTGTTCAAGAGCCCGGTCGATACTTAGTTCGGGGTCTTGCAGTTCATCAAGCCGCTCCGCTGCCACCTGAGCTAACCACAATTTAAAGGGCTCTGCTTTGGGAGAGGGGATAGATTGAATCAACCTGAAGAGTTGCTCGGTGTCGGCGACATCAGTCATTCTCATCTTACCATCCGGGGCCCGCATTTTGAAACCGTGACAATTTGTAACGGTTTCATTTCCCTCGTCTTTTAGTCGTTTCTTAAGGACCCTCCAGTACACCTGGGGTTCGGGCTATCGGTCAAAACGGCGATGGTGTCCACTATGGAAAAGTACCATTTCTCATGATCACTGTCCCACACCGATCTCACCTGGCGCTCTTCGAATAGTTTAAGGTCTGATTGCTTGCTCATACGGGTAATAGAAGGTTGAATATAGGGATTGCGCGCCGAGTTGTACCGCACGCTGCCGCAGTTTGTTGGTTTGAACCCAGTAAGTATCCTGCGGCTCAAGAGCTGGATCACTCATTCAAAAATGCGGGGGTGATGGGACAAGAAAATAGGATAATGGGGTAATAGGATAATGGGATA
>CANGTU010000069.1 GCA_947456965.1 Flavobacteriales bacterium
ATCAGGCACTGAGATGCACCGTGCTGCGGCAAGCACGCGGTAACCCTGTGCGGCAAAGCGATGGACGACAGCCAGGTGCTGGCTGACTTCCCCTTCATCCAGTTTGCAGAGGGCAAAAACCGCTTCGGGTGCTCCCTTGCACCAGGCCGAAAGGGGTGCGTCCGGACTCCTTCTGACCACTCGGGTCATGGCGAGCAAACCGTGCCCGAGTGAATACTCTCGCACAAGCTCGCACTCCGGCGACTGGGGAAACAATCCCTTACACGTCCGGGAAATGGCCATTTCCATAGGATCCACTGCATGGGGCTGAGAGGCGTGGTATAGCCCATCCAGGAGGTTGAAAATGGACTGCCGGCTGTCCGGAAAGGCCTCGCGGTGGTACACCTCCCCCCCATCATACAGTACGGCTACCTCCATCTTATTCTGCGTGATGGTGCCGGTTTTATCGCTGCATAATACAGTAGCGGAGCCCAGTGTCTCTATGGCCGCAGGTGTGCGCGTGAGCACACGCTGTCGGGAAAGCCTCCAGGCACCCAGAGCAAGAAAGATGGTGAGCACCACAGGGAATTCTTCAGGAAGCAAGGCAATGGCAGCCGACAATCCGTTGAGCAGAGATTGCAGAAACTGTCCGCGCGTGAAATAGAACGCCGCCACTATGATGATGCTTGCGCCAATACCCGCCAGGAAAAGATGCCGGATCAGCACCCTCATTTCGGCCTGAAGCCGGGTGGCCCCCTTTTCGATGGCTCCCAGCGAGGAGCCGATCTGTCCAAACCGCGTTCTCACACCGGTAGCCAGCACCTCTGCCACTCCGCTTCCCTTCACCACGAGAGTCCCGCTGAATACCGAATCCAATGCCGGATCAGACTTGTCCTTCTGAACAGCGACCGACTCTCCTGTGAGCAAGGATTCATCCACACACAGGAAACTGCACTCCAGGATGCGGGCATCCGCTGGTACACGGTCACCTTCATGGAGCAGGAGGATATCGCCGGGAACCACCTCCCTGCCCGCAATCCGGAGCTCAACACCATTGCGCACCACCAAGGCTCGCGGCGAGGCCAGCTGACGCAACGCCTCAAGTGATCGTTCGGTTTTCCGGTGCTGCAGAAACGTGATGAGGATGATCACCAGCACCGAACAGATCATGATAAGTCCCTCCCGATAATCACCCAGCACAAGATACAGGCTGCTGCAGCCCATCAGCAGGATGAACATGGGCTCTTGCATGACTTCCCGGGCGATGCGCCAGATGCCGCGCGGACCGGATGCGGGCAATTCATTGAACCCCACCTCCGCCTGAAGTCTGGAAACTTCTGCACCAGTGAGACCCTTAAACTCCTGCAATGGCATTCCGTGTTGGATAGTATGAGACCCGGCGAATGCCTCTCAGTGTTTCTTCCAGCGTTCCAATCGGGGGATGGAGCGCGTTGCCAGCCAGGCAAAGAAACCATTCATGCCCGACTTCTTCATTTCCCGAATGCAGAATTCCTGCATTTTATCTGCAGTATCAACTTCGGGTGGACTCAGGAATTGCCCATCGCGATAGCACATCGAACAGTACTTCGGACTAAGGGATCCATCCCTTTCGGTGCCTCCCCCCTGCTTATCATTCTTCAGGGGATAGCCACAACTCTGGCAAAAACGGTAAGTCTTTTCCATGACGGTGATTGATTTTCGGCGTGAGGCCCGACAGGTTCAACCGCGGCGCCTCATGATGCCCTATTCATCGCCGAAAGTATCCGTCGCGTTACCGAAAAGGGATGAGGAAGATTGGCTATCCTACTTCCACGGCCATGACTTAAATCAATTAACCGTACAACGACCTTTTTCCGCGTATCGGACGAGCTCAGCAGCCACCTGCTCAGAAGCTGTATCCGAAGCGGAGTGAGCCCAGCATGAATGCAGACTCTCCTACTTCCTTGGTGAGTGTTTCATCTTCGAAGATGGGCCAGGGGTTGGACTTGTAAACCACCCGGGCTACACCAAACTGGGGGATTACATAAAACCGCTTGCCCGGCAGGTCAAAGCGATATCCGGCATAACCGGTCATCAGCCAGTC
The DNA here is from genome assembly GCA_947456965.1 of Flavobacteriales bacterium. Lineage (GTDB taxonomy): Bacteria > Bacteroidota > Bacteroidia > Flavobacteriales_D > Sanyastnellaceae > CANGTU01. The sequence continues at coordinate 2,063 of CANGTU010000069.1, forward strand.
GAAACTCCTGTAGTCCTTATCCGTGGAAACGTGATTTTCCAACACGCCCAGTCCGGTAGTTTGGGAGAATTCCACATGCAGCCCCTTCCACAAGTACTGGCGGTAACCAGATGCAATGCTGTAATCCGCAAAGCGTCCTTCAGTCTCCCGGTCCTGTGGAAAGTCGACATTGATTCCAATGTAGATGTCACCGCGAAGACCGCCTTTGTTCCAAAGCGTATAAGTGAGATGCGTGCGCGTGGCGCCGGGGAAGATGGGCCAGAGGATATCCGTCTCAATGCCCCATTTGCGCGGTTCACTTTCCTGAGCGCTAAGGGGAATGGACAGGATGGCAATAAGAAAAACGAGAACAATATGCTTCATATGACAAGTGAGTTATATTAATGCTGCAAACTTCCCTCGGCAACAGCCCGGTTTCCATTGACGATCGTTAAGAAAAACGAAACTACTTCCTGGCCCGTATGCGGCTCAGCGACTCGGCCGTGACGCCCAGGTACGAAGCCAGCATGTACTGAGGCACCTCCTGAAGCAGCCTGGAGTTTCGTTGCACCAGAGCCTCATAGCGCTCCGCTGGAGTATAGTACAAGAAGGTATCCAGACGCGATGCCACCCGGAGATACAAATTTTCCGCAACATAGCGACCGAGGCGATCCAGTTTCGGAAACCGGTCATACAGCCCGAAGAGGTAATCGCGCTGAATGGACCATACCGCCGAATCAGTAAGGGCTTCAATATGATGCGATGATGGCTCTCCTGTCAGAAAGCTGCGGTAGTTGGTTACGAAATCGTGTTGAAAAAAGAAAGCCGTGATCTTTTCCTCACCATCGATCTGGTGGTAAAAACGAAATGTCCCTTCTTCAACAAAGGCTATGAACGAGCAGTCTTGTCCGGCCTCCAGCAAGTATGACTTTTTTCTGATTTCACGCCTGCGCAGTCCGGCGCTGAAGGCTTCCCACTCCTCATCGTTGAGCACGACCATTCCGCTGAAATACTTGCGCACTGAATCCATGGCGCCAAGTTAGGGAAACCCCTCCTGATCACGCCCCACTCTCACTCTGCCTTCCTGTCACTCCACTGACGGGTGGCACAGCACTTGACCTGCCGGGACATCCATTTTTACATGAACCCATGACAACTCAGCAAGGAACCATCTCGGTGCAGACCGAGAACATCTTTCCAATCATCAAGAAATTTCTGTATTCCGACCACGAGATCTTCCTTCGAGAGCTCGTGAGCAATGCCGTGGACGCCTGCCAGAAGGTGAAGACGCTAAACGGCCTTGGTGAACTCGATGTACCCACCAGCCACCTTCGGGTGCAGGTAATTGCTGACAAAACGACAAAAACCCTGACGATACGAGACAACGGGATTGGAATGACGTCCGAAGAGGTGGAGAAGTACATCAACCAGGTCGCCTTTTCCGGTGCTGAGGAATTTGTGAACAAATACAAGGACGCCCAGATTATCGGACACTTCGGACTGGGCTTCTACTCTGCCTTCATGGTTTCCGCCCGCGTGGAAATCGAAACCCTCTCCCAGCGTCCGGACGCCCAACCCGTGCACTGGACCTGCGACGGCTCACCCAACTTTGAGATGAAGGCCGGAAGCCGCACCACACCCGGCACCGATATCATCCTGCACATTGCCGATGACTCCCTCGAGTTTCTGGAGGAAAGCCGGATCGAAGGCATACTTAATAAGTACTGCAAGTTCATGCCGGTTGAAATTCAGTTCGGAACGAAGAAGAACTGGATCGAGGATCCTTCAGGAGAGAAGGACGAAAACGACCGCGTGAAGCGCGTGGAAGTGGAAGAAGACAACATCATCAATTCCACATCTCCGCTCTGGCTGAAGAAGCCAGCCGATCTCACGGATGAGGACTACCAGAGTTTTTACCATGAGCTCTATCCGATGTCGTTCGAGGAACCGCTGTTTCACATCCACATCAACGTGGACTATCCGTTTAACCTGACAGGTATTCTGTTTTTTCCTCGACTCAAGAACCAGTTTGAAGTTCAGAAGAACAAAGTACAGCTTTACAGCAATCAGGTATTTATTACGGACGAAGTCAAGAACATCCTGCCTGAATTCCTCACCCTCCTGCACGGAGTGGTGGACTCCCCGGATATTCCTCTCAATGTTTCGCGCAGTTTCCTGCAAGAAGATGCACATGTCAAGAAGATTTCCGCTCACATCACCAAGAAGGTAGCTGACAAGTTGCAGGGTATGTTCCGCAACGATCGTCCGGACTTTGAAAAGAAGTGGGACGACATCAGCATCTTCATTCACTACGGTATGCTCACCGAGGAGAAATTCCGCGAAAAGGCCGGGGAATTTGCGCTTTATAAACTGACCGATGGCACCTACGTTACACTTGATGAGCTAAAGCAGAAGACAGAAGCCGGACAGAAGGACAAGAAAGGCGACCTTATTCTCCTGTATGCTACCGACGATCAGGAGCAGCATGCCGCCATCGCTGCCGCTCAGGAACGCGGCTATATTGTGGTCATGATGGACCGTCATCCGCTCACGCCCCACGTGATATCTCAGTTGGAGCAAAAGCACAGCGGCATCCGATTCAAGCGAGTGGATGCCGACATAACGGAAAAGCTCATTGAGAAGGATACCGAGCTCACCGGTGCATTGAGTGATGAGCAGAAGGACCAGATTCGTCCGGTCATTGAGGGAGTGGTGGACACCAAAACCTACCAGATCTCCTTTGAGAACATGAGTCCGAACGACCCACCCTTCGTCATTACCCAAAACGAGTTCATGCGCCGCATGAAAGAGCAGAGTGCAGCCGGTGGCGGAGGATTCTACGGCACACTGCCCGACAGCTACACCCTCGCAGCCAATACCAATCATCCCCTGATGCAGCAGTTGCTCTCGGGCGATGAGTCCGCACAGGAACGCGCCCGACGCGGCGTGGATCTGGCCCTGCTCGCCAAAGGCCTGCTCAAAGGCGAGGCACTGACCGCTTTTATCCGCCGATCATTTGAGCAGCTGGCCTGATGCCATAAATTAACCACCTTTGAAACACCATTCCGGATTATCCCGACAACACAACTATGAATAAACTCACCCTATCCATCCTTATCCTGGTGCTCGTCATCGGCGGAGGTTTCCTCATGTTTTACCTGTACGGCACACGTATTTACGACGGCGCCGTGTCTCGTCAGGAAACGGTGAACGAAACGTGGGGGAATGTCCAGGCCGCATACCAGCGCAGGGCAGACCTCATTCCCAACCTGGTTGCCACAGTGCAAGGAGCAGCAGAAAATGAAAAAACCATCCTCACGGAAGTCACACGCGCACGTGCTGGTATCGGACAAGCCAAGACTCCGGCCGAGCTCGATCAGTTTGCAGGCACAATCAACCGCGCTATTAGCGTCGTATTTGAGCGTTACCCTGAAGTGCGGGCCACTGAAAACTTCGCTGTGCTTCAGGCCCAGCTTGAAGGCACGGAAAACCGCATCAACACCGAGCGCACGCGCTACAATGAAGCGGTGAAAGACTTCAATGGCTATATCCGCGGATTCTGGCGCAGTAAAGCCCTTGGACTGGTAAGCAGCGCCGATGACAACTTCACCCGCAGGGAGATGTTCGAGGCCAAGGAAACTGCTCAAGATGCACCTGAAGTCGATTTTTCCAAGCAGCCCGAATAAGCCATTGGAACTCGACGACCTCTTGAACGATGCCGCCCTGCGCCGCATCGAAGAAGCCATCCGGCAAGCAGAGCGCGGCACTTCTGGCGAAATTCGCGTGCATGTGGACGAAATCTGTCAGGACGATCCACTCGACCATGCAGCATACCTGTTCTCTGAATTAGGCATGCACAGAACAGCCCTGCGCAATGGTGTGCTCATCTACCTCTCCTGGGCTGATCACAAACTCGCTATTATTGGTGATGCCGGCATTCACGCCGCCACAGGGGAGAGTTTCTGGCAATCCACCCGGGATACCATGCTTGCTCACTTCCGAGAAGAGCGTTTTGTGGAGGGCATTATCGCAGGGGTTCAAATGGCCGGACAACAACTTCAGGTTCATTTTCCCATTCAGCCTGGGGATGCTAATGAGCTCACTAACACCGTGTCACGCGGGGCGGCTAAATCCCGTCGTAAGCCATGAGGAAAACGATTCTTTTGCTGGTTGTGCTGACGATCCTGAAGGAGGATGTCGCGGCGCAGGTGGACGCATGTTTTCCACCGCGCGATGAGACCAGACTGGTATATGACCAGGCGGGAGTGCTCAGTGAAGAGCAGTCCATGCAACTCAATCAGAAGTTATCTGACTTCGCTCTGAATACATCCAATCAGATTGTCGTAGTCATTACCCCAGAACTCTGCGGGTACGAACCCTCCGTTTATGGAACAGAACTGATTGAAACATGGGGCATTGGCCAGGCCAAACAGGACAATGGCATAGCGCTGGTGATCAAGCCCAAGACTCCCCAGGAGCGCGGAGAGTACTTCATCGCTGTCGGGCGCGGGCTTGAGCAGATCATTCCCGATGCCAGCGCCTATGTGATTGGCGAAAATGAGTTGATTCCACACCTACGAAAAGGCGATTATTACACCGCCATTGACTCCACTACCTCGGTGCTTATGGCATTGGCGGAATCCGAATACAGCATTCAGCAATACGCTGGCGAACACCAGCCAAAACCTCGTAAAAAAGCGGGATGGGGACCATTTTTCTTTATCCTCATGCTTCTTTTTCTCTTCTTCGGAATGAAAGCCCTTCGTGTTCGCCGATATGCACGACGCAACAACCTGACGTGGCTTGCTGCTTGGATGCTCCTCAATGCCTCGAGCAACCAGCACCGGGGATACTGGAGTGACTTCAGCGGAGGGCGCGGGGGGTTTGGCGGATTCGGAGGAGGAGGATTTGGCGGAGGAGGATTTGGCGGCTTTGGGGGAGGAAGCAGTGGCGGAGGAGGAGCCGGCGGAAGCTGGTAAATTCGCAGCCGGAAAAGCATCAGATGTCATACGGAAAATGGATAGGTGGTGCCCTCGGATGGGCGGTGGGCGGTCCTCTCGGCGGATTGCTTGGCTTTGCATTTGGCGCTATGGCCGATGATGGCATGAAGGGGTCGCTCAAGACCAGGCAGCCCCATAATCAAAAGCAACAATATAATCCTCGCAGCGACCGGCAATTTGCCGGACAGCGCCATCATACCCGTCCGGGTGACTTCGCCTCTGCCCTGCTCGTGCTGTCCGCTGCAGTGATGAAAGCCGACGGAAAGTACATGAAGAGTGAGCTCAGCTATATCCGGGAGTTCTTCCGCCGACAGTTTGGTGAAGTAGCCGCAGCGGAGCAGATGGGCATATTGAAAGAGCTGCTCGACAAGAACATTCCCGTGCGCGAAGTATGCGAGCAGATTCGCTATTACATGGAGCATCCCATGCGGCTCCAATTACTTCATTACCTCTTCGGACTCGCCAAATCGGACGGGCAAGTAGACGGTCTGGAAGCCACCGCTATTCGACGTATTGCCCTCGATCTGGGCATCAGTGAAAAAGACTACGAAAGCATCCAGGCCATGTTTTATAAGGATGTGGCACATGCCTATAAAGTACTGGAGATTGACCACACCGCCAGCGATGATGAGATTAAGAAAGCCTATCGCCGCATGGCCGTGAAATACCACCCCGACAAAGTGCGCGACCTGGGCGAAGCCCATCAGAAAGCTGCACAGGAGAAATTCATCAAGGTGCAGGAAGCCTACGAGGCGATCAAGAAAGAGCGGGGAATGGCGTAGGCGGGACGCGGGACGCGAGGCACGGGACTCGGGACGCGAGGCACGGGACTCGGGACTCGGGAAGCCGGGCGCATCACAAGGCTCGATTTGCCCATTCGCTCAATCCTCCATCACCCGGCTCATTACCCCATTATCACATCACCCCATTATCCTATTAAAAATGCACTCTGGCCGTGAGGCCTCGCATCTGTTCCCGCGCTGCTCATTTTCCACCACGCACGTGGCCATCACTTCGGAAAATGAATAAGGCGCGTACACAGATGCTGG
>CANGTU010000070.1 GCA_947456965.1 Flavobacteriales bacterium
GGAAGCTGAAGCCGCAGCGGGATCAGTCACCAGTTGCATACCGAACAGTCCGCCGGGCGTGCCGAGGATATATCCGAGAGGGTAAATTGCCCATCCCACCAGCACAAACCACGCGAGGATCTTGGTGGCCTTGGCTACCTGAGGACCTGCATTTTGAGCAAGCTTGGCCACTTCACCGAACCAGATGAGGTAAACGATGTAGAAGTAGGCTGCGCCGGATACAACGCCCCAGAGAACGCTGTTGGTGCGGTCAATGGTCTCACCGAAGTAACCGGTAACAAGCATAACCAGAGAGGCGAGAATGAGCTTCCACAAGAGGCCGATCTTGGCACCGGCTTTCTTGGTGATGAGGTAGAACTCAACACACATCAGGGGTACTGTCAGGATCCAGTCCACGTAGCGGAAGAACGTGGGCGATTCACCAGTTTCCAGATTGTAACCGCGCATATAATAATAATGCACGGCCGCAATAAAGGTGATGAGGCCGGACACAAGCACTGAGGTCCTCCACTTCTTCGAGGTGTTGTTCAGCTCAAAGAAGAAGAAAGCCGAGGCGGCCATCATGGCCATCGTTCCGATGAAGAACGTAAACGCAACATAGTTGTCGCTGGCAATAGTTAAATGCTCCATTTGGTTTGGTTTTAGAACACCTACTCTTAAGGATTTTCGGTATCTCCACGTTTTTTTACTTGATATCTGTACTTCAAGTCATTGACAAACAGATTTTTCTTGGCGCTTGTTCGCCAGAATGATTTGTTTTTCAATGTTTTATTGGGGTGCCCCCAGTTGTGTTTTGCGCTCACTTTTGGTCACTTCGCGTCCTGAAATCCGCGCTTCATAACCTGAAATTGAAGCGATGATTTTGGTTGTTTTTTCCCGGCTGAATACATGCCGCATGGCGAGCACATGAGGAAAGCTGACGCACGCGAGAAAAATGAAGAATATCCCCCACTCCTCCATCGCCTGTCCGTGGTGTCTCGGCCAGAAGAAATAGAACAGAATAAACAGCAACCACGCCGCACCATGAAAGGGGAGTGCGTTCATCCAGATGGTCCGGTTGTTCATTTTCAAATGTGTTTTGAGATGCTGCCAACTGACCAGACTGTGTTGTCCGATAAAGTACAGTCCGAAGGAGAGAAGGAGCGGCAACTCACTGGTCATCGTGAGCCACACCAGGGTAATGAGCATCGGCCACTGGCGCTGGCTGATGGCATAGATGGACCACGGAAGCAGCATCCACCAGGGACTGCTGAACGGAAGATATAGTGCGCCCATGGTAGCGAGCACAGTATTGGTTTCTGTTTGATGCGTGCCCAGGATGAACAGGAGTACCGAGCCGCCCCAGGCGAGGGAAGTAGGAGTACTCATGCGCCAGGCTTCTCCGTCGGCCTTGCCGAAATGCCATGCTGAATAAATCAGAAAACTGATAAGTCCAAGTACAGGTGCAGCAAACCAGACCGCTCCCATCACAGTACCCGCTGCTACATAGCTGAGGATGAAGCGAGGCAAACGGCCCGACTCGCGCGCGCCTGTTTCGACCAGATGATCCACAGCACCATGAGGGATGCCCAACGTGACGAGTCCGCCAATCAACAGGCCATGGACAATGTAAGGATGCAGGGCTCCGGTGAACTGGAGCAGCATCATGATGATGGTGACCAGCATCAATCCGACTGAACCTGCAAATCTGGAATGCCACATGCGCCTGGCGAGTGAACGGATGAACGGACCGAACGGCAGACTCCTGAAGATGGATACTTCTTCACCGATGCTGGTTTTCTCGTCGAGGAACCTGAATATGCGTCCGTAGTTCACACGCGTGATCAGCGATGTGAAAATGCCCCTTCCTGACTCGGGATGCTGGCCCAGAATGTCGAGCAGCAGGGCATCGTAGAAGGCAAAGCGCCCGCTGGATGAACGCTTGGCGTTGAGGGTTTTCACGCTCGCGGTTCCCTGTGCTTCGAGTTGATCGGCAATGTTGCGGGCATGCTCATACATATTGCGAAAAGCATACCCTGTGCTGGCTTTGATCATGCCTGCCCGCCCACCGAGGTTGATCACGCCCTCCAGCGCTTTGCTTTCCATGGCGCAGTTGCTCATCGGGATACAGCCATGTTCTTTTTCGAGCAGATCATATATTCCGTAATGATCTGCGATATAAGCTGTCAGAATTTTCTGCGCCTCGACCGGGGTGATGTGCGCTGCGCCAAACCGGGTTACTTCTACCAATGCCTTGTCGGGCGCAAAAGGCAACACATACACAAACTGGGTTTGTCCGTCCTGCGCAATCCTGAAATCCATAAAACGGAAGGTGTCTGGCTGAAATACATGGTGATGCGGACGAATCACCCATCCTTCGAAGCTCTGGAGCAAATGTGTTTCGCCAGCAGCTGGCGAGAGGTAGGCGGGCGTGCGGGAATCATACACATGAAGGGCCTGGTATGTCGTTTCACCGATGCGCACGACCGGGCCTGCCTCATCAGACAGGATTTCATCCACGCGTTCGGTGAGGATGGTCCAGCCGCGCATTGCGGCGAGTTCAGCCATCCGGCTATGCAGATCGCGGGAGGATACATAATAATAACGCCACGGATGAAGGGCCACCTGACGGCTGTCCATGTCCTCGACGGTGCTCCACGCATGGCTTATTACGGGAGACAGATCCTGAAGGATGGGGTCTTGTACTTCCGACCAGAAGCAGAAGGTTTTGTCATGCCTGCTGTGAAATCCCGGGTCGGCGAGCAGCACGCGTTTTCCCTCTAGCAGACCACGCCGATCGAGTTCGAGCATCAGGAGGGAAGCAGACGCTCCGGCTCCACAGAATATGTGGTCGAAAGTCAAGTGTCTTACGCTAAGGTTCGTGTATAAAACACGCTTACCTGAAGGATGTTCTCCCGGCCTCTGGGGCGACGCCATCCGGGTGGGCTTTCCATTCCTACTTTCGCCGCATGTGTTCGCTCCGATCTATCTTACTCGTTGCCCTGGCCGTTCGGTTGGTGGCTGTTTTTTTCGCCCCGGGATTTCTGATGCATGATGATCATTTCCTCACGGTGGAGCCGGCCTCGAGCTGGGCGGCGGGAAAGAATTTCAATAACTGGCTGCCTGGCGTTGACAATGACCGTGCGCATCCTGAGCCGATCAGCTTCTTCTATCCGGGTGTTCTTGCCGGTATGTTCACGGTGCTGCGGGCGTGCGGTGTGGATGATCCGTGCACGCAGATGCTCTGGATCCGGTTGTTCCATGCGCTATGGTCGCTGCTTACGATCTATTTCGCTGTGCGCATCGTGCGGCTTGTTGCGGGTGAGCGCAGTGCCATGACTACAGGCTGGCTGCTTGCGCTCATCGGTGTGCTGCCCAATTTCGCTGTCCGCAATCTGGTGGAGGTGGTTTGTCAGCCGCTCTTGCTCGGCGGCTTCTATGTGCTGCTTCGCGGCGGAGCTATGCGCTCCTTTGTGCTCGCAGGGAAGGTCTTCCACGATCACGCGGATCGTCGTGATGTTCCGTGGAAGCACCTCATCGTGGCCGGAGTGATTATGGGATTGGCTGTTGGAGTGCGCTATCAGGCAGGGATTATCGTAGCGCTCACCGGGGCAGTCATCCTGCTTCAGGGAGCTGCTCTCCGTATGGTGGTGTTCGGCTGTGCATCGCTTTTCGCTTTCTTCCTCACGCAGTTGGATGATGTGCTGCTTTGGGGCGGACAACCTTTCCAGCACCTCACGGGCTATTTTGAGTACAACAAGGAACATGCGGGCAACTATCCCAGCGCTCCGCTGGCTTATCTGAGCCTCATCGGTTATTTTATCCTTCCTCCTGTGAGCATCATGCTGCTGTGGGGTTTTGTGCGCACGTGGCGCAGCCATCTGATGCTCTTTCTTCCTGCGGCGGTTTTTTTGCTTTTTCACGTGCTGTATCCCAACCGCCAGGAGCGCTTCATCCTGCCCGCATTGCCGCTGTTTGTGATGCTGGGCGTGATTGGATGGCATCAGTGGGTGGAGTCTTCTTCCTTCTGGAAGGAGCACGGCGGATTGCACCGCTGGCTGTGGCGCTCGTTTTGGGTAGTGAATGCACTGGTGCTGGCGGTCTTCTCTACCACCTATTCCAAGCGCTGTCGGGTGGAGGCTATGCACTATCTCTATGACCAGGGGGATTGTGTGAATTTTATCCATGAATTCACGCATGCTGAAGGACGTCCGCAACTTCCCCGTCATTATGCTGGCTTATGGGTGGGTTACTACCTCATGAACGAAGATGCGGATGTGGAATACATCGTATCGGTCATGCCGCGCAACGCGCTTCAAAAAGCTCACCGTCTCGAGCATCAGCCCGTGCCCAACTACATCTTGTTTGTGGACGATACCGGTCTTAGCGACCGGGTGTCCCGCATGCAGCGTCATTTCCCGGGATTAACCTACCGCACTACCATCGAGCCGGGATGGTTTGACCTTTTGCTTCATCAGCTCAATCCGGTGAATAAGGTGGAGCGCATTCACATTTATTCAATGACCGCGAAATCCTGATGACCACGTGATGCCCGGACTCATGAGGGTTGAGGGGGATCCTGATTGCGACGCTCTTTGCTCTTGAGGAAGTCGGCGATGATGATGGCCGGCGATTCTTGCTCAAGAAGCAGGCGCTGAAATGCGGAGTAGAGATCGGTGGAAATATTGTAATGCTGCGTGATCTGGTTGTAAATCTCCCCGTTATACAGGAGGTGCACGAGGAGCTCTTTCTTGTCGGAGTACTCTATGTTTCGCGCGTGTGCATCCACGATGACCACGCCGCTTTGGAGCAGATTGTTGAAGTGTGTGGCGAGGATGAAGAACTCGGTGGCCAGCTCGGCGGGAAAATCTTCGAGCACCCTGACCCTTGAATGCAGAAATGAACCATGAATCATGTACCTGAACGTGGCATTCACGCCCTCGTTGATTTCAAATGTGGTTTCCAGGGTCTTTTCCCGCTCAAAAATCCCGTGCCTCCAGTCCGCCTGGAGGTGCAACTTTTTCAGGTCCTGCCAAACCAGAACTTCTTGCCGGGGATAGCTCAAAGACACACGATAAATCCGCTGAAAGAAAAATTTCACACGTTCCATAGGTATTTCGGAATACTGATTTCTTCTTCATTTTCTTCTTGTATTGTTTGTGCAGATATAAAACGGTCCGGGGGAATGTGGACCGCGGCATGGCCTGATGCTGGCCGATGCTGCCGGACATGGTGCTTCCGGCCTTGATGTGAACGATAAAATAAAGAGTATCATGTAAACAAAAAAATAGTCCGGTCGAATCATCCATCTCCTCGAATGCGAATATCGCAATTAAACCCGATTATGTCCGGTTGGTGACCGAAATCATGATCCGGAATGTCAGGGTGGGGTGAGCCGGTGGGTGGAAAGTGCCGGCGACGTTGTTCTCAGGGAATAGCTGGCTCGTGAAAAAGGCCTCGGGGAATGCTGGCAATCGGGAGCTGGCAGATACTATGCGGCCGTTGGCCCCTGATGAGGCCATGAAGCAGGCAGTGGCAGTGGCGAGGTTGCCCGTCAGAATTCAATACACCGCACACCTTTCGGGTCCTCAAGGTAGCTGCGTATGATGGCGGCATTGGTTTCTGTAAGTGGCAGGCGCTGGAGGAAATCGTCCAGTAGCTCGGCCCGATCCACGGCGATATCGCGGGGGATGAATCCGTAGCCCTCCGGACGGCCTTCCCGCACGAGTACGAAGCCGTGCTCGGTGGCATCGCGACCGGTGGATACCAGGACCACGCTGCGCTCTTCTGCCGCAGTTTGCAGGGCAGCCGAAAGGCGCTCATTGTGGCCGGTGATATCGGGATCTTCGCCGGGCATCTCCACGGGCAATCCCACTAAGGCGTAGTGCAGGTTGTGCGCGTCGGCGAGTTTGACGAGCCATTTGCAGGCCGCTGCCCGTGAGGTGAAGGTCTTCAGCGGTGCAGAGGTGCGGGTGACTTTATTGATCGAAAGGCGCTGCAGACCGCGGCGGTCGGTGTAGGTGTATATACCCGTGCGGGCGGCCTGTCGTTTCTGCGCGCGGTTATGGCGGGGCCAGTGGCGGCGGATCTCCGCATCTTCGAGCAACAAGGCAATGAGTTCATTGCCGGTCAGGGTGAAATCGATGTGGTAAATCTCTTTGAGAAAATGCTGGTGGCGTTCGCTTTCTGTGGCGGGTGAGAAATGGGTGCGCACACGCTTCTTCAGGTTGATGGCTTTGCCGATGTAGATCGGCTTGCGGTGCTGGTCGAGCAGATAATAAACCCCGGGCTTCTCCGGCAGCCGGTTGTATTCACGCTCATCCAGATGATTGGGCAGAAAGCTCTCCCGCGATCCGCGCCCGACGAGCTTGTTCAGCTCATCTTCCGGCATCACCTTCAGAATGCGCTCGAATACCTGCACCGTAGCGCGTGTATCACCCATGGCGCGGTGTGCGGCTTCATTGCGGATCCCAAGGTCGCGGCACAGATTCTCCAGTCCGTAGCTCCGGAAACCCGGAAATGCTTTTCGGGAAAGCCGCACAGTGCACAGCTTCTTTGGATTCCATGAATAGCCGCAGGCCTGCAATTCAGCGTGAATAAAGCTGTAGTCGAAGTTGACGTTGTGCGCCACAAACACGGCATCGCGGAGCATTTCATGGATCTCCTCGGCGATCTCGGAAAACTCCGGCGCATCTTCAAGCATCTCATCCGTGATGCCGGTGAGCGTGGTGATGAACCGCGGAAGGGGTTTTCCGGGGTTCACCAGCGACTGGTATTCGCGCACCACATCCCGCCCGTCATGCACACAAATGGCAATCTCGGTGATGCTGTTGGCGCCTGCGAAGCTCCCGGTGGTTTCGATATCGGTGATGGCAAAAAGCACGTGTGCGGTAATGTTGTGCGTAAATTTCGGGAGGAAATACGATCCACACCACATGCATCATTTTCGACCATTTCTGATTGTCCGGACGCTCATCCCGGTAGTTCTTCTTTCGCTCTTGTCTGGCCCTGTGCAGGCACAGCGGCATCGTTCAGCGCTGCAAGGCCTGTGGCGGACATTGCCCGGTGATCCTGCAGAGGAAGAAGAGGAGGAGGGAGATGATCCCTTTCGCGGGTTTTCGATCGGATTGAATATCGGCTCGTACTTTGGGTCCAGGCGAACGGCCAATTTCTACAACGGAACATGCCAGGCCGAGGTTCCGCAGAACCCGAATGAGGTGAGCTGCTTTTCAATTCCAGAGAGAATTGAGCTGATTGAACAAAATTTAGAAGAACGCAATCACTTGCTACAGCAGTTTGATAATGCCACGGATGTGGAGGTCCCCTGGGACAGCTCTCCGCTGAATATGCGCTATATGCCTTCATTTATGGTAGGCATGCAGATCAAGTACAATTTCAACCGCGACAATGCCATCGTGTTCAACGTAAACTCAATGCGCCTGAAAGCAGCGGATGTGTTCAC
>CANGTU010000071.1 GCA_947456965.1 Flavobacteriales bacterium
AATTTCGGAACGAGCGAACAGCTCCTCTGCGGCTCCTAGCGCATAGGCATGCGCACACCGGAGGCGGAGATGATCGGCGCGCAATTGCCCGAAGAGCGGCGCCTCTTTGAGATTAGGTGGGTCATGAAGCTTACCAGCTCATCGAAAAATTGTTTTTTAGACGAGGGTTTTGTTTACTTCGTACACAATAAATATTCTGATCAATGAGAGCTTTCTTTTTATCAATGGCACTGTGGTGCGCGAGTTGCACAGTTCTGCCAGCTCAGGATTTTTTTGTGGTAGGTAAAGACACGACCTTTTGCAGTAAGTTGTCTCGTACCCCCCCCCGCTCAAGGTAACCCCACGGCCAACTAAACCTAGCTCAAAGCAAGTAAATTTCGTAAGCGATTATTTTCCCCAGTTCTGAGGGAAGAGGGGGTGACAGTGTGATGGCTTTGACCTCCCCTAAATGTCGCATCAGCGAAAGTCTACGTGATTTCCTGGACCTTTTTTTTTGTTTCCCGCAGAAAAGGCAGATCAACGCAGAAAGGCATCAGCGAACGTCTGCTTGATCCGCGGGAGGTTTTTGTTGTTTCCCGCAGACTACGCAGATCAACGCAGAAGGGCATCAGCGAAAGTCTGCGCGATCTGCGGGAGGTTTTTGTTGTTTCCCGCAGCCTACGCAGATCAACGCATAAGGGCATCAGCGAATTACCGTCCAGCGTTATCGCATGCTAATGCGTTTCCAAACCAGTTTTCAATATTCCCTGATCAATACTTCAGCAGGGATACCCAGCGTATTATGCAGTTTGCGGATCATATCAAGCGTGAGTTTTCGCTTGCGATTCAGTATTTCACTCACACGACTTCTTAGTCCAATGACTTCTGCCAGGTCTTTTTGCTGGTAGCCGAGCTGCTCCATGCGGAATTTAATGGCTTCAATCGGATCCGGCAGGTCGATCTCTTCTTTCTGACGTTCGTAGTTATCGATGAGAAGAGCGAGTAGTTCCAGCTCGTCACCCGCTCTTGTGCCCTTTTTCGCATCAAGTATTTGCTCAAGCCTGCTCAATGCAAGCTTGTAGTCTTTCTCGGTCTTGATGATCTTAGGTGCCATTTGTGTTAAATCGTTGATGCGTCTATTTTGTCGTGTTGTGCGTGTGTGCCAATAAATCGTATCCATACTATGCCGTAGTCGTAGTTGATGACCACAACCAATCGATAGTTGTTGCCCTTAATGTTAAAAACCACCCGATTATCATTCAGAAAACGAGCAGACGGATAGTCTTTTTTGATGTTTCTGGGCTTCTTCCACTCCGCTTCATGAGCTTCTTTATACCAGCATTTCAGCTGCTCTTCGCAGTCAGAATGACGGACCCAGAACTCCCGTAGGGTACTTTTCGCTATCACTCGCACAATCCAAATATAACTAAAAGTTCCCGTTTTGGGAAATTGATCGGATTGTCGTCAATGCTTTTCATACCTTTTAAGCATGCCTTTTACATAACCCGGAAATGAGATGCTGCGTAAGTTGGGTATGTGATAAAGATTAAATTGTTTGTAGAACTTTCCGATGTCGGGATTCATGGGTATGGTTTTTTTGTGGAGTAGAAATTCGACCAGAGCATTGTACACTGCCACACCCCCGAGGTCTTCCGGAGGGCAGTTCATGCTTCCTGATGAGCAGGTGGGATATCCCCACAGGGCCGTTGATTTCTCACCGATTCCTTTTAGCGTCACCAGGTGTTCCCAATCATCGCCCAGGTCATAAGTGAATGTGAAGAAGTCTCCCACCCTAAGTTCAAGTTGGTCCAGTTTGACGGACTGCGCCAATTCCACCGGCGTGTCGCCGTGCATGTCGTCAAACCCATCGTCATAGTCGAAACAGGTGTAAACCTTGCCGAAAATGGAAAATTCAAACAGATGGTTGCCTTGCCATCCCATCGCCACCAGAATAATAGCTCCAAGCTCCTTTAAATTCGTCTTTTTGTCTACTTCAATAATGCGCCACACCGGTATAGCAGCACCAACCAGTTGGATTTCGAATTGGTAAATGGGAGGCTTTCTTGCGGGCATACGGCGGAGTGTGGGAGTATTTTCTTTGACTGATTGAATCGTGACGCCGAATTTAACGCGAATTGAGAAGGGATCATGGAAGGCATCTCATGGGCATTTCTTTTGCTGAATGCTTAGTCTTCACTCGTGGAATTATTTTTCTTTACTTATCATTTCTGACCCGATCCATGAAATTATTGCTTCCCCTCATCACCTTGTCTTTCGTCTGTACGATCAACGCATCAGCGCAATCCGATTTCGCGCAGCGGCTGTCGGAGGCTGCGATTGCGCTTACTGACCGGGAGGTGATGTACGATCCTTCGTATTTCACCATCGCCTATCCTGGCGGCGATGTGCCCGCCGACCGCGGAGTGTGCACCGATTTGGTCATACGCGCTTACCGTGCTCTTGGCATCGATCTGCAAGTGCTCGTGCATGAGGATATGAAGGCGCATTTTTCAGTCTACCCGAAGCACTGGGGATTGAGCAAACCCGACCGGAATATCGACCACCGGCGGGTGCCTAATCTCATGACGTTTTTCGGACGACACGGCAAGTCACTTCCTGAATCCTCACTCGCCGCTGAGTATATCCCCGGCGATATTGTGTGCTGGCGGTTGTCTGGAGGCGCCACCCACATCGGTATTGTGGTGTCCAATAAATCACGCGACGGTCAGCGGCATCTCATCGTGCATAACATCGGCGGCGGACAGGTGATGGAGGATGTATTGTTTGCCTATTCGATTATCGGTCATTACCGGTATGTGCGTTAAACCATTCGTACATTCCGGAGTCAAACGCCATACCTTGATCCAATGAATCGTTTGCTGTGGCTCATGCACTTTGTGCTCGTTTATGGTGCTCATGCCCAAATCACTGATCCTGTAGTCACCTCGTGGGTGCTCAATACAACCAATGAAGCGGGATTCAATGGCATCCCAAGCAATGTGCTGCAAGTGCAGTATTCCACTCAGAATGTCTACGTGAGTTGCACTTGTATTCCGGGTTACGACATCGGTCCATGGGCAGGAAATCCGAATACTCCCGCGAATCAGGACTTCACCTTTAAAATCACCCGCAATCCGCTGCCCAATACGGGCACGTTAGTGAATACGCCCCTCGGACATGTGGGGGTATTTCGCAATGGGGTGAGCATCTTCAATGCAAAGGATGCGTTTTCCTACAACAACCAGGGCATCTGGAACCAGGATGCGCTGCCGAATGAAGGCGCGAGCTTCGACGATTGTCTCGGCCATCCTGCTCCCAACGGCGAGTATCACCATCATGTCAACCCGACCTGTTTGTATGACGACGACAATTCCCCGGTGCATTCGCCCATCATCGGCTATGCCTTCGACGGATTCCCCATTTACGGTGCTTATGGCTATGAGAGTGCTGATGGAACAGGCCCGGTAGTCAGGATGCGCAGCAGCTACCAGTTGCGGGATATCACCACGCGCACCTCACTTCCGGATGGCTCCGCACTGGGAACTTCTCAGTATGGTCCTCCGGTTAATGCGCAGTTTCCTCTTGGAAAGTATCTGGAGGATTATGAGTATGTGCAGGGCCTCGGCACGCTTGACGAGCACAACGGCAGGTTTTGCCACACGCCCGACTATCCGGATGGTATTTATGCCTACTTCGTGACGGTTGACGAACAGATGAATCCCGTTTATCCTTACACCCTGGGACCTACCTACTATGGGTTGGTTCAGCCCGGCAATACGGGACCGCAGAGCGGGCATAATAATCCCGGACCGAATGAAGAGGTGGAAACCTATACTCCCGTGAGTGTGCCGGAGGCAGGGGCATGTCTCTTCACACTTGGTCCGAATCCTTGCCGGGATGAAATGCGGTTCTCTGCTGACATGTTGGTGGATGAGGCTTCGTGGTTCAGTGCAGAGGGTCGATTCATCCGCTCACACTCGGTGCATGCTTCTGCTGGTAGTGTGAGCGCGTCATCCCTGTCGCCGGGTGTGTATTTGCTGGATTTGATTTCCGGAGACAGGCACCGGATCGCCCGGGTGGTCATTGAGTAAAGTTTTGTTAAGTCGGCAGTTAATTGCAACATTTGCTGGCTTTATCGTTCACTGCCAGTACCTAAATTCTAACCCCCTCTATGGACACCTCTCCCGCTGGCCGCGAGCCTGGCTTTTTTGACCGCTTCAATGATTGGCGCAAGAATTCTCTGGCCCTCAAGCTGGCGACAGTCGGCATACTTATTCTGCTTATGATGATCCCGCTGGGGATGATTGAATCCTTGATCTGGGAGCGCAGCAGCCGAAAGAATGAAGCGGAATCAGAGGTTGCCAGCACCTGGGGCGGTCGGCAGGAGATCTGCGGACCGGTGCTCACGATTCCCTATATCGCTCGCCATGTCAGCGAGGTGCATTATGACCAGAACGGGAATCCGATCACTCAGGCTAAGCCGGAAATCCGCTATGCCCATTTTCTCCCGAAGACCTTGTCCATTACATCCGTGGTGGACCCTATGATCAGAAATCGGGGTATCTACGAAGTTCTGGTTTACAATGCGGATATTCACCTGGAGGGTTCTTTTGTCAAACCCGATTTCACCGGTTGGCCGGAGGTAGAAGAAGTCTTGTGGTCAAGCGCCTTTGTAAGCATCGGGGTTACGGATATGCGCGCCATCCGGGATCAGATTACACTGGCCTGGAATGATACTTCTCTCGCCATGGAACCCGGTGTGCAAGGCAGCGATGTGCTGTACAGCGGAGTGTCGACCCGAACGCCCGCAGGCATTAACGACACGGTTGATTATCGTTTCTCTGCCGATTTGCGCGTGGGTGGCAACTCGTCACTCATGTTTATTCCGCTGGGTGAGGAGACATCGGCATCTGTGCTTTCTACGTGGGCCAGTCCGAAGTTTACCGGAGCCTTTCTGCCGGATCCACGGCCGGAGGTCGGGAAGGATGGTTTTTCCGCTTCCTGGAAAGTGCTTCACCTGAACCGCAACTATCCGCAGCGTTTCCTCGGTTCAGCGGAAGGTTTTTCGGAGTCGGCCTTTGGAGTGGAGTTGTTGATCATGGTGGATCAGTACCAGCGCAATGAGCGCAGCGCTAAGTATGGTATGATGCTCATTACGTTGGTTTTTCTGCTCTTTTTCTTCACGCAGGCCCTCAATGGTGTGCGCATCCACTTTGTTCAGTACCTCCTTGTGGGCTTTTCACTCAGCATGTTCTATCTTTTGCTGCTGTCCTTCTCCGAACACATCGGATTCAATAAGTCATACGCCCTGGGTGCTCTGTCTACTGCCGTTCTGGTCACACTTTACTTCAAGGCCATCACGCGGTCGTGGAAGCTGAGCAGTATGCTGCTCTTCCTGCTCTTCTTCATCTTCACATTCATTTTTGTGATTATTCAGATGGAAGACTTCGCTCTGCTGGTTGGCAGCGTTGGCCTCTTTGTTGTGCTGGCCACGGTCATGTACCTGAGCCGCAAAGTGGACTGGTATGCGCTGGGGAGGAGGTGAGGGTTTCGTTATGGAAACAGGGAAGTGATTACATGCCCCAGCGGGTAAATTGAACCATACGTTGTGTTTCCCCTGCATGTTATCGGGCCGTGGTTCACCCCCGTCCCATATTGCCCGGACATTTGCCATTTCCCTGTCACATTTCAAACGTGACCGCGATTTTGTGACCGGTCTTATCGGTTTCCGCAGAGAGGCGATTTTTGTCGAATCATCGGTTATATTCGCCTTATGACGCACTATCCGCATTTATTCGCTCCGCTCGACCTGGGTTTTACTCAATTGAAAAACCGCGTGATCATGGGCTCCATGCACACAGGTCTGGAAGAACATCCCGATGGAATCAATCGTCTGGCCGCGTTTTATGGTGAACGCGCCAGGGGAGGAGTCGGACTGATCGTGACCGGCGGTATTGCGCCGAATGAAGAGGGGCGCCTATGGAACGGCGCATCCATGCTCATGGATGAAGCGCTGGTGCCATATCATAAGATCATCACTGACGCGGTGCATGTGCATGAGGGCAAGATCTGTCTGCAGATTCTCCACGCCGGACGCTATGCGGCGCACGATCAGTGTGTATCGGCATCGGCCATTCAGGCTCCGATCAATGTATTCACTCCGCGTGCGCTGAGTGCGGATGAGATTGAACGCACCATCGATGATTTTGCCCGCTGCGCGAAACTGGCTCAGGATGGTGGCTACGACGGCGTTGAACTCATGGGCAGCGAAGGGTATTTGATCAATCAGTTCATTGCAGCGCGCACCAATCAACGCACCGATGAGTGGGGCGGTTCGTATGAAAACAGAATGCGCCTGCCACTTGAAATAGTGCGTCGCACCCGGGCAATGACCGGTGATCAGTTCATTATCATTTTCCGGTTATCCATGCTCGATCTGGTTGAAGGCGGAAGCACGTGGGAAGAAGTAGAACTTCTTGCTGTGGAACTGGAGAAGGCCGGAGTCACGATCATCAACACAGGCATTGGCTGGCATGAAGCGCGTATTCCTACAATCGGAATGATGGTGCCACGGGGAGCGTACACATGGGTGACTAAAAAACTGATGGGGAAAGTAGAGGTGCCGCTGGTCACCACAAACCGCATCAATACACCTGAACTAGCCGAGCAGATCCTGTCAGAAGGGTGTGCGGACATGGTGAGTATGGCGCGGCCGTTTCTCGCGGATCCGCATTTCGTGGTGAAGGCCATGCGTGGTGCATCGGATGAGATAAATACCTGCATCGGATGCAATCAGGCTTGTCTGGATCAGATATTCAATGGCCGTGCTGCATCATGTTTGGTGAATCCCTTTGCTGCACGCGAAACCCGATGGGTTCTTTCAGAGGCGTCAGAAAAGAAGCGAGTGGCAGTGATCGGTGCCGGGCCGGCGGGATTGTCGGCTGCGCTCACAGCAGCGCAGCGCGGACATCAGGTCACCCTGTTCGAATCGTCCGGCCGGATCGGCGGACAGCTCAACTATGCGCGTGTAGTGCCCTCGAAA
>CANGTU010000072.1 GCA_947456965.1 Flavobacteriales bacterium
ATAGTCATTTTTCGGATATTTACAGGTCGTCGAATGGGCTTCGGATTTGTTTTAGGTTTCTTGTGCTTACATGGGTGTATATCTCTGTGGTGCGAGTACTGCTGTGGCCCAATAGCTCCTGAATGTACCTGAGGTCTGTGCCGTTTTCAAGAAGATGTGTGGCGTAACTGTGTCGCAGCCAGTGCAAGGATGCGGGTTTTCTTATTCCGGCTTTGCTCAAGGCAATTTTGAAGACACTCGCCAGACTGCGCTCGTCGTATTGCTCACCCTCCTCTTGCCCTTCAAATAGCCAAACCTTCGGCCGGTTGGCCTTGTAGTATTCCCGCAACATATCCAGTACTTTGGGGGATAAGGTGACGATCCGGTCTTTTCGTCCCTTGGCTTGCCGTACTGTGATCACTCCGCGATCGGATTCGATATCCGTTGGCTTCAGCTTGAGCAATTCGCCCCGGCGCAAGCCGCAACTGTAAATCAGGCACAGCATGACCCGGTGCTTCAGATTGTTAGGGGCTTCGAGTATCGCCTTCACTTCTTCCTTGCTCAATACGTTCGGCAATGTCTTCTCTCGCTTCGGACGGTGAATCAGTTCCGGATTCAGACGCTTCTTTTCTATGGTGCTGAAATAGAGCTTCAGCGCATTTACGACCTGGTTCTGGTAGGAGGAGGACAGTTTTTTATGTAAAATGTACTCGTTGTTAAACCGCACCAAATCGTCTTCTCCCAACTCCGCCGGATCGCTTTCATTGAACCACAACAGGAACACTCCAAGTGCCTGACTGTACACTTCTATGGTGCTCTGACTATACCTTTTGCTCTGCAGCCATTGCCTGAAGCGATTGATCCGCTGCTCGTGCGCCGGACTCAACACCACTTCCCGCGCCATCCTGAACCTGTCGCGGTTGCCCGGTGTGTCAGGCACCAGCCAGGCTTTGTGTGTACCAGACCATCGCGTGCCCTCAATCTGTTTGATCCGGTCAATCCACGCCTGGTTCCTTGGAAAGGTGACCGCTATCCACTTCGTGCCCCGGTGGGTGATGACCTGTGCCTGCCAGCTCATGCCGTGCTTACTTGTGGTCTAAAAGGATAATCTGCTCAGCAAAGACTTCGCTGACAACCCGCCGTTGCCCATCCGGTGTGCTGTAATGCCGCGTTTTTAGCTTGCCCTCGGCGTAAACCAGCCGACCCTTGCTCAGGTATTTCCCCGCAAATTCTGCCAACGCGCCCCACGCCACAAGCTGGTGCCAGTCCGTAATGTGGTGCCGCTGTCCGGCTTTGTCCGTATATCCTTCCGAAGTAGCCATGGTGAAATGCGCCACTGATTTGCCGTCAGGAAGGGCTCTTACTTCCGGATCCTTGCCCAAATGCCCGATCAGGGATACTTTGTTCAACCCGCGCATGGGAGGTGTGCTTTTGGATTTAAATCTCTTATCTATAAATAAAGTGAGAATTCCTTTTTATTCCCTTTCCATAATGGTTCTCACTTGTTTTTCCAGCAATCCTTTGTTGGGCAGGTAAAGCTGATACTTTGAAACGAATATTTTATTTGAGATCCCGCCTGTTGCATATTCCACAAAAACTTCATCTTTGTCTGCGGATAGAATGATGCCGATGGGTTCATTATCACCTTCCACACCTTCTTCAGTCTTGAAATAATTCAGATAGAGGTTCATTTGACCGATGTCGTTGTGTCTTACCGATTTGGTTTTCAGGTCAATCAGCACGAAACACTTCAGGATTCGGTGGTAAAAGACCAGATCAATGTAAAAGTGTTTGTTTCTCAGGGAAATCTTGTATTGTCTGCTCACAAATGCAAAGCCTTTCCCAAGTTCGAGCAGAAACATCTGTAAATTGTCAATGATCTTTTGCTCGAGATGTTTTTCTGTTACCCGGTTGCTTTGCGGGATTTTTAAAAAGTCCAGCACGTAGGGGTCTTTGAATATTTCAGTTGGATGGTTAGCAATATGTCCCTTTTCTGAAAGTTGGAGCACACCTTTTTTATCCCGGCTTAATGCCAATCGTTCAAACAGGGCGGAATCTATTTGGCGCTCGAGTTCTCTTGAACTCCAGTTGTCATGAGAAGCTTGTTTTTCATAAAACTTTCGGGCTGTTTCATCTGAAACGCCCAATAGTGTTACGAAATGCGTCCAACTCAATTTGGCAGGCACTGCCTGCCATTTTTGATAAGTCAGGTAAAACCTTCGCATGTCCAAAACGTTCCGTCTGCCGAAGCCTTTGCCGTAGCGCTGCTTCAAATCTTTGGAAAGCCTTTGGAGCAAATCGCTTCCATATTCCGCCCGTTCATGACCATGTTGCTCAAATTCAACGATATATCTGCCAATTTCCCAGTTGACTTTCACCAATTCCGTATTTATGGCTTTTGCTGTATTCTGCCTCGCCGTTTCAATGGCCCGGCCTATGTTGTCCAATAGGTCATTGTATTCGACTTTGCCTGGTTTCATTTCAATGGTTGATAATTCAACCAGTAAAGAAACCGACCGGAGCGAGCCAACGGGCTATTTATCAGTGCATAAATTATGGAATGTGATGCGCATGACGGATTGTGAACCGTTTTGCACGGCGCATTTTCAGGATGTGATTTTTAGGAAACAAAATCCAGGAAACTTTTTTTTGTTTCCTGAATTTTGTTGACCAAATCTGGTCATAGCCGATCGGCAGGGGAGGTTTTTCCACCCTTGCACCAAAATTTCATTTTGGAATTTTGGTGAAAGTGGTGAGGGGTATTCAGCTGAAGCGGCTGGTAATCAGGATATTGTGGTGTCATTGGCCGGATCAATTCCGCCTTTGGTGCCGCTTCTTCGTGGTGGGTGGCAAGACTTGTGACACCGGAATGCCCCCCGTGGTGAACCAACGGCGGGTTAGTCCATTACCCGATCTGCCTTGGGATAGGTGCGACGGCGGCCGTCGGAGCGCAGCTCGCTGATGAGGTTATCCACCTTCTCCAGGGTTAGATTTTCGTAGTAATCTGATCCGCACTGGAGCATGGGGGCGGTGCCGCAGGAGCCCAGGCATTCCACGGTTTTGAGGGTGAACATGCCGTCGCCTGTGGTTTCACCCACCCGGATACCGAGCTTCTTCTCTATGTGGCGCACCACGTCCTCGGCGCCCATCAGCCAGCAGGAGCTGGTGCGGCACACCTCGAGCACACATTTGCCCACGGGTTTCAGGTTGAACATGGAATAAAACGAGGCCACCTCATATACCTCGATGGGCTGCAGACTGAGCAGCGAGGCCACATAGTCCATCACCGGCACGCTGAGCCATCCGTCAAACTCGGCCTGAGCCAGGTGCAGTACGGGAATCAGCGCACTCTTCTGCCGGTCGGCCGGATATCGGCGCTTCATTGTTTCAACCAGGGCAAGGGTTTCGGGTGAGAACTGGGGATTGGACATAAAAGGGGTCTTGGTTCTGGCGGTTCTGGATTATGCGTCGAGTTCGCCGGCAATCACATTCATGCTGCTCATGGTGAGGATAGCGTCGCTGAGCATGCCGTTGGTGATCATTTCGGGATAGGCCTGGTAGTAGATAAAGCATGGGCGGCGGAAGTGCAGGCGGTAGGGCGTTCGGCCCCCATCGCTCACCAGGTAGAAGCCCAGTTCGCCGTTGCCTCCCTCCACGCAGTGGTACACTTCGCCCTTTGGTACATCGGTTTCCCCCATCACGATCTTGAAGTGGTAGATGAGGGCCTCCATCTCGCTGTACACCTGTTCCTTTGGCGGCAGGTAGAACTCGGGCACATCGGCATGGAAAGCGCCATCGGGCATCTTTGCAATGGCTTGTTCGATGATGCGGTAGCTCTCCCACATTTCGGCCATGCGCACCATATATCGGTCGTAGGTATCACCACTGGTGCCTATGGGAATGCTGAACTGGAAATCTTCGTAGGAAGAATAGGGATTCATCACGCGCACATCGTAGTCCACTCCTGCGGCGCGCAGGTTCGGACCGGTAAACCCGTATTCCAGCGCTCGCGCGGCACTGATGGGGCCGGTGCCCACGGTGCGGTCCACGAAGATGCGGTTGCGCGTGACGAGCTTATCGAATTCTTCCAGCGCTTTCGGGAACTCCTGCATAAACGCCTTCAGCTTGCGCCAGGCCGTTTCTGAAAAGTCGCGTTCCATACCGCCTATTCGGCCTATGTTGGTGGTGAGTCGAGCGCCGCAGATTTCCTCGTAGATCTCATAGATTTTTTCCCGCCACTGGAAGAGGTAGAGGAAGCCGGTCATGGCTCCGGTATCCACGGCGATTACGGTATCACACACAATATGATCAGCGATACGCGCGAGTTCCATGATGATTACGCGCATATACTGAGCGCGCTTGGGCACTTCACATCCGATCAGTTTTTCCACGGTCATGTGCCAGCCCATGTTGTTGATGGGGGAGGAGCAGTAGTTGAGCCGGTCGGTGATCGGGGTGATCTGGGCATAGGGCCTGCGTTCGGCGAGCTTTTCAAACGCCCGGTGGATATAGCCGATGGTGGGGTCGGCATGGCGGATGATTTCGCCATCCATCTTCAGGATGTTCTGAAAAATGCCGTGCGTGGCCGGGTGTGTAGGACCCAGGTTGAGGATGTTGTAGTCCTTGTCCTGGATGGCCTGCGCCGTAGGGGCGATGGCCTGTCCGATATGAGTGGGGGTTGCCATGGTTGCGTATGCGGTTAGCGGCCGAAGTACTTGTCTTCCTTATCGTGGCGCCCTGCATCCTCCAGCGCATACTCTTTGCGCAGGGGGTGGTAGGTCATTTCATCCATATTCAGGATACGGCGCAGGTCGGGGTGGCCTGTGAATCGGAATCCGTAGAAATCGAAGGTTTCGCGCTCCATCCAGTTGGCTGTGGGCCACAGTGTGGTGACTGTGGGCATTTCGATATCTCCTGCGGCCATGAATGTTTTGATGCGGATGCGCTTATTGGCGGGCAGGTTGTGGAGCTGATACATAAGCCCGAACTCCGCACCGGTATGGTCGGGAAAATGGAGTCCGCAAAGTGTGGTCAGAAAACCATATCCCATGGATGCATCGCTCTTGAGTGCTGCAAGAACTTCCACGGTGCGTGCCTTTTGGAGCACAAAAGCGGGGAAGTCATAGTCCACCTGAGAAGAGAGTACAGCGCCGGGGAAGCGTTCATCGAGGAATGTGCGTACTTCATCATGGAGCTCCTGGGCTCCGGCATAAACGCGTGGTGGGTGTGGGTGATGCATCAGGACAGGCCGTATTGTGCGAGCAATGCTTTGTATTCGGGCGATGTGCGGCGGTTCACGCCTTCGTTCTTCGCGAGTTCCTGAATCTTCAGTATCCCATCGAGTACTTGTTCGGGGCGCGGCGGACAGCCGGGGATATACACATCCACCGGGATAATGCGGTCAATCCCCTGCAGCACACTGTAGGTGTCAAAGATGCCACCGGTGGAAGCACATGCACCCATGCTGAGCACCCATTTGGGTTCAGCCATCTGCTCGTAGACCTGACGCAGGATCGGCCCCATTTTCTTGGAAATGGTACCCATCACCATGAGCAGGTCGGCCTGCCGCGGTGAGAAGCTGAGGCGTTCTGAACCAAAGCGGGCGAGATCGTAGTGGGAGGCCATGGTGGCCATGAACTCAATGCCGCAGCAGGAGGTGGCAAAGGGCAAGGGCCAAAGGGAATTGGCTCGTGCCAGCCCTACGGCCTTATCGAGTGTGGTGGCAAAGAAGCCGGCTCCTTCATGGCCTTCCGGCTTGTGCTCGGGGCGAATATCTACCTGTATACTCATGTGTTCTGTGTTCTGGGGATAAGCTTCACAAGGGATAACCTTCAGAGGGAGGCACTTGTTTTCCTATTCCCATTTGAGCGCTCCGCGGCGGATGATGTACACGAGGCCGATGATCATGAGGCCCATGAAGGCAAACATTTCCCAGAGTCCGAAAACACCGAGTTCGCGGAAGTTCACTGCCCAAGGGTACATGAATATGACCTCCACGTCGAAGAGCACGAACAGGATGGCCACCAGGAAATACTTGATGGAAAACGGGGTACGGGCGTTGCCCTGAACGGGGATGCCGCATTCAAACGGGTCATCCTTCACTGCGTTCTTCCTTCTCGGTCCCACGGCGTGGGTCAGGGCCATCACGGTGATCACAAAGCCGAGGGCTACGATGGCCATGATGAGGATGGGAAGATAATCCCAGAGGTGTGCAGTGGTATTCATGAGGGGGTGTCCATTTATGGACGGTGCAAAATTAGACGGACATCACCCAAACGCCGGGGCTTCCGGTGGTTTTTTTTCCCCCGGAGGATCTACTGACAATTGGTGCCGAAGGCCACGATAAACAGGAGCAGGTCGCCCACGCCCACCAGGCCGTTGAGGTCGAGGTCAGCCGGGCAGGTGGAGCTGCATTCAGCAAACGTACAGGTGCCATCATCCACAGTAGCCAGCGGATTGTAGTTCTGGGCCGCATCATATGTGCAGCCGGGCACGGGGCAGGACTCCACCTGAATGGTTTGCTGGGAGGTGGTGGATCCGCCGCTGCCGGTAGCTGTAAGTGAAACGATGTAGGTACCCGCGGAGGAATAGCATACGGCGCCTGGATTGGCAGCCGATGAAGTGGATGGAGTTCCCCCGGCAAAGCTCCAGCTTTGGCTGGTGGGACTGCCAGTGGTGGTATTGGTGAAGGTGATGCAATCGCCCATGCAGATATCCGTATCGGAGGGGATAAACGAGGCCACAGGGGTATTGCTCACCCCCGGACAGCAGTTGCCGCCGCTGGATACCTGGAGGGCACCCACAGGCCAGCAG
>CANGTU010000073.1 GCA_947456965.1 Flavobacteriales bacterium
ACGGAAACAATTCCCCAACTCTCCGGCACCATCCCAATCTCCGTTTCTTTGAGCGGCTCGCCGCGCAGACCTTCGGTGAAGAGCTTCTGCATCAACGCCTGCTTCAACTCCGTGGTGGTGCGGATCAACTTCTCCTGCTGCGCAATGGCCTCCTGAACGGTGCTCAGGACATGGGCGATGCGGCGTTGTTCGGGGAGAGGAGGCTTCGGTAAAGTAATGGCCCGGACCTGTCTAGCTGCTAAGTGCTTAACCGTTGTGAATGGTGTGTGGTCCTCAATGTGCTTCAATGGTGCACCAATGGAGTAATAAAGGAAATCCGGGATCATGTCGCTTCCTTTGGGCAGCAGCCGACAGACTCGTTGATTTAGCAAGGCCTTTCCTGCCATCCACTTGCACACCCTGAATTCACCGTCCATTCCTACAAGCAAGTCTCCATTGTTAACGACATACTCTTCGGTGTAGGGTCCAGAGTAACGCGTCTCACTCTTTCCACTGTGCACATCACGGATTCGAATCAGCGGGACGCCTTCAGTGTCATTGAAGAACGCGGACTTGAACGCGCAGCCGTTCTGCACATCGCACACTTCATCCGCAAGGATCACTTCCCAATCCTCGGGCACTACAGGTATAGGCGCTGCGGCACTCAAAGCTTCAACGATTTAAGTATCTGCTTCAACTCAACATCCGTTCTCCTCGCTTCTTCTTCAATCTTCTCCAACTCCTTCACAATCTCCGGAATAGGACGGTAACTGGTTGCTTCCGCGGTGTGGATGTAGCGGCTCGGAGAAATATTGTAATCGTTCTTCGCGATTTCGGCGTGTGATACGACCACACTGAGTTTGTCCACTTCCTGCCAGCCGAGCATCACCTCGGAGATACGGTTCACGTAGTCCTCCGGGATAAAGTTTTTCGGTTTGCCTTTTTCGAAAAGCAGGCTCGCATTAACCAGCAATACTTTGCCCTTGCGCGCTGCGGGCTTGGCCTTGCGGAGGAAGAGCACAATGCCCGGGGCGGGGGTGTTATAGAACAAGTTGTCAGGCAGGTAGAGCACGCTCTCCACCAGGTCATTGTCTACAAACCAGCGGCGCACGTCGCGCTCTTTGCTGTTGCCGTCGTTGCCACTGCCGCGGCTCGCCGCTCCGGTGTCGAGTACAATGGCCGCGCGACCTGTGGTTTTCAGACTCGACAGGATGTGCTGCGCCCAGCCCCAGTCGGCGCTGGCCTTGCCGGGAAATCCGGCACCCGGCGGAAAGCGGTCGAGCTCGTCGTTGGTATAATCGGCCTCGGTAAACCAGTCCTGGTTCCACATGGGGTTGGCCACCACGGCATCAAAGGGCTTGAGTCGTCCGCGCTCGCGAAACTTGGGGTTCTTGAACGTATCGCCGATCTCAAACTCGGCCTGCATGTCGTGGATGATGGCGTTCATATTGGCCATCGCCCAGGTGCTGGCTACGTATTCCTGTCCATAGAGCTTGAGCGGGGCGTATTGTTTCTTGCCTTCGGCACGCATCCGCTGGTCGAGTGCAATCTCGCACTTGATGAGCAAGCTGCCGCTGCCGCAGCAGGGGTCGTACACTTCTTGTCCTGGCGCGCACTCCAGCACACGGGCCATGATCTCGCCCACTTCGCCGGGGGTGTAAAACTCTCCGGCGCTTTGTCCGCCGCCTTCGGCAAACTTGCGGATCAGGTATTCATAGCTCTTGCCGATAATGTCGGCCTCCACATCATGCAATCCCAGCCGCTTGGTGCTGATGGCCTCGATGAGGGCGCTCAGGCGGTCGTCGGCCAGGTCGCGCTGTCCGTGGGTCGTCGCATTGAAGTCAATGCGGTTGAGGATGCCATCAAGACGCGGGTTGGCCTTGGCGATATCGCGGATATGGGTAGTGAGTTGTTCGCCGATCTTGTCGCTCAGCGTGCGGATCACCGTCCACACGGGCAGCTCCGGATCTTCGGGCTGCAGCGGCAGGTAGAAGCGCACGAGCTTCTTGTCGGCCTTCACCACGCGGAATGCCTTTGCGCGGCTGCCCACCTCGGCGGCAATGCGGTTGAGCTCATCATCAAACACATCGCACAGGCGCTTGGTGAAGATGAGCGGCAGGATATAGTCCTTGTACTTGGGGGCATCCTTCGCACCGCGGATGGAGCAGGCGGCGTCCCATATCCACGACTCGAGGCTCTTGTCCGGCGCCGGTTTGCTGGCAGCAGCAGCGGCCTTTGGAGCGCGCGTTTTCACCAGCGCTGCGGGTGGTTCGGCTCCATCAGCCAGGCGGATGCTCCCGCCACGGCCCCGACCGGATTGGATCAGTCCGCGGTTGAGGAGGTCGTCTTTTAATGCATCAAACTCATCTCGGCTTATGCCGAGCAGTTCACAGGCCTTGGAATTGCCGAGGCTGCCATGTGAGCGGAGAAGGTAAATAAGCTGTGAGGCTATTGTGCGTGTGGAGGTCTCTATGTCCATAAAAGCAAATCATTGAAGCGTTACGGGTGAAAAGCAATGATAATGGATTGAATACTATTGTTGCAAGCTACGGAATTATTTTGGGAGTATGATGTAATCGATTTCAATGCTAAATCTTTTCTCTGCTTTGGATAGCCCCAGGCACTCATATCCAACTCACTCAAATGTTAAAATTTTTGGGTGGGATAGCGCTTTCCTCTACGTTTGTCTTGGTTTTACTGGATTTTGTCGTGCATTTTACACAACTTTTCAGGATTTCCTCCCGTTATACACCCATGAACGCTACCTACATCTTCGACCCAAGGGATGTGGATCGGGAAGTGAATTTGGCTCCTACCCAACATCTCACCCGATTTTTCAATCGATTAAAAAGCTTCATTCCAAAAGCGATTGAAAGGCTGCTCATGTCTTGGCTGGCCAAAAACTTGCGAAGTCTGCTTATTCGTATCAAGGGCTTCAATGAGATCAGCCGGACCATTCCGAAAGACGTTGCTCCTAAGGCTGCAAAAGACTTTCGCGACATTACACACGGAATGATTTTATTAGAAGAACTTATTGATCATTTACCATCCGCTACATTAAAAGAGTACGGAGTGAAGGAGCTCATTAACGAGTCTTTGAAAACGCTATACACTATTAACGGAAATATTGACGCCATCCTTTACGAGGACGAAGAGCTGATTTCAGATCCTCAGCTGTCTGCGGCAATTCGGGAAACCGGATTGAAAAACATCGGAAGGGCGCTGGCAAAACCCTGATTTTTTTTATGCTCGCCAGAGGCGAAATTACAGAAGTCAATTTTCCAGGGGCAGGTAAGCATACTGCGCTCGTACTGAGCTGTCCAGAGGTGTACCACAGTGAAAAGATGTATCTCGTGACCATGATCACCCACTCACCGAGAAGGGATAAGTTCACCTTCGAAATCCGGAAGGAGATGTACGTGGACGGCGATTTTTACTCAGAAAATCAGCAGGTACGTCTCCATTTCATTCTCATGGTGGCTGATGAAGATTTGGGCATGAGCAAAGGCGCAAAACTCAAGCGGCCCTATGTGGATCAGATCGTGCAGCGTATTGCCTCTGCGGCACTGTCGGAATCATAAGCCCACGGCGGTTTTCTCTTTTTCCGGAATAGGCGTTATTTTCGAATTCAGATCATGTCACTATTGTCTGTTGTAGATTCTTTATTGATAACCCCCTTATGGACATCCTCTCTCCCACCCTCCCCGTCCTCAGTCATGAAGAGGTGACGCGGTTCAGGTTGTCAATGGGTTCGAATAAAAGGCTGGCGAAGGAGCGCAAGCTGCTGGAATTGCTCAGCGATGATCCCGACCGCGACCCGTATGAATGTGCGCGGATTATTTATCGCAAGCCTGTGACCTCGCTCACTGCCTATCAGGCCCTGCGCGGCCGACTGCTGCAAAGCCTGGCTGAATTTGTAGCCGCCCAGCGCCAGCATATCAACCACGGCCCGGACGCGGAAATATTCGTGTACCTCCACATGGCGAAATTCCTCATTGAAAAACTCGCGCCCGAACCCGCCAATCATTTTTTGCAAAAAGCCGATGACCTTGCCGTATCGCTGCGCCACTATGAATTCCGCCACCTGATCCTGCGCGTGAAAATGGAGCACTTTGAGTTGCTCTCCTGCGACCTCGATGAGCTGGATGCGGCATGGAGCCTCAACGCACGGCGCATTGCATTGTACCGCAACCTGGTGACCATGACAGCCCGAGCGCGAAAGGTGTTGCAACAGAGCCGCCTCACCGGCGTGGTAGCCGATACTGCGCAGGTGATCGCCGATACGTTTGGCAAGATCAGTCTGGACACCGAAGAGGCCAACGACCCCGCCTGAGTATGCTCGATAAAGTGTGTCAATTACCAAATTTGACACAATATGGAAAAGAAGAATTTTGACTTTGAGAAGTTTGCCCGTGAGGCAGCAGATGCCTTGCGCTCTGGCAAACCAATGGTTGGCCGTGAGGGTGTTTTTACGCCTTTGCTTAAAATGCTGATCGAAGGAGCATTGGATGGTGAGATGGACGCCCATCTGGCGAAAACGCGTAAAGCGGACAAAAACAGACGTAATGGGCGTTTGCAGAAAACCATTCAAAGCCCTTTGGGGGGCTTTGAGGTTTTCTCCCCGCGCGACCGCAACAGCACGTTTGAGCCCCAGATTGTAGAAAAGCGTAAGCACAGTATTAGTAGCGATATCGACCAGCAGATTATTGCGCTTTACGGTCGGGGTATGAGCTACAGTGACATTCAGTCTCACTTGATGGACATCTACGGTCTGGCCATCTCAGATGCCACGCTTAATGCGATTACCGACCGCATCATCCCAGAGATCAAAGAATGGCAGAATCGTGCTTTAGAGAGCGTCTATGCTGTGGTTTGGATGGACGCAATGCATTACAAAGTGCGAGAAAATGGAAAAGTGGTGAGTAAGGCAATTTACTCTATTCTTGGTGTCAATCTCGATGGGCAAAAAGAGGTTCTTGGAATTTACTTCGGGGATCACGAGTCTTCCTCGTTCTGGCGACAGGTGCTCAACGAACTTCAAATGCGTGGTGTCGAGGATATCATGGTGGTGTGTATCGACAACCTCAAGGGGTTTGCTCAAGCTATTGAGGACGTATTTCCTCGGACTGACGTACAGCTCTGTCTGGTTCACCAGATGCGGAACTCCATGAAATACATGAATGAAAAAGACTTAAAGCCCATGGTGGCCGACCTTAAGAAAATCTACAAGTCAGTTAACGAGGACCAGGCTAAGCACATGCTACTTCAAGCCGAGGAGAAATGGGGGGATAAGTATCGAGCAGTCTTCCGTAGCTGGCACAATAACTGGGACCGGCTCAGCAATTTCTTCAAGTATCCCGCAGCGTTGAGGCGAATTATCTACACTACCAATCC
This sequence comes from Flavobacteriales bacterium, assembly GCA_947456965.1. GTDB lineage: Bacteria > Bacteroidota > Bacteroidia > Flavobacteriales_D > Sanyastnellaceae > CANGTU01. Next base: position 5,374 of record CANGTU010000073.1, read on the forward strand.
AATCGAAAGCTACCATAGAATGGTTCGCAAGGTCACAAAAACCAAGGGCTCATTTTCTTCTGAAAACGCCATTGTAAAACAGATATATCTTGCAACCATCAATGCCCAAACTCGGTGGAACGGCACCATGTTCGGATGGGCTTCAGTGAGGCGGGATCTTGAAAACTACTTCGGTGACAGAATAACAAAAGCTGACACACTTAATTGAGCACTCCCGCCAATGTGCAAGTAGCCCTGCGCCCGGCCTCCCGAGTCCCGAGTCTCGAGTCCCGAGTCCCGAGTCCCGTGCCCCGAGTCCAAGACCCATCCCAGCATCTGTGTACCCGCCTTATTCATTTTCCGAAGTGATGGCCACGTGCGTGGTGGACAATGAGCATCGCGGGAACAGATGCGAGGCCCCACGGCCTGAGTGCATTTTTTAATAGGATAATGGGGTGATGTGATAATGGGGTAATGAGCCGGGTGATGTGGGATTGTGCCAATGAGAAAGTGTGCCAAGGTGCAAGTAGCCCTGCGCCCGGCCTCCCGAGTCCC
>CANGTU010000074.1 GCA_947456965.1 Flavobacteriales bacterium
GAGCTACAGCGCCAGCTTTTACTAATAAGCGGGCGCAAATATAGTCTGAAATTCGGTTTCTGAAAATCCTAAGTGAGAAATGCCTGGCTACTGCCTGACGAGCCTGAGCTCCGTGAAATCGAGGTCGGGGTTGTCCACCACAATCTTCAGTTCCGTCACCTTGCCCTGTGCATCCAGCACAAACGTGGCTTTGCCCGGCGGCAGCATATGCTGCTTCTGCCAGGTCAGTTCAAAGGTGTCGTAGTGCCAGTGACTCAGCAAGGCATCATGCAGGGGCGTGGGCTTGAAGTACAATTCCAGTCCGCCCTGATCTTCCCGTCCGGGCGCCACCTCCACATCGCCGTAGAGTTCGCTGGTGTATGTGCCGCAGTATTCGCTGAGGGGCAGCGACGGACGAGTATCCACCTTGCGGTTGGCGAGATCTTCCTTGCGCGCGGTTTCGGTGGCTTCTTCGTCGCTCTTCTTATATCCGAGAAAAAGGTTCACCCAATCGCTTTCCTCACTGCCTCCGAGGTAGGCGTCGAGGACTTCAAACATCAGGCAGGAGGGCAGGGAATTGTTGCTGTTGGTGAGAATGACGAAGCCCAGGTTTTTGCCGGGCACCATCACCGTTTGCGAAATAAAGCCGTCGTAGCCACCGCCGTGACTCACCACCTTTTCGCCCCGGTACTCCATGAGTTGCCAGCCGAGGCCATAGCCGTTGAAATGCCGGCTGGGCATGTGTTGGCGCTGCCAGTTGGAAACGCGGACAGGAGTATTGTTTTCCCACATTTCATCCGTGCGTGCTGCTTTCCAGTATTCACGCCCCTCGAGCGTGCCTTTGCCGAGTTGCAGACGAATCCATTGGGCGTGGTCTTTCACACAGGAATTGATGCTGCCGGCCGGGCCAATATTGTCCCAGTTCACCCACGGAATAGGCACGAGCTTTCCCTTTACTTCATTGTGCGGGGCCGCTGCGCCATTGCCCGGGAGATTGAGGATGGACGTGCTGGTGCGCGTCATGCCGAGTGGAGAAAAAAACTGCTGGGTAATGTATTCATCCCACGACTTGCCGGTAACCGCAGGAATGATTTCGCCTGCTGCCAGAAAGAGAATATTCTGATAGCCAAACTGCGCGCGGAATCCGGAAACCGGCTCGAGGTACCGCGCCCGGCGAAGCACTTCAGCGCGGGAGTGCGAGCTGCCGTACCACATCACATCACCGCTGAAGGTGGCGAGTCCGCTGCGGTGACAAAGCAGATCGCGGATCGTGAGTTCATTGGATACGTAAGGATCGTAGAGTTCGAATTCGGGAAGGTATTTGCGGACTTTGTCATCCCATTTGATTTTGCCCTTATCCACGAGCGTGGCGAGCGCGGCCGCCGTATATCCTTTGCTATTGCTGGCGATGGCGAACACCGTTTCATCGGTCACCGGCTCATTGGTGGATGCATTAGCCACGCCATATCCTTTGGAGAAAATGACCTCATCGTTCTGCACAATGGCCACTGCCATGCCCGGCACATTGAACGCCGTGACAGAAGAAGCGAATAGCTTGTCGAGGGCAGCGAGGGTCTTGTCGGTTTTTTTACCCGACACCGGAACACCCACCTTGAATTGAGCTGTCGCCGGGATGACCAGAAACAGCGCGAAGTAGAGAATGAAGCGCATGGAGCGAAGGTAAGTATGCTTGTGTTTGAGTGTGCTAATGATTGAATATGCTAATCTGCTGGTGTGTGAGTATGCTAATGGGAGAACAGCTAATTTTGCTCCATGGAATTCAGGGTTGGTGATCTGGTGCGGTTTCTCAATGATGAGGGAGGTGGGAAGATTGTGTCTTTTCCGGATGAGTTCACGGCACTGGTGGAGGATGAGAGCGGTTTTGCATTTGAACACCCTGTGGGTGAGCTGGTGCATATCATCGGCATGGGTGATGAGTACCGCACCTATAGTCGGCTGGAGCCAGACCAGCAGGAAATGCTCAGTCGCAACATCGATCCTCAGGCCGTGAAGAAAGCGGCTTCCGACTTTAAGTCGCGTTATGCTTCCATGCAGGATCAATCACGCTTCAAGAAGGGGGATGTGCAGGAGGTGGATCTGCACATCCATGAATTGCTCGACCGGCATGAGGGGATGAGCAACAGTGAGATCATCTCCATCCAGTTGGAGCACTTTGAACGTATGCTGCGCAATGCCGAGGAGAAAAAAGTTCAGCGGATCATCTTTATACACGGCGTGGGACAAGGCGTGCTACGCAGTGAGATCCGGAAAATGCTGCGGGATTATTACCCCCAGTGCGAATTTCTGGATGCTCCTTATCACATCTATGGCTATGGAGCTACAGAGGTGCGCATTCGTCCGGGCTGGAAGATGTGGTAATTCAGCTCAGCGCCTTCGCCGGGGGGCGCTGTACGGACGGTCATCCGATTCAGCAAATCGCGACACGTCTATATTTTCATAGAGTTTCCACTTGCCTTTCTCGAGCTGAAACAGGTCGTACGTTCCATCCGGTCCGTATTCGGAGTAGACCCCTTCCATCATAGGATTACGAGGTGAAAGGTGATCCACTACGATACACTGTTTTCTTGGGTAATACTTCACTGAGGCACTCACTTCTTCGCTGTACTCCAGGATGATTCGCTTTCGCGTACCTGTTGACATTTCGAACATGGATGCGCCCAGTCGCACCTTGCCGTTGCCCTGGATGGTGATGGCGTCAATGACTTTGCGCGTTGTGAGATTATCCTTCCCATCCCATCCCAGGAGCACATAGGTATCGGTGGGTTTTCGTTTTTTACCGGTCACCGGGATGATTTCATAATACAGGGCTCCCATCCATTTGTCCGCATTCATGAATTTCGTATCCGGCTTCTCGGTTTCTCTGGGATTATCGATGAGTTCGGTCCAGGTGAAGGTGGTTTTTCCGGCATCGCGTATAAGCACAAAAGCATAGTAGCGGAAGGTGCCGTCATCGAGCGGAACGTTCCAGTTGATGATGCGCACGCGCTGATCGCTGCTTGTGATGCGCGAGATATCGAGCCCGGTAAAGGGGTGTTCAAATGCAGCGGGGTCATCCAGTCCGGCCATGAGGTGCATGCGCAGTGAGTCGGAGGCGCTCATCCGCTCGTTGTCATTCCGGGCATCCTTGAGTTTCCTGAAGGCTGCAATCAGCGTCGGATCACGCTGGGCCAACGACTGACTGAAAGCTGGTGCAGCAGTGAGCAGTGTGAGGAACAGGATCAGGAGTTTCTTCATGTTCAAGTGGCGTACAAAGATGGTGTGGCTGATGGTTTCAACCGGGTTCACCGGGCGTTATTGTGCGTACAGCGGCGTTACTTCCGGCGGGGAAAGAGGAGAGTGAACTCGAGTCCGCCTGTGAGCATCCACACATGGCGGGCCTCGCCTGACAGCCCGAACAGATCAGTACCGTTCACCGTCTGGGCGAGTCCGTCGAGTTCGACAGATGGAAACCAGCGCACACCTGCCCGGGGTGTTACCGCCCAGCCCGCGATCATCCATGCGCGGTAACCGATGCCGGCAGATGCGAAAAAGGCGATGTGTTGTGGACGCCATTCTTCTTCGGCTGCCGCATCGGTGAGCCAGGGCTCCTCATTGCGCTCGGCATAGCCTTGCCAGAGTGATACGCCCGGACTGATCTGCAACAGCCACCGCGTGCCGAGCGGTCCGGCGAATACATCGCGTAACAAGGCACGCGGGTTGAAATTGACATTGACTTGAGCGGAGAACTGATCCACACGCACAAACAAGGTGTTGCCGGGATTATCTGAAAACGACCTCCACCGGGCCCAGCCTGCTTCCGGATGCAGCCATAAGCTTTGCCTCCGACGCACGGGAATGTACCAGCCCAGCCTCACGTTCCAGCCCGCTGTGAGGAAGGGCTGTCGCTCATCTTGCCACGGGCGGGCGAAGTCGTACACGCGAAAGATGTCATCCCATTCTTTAGCGATGAGATAAGTGGCATCTCCGGAGATGCTGAGCTGACTGTGGCTGCACATTGGAAGCGCGCAACAGAGGGCGATGAACAGCGCTTTTCTCATGATTGCAGCACCTCCATCACTGCGCGCAATCCCGTTTCCATTGCCCCGTGTACAGAGGCATGGTGACCGCCCTGATGCGTGGCTTCGCCTGCGAAGAACAATTTATTACCCACGGGTTCGGCGAGCAGTGCGCGGGCGTTGCCGGTACCCGGACGCGGATAGGAGTAGGCGCCGCGCACCCATTGCTCATTTCCCCAATCCATAATATGGTTGTCGATGTACAATGCAGTGGCCTGTCCGTCGTACAAGGCATCCAGTTCCTGCAGCAACGTGGGCACGAGGTCAATGTCAAGCAGATGCAATGCTTCCGCCTTTGCTCCGCAGATGAGTCCGGTGAGCACATTGTTCTCTGCCGATCGTCCGCCTGCCCCTGTGGCCCAGTACTCCGGCACAAAGCCGCTGGTGAAAATGCTTCCTGTGTCATCCGGCCAGAAGCGCGAGGAGAATTTCAGAATCACCTTCATGCCGCGGTCCATGCCGATGCGGTTGATGCCCTGAATCGTGGTGGCTGGCAGGGAAGGAGTGAAGCCGATCAGGTCATCCTGAAGCACCTTGATGGAAGACGTGATGATCACGCGGTCAGCCTGGAATGTGTCGCCATTTTCCGCGGTTAGCACCACATTGGAAACGCCCCAGTTGATTTCTGTGATAGGAGTATTGAGCGAGATTTTCGGAAGAATTTCCGCAAAGGTCGTTTCGAAAATGCTGAGAACGGATTGCGATTTCAGCATGAAATTATCCTCACCGGATGCCCACAGCGTGGCCTCTTCCTGCAGTCCGGCCATGCCGATGCGGTCGAGCGAAGTGCCGCGCTCATTGGCGAGTTCGGCGTTGAAGAAATGCTGCACGCGCTCCGGCAGTTCATTCACATTCGCATAGGCTTGCGCGGAAATGTCAGCGCCGGCATATTCATCGAGCGTGTCGATGAGCCCGCGCATCTGAATCACATCCGGATCGGATTCGAAGGTGTCAGAAGATTGCAAGGCGCCGTCGAGTTCTGCATAATCAGAGAGGTCATCATCTGCGAATGCAGCGCCTGATGCTGCCACGAGGCTGTAGAACACCGAATTGCTTCCATGGATTTCTTCCGCGCCGAGTTCGATGGGGAAATCAGAAAATCCGGTGAGTGAACGGATGCGTCCGCCCCATCGGTCGCTCGCTTCAAAAATGCGCACGCTGATGCCGCGCTGGTGAAGCAGGTGTGCGGCATAAATTCCGGCGGCACCGGCACCGATGATGGCTACACTGCCTTTGAAGTCGCTCTCGGGCAGCCATTCTTTTTTCTTGCAGCTTTCCATAAAGGGAGCGAACAGCAGCCAGCCGGGCAGGGCCAGTGACGTATTTCGGATAAAACGGCGGCGGTTCATGGGGGCAATAATAACTAATAACCTCACCCGAAATCCCTCTCCCAAGGAGAGGGACTTTGCGGTGGATCTTACTTCTGTTGGTTCCGCTTTTCGCAAAATGGCCCGGCGTGCTCCCCTCTCCTTTGGAGAGGGGTTGGGGTTGAGGTTGAGGTTAGGACCGCTCAAAGCCCAAACGAAAAAGCCACCCCGAAGGATGGCTTTTCAATGTGTGTTCAGAGAATTATTCTGCTGCGGCCTCAGCGCTTGGAGCTTCTGCGGCTGGAGCCTCGGCTGCCGGAGCTTCTGCTGCCGGAGCTTCTTCTTCTGGA
>CANGTU010000075.1 GCA_947456965.1 Flavobacteriales bacterium
CTTTTCGGGTACGTAGATCTTGCTTACGCTGCGGCACCCGAGCCCGAAATAGTCGAAGATGTCGTGTCCCAGTCCGGCCAGCTCTTCCGCGCTTTCATCTCCGGTGAGAATGGCTACGCTGGTGCGACCGTGCCGGATGATGTGTGGCCATGCTCCGAAATATTCGCGGAAATAGCGCGCTGTGTTGGTGCTTCCTGTTGCAATCACGGCATCGAACTCCTGGAGCACGCCGCTTGCGTAGTTTACCGAGCCGGCAAACCCGGGTTCAATTCGCATGAGCAGCCGGATCACTGCGGGAATCAGCAGGTCGTCATCGGTGGAGAGTTTCACCAGCGCCTTGTTACCGGTGATGAGCACTGACAGCAGGTCGTGGAAGCCCACCAGGGGAATGTTGCCGGCACAAATCAGGGCTACTGTTGCCGGTGCAGGGTTGGTGCCGGGAAGGTCGTAGGCGGAGAGCCAGGTCCCGAGCTTGTCGGTGCTGAGGTTGTCGCCCCAGGCGGCGAGGGCTTGCTTCACGGATCCGGGGGTGAACCATCCGTTGCGGGCCCGGGCTGTATCCAGCAATTCCCGAAGGCCTTCAAACTCCTCCCTGGTAAGGGCGGATGAATATCCAGGCCACTCGTCATGAAGGGCGAGGGCACGGAGTCCCTGGCCCAGTTGAACAAAGGCGTCTTTGCGTTGTTGGAGGGTCATCATGAAAGCGGCTGCTCCTGCTTATTTTTGCGGTCAAAATTAGGGGAACCCTCACCAGCACTACATCACCATGGCGATAATGATTACCGACGAATGCATCAACTGCGGTGCATGCGAGCCCGAATGCCCGAACCACGCGATCTATGAAGGTGGTGCGGAATGGAAGTATTCCGATGGTACCGGTCTTCGCGGCATTATTACGCCACTTTCCGGCACCGCGGAGGTGGATTCAGATTCTTCCCAAAACCCGGTGAGTATGGATGTATACTACATCGTGACTGATAAGTGCACGGAGTGTGTGGGTTTCCATGATGAGCCGCAATGTGCTGCGGTATGTCCGGTGGACTGCTGTGTGGACGATCCCGACCACCGCGAGTCACAGGAGCAGCTCATGCGGAAGAAAGAGTTCATGCACCTTTGAGTCGTCAGGCTTCTGCCAGTCGCGCTTCTACTGCAGGCAGGGCGTCGAGGGATTCCATCAGTTCATAGTTTACCGCTATCCGGGTGTGGCTGCCTGAAAGGGCTGTGATCTCGGTAGTTCCTTCCATAATCCGGAAGCGCACCTGGGTCTTGCCCTGGGTAGTCTTCAGGAGTTTGTCCAGTTCATTAATCAAGGGCTCATCAAGTTTGTGTGCTGCGATGCGGAGGTCGAGGAACTTCCCGAGTTTCTCCCGTACATCGGCGAGCAATTCGATGCGGAGAATCTTGAACTCCAGCTCACCCGGATTTTGTCCGAAGGGCCGCTCCTGCACGCGCCCGGCAACAAAGAGGTAATAGCCAGCATCCATCATGCTCTTGAACCGGAGGTAGTCTTCTCCAAATACGCGAAACTCATGGCTCTCCTGGTAGTCTTCGAGTATAAAGGAGCCATAGGGCTTGCCGTTCTTGGAGGTCTTGTGCTCTGCACTCCGGACCACGCCAGCAAAACGGAATTCCCTGTTCTTCACTTCGTTCAGGTTATTCAGGAGGGCCAGTCCTTCTTCATGGCAAAAGCTGCGGATATCCAGAATGAAGTCGTCCAGCGGATGGCCACTGATGAAGATTCCCACCATCTCCTTCTCTTTGTTCAACTGGCTCAGGGTATCCCAGGGCTGTGCAGCCGGGAACGGTGGTTCGGGTACAAGGGCCTCAGCCGTTTCGCCAAACAGGGAGGCCTGCCCGCCTGTTTTGTTTTCGCGTGTGGCGTTGGCATAGCGCACGAGGGTTTCAAGAAAGGCATCGTTTCTGCCGTCCGGAGTGAAATAGGCCGAGCGTGTATGCCCGAAGGAATCGAACGCTCCGCTGAGCACCAGACTTTCCAGCACGCGTTTGTTTGCCGTGCGTGCATCTACCCGCCGCATGAAGTCATAGATGGTGGTGTAGGGTCCGTTGTGCCGCTCGGTGATAATGCTCTCCACTGCACTTTCGCCCACGCCTTTTACTGCTGCGAGGCCAAAGCGGATCTCGCCCTTCTGGTTCACGGAGAATTTGCTGAGGGATTCATTCACATCGGGACTGAGCACGGGGATATGCATTCTCCGGCATTCCTGCATGAATAAAGTCACTTGCTTGATGTCGTTGATGTTGTTGCTGAGCACGGCAGCCATATACTCAGCAGGATAGTTGGCCTTCAGGTAAGCGGTCTGATAGCCCACCCAGGCATAGCACGTGGAGTGTGATTTATTGAAGGCGTAGGATGCAAAGGCCTCCCAGTCGGTCCAGATCTTTTCCAGCTTGTCAGCGGGATGTCCCAGGGCCGTGGCTCCCTCGATGAATTTACCCTTCATCTTGTCCAGCACATCCTTCTGCTTTTTACCCATGGCCTTGCGGAGCACATCGGCCTCACCCTTGGTAAATCCGCCGAGCTTCTGGGACAGCAGCATGACCTGCTCCTGGTATACCGTGATGCCGTAAGTATCCTTCAGGTATTCCTCCATCTCCGGAAGGTCATACACGATGGGCTCGAGTCCGTGCTTGCGCTTGATGAAGTCGGGGATGTATTCGAGCGGCCCCGGACGATACAGCGCGTTCATGGCTATAAGGTCGTCAAATACGGTGGGCTTCAGCTCCCGCATGTACTTCTGCATTCCGGCACTTTCGTACTGGAAGATGCCGATGGTTTCGCCGCGCTGAAAGAGCTGGTAGGTCTTCTCATCGTCGAGCGGAAACTGGTCAGGGTCGAGCTCCACGCCACTGCGCTCGCGAACGATTCGAACGGTGTCCTTGATCAGCGTAAGCGTCTTGAGTCCAAGAAAGTCCATCTTGAGCAGTCCGGCGCTCTCCACTACGGAGTTGTCAAACTGCGTGCACCACATATCGGTATCGCGCGCGGTAGCCACAGGCACATACCGCGTAATGTCATCCGGGGTGATGATCACGCCGCAGGCATGTATGCCCGTGTTGCGGATGGAGCCTTCGAGTCGGCCGGCCATGGAGAGCAAGTTGCTCTGATCACTGCCCTGATTTGCTATTTCGCGAAGCCTCCGCACATTCTGAAGTTCATCGCCGGAGAAGGTGTCGCTGAGTTTCCTTTCATCCATCTTCAGGACTTCCGACAGCGAGGCGTTGGCCGGCAGGAGCTTGGAGAGCATATCGCCCACGGCAATGGGCATTTCAAAGACACGTGCTGAGTCTTTGATGGACGATTTGCCTGCCATGGTTCCGTAGGTGATGATCTGGGCCACGGCATTGCGCGAGTATTTGTTGCGCACGTATTCAATGACCCGGTCACGGCCTTCATCATCAAAGTCAATATCAATATCGGGAAGGGATACGCGCTCCGGATTGAGGAATCGCTCAAAGAGCAGGTCATAGCGGATGGGATCCACATTGGTGATGCCGATGCAATAGGCCACGGCAGAGCCCGCTGCGGAGCCGCGGCCCGGACCTACGGCAACGCCCTGTCTGCGGGCTTCATTGCAAAAGTCCTGGACAATAAGGAAGTAACCGGGATATCCTGTGCGCGCAATGGTCTCCAACTCGAATTCAAGTCGCTCCCGGATTTCCTGAGTGAGCTCGCCATAGCGCCTGGCTGCTCCTTCCATGGTGAGGTGACGCAGGTAGGCATTTTCGCCGCGCTTGCCTCCATCGGCCTCGTCTTCGGGATGACGGAATTCAGCGGGGATATCAAACTTGGGCAGGAGCACGTCCCGCTTCAGAGAGTAAGACTCGCATGAACCGGCGATCAAGGCGGTGCAGTCAACAGCCTCCGGAAGATCGCTGAAGAGCGCAGTCATCTCAGCCGGTGACTTCAGATAAAAGGCATCATTGGGCAGCCCGAAGCGAAACTCACGACCGCGCTTGCCGATGTATTTCGTGGGGCGTGAAACGGCCTCACTGTCCTTTACGCAAAGCAGAGCATCCTGCACCACCGAGTCTTCACGATTCAGGTAGTACACATTGTTTGAAGCGAAGTACCGGACACCATGGGTCCTGCAAAAACGGAGGATGACGCGGTTCACTACATCTTCCTCTTCGATGCCATGGCGCATGATTTCACCGTAGAAGTTTTCGCCGAATTGCTCTTTCCACCAGAGAAAGGCCTCTTCCGCTTTTTCTTCCCCGACGTTCAGAATCAGCCAGGGCACCTCGCTCCACAATCCACCGGTGGTGACTATCAGATCTTCCTTATGACGGAGCAGCATTTCGCGATCGATACGCGGAACATAGTAGAATCCCTCCGTGTAGCCGATGGAAGAGAGCATGGCGAGGTTATGGTAGCCGTGCTTGTTGCGAGCCAGCAGAACGGTCTGGTATCCGTCATCCTTATTCTGCTTATCCAGCCGGTTGCGGCAGAGGTTGAGCTCGGCGCCTACGATGGCCTTTACTCCGTGCTTCGCTGCCGCTGCCACAAAGGCAAAGGCGCCCATCATGTTTCCGTGGTCAGTGAGGGCTACGGAAGAGGCGCCTGACTCCAGGGTCCTTTTCACCAGATCTTCCACATCCACGGTGGATTGCAGAATGGAGTATTGGGAGTGAACATGCAGGTGGACAAACGCACGGGTTTCCGTGTCGGTTGATCCGGGCTCCGGCGAGGTGGGTACATCGGGTGGAGTCGACGATGGGGTTGTTGCTTGCGCGCTGTGATCCGCCTGACTGAAGTTGCCGGCTTCCAGTTCGGGGGCTTCGTAGAGGATGGCTTCGGGGTTGGGCGCCTCGGGCAGTACCATCACCCGATGGCTTAAAAGCCCGAAGAAGCACTTGGCCGTGGCATCCACGTCATAGGCAGCATCGTGCGCTTCGGCAAACGTGTTACCGAAGAGTTTGTGATGCAGTTCCGTAAGCGTGGGCCATTTGAATCTGCCCCCCTTGCCGCCGGGCAGTGCGCAGAAGTCCGTGGAGACTTCCTTGGTGTCAATGATTTTTTTTGCCGGAAGCACGTTGTCTTGTCCGAGACGAAGTAGTTCGCAACCGGTGATGTTGAGGTCGAACTCAATGTTATGTCCGGAAATGATCGTTGCCTTCGCCACATCAGCCAGAAACTCCGCCATGACATCCGAAAGCGGAAGACCTTCGCGCAGGGCGCGGTCGGTGGAGATGCCGTGCACCTTTTCCGCATTGTAGGGAATGGAGAAACCATCGGGGCGCACAATGCGGTTGCCCTGCGAGACCAGTTTTCCGGAAGGTTCGTGGAGCTGCCAGGCGATCTGGACCACGCGGGGCCAGTTATTGAAGTCGGTCAGCGGTGCATTGTAGTTCTGCGGCAGACC
>CANGTU010000076.1 GCA_947456965.1 Flavobacteriales bacterium
ATGAAAAAGTCAAAATTGGAATCAGTGAACGGAATACCGCCGCAGGCTACCAGAGTATAGCAACCATCATCCAGGCACACCGAAAAATCATAGAACGGATCGTTGTTGGAGTATTGTGATGAGCCCTCGGACACCGGATTATCGCTCGCATCATAAATGGTCCATTCGATGAAATTGGGACCGCCTTCGAGCACATAAGAGTCCATGCCCAGCATCACTACTGTGCAATCGCTGTCGCCTTCCTCCACCACTTCGATGCAATCGGAGACAGGTTCGGGACACGATTCCGGTTCGATCGTTGCGCAGATCACATGGGTACCGGGTTCCAACTGCACCATGTACACCCAGGTAGCAGCAACGGGTTCGCCGTTATCAATAGTCCACCACATGGGATACTCTTCCGGATTGCCATAGGCTGTAAATTCCCACCAACCGTTGCCGAGATACACCGGAACCAGCTCGATTGCACAATCGTCATTGCAGCCCTCAAACTGAATGACTGCGGTAAGGAAAATTTGGTCGTTGCATGGTTGTCCGGCGTATTGAGCGGTAATGATGTATTGTCCGGATTCTTCTGGAACAAACTCAAAGGATGAGCCGATTCCGGCGGCGAGCAGTGAGCCGTTGATATACCATGCTGTATTTTGCTCATTGGGCCAGCTTCCGGCCACATGAATTACATAGACGCCGCACTCCGGATTAGTGACTTCGAGAATTTCGGGGCAGTTAGTTTCTGTATTGCAATCCACCTGGACAGTGTAATAGAGTGTAATGCCCTGCGCACAGTCAGGTGTTTCAAGTGTAGCAGAAACGATGAATACTCCGTTGCCATCGAAGTTATGCTGGATTTCAATGCCTCCATTTTGTGTTATTCCGTCACCGAAACTCCAGGTGACTCCTACTGATGGGGTATCAGCCAGATAGAACACATACGAATTGCAATCCTGCTGAATGGCGGTGATGGCTTCCGGGCAAGAAGGCTCGCACAAATCCACGTTTACAATGGTGCACACTTCGGTTCCACCGGGACATAACTCAGACGTGTAATACGCGCAAACTGCTTGAAAGCCCGATTCCTCAAATTGATAGAAAGGCAGAAAATGGCCTTGATTTTCGAGTGTATTCTCACCGAGATACCACGTCACATTTTCGCCGGGCTGAAAACCACCAATTTCAAATTGATATTGTCCGCATTCACCTTCGCCTGCAAAAATGGAAGTGGGGCAATCTTCATCTACCACACTCTCCTCCACGCAAAACTCAAACTGAGGATAGCTCTCATTGCTGAATCCGATCAGGTCAATGGGCTGACCGTACACGGTAAGTTCAAACTCCAGCGCAGGAGAAAACAGATCAGTGGGCAAGTCCACAAAAACGCCGTAACAGCCGGGAAGCAGGCATTGCTCGAGGATGATCTGACCTTCTTCGTTGAACTCATCGCAGGTCTGAAATACAGGCAAATTATTTTGGTCCAGATTCCAGCAAGCGAATTGCGCCCCGTCGGGCCAACTGGAATTTGTAATGGTGGCGATGACGGGCACACAGTTCTGTGGTTCTGGCACACAAAAAGTGAAGGCGATCATCCCCATCAACTCGGAGTAGTCATCAAGGGCCAGTACAGTTCCATTAACCAAAAGAGCGATTTGCAAGGCCTCGGGATTATCAGGAATGTCGGGCACATTAGCCACGATACCGTAGCAGCCCGGAGGCAGACAAAGCAGATCATCGTAAAACGGATCGTTCGTAGTGAACTGGGCCATACCCTGATCGATCTGGGTTTCACTCGAGTTGTAGAGACTCCATTGCACGAATGCCGGGCCACCGAATTCCATGTAGCTGTCAATCGTCAGCACCGTTTCGAGGCAATTCTGCGCATGAGAGAGCAATGCGGATCCTGAGAAGAAAACAATTGCCAAAAGGCGGGGGAAATTCCGCATGGATTAGTGATTAAAGATTATTGTCAAAGCGTTAGACAGGGGCTGGGTGCCCAGGGTTGCTCAGTTCATTGGGAAAAGGTGGTTTTACCTACCTTCGCTTGTATGATTCGCAGACCATTCAATCTCAAGGCCTGGATCGACGAAAACCGCGATCTGCTCAAGCCACCTGTAGGCAATAAAAACCTGTATACGGAGGCCGGAGATTACATCGTGATGATTGTGGGCGGACCTAATGCCCGGAAGGACTATCACTACAACGAAACAGAAGAACTCTTCTTTCAGGTTGAAGGAGATATTGAGGTAGGCATTCAGGAAGACGGGAAAGCCGTAACCATTCCAATCCGGGAGGGCGAGATGTTTCTGCTCCCTGCAGGTGTACCCCATCAGCCGCGGCGTGGTGCCAATACAGTAGGACTTGTGATTGAGGTCAAGCGGGCCGACCGGGAAATGAAGGATGGACTTCTTTGGTTCTGCGAGAAGTGCAATCACAAACTCCACGAGACCTACTTTGTACTTGAAAATATCGAGAAGGATTTTATTCCCCGCTTCAGAGAGTTTTACAACTCTGATCACATGCGCACGTGCAAGCAATGCGGCCATGTGATGGATACTGATCCCCGGTTCGTGTAGCGGAGAACCGGCCATTCCAAAATGAAGATGCAACAGAAGGGCCAGGCGTTCCTCTTCGGATGATGCTATAGCCTTCAATCCGGATGCTTGCCTAGAGGTGGGGGAAGCGCATCATCAGCCTGATAAAGAGCCATTCCTTGCGGATTCATCATTCCACCACTAACCTCACCGCTTGAGCGCTTCCGGAGCGCGTAAGGAAATACACACCGGCTCTCCAGTCGTTCACGGGGATCACCATCCGTGAGGCACGGGACAGCTCGCGGAAAATCACGCGACCGGTTATATCCCGGATGATGACCTCCTCACGGTCGTCATCCGATTCAGAATCGGTGATCTCCACGATTACCTGATCAGATGCCGGATTCGGAAACACAAGCAGGCCGGATTCTGCCAGTTGCTCCTGCACACTGGCCGGGCCTTCAGACACCGAGACGAGCAGTACGTCAGACACCACACTCGAGTCACCAGCTTGCGGACTTTCCTGATCAAGGGTATTGAGTACAGCGAGCACCTGCGAGCTGTTGCCAGCGGCCAGGCCAACTGCATATTCAGCTCCGGGTCCACCCAGCAAGTAGTTCACCGAAAGCGAGCCTGAGTTATCACAACGCAGTAACCAACCTTTATTGACGGTGGTTGCAGAAGAACTTCCAGCATTCACATCGCCATCGGTGGAGCGCGTATCACCGAGAATCCAATAGTGTCCATTACCGTCGGGAACAACGGTACGGGCGTATTCCCAAGCCGAACCTCCAAAGCAGGATGTATCCACCCATTCGCCATCAGCATTCAGATGAGCAATCATCACAGAGCCGTGGGGAGTACAGTTCAATCCATCATCAGATCCCGTTGTTGAGAAGCCGATCCGTGTATCACCATTTTCCTCAACCAGAAAGGATGACATCACTGCATCATCATGATCCGCTTCACTTCCGAGCGACACTGTCCACAGCAGTTCACCATCAGAGTCCACCCGCATCACCACGCCTTCACGATCACCTGCCAGGCCGCTGAACGAGTCGCTGCAACCGGCCAGCCAGATACTGCCATCGGTACCAACACCCAGGTGGTGCAATTCATCATGGAGCGAGCCGCCGTAGGCCCTTTCCCAGAGCACGTTTCCATTGCCATCGAGTTCGGCGAGCCACATGTCTTTCAGGCCCTGAATCACCTCCAAATCGCTGCTCTGTCCCTGCACAGTGGCTCCCAGAACAATTCTGTTAGTGCCCACGCGCACCACATCGTTGGCCCGGTCATCATAACCAGTTCCTAAGGTTTGAGTCCACAACAGATCCCCCTGATCAGAGATCTTTACGATAAAGAGATCGGCCGTTTCTACAGAACCTTGGTGAAGAGAAAAATCACCATCAGCAGAACACGTGTGCCCGCCGACTATCCAGCCGTCCGCAGCCATTTCCACCACACCTGTTGCCTCATCATCTCCACTTCCCCCCAGCAGCAACTGCCAGAGGATATCACCCGAATCATTCAGCCTGACTACCCAGGCATCTCTTCCACCGTGATGCTGGACACTGATATCACCATCTGTGGATTCCGTGTAGCCCACCAAAAGAAAGCCACCTGCCGAAGCAGGAATGATATGTTTAGCCACATCCGATTGGCTGCCACCCAAGATGCGCACTTGCTGAACAACCTCAGCCTGGAGTGGTGAAAAAGCGTTCAGTGCAAGCAGGAAGAGCGCGAAATGTTTCATGACAACAAAGATTTTGGTTTGTTTGAACATCTATTCGACGGACCAGAATCCCATTTTGCTGCATGGAGAAAAGAGATTTCACGCTCATTAACAGATTTACTGCACGCTCTGCAGAGATCGCAAAGCATTGTAGTTAAAAGCGGATAAACAAGCCTTGAAATGATTAGCGATGCCCGGTATATCTCGCTTCAGGATGAAAATCGAGGAGGGCATCTGGATGTTGTTCCCAGATGGTACCTAGTACCACAAGGTCCGCGCCTGCCTGCCAGGCAGCACGCGCCTCTTCCGGGGTGCGGATTCCACCACCTACGATGATCGGGCAGTGTACTTCATGACGAACGGCACGAATCATTTCGGGATCAACCGGATGCATCGCCCCGCTACCCCCGTCGAGGTAGATTACCTGAAGTCCGAGGTATTCGCCGGCCAGCGCTGTCATGGCGGCAATACCCGCCTTATCCCGGGGAATGGGAAGAGTGTGACTGATATAGGAGGCCGTTGTTGCCCGACCACCATCAACGAGCAAATAACCTGTAGGAAGCACTTCAATATCCATGTGCTTAAGTCGCGCGGCGGCGTGAACATGCTGACCAATCAGCAGGTCAGGGTTGCGACCGGATATGAGACTCAGGAATAGCACCGCATCTGCATCCTCGCTAAGTTGAGCCACGCTACCCGGAAAAAGCACTACGGGAACCGGTACAACATTCTTCACCTGTTTCACTGTTTCGTGGAAGCGATCATCGGTGAGGAGACTTCCGCCCACCAGCACAATGTCTACACCAGCCGCATGAACCAGCTCGTCCAGTGCACCGGATGATACCCCTTCCGGCTGGTCGGGATCCACGAGCACGGCCAGCAGTTTCCGGCCATGGGATCTGGCCTCGCGGAGGAGAGAAAGGACCGGCATAAGGGCAAAGATAACAGGGGGCATTCAGGGTCACGATAGTGCGGGCATAGGTTATACCTGCATCCATTCATTATTCACAACGCACATGGATGCATACAACCCATTTACCTGAACA
>CANGTU010000077.1 GCA_947456965.1 Flavobacteriales bacterium
CGAATGAAATCGCAGTGGGATTATTTCTGGAAGAGAAAATCGGATTCCTTGACATTGCGCGGATATGTGAAGAAACCATGCAGCGCATTCCCGTGCAATCATGCGCCTCGCTGGAAGACTATATCGCATCGGATGCCCTTGCGCGCCGCGTAGCGGGGGAGGTGGTGGCTGTCGTGTGAGGCGCATATTTTATGCGGTAAATCGCATAAGCTCTTCTCCAAACTTTGTAGTGTTAACCACAGAGTCACGGAAAAAATGGAGCTTCACAGAGAAATTACACAAACCCTGATCAATGAAATTTCAGGCCAAACCATTGCTTGTGCCATTGAGGTGCATAAAACTTTTGGACCGGGGTTACTGGAAAGCATCTACGAAAAGGCCTTCCGAGAAGAGCTCAGACATGCGGGTTTGAATTTCAGCTCACAAAAGAAAATCACCGTTCCATACCGATCGATCTATTTGGATATCGATTTCAGGTATGACATTGTAGTAGAGGATTTAATCGTTTGCGAACTCAAAGGAGTGGAAGCGCTGATTCCTGTTCATCAAGCACAATTGCTTTCATACCTAAAACTCCTGAATCTACCCAAAGGACTATTGTTCAATTTCCATTCTGAAATACTGACCAAAGGATTGAAGTCCTGTGTTACACCAAAGTTTGCCCAGTTACCTCCGTGAAACTCTGTCACTAAGTGTCTCTGTGGTGAAAAAAACTCAGATCGTCATGATATCCCTATCCTTCGCCGCGAGCACCTCATCCACCTTGCGGTTGAATTTATCGGTCAGTTCTTGAACCTTCGTTTCGCCGGTCTTCGCTTCATCTTCCGGAAGGCCATCTTTTTGAGCCTGCTTGATAAAGTCCAGTGCATCCTTTCGCGAGCTGCGGATAGCTACGCGGGCAGTCTCGCCTTCCGCATGCGCCTTTTTACTGAGATCACGGCGGCGCTCTTCGGTGAGCATAGGCACGTTGATGATCACGATATCTCCGTTGTTCTGTGGATTCAGGCCCAGGTTGGCTTCAATAATCGCCCTGCAGATCGGTTCAAGCATGTGCTTTTCCCAGGCCTGCACAGTGATGGTGCGCGGATCAGGAGTATTCACGTTAGCCACGTTTTTCAGGGGTGTCATGGCGCCGTAGTAATCCACCTTCACACTGTCAAGCATCATGGGCGATGCCTTTCCTGCGCGTATTTTGTTCAGTTCGAACTCAAGGTGGGCAATGGCCTTGGCCATTCCATCCTGGGCCTCATCCAAGGCCATTTTCACTTCATCTGACATGGCGTAAGCTACTTTATTATTGAGGTCTTGCGATTCAGGAATCCACCAGCGTGCCCACAGGAACCCCTTGCGTTATGCGCAGCAGGTTACCCGATTTATTCATGTCAAAGACAATGATGGGCAACTTATTCTCATTGCACAACGTGAAGGCAGTCATATCCATCACATTGAGGCCCTTCTGGTACACCTCAGCAAAGGTGACCCGTTCGTACCTCACGGCACCTGGATCCTTCTCGGGGTCGGCCGTATAGATGCCATCCACACGCGTTCCCTTCAGCAGCACATCGGCCTCCACCTCAATGGCCCTCAGCGATGCTGCGGTATCAGTGGTGAAGTACGGACTACCGGTGCCCGCGCCAAAGATCACTACCCGCCCTACCTCGAGGTGGCGTACCGCGCGGCGTCGGATAAAAGGCTCAGCGATCTGCTTCATTTCAATGGCCGATTGCAGCCGTGTAGGCACGTGGATACTCTCCAGGGCAGATTGCAAAGCCATGCTGTTGATCATGGTTGCCAGCATACCCATGTAGTCACCCTGTGTGCGCTCCATACCGCCCTCCTCAGCCTGCACACCACGGAATATATTGCCACCACCAATCACCACGGCTACCTGCACTCCGGACTGAAAAACCGACTTGATTTCATGAGCATATTGCATGAGACGCTCATTATCAATGCCGAATTGCTTCTCACCCATCAGGGCTTCACCACTCAGTTTGAGGAGGATACGGTTGTACTTCATCGGGAGGTTCCAGGTTCGCCGCGCGAAGGTAATGATTCATGCAAAACGCATTCTTGCTTGTTCTTTTCCTTACGCCGAGAATACTCAGTAGCATCAACATAGAAGGCCCTCTTCATACTTACCCAAGCGTAAGGGTCCGTTATTCAGCGGCATCGCTCAGGGTACTTTAAGAATTTTCATACCCAGAAGCTATCAAGAAAGCAAGATAACCTCTATCCAAAAAGAACCGCTCCACACCGTATCTAACTGATTGCATGATTCTTACAATATTCTAACCTCATTTAACGAGTCTTATAATTTGAGTCGCTGTTATAATTTCATACATTTGCTCAACGAGCTAAAATTACTATGGACAACTTCAAGAATCCTTTTAGACCCGGAGCAGGACATTTACCTCCTTATCTCGCAGGGCGTCAAATCCAGCTTGATGATTTCAAGCAAAACATATTGACTCAAGAGCCAATCTTAAAAAATCTTATCATCTCAGGACTTCGCGGTGTTGGCAAAACAGTTCTTCTAGACACTTTGAAACCGCTTGCCCTAAAGGAAGGGTGGATTGTTGCCGGGACTGATTTGAGCGAATCTGCCAGCGTTAGCGAAGCAAACTTTTCAACCCGACTTCTTACCGACTTGGCAAGTGCAGTATCCAATATAGTACTCTCTACCCAAGAAATTACCTCCATAGGCTTTCAAGGAAAAACAGAAAGAGTGGAACACCACCTGAATTACGAAATACTCAATTACATCTATAAATCGACACATGGTCTAGAATCAGATAAGCTTAAAGCAGTCATAAAATTTATTTGGGAGGTCTGCCAAAAGCATGCGAAAGGAATCATACTAGCTTACGACGAAGCTCAAAACCTCAAAGACACTAAAGAAGACAAACAGTATCCACTATCTCTTTTACTCGAGATAACACAACATGCCCAAAAGAACGGACTTCCTGTTCTACTCATACTGACAGGTCTGCCAACACTATTGACAAATCTCGTCGAGGCTCGAACTTACTCTGAAAGGATGTTTCATCAAACCATTTTAAATCGCCTTTCACCAGAAGACAGCAGAGAAGCAATTGTACGTCCTATAGCAGACCAAAACTGCCCGGTGAAGTTAACAACCGAAGCGGTCGATCAAATTATTGAGCACTCGGGGGGATATCCTTATTTCATTCAATACATATGTAAAGAAACCTACGATGCCCTGATACAACAACAAGCAATGGGAGTTCCCTTATCCGATATTCGAATAAGGATTGATGAAATAATCCGCAAACTCGATATAGATTTTTATCAAGCGCGATGGAACCGGGCAACAGATAAACAAAGGAATCTACTTAATGTAATAGCCCAACTAGATAATGCTGAAGCCGAATTTAGCATGAAAGATATTGAGGTTGCAATGAAGTCAAGTGGCTCAAAAGTCTCAGCAAGTGCAATCAATGTCATGCTGAAGGCTTTAACGGAAGCCGGCTTACTTTATAAGACTAGGCACGGCTTTTATTCCTTCGCTGTGCCAATGCTATCCCACTTCGTAAAAAGAGAAATGGGCGAGTGATAACCCGCTTCTTACCATGCTTACACTTAATCTTCACCCCAAAAATTCAACTATCCAGTACCGCCCACCCCGATGTAGTGCTTCTGTTATCAGCCTGAGAACTAATTCCCGAACATCCGGAACAAACAAATTCTAAATTGCTCAATAAAATCCTTGGATACTGAAAAGACATTTGAAAACCCGATGGAAAAACGCGTCAGAGTAAGATTTGCACCAAGCCCCACAGGTCCGCTCCACATGGGCGGAGTGCGCACGGCCCTGTACAATTACCTCTTCGCCAAAAAGCACGGCGGCGACTTTCTGCTCCGCATTGAGGATACCGATCAGGGACGCTTTGTTCCCGGAGCCGAGGCCTATATCCTTGAATCGCTCCGCTGGTGCGGCATTGAGCCCAGCGAAGGGGTTGGATATGGCGGCCCTCATGCCCCATACCGGCAAAGCGAGCGCAAGCCCATGTACCGGGCCTATGCCGAAGAACTCATCAGCCGGGGCTGGGCTTATTACGCCTTTGACACTGCAGAAGAGCTCGAAACCATTCGCAAGCAGGCAGAAGCCGCGAAAATGCCCAACTGGCAGTACAACTCCATCTCGCGGATGACCATGAAAAACTCCCTGACACTGCCGGAAGATCAGGTGAAGGCCCGCATTGACAATGGCGATCCGTACGTGATCCGCTTCAAAATGCCGCGCAACGAGGAAGTGCGTTTTCACGATATCATTCGCGGCTGGGTGGTGTTCTCGAGTAATGAACTCGATGATAAGGTTCTTTTCAAGAGCGACGGTATGCCCACCTACCACTTGGCGAACATCGTGGATGACCATACCATGGAAATTACGCACGTCATCCGCGGCGAAGAATGGCTGCCTTCCGCACCGCTTCACGTGATGATGTATCGCGCCTTTGAATGGGAAGCTCCACAGTTTGCCCATCTTCCGCTCATACTGAAGCCTGATGGCAATGGTAAGTTGAGCAAGCGCGACGGAGACCGCCTTGGATTTCCTGTTTTCCCGCTCGAGTGGAAAGATCCCGAAACCGGAGCAATATCATCGGGATACCGCGAAAACGGCTATTTCCCGGATGCCTTCATCAATATGCTGCTGCTCCTTGGGTGGGCACCGGGCAACAACCAGGAAATTTTCACCCGCGAAGAAATGATTGAAGCGTTCAGTATTGAGCGCATCGGAAAATCGGGATCCAAATTCGATCCTGAAAAAACGAAGTGGTTCAACCAGCAGTATCTGCGCATGACGCCACGGGAGAAACTGGCCGATTTGCTGATGCCGTATATCCGGTCGAACGGTTATTCGGTTTCCAAAGAATATGCAATGCAGGTCTGCGACCTGATGACAGAACGCGCGGTATTCGTGGCTGATATGATGCAGGGCACGTATCTCTTTGAAGCGCCGAAGACCTATGACGCCGATGCCGTTTCCAAAAAATGGAAGAAGGGAGAAAGTGGTGCGCTGATGACAGAATGGTCAGGAGTACTTGGCACATTGGAGCCCTTCACTTCAGAAGAAATTGAAGCCCGCTTCAAGCAGTTCATTACCGACAAAGGCTTGGGAATGGGGGCGGTGATGCCGCTGTTCCGGCTCATGCTGACAGGAACACTTACTGGCCCTGCCGCTTCTGCGGTGGCAGCGCTTGTAGGAAAAGAAGAGGTACAACGTCGCATTGCCGCCGGTGTGGCAGTGCTTGAATC
>CANGTU010000078.1 GCA_947456965.1 Flavobacteriales bacterium
TCATAGCATACCACGGGCGCGTAGGTGAGACTTTGAAAGCGCATGACCACGAGGTAGTTGTTCTCGATATACATGGGCGCTCCAAAGGCACCGAAAGAGTTCGTTTCCCAAAGCACGCTGTCCGTTACGGGGCCATAGACGTCCATGTAGCCATTGCGTCCTTCATTACCGCCTACATTGTGCCAGCCGGTGGGCTGTGCCTGCAGGCACAGGCAGCAAATAATCACTGAAAAAGTAAGGAGTGTTTTCATGGGTGAGGTAATAAAAAAAAGGATTGGTTGAGGAGTATGGTTTTTGTCATACCGGACAAAAATAGGAACCAGTTCCTATTTTACCTCCTCGGGCAACCGAAACCCCAGTGTTTCGATGAGCAGAGCATCGGGTTTGGTTCGGCTGATATGCGCGGAGAGTGTAATCCGGTCCAGCGCACGCGCAGTTTCTTCTGTGCCGGGCTGCCTGGCTTTTTTGACCGCCGAGAACCAGTCAATCACATCCCTCGTTTCCGGATCGATCCGGAAGGTGAGCAGGGACATATGCAACTGGTCAAACGGAATGAAAAACCATTTGCCATAGTAGGGTGGTCTCTTCTTCTCTGCGGAACCGGTGGGCAGCTTCAGTCCTTTCCACATGTAGATCACCCATCCATCCATGTCGGTTTCCCGGTTCATCAGATTCACCTGGCTCTTAATGGCAGAGATGCGGTTGATTCCCCATTCACCGCAAAAAACCGGTCGGTCGTGAGCGCGTGCGGCCTTCATGAACAAGGGCAGGTGCTTTTCCATTTTCAGTCCAAACCAGCTGTAGAAATGGAAAGAGTAGCAGCCATTGGCATCCAGATGGCTGTCGTACCGCGCGAGCACATCGAGATCAATCGCATAGTTGTTTCCCTCGTACACGATCATGTGGTTGGGGTCCACCGCCCGAATGGCTCCGCTGATTTCGCGGTACAAGCTGATGAGTTCGCGCTCCCGCTTCCTGGGCAGGGCAGGTTCGCCCAGCAGATCGTATCCAAGGATCATTCGCTCGTCCCTGAAGTGCTCCGCGATTTCCGCCCAGCGCTTCACCGTGCGCCTGCGGGCAGCGGGTGAATCCCAGAGCATGGTATCGCCTTTGACGTAGCCCGTGCACCACAGTTTATCCGTGGCTGCCGGAGGCACCATCATGATGAGCAGCACGGCGATATCGTGTTCACGGAATACGGGCATCATCCGGTCCATGTGCTGATAGAACCAGGCCCGGGTGGAATCGTGTTCAAACAAGACCGCATCGAATCCCAACCGCACGCAGTTGATGCCCATTTGCTTCATCCTGCGGACGTCCTCTTCCTGCAGAAACGATTCCATCATCCTCCGGAGATACTGCCTGTAGGCTTGATCACCGATCAATCCTTTGAGCCGGGCCGCGGTTACCTTTTGCGCGGTTTGGCCACCTCCAATCACATAATTCTCCTGATACATCCAGCAACTCACATTGGCACCCTTGATCTGAAAAGGACTACCGTCAGGGTCCATGATTTCATGCCCCTTTCTGTGGAAGTAGGGCGGGGATACCGAAGGGGATTCACTCTGCCCGGCGTGCGCAAGGATGGTTGCGAAAACGCACAGGGTCAGCAGCACTAATCTGAGATAAATCATCATCTTGTTCGCGTAAAAAGAGTCAAGGTTATTTCAGCCGTGCATGCAATCCGAAGATGCCGGAAAAGCAAGTCAGGTATCTGAACTTAGAACGAATATAGAGAAGAAGGCAGACCGGGAAGGGAATCCGCTGATCAAGGCCGGGAGCAGGGAGGGAGCTCCGCTTCAGATCGAGCTCCCGTTGCTGCTTCATTTGGCCCCTGACTTCAACCACGCGAGCCAGTCAGCGGCGACGTGATCCCAGTTGTACTGATCGTAGTCCACCTCTCCCGTTTCCTTCATTCCGAAGTAATTGTGGTCCAGTCCGACATACGACTGAAAGGTGAAATTGCTTTTTTCTTTTCTGATCAGCTCAGCTCTCAGCAGGTCGTTGAATGGGGTTGCAGGGTCAACTGTCCCGTAGCAAATGAATACGGGGATGGTAAGCCGTGGAAATTCATCCAATGAGGACCTGGAAAAGCTATACACCGATCGGAAGGAGTCAGCATTCAGTATCTGTGTATTCGAGCTATCCTGCACAACGGCTTCATAATACCGGAATTCATGCTCAGCGAAGCGCAGTGAGTCAGCAGGGGTTTCCCGCTGCCGGGCCTGAGCTATCCGGGACATGATCTGGCCGCAAGGATTGCCACTGGCATAGATCAAATGCGTGATGAGCGTGGAGCGCAAAGTCATTTCAAAAGCCACCCGGGCACCTTCGGAGTGACCGGCAACGACTACTGCGCTCGCGTCTGCTAACCTCTCGCGGGATAGATGCTCCAGCACAGCTAAATTCCTGACTACATAAAAATCCAGGTAGTTGTTATCGGAGTATTGGGCAGGAGGGAGGTGGCTTTGGGTATCGAGGTACGCGAGATTCTCCTGCAGTTCGCTGGCATCAGCTATCAGAGGTATTCCGGGCTTACCGATGATGGCAAGGTGGTAATGCTCGGTCAGTGACCGGGTGTCGAACGGAAAGGTGGGGTATTTCACCGCTCCATCATGAATGAGGAGCGGAATGGGCATACTGCCCTGACAGAAGAGGAACAAGGGCTTTGCCACGGATTCATCCCCAGCTTTGGAGAGCAGGAGCACATCGGTGTGGAGGCCTTGAAACGTGAACGGAATGTGCCTGAATCCGAAGTCCCCGGGCTTCATGGGTTGAGCGGAAGCATGGATGGAGAGGATCACAAAAAGCAGCTGTGCGATTCTTGTCATATAAGGAGTTATGTGTGGAAACGGTTGGGGTTGTTTCGTGTGAAGCCGTTCCTTTTCAGCTACATTCAAAAGTAGTGGTTTGTGATTGATGTGAACTGTGTCCATTTTTTCTATCTCGCGGCTGTGTCTTTGGGTCGTCACCCGCATGGTAGTTCAGGCATATTGCCAACCTCCTTGAGCATTGGAGATGGGTGTGGCGTTGACTATATTTAGTCCTGTGATAAAGATTATGAAGCGGCGTGTAAAGTGAGGCCCTGCGGGAAGGCAGGGGGGTAATGCCCTTGTATGACACGAATAGGAACAATACTAACGATGAAACACAGAATAACCATACTAAACATTACATCAGCCATATTCATTATTTGGTCAAATTACACCTATTGG
Organism: Flavobacteriales bacterium; assembly: GCA_947456965.1. Classification (GTDB taxonomy): domain Bacteria; phylum Bacteroidota; class Bacteroidia; order Flavobacteriales_D; family Sanyastnellaceae; genus CANGTU01. The sequence continues at coordinate 3,216 of CANGTU010000078.1, forward strand.
ACATCAGGATATAATGGCGATGCTGAAGGTTGGGGAATGTTGGCGCTACTGGTGATAACTGGTGCAGGACTCTTGGGGATTTTGATTGACTTTGGGCTGCAAAAATATGTAAAGCATTACTGGAAAATAAATGGAATTGAATTAGTGATTATTGCTGGTATCTGGATTTTCAATGAATGGGCTGAAAGAGAAAAGACACTTATAATACCTGATAGTTTTAAAGGATATGTCACTATAGTTTATGGAGTTGATGGTGCCGAATCTTTGTATACGTCTGTATTCAATTTGGGGTATACGGTTATGGTGCCTCAATCCGGAATTTTATTCACATCAACCCCTAAGGACAAAGACATCTGGGATACCCGCTTTCAAACAAAGTCAGGAGAACTACTCGACTACTTGGCTGATTCAACTAAAATTCATGCAATTGACTACGAAAATGGGGCATATACCTGTAATAGTAAAACATGGGAATATAGGACTTGGTTAGTGAGTAACGTGACTGGGTGGAATAAAGAGGTTGATATTGACAGCTTGACAATTTCAACAATTGAAAATTATTGTAACCTCAGAAAGTAAAGGCGCGGTGCATAGCAGATAAACCTTCGTCGCAGTCTGCCGCGGCTGGCAAGTGATGAAAGACGATGCTGCATCGTCTCCCGACTCAGTCGCGGACGGAACAGTGCCCTAAAGCCCGTTTTTTTCGTGATGAGGTTTTTGGAGAAGGGGACATGTCCAAATGACACTCTGTTTTGCGCCCGGCTTCCCGAGTCCATCGAGCCCCATCGGGGCGGCATATCGGTAGCCTCCGGCGTGAGCCGGAGGATTGAATGGGTGTGATGATTTCAGAGCTCCGCAGGAGCGGCATAATCGGAGAATGAAGAGCGAAGAACGGGGGAAGAGCCGAAACATAGTTGAAAGGAGAATCGCTCTCATTCTCATTCTCGCTCTGAAAGGTTGGAGGCCCCACGGCCTGAGTGCATTTTTAATAGGATAATGGGGTGATGGGATGATGGGATAATGGGTTAATGGGTTAATGGGTTGATGGGGTAATGAGCCGGGTGATGGAGGATTGTGCGAATGGGCAAATGGATCTCTGTCTTGCGCCTGGCTTCCCGAGTCTCGAGTCCCGTGCCTCGAGTCTGCTCCATCCCAGCATCTGTGTGCGCGCCTTAGGTCTCGGCTGAGCCGAGAACATGTGTGGTGGCAATGCGCGGTCGCGGCAAGCCGGCTCAGCGCGGGAGTGGATGCGAGGCCCCACGGCCTGAGTGATTCTTTTTATTTTTTGTCACTTTCTTTTAGAAAGAAA
>CANGTU010000079.1 GCA_947456965.1 Flavobacteriales bacterium
ACCCATTTCATCCCAGCGCTTTTGTGTTTCGATATTGCCGTTGGGGTCGTAGGTAAAGCTATTTCGGTAGAGGTGTGCCTGTGTCTCGCTCACCTGCCAGCGGTTGAATTCAGCCGCATTGCCCGGGGCGGCGATGTAGGATGCCGAATCCCCCACAGCATCAACCAACCGGTTGAGCTGGTCGTAGCGATAGGCCATGCCCAACATGCCGGGCCGGTCTGTGACTCCCGGGGTTGGGGCTGTATTATGGGGCTTTTTCAAATTGGTCTGCATAGCCCCAATATTGCCATTCCAGAGGTCCTCGCGCGCCTTAAGAAGCGCACTCGGCGCGTTTTGGCTGTCGTACATGCTGGCAAGCCACTGTCCCCCGCTGCCGCCAATCGGGGTGTAGTCCACTTGCTGGGCTTGCTGATCGTGATAGTAAAGCAGGCTGAACGAGGCCACGTCTTGTCCAAAAAACTTGTTGACACTGGCGCCGTTGGTGGTATCGAAGTCACCATCCCGGCCCATGTCGGTGCCGGGCAGCAATGCCGCGCTGTTGGTGCCCTTGAGCCAGCCTTGCAAGGTATAGGCATAGTCGATACCCTGCACCTGATTGTCGCCCAACTCTACCCGAGCCAACGGACCGCGGGCGTAGTAGAAATAGCGGGCATCGAGGTCAAACCACAGGCCGTCTTTGCTGGTACGTACTTCGGTGATGCGGTTGTCAGCATCGTACGTATAGCGGTGGGTGTACTGATCTGCTTCACCCGGCTGGTAGCGCACTTCGTGCACATTGCCGGAGATGAGGTCGTAGGTGTATTCCAGACGTTTGAAGCGTTGGTTGTCTTCCAACAACTGAGGGCTGCCAGTTACAAGCGGATCAAGTGCATTGCCCAATTTCTGATTGTCCTGGAGCAGCACATTTACATTGCCATGGATGTCATAGCTGTAATGAGTAGCATGATCATACGTTTCTTCATTACCATCGAAGAGTGATTCATAGAACACACTCGAAACGCGTTTGCGCAAGTGGGTCTGGTTAAAGTTGGCCGGAAGCACAGGCACATACGCTTCCACTTCCTCATCATAAAGTGTAGAAGTCACTTGTTCACGAGGTCCAGAGGTCACCGATACCCAGGCTTCGAAGTTGTTCTGGCCTATAGCCTGAGGATTGAATGCTCCGCCAATCTGACTTCCGAAAATACTCTGGAACTGGGCGTCATTGGTGCTGTTTTCGCGCTTCTGTCCGGCTTGATATACGCGGCCAAGGGGGTCGTACAGGGTGTAGCTCCAGGATTGTTCCGGGGCATTGTACTGCTTGGTGTTTTGACTTGCTACAATACGCGCTTCCGTGGATGCTGTGATGGTTTTAACCTCATGGCGCTGCAGGCGTTCATCTTTCGGCACCATCACCCCAATACCCGATCAACATTTTACCCCATTAACCCCACACTCAGGCCGCCGCGGGCGTTCACCTCTCGGCATCATCACCCCTTTACTTTTCATTCAAAGGAGCCGAAACATTTGTCGTTATCTTTGTGCGTATCACTTACCGGACAGGTGCATGAAGATTTTGCTCGATATCAAAGACAGTCAAGCTCTCCACTTGTTGGAACTGCTTAAGTCATTGCCGAATGTAAAGGCAGTTGCGCTCACGGATGCCAAGGCGGAGATGCTCACTGAATTTCGCGAAGCGGTGGAGGAGATGAAGCAGGTCTTAGCCGGACAAAAAAACGCCCGCGACGCCGATGAGTTCCTGCGGGAGTTATAAGGTTCGGACCATTGAGATCTTTGAGCGGCAGGCCAAAAGACTCATCAAGAAGTATCCATCGCTAAAAGTGGAGCTGGCGGAGTTGATTCGCGAACTCAAGGTGAATCCATTTCAAGGCGTCAAGGTGAGTGGCAACTGCTATAAGGTTCGGATTGCAATAAAGTCCAAGGGAAAGGGAAAATCCGGAGGTGCTCGTGTGATCACGTATATCGCTTCGACAGAAGATTCCGTCTTTTTGCTCTCCATCTTCGACAAGTCAGAGCGCGAGTCCATGACTGATAAGGAAATCAAAGTTCTTTCCGCCACTTTGCCGCACTGAGAGTGCCGCAGTTCATCTTTCGGCATCATTACTCCATTACTTCCACACTCAGGCCGTGTGGCCTCACATCCACTCGCGCGCTGAGCCGGCTTGCTTCTGTCGCGCAGGGCCACCACACGCCGCAACCCGCCAAAAGCGCGTCCGCGGATGCTGGGTATCCCCCCGCTCAAGCACGTCCTTCTTCATGAGGTAAATATGGCTAATGCGGCCGGGGTTAGGCTTTGGACCAGCGGTGTGGGAGGAGATTGTTGAGCTCGGATGTCTTGGTGTCGATCATTCTGATGAGTACAACTTCGAGCCACTCATCGGAAGCAATGTCATCGCCTCGCAACTCACAAAGAATGACTAGATCATCGAAGTGCGCTGTCCGGATTCATGTGATCCCACAAATAGATAAACATCAGACTTCGGTGTCTTCAGGGTGGAGGATCTTTTGGTCAAACAACCGCAGACAGGCCCACAAGAATATCCTTAGCCAAAGGCCCATGTGTGCATTTGCACTACCTTCGGATCCTCCCTCATGAACCGGTTTAGCGCTCAATATCAATCCACTAACCCTTTCCTGGCCCAGAGTGGGGAGTATCGCTTTGGGTTTAATGGGAAGGAGGTTGACAGCGAAGGAATGGGTGGAGATACTCAAGACTATGGATTTCGGATTTACAATTCCCCTTTAGGTCGATTTTTATCTATAGACCCTTTGGCAAAGCAATTCGCATATAATTCCGTTTATGCGTTTGCCGAGGGAAATCCTATTGAAAACATTGATTTAGATGGACTGGAAAAATATAATTACAGAATGACAATGTCTGAGGGTGGTGAGATCATTACGGAATTGGTTTCAAAAACAGACATTGTCGAAAGAGTAATAGTGGGCTATCGAATGATTTCTCACGGCATGGATATAAGCGTTCCTATTTATGAGACTCGTGTTAATGCAAGACAAGAGTATACTTTAAACGGAAGAAATACATCACTTCAGACTATCAATGAACTAACTGGAGTAACAGCTCCAGATCCGATGATTCAATCCGCAATAGATAAAATAAGAACTGACTACGTTATGTATTCTGGTCAATTTCCGAACGAGTATTACGTGAGTATGGGGCGTCAACTATTTGAATACAAATTTTCGGAAATGGAAGATTGCACACAGGAAAGTTTTGAGAAGGCAGCTTCGCAAACTTGGGGTGCCGTAGATACAGATGATTTCACTTTGGGCACTTTACTTTTTCATGTTTATGAATCATTTGTTCGTCAGAATGATGACACAGGCTATGATAAGCTTCAACACTTTGTAGCATCTGCTGCTTAAACCATAGAATACGGAGCTAATACCGCAAGTGGCCTTGGTTGGCTTAAGGAGGCGATAAATGACTGGTTGCCAGGTACAGTAGGTTACGGGGAAGGTTGGGACAGTAAAGATATGCAAGCTAATCAAGATGGTGTCAATTATGGATCTACAGTGAATGAGAGCGTTGAATCTGGAACAGGTGAATTTTGTCCGTGAAAATGCGATATGTCTCAATAACACTCTTCCTAGGAAATGCAATTTATTGCTTCGCTGCCTGCTTGTCCCTGATTTCGTTAATGTCAAAAATGTTTTTTATCAATTCAAGTACTCCTGAGTCGGTGATAGATATGCCTGAATTTGAAGGGCTTGGGAGGTTGATGCTGATGATATCGATAAGTGCACACGTTTTTGCTTGTGACTGGAGAGTTAAGATTTACCGGAATAGACCGATTATATCTCTTTTGCTCTCTCTCTCCGTAGCAGTCTCAGCAGTGATTTTCCAGTCTCCAAGTGTCTCAATTCTACTAGTATGGACAGTTCTTTGTCATATTGGCATTTACCTAAGTAAGACATACTTATTGCATATCAAAGGACGGAATTGATATGATGGCACTTACATTGATATGAATTGTCAAACAACTATATCAAGATATGAGTTATGGCTTTGTAGCGGTCAGAAAATAAAATTGAAGAAATAGTACTAGTCATCTAGATTCTAAATTATTGTTCTATTGTCATCATATCCCGAGAAGGAATTTGCTCATGAAGGCCAATGAG
>CANGTU010000080.1 GCA_947456965.1 Flavobacteriales bacterium
CCCCAACAACCCCCTCAACATCCCCACCCTCACCCTATAACTCTCCACCCGCATCCGCAGCTCCATCTGCACATAAAGGTCATTGTTCCGCAAGGTGGCTTCATGGCGCCGCCGCAACCGTCCCAACCACCGCTGCTCCGCCCGGTTTTGTGCAGGGAAGGTCTCCAGCCTGAGCAGCGAGGCGGCCGCATCCGCATACCGCTGCTCGGCATCGCGCAGCATGATTTCAGACTTCTGCAATTGATGGGTGTGCAACTTCAGACTACGCTGCCACTTGGCTATGACATGAGGCGGAGCGCCATCGCTGGCTGTGGCGGCTGGTGTCACCTCAGTTGAGCTGATCCACCGGTGCAACTCAACGAACCGGTCGCGGACCCTCACCGGGAGTTCGCGCTCGCCGGACTCATACAAGGTCACGGCAGGGCGCGTAAGCCCCAACAGCTCCGCAAATTCCTTCTGAGTTGCTCCCAGCGCCTTGCGAAGTGGCAATATGTTCTGGTTGATGATTTTCATACGGCCAGATATGTAACATCTTTCTGCAGCGCAAAAATAGTGTTACATTTTTTTCCGGCATTCCAGAATGTAACACATTTCTGCAAAGGGAAAATGATGTTACATTTTGAACGGTAAACCATAAACCACCGATCAGATTCTCCAGATACCCGCGGCCGTCTTACCCAGACTCGCCTGCCGGTGTTTGATGGCGCGGATACTCCACTCATCAGCCTCTACCGCTTGACTGAGTGCGTACTTGCTTTTGGCATACACCTCTTTCTTCTCTGCAAATGGACGCTGTCCGGCCTCCTTACTATTGAGCTTTGGCTCGAGTAAGGTCAGATTTCCCAATAAATAAACCACCTGATTGTGCTCTTCTTCGCTGAAGAGTCCCTTCCAGTGCTCGCTCATGCTTTCGGGCAAAATGTGTTCAATCGATCCATCATCCACCAAATAGTCGGTCTTTATCCCATTGGCAATCTGCCCTTCGATCTTGTAAAGGATATAACGAGCTATTTTCTTCTGCTGACTGTTTGAGGTATTGAAGCTCTTCAATTCAAAATAGCTCCTGAACATGTCGTCTGACAAATACACCGACTTGAGATCGTCCGCCACCGCACTGGCATCTTTCAATGTGCCGTTGTAAATCTTATTGGAGGTGGTGTTATAAGCACGCTCCAGCTCATTGGTCTGCAGCTTGCCAATTACATTGTAACGAAATGAAATATTCACTATCACCCGAAGCACCTTTTTAAACTCCTGAAAACTGAGCTTTTCATAGGCGGCCATCAGCAAAGGATGACAAAGGGTAACCCTGAACAGGTTCAGCGAATTCACATATTCACGCACCTCCCTGTCGTTCAGCCACATTTCATCTTCGGCATTGAACAAGGCATTGTACGTGTACGAGTATTTTTCCAAATGATCCAATATGTCCAGCACATCCTGATCGCGTGTCACCATTTTTTTAATGCTCTTGAACAGGGAGTCTTTCGTCACCAAACTCGATCTCGCATTCAGATAATACCTGAGGAATACTGGGAAATCTCTTAGTCCCACCGCATTAATGATCTTCTGCCACTGCTGCTTTACGGCCTGAAGGTCATTCTGACTTTTCGCTACCAGAGAGAACAGGTAGTTTTTCAATAAGTCCGTTGAGGTGAGCTCCACCCCTCTGGAATTGAGTGTTTCAAAAACGGTGTAGGCATTGAGCTCATCCACCACTGTGATCTGAATGAACTTCAGCAATTCTCCGATCGTACGCGTGAGAAAGGACGCTATGCGCTCGCCGGAGGTTTCATTTTTAAACAGTTCCTGAATGTTCCTGACGAAAAATTGATACGCGTCCCACAGGAGCTTGTCGGAGTCAATGAGCTTTGAATAATTCACCGGCTCCCTGAAAGTAAGCAATCGCGATTGATAAAAACCGTCATTGTTTTCGTTCAAAAATAACTTGCTCGAATACATCAGCGAGGAGGGGTCTTTTTGTCCGATGTACTGCTTCATAAGCAATTCCGCGCGCTCCTCATTCGCTTCGCGGTCAATACCATCATTGGCGAGCGTCCGGATTTTGTGAATGATGGCCAGACTCAGTAAGCTTAGCGTAGTGAACCGCTGCTGGCCATCAATCACCCAAAACTGCTTCTGACTGGGATCGTCTTTTATCTGAAGTACGATGGATCCCATGTAATGCGCTTCATTCCGGGTATAGGTGGAAATCAAATCATTCCACAAATCGTCCAGATGATCCTGCTCCCAGGAATAGTCGCGCTGAAACTGAGGAACGTGATAGATTTTACCGTTGCCTAGTATCTCGTTGAATGTAAATGTCTTGGTGTCCAGAAGATTGGTCGTAGCCATAGAGCGAAGTTAGTGCTTTTAATCAGTGCCCTTCCGAAGCATGCAGAGGAATATGCGCTCCCTTTTTATCTTGCCACTACCTATGGCCACCCTACACGAACTGATTCACTCCCTCGACCGGTACGCCTGTGTTTCTTTTCGCGAATTTGCCGGCAAGGGCAAAAAAGACGCGCTGGATCTCAAGCTCTTCGACTACTACCTCGAATTTCCCGAGGCGCCGGCATCCGAGCTGATGCAGAAACTCTACGGCACGGAAAACCGTCCGGCGTTCAAGCACACCCAAAAGCGTCTGCTCGAAAAGCTGGCCCGTTTTTACCAGCTCCTGCGCACCTATGAGCAGCATGATGTGCCCGACCCGATGAGTGAGTACCACGTGGCCACTACCCTGCTCCACAAGCACGCCTGGGAAGGTGCAGCCACGTTTTTCCGCAAGGCCGAAGAGGCAGCGGTGGCCACGCGCAATTACAACCTCCTCGAATCGATCTACACCACGCAGCTCCCCCACCTCACCGACCTCGGCGTGGACTGCGCCGCCTTTCTCGCCCGCCGCGAGGCCAATCTGGCAAGGCATCAGTCGTGGTGTCGCCTGAGCACCGCCTATTCCGTGCTCAACGAGCGACAGAAAGCCGCGGCGCGCGAAGGCAAGGCCCTCAACCGCGAGGCCGCCCTCGACGAAGCCCGCCGCATGTGGCGTCCGAATGCCGAAGAGGCCCGCGACCCCGCATTCATGCATCACTTTGTGCGGCTGATCCGGCGCATTGCCGTGAGCACCAAGTCGTACAAGCACTTCGAACTCTTTGCCGGACGCACCTACCGCAATTTGGTGCGCAAGGGAGCTTTTCAGCCCGCGGACATTGCCCTGCAGGTGGATATGCTCTACATGCTCGCCCATGCCCAGTACCGCAATGCCCGGTTTGATGAGGCGCTTGAGCACATAGCCACTGCAGAGGCGCTGATTGGCGGCAGGCCCGTGGTGCCGGTAACCAGTGTGCGCAAGCTCGCCGCCCTGCGCGCCAGCGTGTACAATTACACCGGACGTATCCACGAGGCCGTGAAGCTGATGGAACAGGAACTGACGCGCCGCAAGCCCCATGAAACCGACCGCGAACTGCTGAACATCCAGCTCAGTCTGGCGGCGTACTACTACAACGCCCGCGAGTACAAAAAGGCCGTGCGCACGCTGAACACCTTTCCGCATGACAACAACGTGCTCACCCGGCTGATGGGAGTAGAATGGCGGTTCAAAAAAGAGCTCTTTGAGCTGATATCCTTTTACGACCGCGGGCATTACGATGAGGCGGAGAGTCACCTCAAGCGCATGCGCACCTATTACAGCACCTTTTTTGGCGAGGAGCAATACGCACGGGCGAAGGTGTACCTCAGTCACGTGGCAGACATGGTCCGCAATCCCAACATTGTAAACACCGACGAATTCCGCCAGCGCCTCAAGTCAGCCCAGCTCGAGCGCCCGCACGACCACGAAGACCTCCAGGCCATCCCCTTCCACTGCTGGGTTACCAGCAAGGTGTTCAAGCGCGACTACTACGAAGTGCTGCTGCATGCCATCAAGTGGAAGCGCGGGGAGATGGAGAAGAAGGATTGAGTGCGGACCCCACAACCGCCCGGGCCCGTTTGCCCCCACCCCTCAGTTCACCCGGC
>CANGTU010000081.1 GCA_947456965.1 Flavobacteriales bacterium
AATAGCGGGCCACGAATATGCCGGGAGGAGCGAATACTTCTCCCTCACGTTGCTGGCGGCCAAGCACTATGTCGCCACCCTTCGACTCAAATGTGGCCTTTCCATCTGCAAAACCTGTAATCAGTACATCACCATTCGCGGCCACACGCACATCGCGGATGCGGTTGTCCTTCGCACTGCGGATACCCATACCCCACAATGGCTTGCCTGCGGGCGATACCTTCACGAGAGCACTATGCACATGTGGTGAAGGAGCAAACTTCTTATTCAGTCCCTCCACATTCAAATCAACGGTGTATTGCAATCCGAAGAAGCTGTTGCCCTCGGCGTCCACATCGCATCCGCCCGATACAAGGTCGTTGTATCCATCTGCCACAACGCTCCAGGATGTACCCGGAAGCTGCGCGGAGAGTGTGCTGAAAAAGCTCCCGTGAAGGAATAGGTGAACACAGGCGATCAAACAGGAATGAGGAAATTGAGGCATAGTGGTGTGACGATTGGCATGAGAGGCTACCTGCGAAGTTAACTCGCCTGGCAGCCGATGCGCTGAAGTGTATATAAACCGGATCGCAAGGAAATACAGAGATGCCTCTTATTCACCACGAAGAAATCAGGACAATAGAGAACCATGAAGATATCCTCTGCGTCCTCTGCGTTCCGATCAAGAGCGAAGCGACCACTTTTAATCGGAACACGGAGGACGCGGGATTTCCCCGAAGTCAGGCAGACCGTCCACCAGTCGCTACATTTTCGTTGTTTTAGCAGGAGTCGTTTTTGGCCCTTTGAGGACAAACTGGCCCGCCTTGATCACGTATACGAAACCGCCTATCTCTAACGAGTCTCCTTCCCTCACCTTGCTGAGATTGTCCAGGTCTTCCTCCATGGTGTGCAGCGATCCGCCGGTTGCTTTGGCGAGATCGAGATATTGGGGATTGACAGGATAGCGAAGATCTCCCCAACGCGTGCCGCACAAAATAATGCGCACAGGTTTCTTGACATCCGTGATCAGGCTGTAGTCACGCATGGGCGCCCAGTTATCGGCGACCATCACCACACGTTTTGAATCCTTGTACTTTTTCAATCCTTTGAGAATAGCTTCGACGTTATTCTCGGGCGTATCACCACCGAAACCCCCGGAGGTGCATTGATTGGCTGCCACCAAAATAGAGTCCAGCTGAACGTGGCGCTTGAAATAAAGTCCGCCTGTATTTCCGGTGCGCTTCTGGACGTCAGGCTTCGCGTCACCGTCATTGAAAAAGACAAAGCTGAGACTGTCCTTCGAAGCATTAAGAGCAAGCCACTTGAAAATCTGTGCGGCGTAAGGCGACATGCTGCCTGTGAGGTCCACGGCAATGAGGTCAGTGGGCGCCATATTCGCTTTCCGCAACGCAGAAAAGAGTGAAGTGTCGCGCACCGCATCGAGTTGGCTTGCCGCAAATGACTTCATCGGCGGTAAGCGATAATAGCGGATCACAAAGCCATGGAACAACTTACGCGCCTCCGCCTCGGTGGAATAGCCCAGCTGCTTGATGCACGTCCAGTCCACCATTGTTTGCTTGAACACATCCGGATAAAGGAAGTAAAGTTCTGTGAAGCGTTTTCTGTTGAGCAGCATCTCCGTATCCTTCTCCTGAAAATCGGTATACACGAGGTCCACTGAAACCACATTACATCCTGCACCGAGTGCGGATACATCCTCCGGATTCACGATCTCACTCCCGGCATAGTTGAGTTTCAGCACGAGCGTGCGCAACTCTGAAACCGTGTCCGTCTTAACCGGGCGGTAAGTCCGTACTTGCAGCGTATCTGACTTGATGGTAAAATTCACCCCGAGTGATACCAGCTTATCCTGTGCAAAGGATGTTCCGGTTGCGATAAGATTGAATACCCACGCCAATATAACGGCGCACACTACAAAGTAATCGCGTTTCATGATCTTGGAAGGTTTGGAAGTATATCCGACGAACGCCACACTGCGCGGAAAATTGCGCCGGGCGCTGCGCGCCACATAAGACAGGAACGCAAAGAAGCCTTTACATCACCACGAAGAAATAAAGACAATGAAGGTTCATAAAGATTTCATCCGTGCACTTTGTGGTCCTTTGTGCACTCTGCGTTGCGACTCGGAGCGAAGAGACTGCTACTGTCACATTTCTTCGGCCACATATTAAACGTGGCAATCAGATTGTGGCAACAATAATCGGGCTGCGGTTGATTGCGGGCTCCGCGCTCCGATTCGGAGTTCTGCTCACAGAAACGCATGCAACAATATCCTCACGCTCCACGCGGAGGCAAGCACCCCAATGAGAAAATAGGACGTCTTCTTATTCAGCTTTCCGGCGAGGCGGGCTGCAATCGGACTGGCCATCACGCCTCCAATCGTCAGACCGGCAATCACTTCCCAGTGGCTGATGCCCAGCATCGTAAAAAAGGTGAAGGCACTCGCCAGGGTCACGAAAAACTCTGTCAGGCTCACCGACCCGATGATTCTGCCAGGTTGATCACTCGTGCGCAGCAAGGTAGTAGTCACCAATGGCCCCCATCCACCACCTCCAAACGAATCAATGAATCCTCCAATTCCCGCCAGCCCTCCGACATGCTTCACCTGCCTGAGGAGGTAGGCGCCGCGAAATGAAAGCAGGATGTATTTCAACCCGAGAAATAAGATGTAAACGGCCATCAGCGGACGAATCCAGTGACCATATTCTTCACCGAACAATGAAAGAGCAAGTGCACCCAGTACGGCGCCAATCACTCCGGGAATCACCAGCCGCATAAACAGTTTGCGGTCCACATTGCCAAAGCGATAATGGGAATACCCGCTCACCCCGCTCGAAAACATTTCCGCGGTGTGAATGCTTCCAGATACTGCCGCGAGATTGATGCCTAATGAAAGCAAAAACGACGCGCTGATGATTCCGTAACCCATGCCCAACGATCCATCCACAAGCTGCGCGACAAATCCGGCCAGCAATACCCAATAGAATTCACTGTCGAGTTCACTCACCCAGATGGCGGCATCAGAAACCGCTGCATCAAACTCCACCACACTCAGCATCCAGTGACCAATCAATATGACTGCAAATACACCCAGACACCACGATGCCCGGCGCTTCCACTTCTGTTGGTCCGACGCATCGCGCAACTGACGCCCCATCTGCCTGTGCAGTGCCTGAAGTTTCTTCATATCCTGTGCATCGGGCTTCCGATGCCGGAGTGCCTCCATCAACTCTTCTGCAGCACGCGCGACTTCCGGCTTTTTTCTCCGCACGCTCATACTCCGTCTGATTGCAACAAAAGGGCTCCCACGGTAATATTGCTCGTCTCATCAATCAATATCGCCCCGCCAAACACCCGGCTCTTTTCAAACGGATCATATACCAGCGGCGACTGAGTGCGGAGCTGAATGAGTGCAAGTCCGTTGAGCGGCAGTTCCTCTGGTGATTCCTGACGGCTCAGGTCATTCACATCAATCGTGTATTCAATTTGCCTGACGGCACACCGCACCGTTCGGCTGTGATGTTGGAGCAGGAATTTGGTCCCGGCCCGAAGCGGTTTGGCATCCATCCAGCACACAATGGCTTTTACCTCATTGCTCACCACAGGATGCTGTGACGCAGCTACAAGCACATCTCCGCGCGATACATCCACGTCTTCCTCCAGTTCAAGCGCAATACTTTGTCCGCCTTCCGCAGCATCCCGCTCCTCCATTCCGGAAGTAATGCTGCGAATGGTAGCCTGTATTCCCGATGGAAGTACTGTCACCTTCTCACCCTTTTTAAAACTACCGGAAAGCAACAACCCGGCATATCCCCGGTAATCATGCAAGTCGTCGGT
>CANGTU010000082.1 GCA_947456965.1 Flavobacteriales bacterium
CAGCAAGGCTGCCGGGATACTTACTACAGCCGGGACACGGGCAGCTTCAGCGATCCCATCTGGTCCATTCAGCCTGCAGGCCTTCCGGCACCTGATGTATTGATACCGGGTAAATGGACCAATCTCGTAGTGCAGTCGGCTCACACCGTGACCATGGATACAGATGTGATCTGCGATGACTTTACAATTCAGGGAGTAGTGGATGGCGGAGGCACAACGCATACGGTTTACGGTGACTGGCTGAACTCGGGCACCTATACAGCCAGCTCCTCTACTGTCTTGTTCAGGGGTACTGAATCACCCGGCCAAGTGGTGGGAGGAACATCCTCTACCCAGTTTCACAACCTGCATGTCAGAAATGAATTCGGAGCGGTGAGTCTCAATGCACCCACCGAGATGACAGGTGTGTTGCTGCCCATGATGGGCACCATTACGACCAACGGCAACCTTACCCTGATTTCCAATTCCAGCCTTTCCGGCTCCATCGGAGAAATTTCCACAGGTGCCGCAGTTTCGGGCAATGTCACCCTGCAGCGCTACATCCCACCCGGCAACGCAGGATGGGTGTTTCTGGGTTGCCCGATCACCGGTCATACCATCAACAGCGCCTGGAATGATGATATTATCACCACCGGATTCACAGGGTCTGATTTCCCTCCTCCCGGCTATACGTTTAATAACATCTACCGCTATGATGAATCCCAGGCAGGAGGCTTGAATGTGGGATGGACGGGAGCCACTGACGTCACCAATCCGCTTTCCAGCACCTATGGTTACAACGTGTACCTGAACTCCTCGGCTCAGAATATTGATGTCACAGGGCCCATTCAGTCCGGAAATATCAGCGTAGCGGCGCCGCTCACCAGCACAGGAAATCCGGCAGATGGCTGGAACCTGATGATGAATATCTATCCTTCGGAAATAGACTGGATTGCTTTGGAGGACAATAGTGATGACTTTGGTTCTTATTTCGTATACGACTCGGCGCTCCCGGGCTATCGCTCATTCAACGCCAATACAGCGGTGGGCACAGCGAGCCAGTACATCGCCCACAGCCAGTCCTTCTTCGTGAAGTCGGATGGTACGGGCCAGAACCTCGACTTCCGTGAGGTACACAAAACCAGCACCAATGAGCCATTCGAGCGGAGTTCCGAAGACTCGCGCATGGTGGCCTTCCGCCTTGAGCGCAACGGTCAGGCCGATGAGGCCGTGCTGGCCTTCATTGATGGGGCCACAGATGCCTACGAACAAACGTATGACGCCGAGAAATGGGCCAGTCCGGTCGCTTCAGCTCCCGAGTTCGCTTTTGTCTCTTCCGACAATATGCTGCTGACCATTGATGCGCGTCCGCTCATCACCGATGGTGCTTCTATCCCCGTGTCGCTCGACCTCCCCGAGGCTGGTACCTATACCTTCATCGTTCAGGAGGTCCTCAATATGCAGTCCGGGGTATGCATGACCATCCAGGATGTGGTGACCGGAGAGACCATTTCGGCCGAAGCCGGAACGCAGATGACCGTGGTGGTGACTGCTCCTTACGTGGGCCAGCGTCTCTTCATCCACTTCTCACCGGCGGCCCAGGTGACAGCCACCCATGCCACATGCTTCGGCTCGGCTGACGGCGCGATATCACTCGCTGCTTCATCCGGCTCCTGGAACTATACGCTGGTGAACGAAGGAGGAACAATCGTATCCGCTGGTTCTTCACAGGCTGTTATCGGCGACCTCACCGCCGGCTTCTACTCCCTGGAGCTGGCTAATCAGGATGCAGGTTGCGGCGCTGAGGACATCAGCATCACCATTGAGCAGCCTGCTCAGGTAACCTCCTGGTCTGCTTCCAACCGCGCAACCTGCTCTGCGGGCACCGATGGCTGGCTGGAATTTGGCATCAGCAGCGAGGAGGGCTTCACGTATTCGGTTACGCGAGCTGACGGCTCGTCAGTGGCCAGCGGCGAAAGCTCAGAGATAGCCTTCACACTGGATAACCTCACAGGCGATGTGTACACCATCCAGGTTACCACGGGCTGCGATGTATTCACGATGGAAGAAAACCTTCGCGATCCTCTGGCAGTGCAGGCAGCCGTAGTCGCCTCAGCGAGTGAGGTGCAGATGGTGGTGGGCACTTCAGTGGACGTCACGTTTGAGGCAGATGCTCCCGGCGCGGATGCTTTTAGCTGGACGATCGGCGGTAATGCGGTAAACACTTCATCCGGCTTTACTCACACCTTCACTCAGGGTGGAACATATCCGGTATTGCTGGTGGCATCCAACTCCAACTGCAGCGATGAGGCATCTGCTCAAGTGGTGGTGGACGAGGTGGTGAGCGTGGCTGAGGTCGCCCCGCGTGAACCGGTCACACTGATGCAGGCCAACGGCGGGGTATCACTCACCTTCCAGGGGATCAATGCCCGCCGCGCGGATATTCGCTTTATCAATGCACTCGGACAGATCGCCCACACGGAGCGGGCTGCGCCGTCTGACGGTCAGCGGATCTTCATCGCCATGGATCAGATGGCCGCTGGAGCGTACACGGTTCAGGTCATTGCTGATGGCTCGGAAGTATTTGCCCGTCAGGTCGTGAAGCACTAAGCCGGATACGCCTTACAAAGGCGCCGCAGGGCTCCGGAGGATCATGAACTCCCGCCCTGCGGCGCTTTTGCTTTCATGAGCACCAGGGTGAGTGCTGTAAAGGCCACCAGCAGACCTACCTGCAAGGGCCATGGCGACTGAACTTCGAGCTGGCCACCGGTGTATCCGTAGATGAGAATGGCGAGTGCATTATTGGCAAAATGAGCCAGCACAGCGGGCCATAGGCTCCCCGACCACCAGGTGAGATAGCCCAGCCCGGCACCTAGCACCATCCGCGGCAAAAAACCATAAAGCTGCACGTGCACAGCACTGAAGGCCACCGCTGCAAGGAGAATGGCTACGTGCGGATTGCCGATACCCTTGTGCAGAATCGGCTGGAGCACTCCCCGAAAGGCCACTTCTTCGCAGATAGCCGGCACGATGGCCATGGCTATAATCAAAGGGGCATAGCCCATTTCCTCAGCTGATGAAAGGAAGAGATGCGTCAACAGCATGGCGCTCTCCTCCGAAGGTCTGGCTACCGATTCCAGCCAGGAGCCCGCCGGAATCATGCGTTCATTAAGCAGAGCAAGCCCGTCAATGACGGGAGAGGCACTGGCCATCCACAGCATCGGCAGGATGAGAAACAGCCACCCAGGCCTGCCCAACGGCAGCAACGTGGACCGCCCAAACAGCAAGATGTAGAACAAGACAGGCAGAAGAAAGGTGCAGAGCTGTGACACCGTATTGAGCACCATCAGCATGCCCGCGTGTGCAGGCTCAGGATGTTGCAGTGCAGCTTGAATTCCCGCCAGATCCAGCCCGTACAGGAACAATCCCAGGCCCACAGAAAGCACACCTCCGAGAGCCATGCCTGAGAGCATAAAACCGGCGAGAAGGAGAAGCTGCGACGACAGGCGCAGGTGGACGGGGTAGAGCGGTTTCATGGTGTAAAGAAACAATCGAACTACTTTTGCAGGCTTCTTTCTTCATGCCGCGTATTGCCCATATCGAATTGCCGGAGTTTCCGCTGCTTCTCGCTCCTATGGAGGACGTAAGCGATCCGCCGTTTCGGATGCTGTGCAAGAAGCACGGCGCGGACCTGATGTACACGGAGTTCATCTCCAGCGAAGGCCTCATCCGCGATGCGGCGAAGAGCGTGATGAAGCTCGACATCTACGAGTACGAGCGGCCCATCGGAGTGCAGATTTTCGGGAGTGAGATCGACACCATGGTAAAATGCGCGGAGATC
>CANGTU010000083.1 GCA_947456965.1 Flavobacteriales bacterium
AATCCGGCCAATGACTACGGATTTTACAAAGGATCAGCGGCCAATCACGTGCACATTATCGAGAATGTCGTGGATACCCTCACCGGTCGCTCGCAGATCACCACCAATGCGCTTGAGGGACTGAAGGTGGTGGATATCATTGAGCGGATTTACATGGCGTCTAACGATACATTAGCTTGATCCAACCGATACTTCCCTCGCGACCTTGATCCGGCGAATCAGAAAGGGCCTTGCGGGTGAATTCGCGAAGAATGTGCTCACCCTGATGACCGGAACGGTCCTCGGTCAGGCTGCAGTTCTTCTTCTGTCACCCATCATTACACGCTTGTTCACGGCGGAGGACATGGCCGGTCTTGAGCAGTATACGATGCTGGTGGTTCTTCTTTCTGTAGTGGTCACAGGTAAGTATGAGTTTGCTATCATGGCTCCGCGCGAGAGAGAGGATGCCCGTATCCTGCTGGCGCTGTCTTTACGAATCGCAGCGGCTGTTTGCCTGGTTCTGCTGGTGACTTCGTTCTTTTTGGGAGATGCTATGGGTCGCTTTTACCAGAATGAATCTCTGGGTTCCTGGCTATGGACACTCCCCATAGCGTTGTTTGGAATGGCTGTCTTCAATTCGGTCAACTATTGGTTTACCAGACAGAAGAATTTTCGCGTGTCTGCCACTTCCAAGATCTGGTTTTCTGCAGCCAGCGAACCATTGAAGATTGGTACCGGATTATCGGGCTTGGGCAGTGCTGGTCTCTACTTCAGCACTCTGGCGGGAAACCTGCTGGCCGCGGCTTATTGCTGGCTGCACTTCCGGCGGGATGAGCCGGCTGGAATACGCGGAACGAACCGGTCGCGGATGCGCGAACTGGCGCGCGAATTCAGAGATTATCCGCTCGTGAGTATTTGGGGATCTATTTTGAATCGCACGGCTCAGTGGGCCCACATCGGAGTTTTTTCTTTTTATTATGGAATAGAGCTCGTAGGCTATATGGCCTTGTGCCGTCGGGTATTTCAGGCTCCGCTCAACATCGTGAGTAACTCCTACAGCCAGGTATTCTATCAGCGCATTTCGGAGTTCACTGATCCGCATGAACTGGAGCGATTCTATACCCGCAACATGTTGCGCTTTCTCGGGCTTGCTTTTGTTCTTATTGGATTCGTACAACTGCTTCCGGATAATACCATGGGCTTCATCTTCGGTCAGGAGTGGCAACCTGCCATGGAGTACCTGAAGATTTTATCTTTCTGGTTTGGACTCAACTTTGTGACTTCCAGCCTGGCCTTTATCACTTACCGCATCCGCATTCAGAAGACGGCTCTCTTTTTGGACGCCCTTCATTTTGCTTTTATCTATGGCGCAATCTTATTCGCTCACCAGTCGGGATATGACGGGTTGCAGGCTCTGAAGGCGCTCGTGGTGGCCAAGGTGGTTTACTTTGCGGTCAATATCATTGTAGTTCTATACCACGTAAGGCGATATACCAGACTATTCAGGGCATGAGCAAGAGGATTGTTTCACTCGTCATCAACAACTTCAAGAATGACAATCGGGTCCACCGCATGGCCCTGAGTTTGTCAGAGCGCGGACATACCGTGCGTGTGGTGGGCTTGTGCAAGGGAGATGTGGCTATGCGGGAGATCGCGAACGGGGTGGACGTGCACCGTATCAGGGTGCGCTCGCTGGCTCTTCCTGACCACAACAAGTTCTTCGGTGCAATAAAGTACACAGAGTATTTCATCCGGGTCATCCTCTTATACAGGAAATGGGATATCTGGCATTGCAATGACTTTGAAGCCTTTCTGCTTGGACTGATGGCGAAGCTAACGCGCCCGCGGCTCATTCTCGTTTACGATTGCCATGAATACGAGGCTGAGCGATACAGTCTCGGCAAGTGGATGCGGAAATTTGTTTCCTGGGGTGAGCGCAATTTCATTCGCTACGCAGCTATGGTGATTACGGTAGGCCCTAGTATCATGCGGGAATATGAGCGTCTCTATGGTACGCTGAACATCCATCTTGTGCGCAATACACCGCATCTTAAACCCATACAGTCCTCACAGGTTCTGAGACAGCATTTCGGGATTCGTCCGGACCAGAAGATCTTCCTGTACCAGGGGATGATCAGCGGTGGACGAGGCATCGAAGTGTTGCTTGAGGCCTTTTCGCGGATGCCTGATGATCGTTGTGTACTGGTGGTTATGGGTTACGGGGCGCTGGAAGAACTGGTGAGGAAGCATGCTGAGAGCTCGGCCGTTATCTTCTTCCATCCTGCTGTGCCGTACGGTGAGATCAACCGGTACTCTGGAAGCGCCGATGTCGGTCTGAACACTCCGCAGAACCATTGCCTTAGCTATTACTATTGTCTGCCCAATAAGCTTTTTGAATATATCCAGTCAGGAATTCCGGTACTGACTAACAACCTTCCTGATTGCAGGTCATTGGTAGAAGGTGAGCAAATTGGTGAAGTGATTGAAGAGTTCACTCCTGCGGGTGTGGCCCAGGCTGTGAGCCGAATGGCGCAGGCAGATCTTACCACGTACCGGAGCAATCTGCTTCGCGCCCGGGAGAAATATCACTGGGATGAAGAGGTCAAGGCCATGCATGCAGCATACTCAACTATCGGCGCATGACTTGTCAGTGGATTACGCGTAAGGACTACCACGAGCGGTTGGCCCTCTCAAATGCCAGATACAATGCCTTTGCAGATCCGCTATGGATATCCTTGTATCCTTCAGGCCTCAGGTTTCTGCAATGCTGGTCGGCTGATTCGGACTGGCTCATCCTGGTGCTGTGCGAAGGAGGTGTACCGAATTTGCGAAGCATCATCACCCCACCCTTCGCTCCATACGTAGGTGAAGTTACCATGGGCAACAGATGTGTTGTAGATGGTGATGAGCTGGTGCGATTTCTCCGGAAGGAGGGCTATCGGCTCTTGCACCTGGACTTCAGTCCATCATCAGATTTCCTTGTGCACAGCTCGCCGGGAAAGCAGACTTTTCGGCTCTCGCTCCCCGATTCGGCCAGAGAATTGCCCGCATGCTTTCATTCCAAGACAAGGAATATGCTGAGCAAGGCATTGCGAGAACAGTCCTCCGTTCGTGTGCTTCCGATCACCTGGGAGGTTGCAGAACGAATCCTGGATCATTATCACCGAAAGCACATTCGCAGCGGGCAGGATCAGTTGAAGGTGTTGCCTGCATTATCCTGGCCACTCGAACGTTGCTTTGCCGTGGAGGTGATGCAAGGTGATCGGGTTGACTGGTCGGGACTATTTTATATCCACGAATCCACCTGCTACTATCTGGCAGGCGCATTGAGTGCATCCAATACATCCAACGCCACAGGTACAAGAGGTATCGCGGCGGCTATGGAGGAATGTATCCGCAGGGGTATCCGAACCTTTGATTTTGAGGGCTCTTCTATTCCTGCGATTGCACGCTATTTCGCAGGTTTCGGGGCTATCCCGGAGCAGTGCCCCGCAATTCGCAGTGAAGATTGGCTGTGGAAGATGCAGCGGACGGTGCGGGGTGTTTTCAGAAAATAAAAAGAGGCCTGCAACAGGCCTCCTTCTGGTATCCATGCAATTGTCCGGTTATCCGGCAATCGACTCGTAATTCACCTGATACTCTTTATCTTCCTCAAAGTGCTTCTTGCCCAGGTCGAGCCATTCAACGGCCTCGCTCTTCTTGCTTTGTCCGTTGAGACTATTGGCATACTCAATCAGGGCGTTCTTGAGGAAGGCCTTCTGGTCTTTGTCTGA
>CANGTU010000084.1 GCA_947456965.1 Flavobacteriales bacterium
ACGCCACGGGAGAAACTGGCCGATTTGCTGATGCCGTATATCCGGTCGAACGGTTATTCGGTTTCCAAAGAATATGCAATGCAGGTCTGCGATCTGATGACAGAACGCGTGGTATTCGTGGCTGATATGATGCAGGGCACGTATCTCTTTGAAGCGCCGAAGACCTATGACGCCGATGCCGTTTCTAAAAAATGGAAGAAGGGAGAAAGTGGTGCGCTGATGACGGAATGGTCAGGAGTGCTCGGCACATTGGAGCCATTCACTTCAGAAGAAATTGAAGCCCGCTTCAAGCAGTTCATTACCGACAAAGGCTTGGGAATGGGCGCCGTGATGCCGCTGTTCCGGCTCATGCTGACAGGAACACTTACTGGCCCTGCCGCTTCTGCGGTGGCAGCGCTTGTAGGAAAAGAAGAGGTACAACGTCGCATTGCCGCCGGTGTGGCAGTGCTTGAATCTTAAGACCCGTGCAACGCATTTCACTTCACGATATTCAAGTCCATGCCTATCATGGATGCCTGGAAGAAGAGGCCATTATCGGCACACGTTACACCGTGCATGTGGACCTGTTTACTGACTTCATTGAGGCTGCTGAAGAAGATGATTTATCGAAGACCATTGACTATGTGCGGGTAAGTGAAATCGTGCATGAGCAAATGGCCATTCGCTCGAAGCTGATTGAAACGGTGGCTCTAAGAATAGTGAATGCCTTGCGCAACGAATTCCCTTCGGCGCTTGAGGGATTGGTAACGGTAGAAAAACATGCCGCACCGATGCCCGGACAAGTAGGCAGCGTGAGTGTGGAAATGGGGTGGTGAGATCCTGAGTTTTCTTGCAATGTAACCCGAGTCACAGGACATTCTTAAGGCAATGGCGAGTTTTGGCACTAAACTCATTGCCCCATGCGCACCTTATTATTCGGTCTGGCCGTAATTCTCACCTTTCAAGCCGCAGCCCAAAATTCGTTTCCCTATGCTATTGCACTGAATCCAGTAGTTGTACCGCAACTGCCGGGCATTCACTCCTTTGCCTGGGCTCAGCACGAAGGCAAATGGCTTATCGCAGGCGGACGCCTTGACGGCCTTCATCCTCGTCAGCCTTGGGCGTCTTTTCCAGCCAGCGCCAACAATCAATCGCTTATTGTGATCGATCCGGTTAATCAGCAGTTCTGGACACGCTCACTGAGTGAATTGCCCGTGGGTATACAAGAACAACTGCAAAGCACCAACCTGAACTTTCATCAACTGGATGATACCCTTTACATCGCAGGTGGTTATGCCTACGCCGCAAGTGTGGATGACCATATCACACATCCGGCGTTAACGAGCATTCAAGTATCAAATACGATCAACGCCATTATCAATAATCAACCGATTACCGGGTTCTTTGATCAGCTCGTGGACAACCAGTTTGCGGTTACGGGCGGACAAATGGCATTTATGAATGGCAAGTTCTATTTAGTCGGAGGACAGCGATTTGACGGGCGGTATAATCCAATGGGAAATCCGACCTACGAACAGACATACACCAATGCGGTGCGCAGTTTCGAATTACAGAACAGTCCAGATCTGGCATTCAGTAACTACTCAGAAATAATGGATGAAGTGCATCTACACCGCAGGGACTACAATCTTCTTCCCTTTGTTTTCGAAGACGGAGAAGAAGGTTTCCTGATTTCATCCGGTGTATTTCAGGTGGATGCTGATCTGCCCTATTTGTATCCTGTTGAAATACGCAGTGACGGTCACCTTCCGCGCACTGAATTCAATCAATACCTCAGCAATTATCACAGCGCTCATGCCGAGCTATTCGATGCCGAAGACAATGAAATGCATGCGATCCTATTCGGTGGAATGAGCCAGTACTACTACTCAGACGATCAACTTATACAAGACGATCAGGTGCCGTTTGTGAGGACAATCAGCAGACTCACGCGACATGCCGATGGTTCATTGGAGGAGTTTTTGATGCCCATCGAAATGCCCGCTCTGAAAGGAGCCAGTGCGGAGTTCATTCCCAATCCGGAGTTATCACGAACGGCTAACGGCGTATTACTGTTGAATGAACTCACTTCAGACAGCGCACTGATTGGCCATATCGTCGGTGGAATTCAAAGCACAAGCCTCAATCCGTTCAGCGATAATCAACTGGGTAATACGTCCGCCGATGCCATCATTTACGAAGTGTGGCTTCATCAGTCAGTAGTCAATAACGCGACAGCCATCAGCGCAAAAAATCCGCTGAACATGATTGTGTACCCCAATCCGGCCAAGCGCACATTCACTGCAGAATTTGCACTTCCTGAAGGAGGAGAAGTATACTACTACATCACCAACCCGACAGGTAAAGTCATTCAAAAAGGAACCTGGAACCTTGGCGCAGGAAAACACAACCAATTCATCACCCTGCCTGAAAATACCGCATCAGGAACCTATTCGCTCACTGTCTCTTTGAATGGTGTGTGGTTCACTACCCGCCAGGTAATTATCGAGTAATAGCCCCTTATTCTACAGTCTGTTCGCTGATTCTCTCTGTCTGGGGCCGGCCTGAAATACCTTGAAAGAAGCTTACATTTCGCGGGTCAAAAGACTGTTGAAATGACCCATCGCATCTATAAAATGCCCTTTGCAAGTGTGTATCCGCATTACGTGGTGAAAGTGGAAAAGAAAGGACGCTCGGTGGATGAACTGCATGAGGTCATCACCTGGCTGACAGGTTATGATACAAAGGAGCTGGAACGCGTGCTGGCTGAGCAAACTGACTTTGAGCGCTTCTTTGCAGAGGCTCCGCAAATACATCCCAATGCACACCTCATCACCGGAGTAATTTGTGGAGTCCGCATCGAAGAAATACAAGACCCGCTCATGCGAAACATCCGATACCTCGACAAACTTGTCGACGAGCTCGCCAAAGGAAAGAAGATGGAGAAGATTCTCCGGCAATAAAAACGCGCTGTTGCTAACTTTCGCGCTCTAAACGATTCGACATGCCTTTTCAGAAAGTAGTGAAAGATGCGGCCGATGCCTGCCGCGATATAACGAGTGGTGCCACGCTCATGGTGGGTGGCTTTGGATTGTGCGGGATTCCGGAAAACTGCATTGCCCAACTCGTGAAGATGGGTGTCAGCCATCTCACGTGCATTTCCAATAACGCCGGGGTGGATGATTTCGGCCTTGGGCTGCTGCTGCAGAAGAAGCAGATCAAAAAGATGATCTCTTCCTACGTGGGGGAGAATGCCGAGTTTGAGCGGCAGATGCTTTCCGGCGAACTGGAAGTAGACCTCATTCCTCAAGGCACACTGGCCACGCGGTGTCTGGCTGCAGGCTATGGTATGCCGGCTGTGTTCACTCCTGCCGGAGTAGGCACTGAAGTCGCGGAAGGGAAAGAAGTACGCAACTTCAATGGAAAGGACTACCTGATGGAGATGGCTTTTGATGCCGACTTTGCCCTGGTAAAAGCATGGAAAGGAGATGCCATGGGCAACCTCGTATTCAGGAGCACCTCGCGCAACTTCAATCCACTGATGGCAATGGCCGGAAAGATCACCA
>CANGTU010000085.1 GCA_947456965.1 Flavobacteriales bacterium
GTGATGATGCGGCTGTATTATGACATGAGCTTCAAGGAAATCGCCGAGTCGCTCAACATCAGCATCAATACCGCTCTGGGAAGAATGCGCTATGCACTCATCAATCTCCGGAAGCTGATTGAGAAGCACGAGCTGGAGATGACGTTGTCGTGAGGCCCCCGCGATCGCGTAAGACCGGAGGTTTAACGCCCGACTTCAGCTTTAGGCGGCTACGGACTCTTTCGTACGATTCTCCGGACCTTGCTGAATAGGAAAGTAAAGCGAAAAAAGAAACGGGTTGCATTCCGGTGTTTGATCGGCAAATGCAACCCGTTTAAGTTTCGGGGTCTTACCTTATTCAGGTAGGACTAAGCAATTAATCCTCATAATCACCACTCTTTGGTTTGAGTGAGCGCGTGATAATCCGGATGAAATCAATCAACACCCAGATTCCCAGTCCACCCAGTGTAAGCAACTGGACGACACCCTGCCAGGTATATCCCAGGTAGAAGCGGTGAATGCCCAGTCCGCCGAGGAAGAAGCAGAGCAGAAGGGTAGTAACCCAGCTCTTGCCTCCACCGGCAACAGCCGATGCTGAAGCCTTCTTGCCGAATGCTGACATATTGATTTTTTGATCAATCCTCGGGAGAGTCTGGCTTACGGTTGACTGGCTCTCAACATGGGCTACAACAGGCTGCTGGGTTGATGAAGTCACTTTGGAAGCAGGTGATGCCATGACCTGATCAGCAACAACGACTGCAGCAGTCGACTCAATAACAGCGGGTGTAATTTCAATTGACTGCACGCCAGATACAGAAGTTTCAGTTGCAACAGCGTCCACAGATGGCTCATATTGTTTTTTGTCCGACTTGGCTTGCAGGTCACCAGGTGTGTGTTTGCGGTGGTTCCACTCCATGTGGTATCCAGAAGCATAGCGACGCTTCTCCATCGTGCACGAACCGAACATCATGGCAACGACCACCAGAAAAGCAGAAAACTTAAAATAAATATTCATAATGGGTTTGGGTTTGTGTTTCGGTGAATAAGATCCACTGAAACTGGTTAGGAGCGAAAGTTCATAAAAAGATCGAAATAGTCGACGACTATTTATGAACATCACAGGATCGGGATAGAGGCACTTTTCGCCGACTAAGTTTTCGCCCTCACAATATCTCTACACGCTCCTCGTTATCCTGCCGTAATAAAACCCACTCACCCTGCCTATGGCGCATTTTACACTTGATGATCTGACCCGTTTTACGCAGCAAGAAAAGAAAATGGTGGAGGAAGTCCTCCAAGGCCTCGGGCGCGAGGCCGGGCCCTCAGAAGCCGTGTTGGACCGAATTCTCGATTACTCCCGGGCCTACAGCGTCCGGCGATCCGAAGAGATCGGTTTCATCCGGATGGTGCTCAACTGAACCGGGAATCCATGATCCAGCCCGCAGGGTGTTCAAACCGGACTCCTGCGGGCTTTATTTTTTTTCGGTAATCCGATGGAAGTAGGCGGGACTATGTTCCTCAGGTGACTTGCCCAACCGAATCGCAGCCAGATCGCTGAGAAGGACATCCGGCTCCAGCAGTGCCTTTCCGAAGTACTCCGTGCGCGCCGTATTGCAGTAAAAGGCGTGACCTGCTGCAATCGCTGGCATACGTCCAAGTGCGGAATGACCTTGCGTGAATTCTTCTGCATCCGGATCCTGAGGCAGCCGCACCAGTGCTCCCCACCAACTGACCTGTGCGCTGAGCTCCAGCAATTCTTCCAGAGACAACTCGATATTGCCACCTCTGTGTTGGTCTTCAAAGAGATAATGAAATCCGGCATCTTGGAGCAGGGTGGCTACCGCACTGTTGCCCGGAGGGGCATACCAGGTACCGGCTTCGTAGCTGGTGAAGAGCACCCGTGCCGGCGGGGTGCTGAGCAGTGATTTCCTGACCTGATCGCATGTGGCGAGGTATCGCTGTTCAATGGCCTGAAACACCCGCTCGGCTTCCTCCCGCCGTCCGGCCAGTTCGCCAGCCAGCAATATCCATTCAGCCCGTCCGAGCGGATGCTCCTCCAGATACTCGCCCACGGGGAGCACTGCAATGCCCTTGCTGGAGCACCAGGCCTCGTCAGTGGCCTGAAAGGGATAAGTCAACAGGATATCGGGCTGGACGGAAAGCAGGATCTCCCGGTCGAGGTCATCGGAGGCCGTGAGGTTTCGGATGCCTCGCTTGCGGATGGCTGCTGATAGGGAGGAGTCGGTCACCAAATCAGCGAACCCTGCCGCTTTCACCACGTCAAGCGCATGGATGGCCTCAAACATGGCGAGGTGAGTGGTACTCAGACAAGCCACCCGCTGGGTTTGCCCAGGCAGTTCCACCACACGAGGCGATGATTGTCCGGGCGTATGAAGCACCACCTGCCTCACATCCCCTCGTTGCCGGATCTCAAAGCCCTTGGCATAGCGAGGGGCAAGAAGTACATGATCGCCGGCCTTTTCTGCCGGAGCTGTGATCCCGCCGCAGGCCGACAGCATGGGGAGGAACAGAAGAAGCCGCACGAAGAAGCGCATGAGCGCAAGTTACATGGCATACGCTGCACGCCCTATTTTCGCAGACCAACCCACGCGCACGCATGAGCCACACCCACGACCTGACCTTCAACAAGAATGAGGATAAGATGATGCAGCTGGTAGGCCAGCTCACCCGCAAGCTCGATAAGGTCTATGAGGGTGGGGGCAAGTCGCGCATCGCGAAAGAGCACGAGAAGGGAAAGCTCACTGCCCGGGAGCGCATCGACTATCTGCTCGATCCAGGCGCGGAGCGCATTGAGATCGGCGCATTTGCCGGCGACGATATGTACAAAGAGCACGGCGGGTGTCCGGCGGGAGGCGTGGTGGTGATGATGGGCTACGTGCGCAAAAAGCTCTGCATCGTGGTAGCCAATGATGCCACAGTGAAAGCAGGCGCCTGGTTTCCCATCACCGGAAAGAAGAATCTCCGGGCTCAGGAGATCGCCATGGAGAACCGCATTCCGATTATTTACCTCGTGGATAGCGCGGGCGTGTATCTGCCGATGCAGGATGAGATCTTTCCCGACAAGGAGCACTTCGGCCGCATCTTCCGCAACAATGCTATCATGAGTAGCCGCGGCATCCCGCAGATTGCCGCAATCATGGGTAGTTGTGTGGCCGGCGGGGCCTATCTCCCCATCATGAGCGATGAGGCCTTGATTGTGGACAAGACAGGTACCATCTTTCTGGCCGGATCTTACCTGGTCAAGGCGGCCATTGGTGAGGACATCGACAATGAAACGCTCGGAGGGGCAACTACACACTGCGAAATCAGTGGCGTTACTGATTACAAGGCACGCGACGACAAGCATGCTCTCGATACCATTCGCGACCTCATGGATAAGATGGGGCGTGTGACGCAGGATGCAGGGTTTGACCGGGCCAAGCCCGCGGCTCCGCGCCTCCCTGCGCGAGAGCTCTACGGCATCATGCCGGAGGACCGATCCAAGCCCTATGA
>CANGTU010000086.1 GCA_947456965.1 Flavobacteriales bacterium
AGATTGAAGAAAACAACCTGGTGCGCTCGCCCAATGGTGCTCAGCTCACATCAGGTATTGCAGTGCGGGAGTCCATCGGCAGCAACCGGATATACAAGAACACCATGGATGGTTTCACCGTGGGCACCAATGTAATGGGGAAAAACACCGGAATCGATTTCTCCGAAGGACTTCAGGTGCTTTGCAATAACTTCGGTCAGGAGAGCATGATGAACACCTTCGACATTGCCCTCACCGACTTTGAAATGGACTACACCGATAACGAACCGACCATGGCAGCCACGCAGGGGATGATGCCCTCAAATAACCAGGACGTCACCGCTCCTGCAGGCAATTTGTTCTCCTACAATCCTGCTTCAACGGCCTTCGATTACTACGCCGAGCCGGATGCGAATTCGGTGATTTATTTCAGTCATAGCCCTTCTTCGACCTACAATGTGATTCCGCAGTCTATTGAAGGAGAGTTGATTGTTGTAGTTCCATCTGGAACTGTAAACTATCACCCACAGAATTCTTGTCCTTCGGATATCAGCATTCCTGTGGTAATCCCCAATCTAATATCGAAGATGGCCATGCTCGACGGCTTGCTGGAAGATGAATGGATGGTGTATCGCGAGCAGGTGGACATGGGCAGCACTGCGGACTTGATCTCCTTCATCAAGAATCCCAATCATACCTCCATTCAGGTGCGCAATGCGTTGATGCTGTTTCCCAAAAATGTTTCCAACGAAGCCTGGCATGCAGCCATTCACCGCATTCCGGCCATGAATCCCTGGCACCTGGCTCAGGCGCTTATCGCGGGCTCTCCCCTGAGGCCGGAGGTGATCCGGATGATGGATCAGGCCGGTATCAATTCATATTATATAAATCTGGTGAAGAACAATCAGCCCGGCGGCGTTACGAGCAAGATGATTCTCGAAAGTGAGATGACCCACTTCAATGGAAACCGGCAGCACGCATTGAATGGGCTGATGCGGGCCTATTTCAGTGGTGATTCTTCTGTTTCTACCGTACATGCAGTGACACATTTGGAGAAGGGTGATAGCTGGCTAAAGGTGCCGCTTCACGCCGATTTGCTGATCAGTATTGGAGAACTTGACAATGCCGAAGCCATTCTGGGCAGTTGCATTGAGGATGGTGAGCCAGATGACTGGTGCCTGTTTCAGAAGCAACTTGTTCAGGCCATGCGCGACAGTCTGTCCTGGGACAGTTTGCCTGCTTCATTTCTGGATCATTGCTATTTCCTCTCGGCTCACCCACAGAAAAGAGGCTCAGCGCAGGCACAGGCACTTCTTTCGGCTATGGCTGATTCACTTTTTGAGCAAGAGATTGCCTATCCACAAAGTGTCAAGGTCATCAGGACAGACAGCCCCAGGAGCGATAAGTCTCACCGAATGGAAGTATATCCCAACCCGGCACGCAGTGAGATAAATGTGGTGTTCAGTCGGGAAATGGGAGAGCTCATAGATCGGATTGAAATAGTGGATGCAAATGGCAAGATAGTCTTGGCTCATGGTCAGCTGCCAAACGCGATCTGGATAGCCGATGTCAGTGGCTTGTCGTCAGGGCAATACGTAGTGAATGCTCTTTCCGGTAATCGCACCATTCAATCCACAAAGTTTCAGATCATCCGATGAGGCTTTTGCTGCTGGTTCTGCTCGTTGGTTCCCATGCCATTTCCATGGCGCAGTATTTTAATCTGCGTTATGATTTCATGGGGCTGAACAATTATGAAGTCGCGTGTTCGGTTGAAGCGGAGGAGGATGGGGCCTTCACTGTGTTTATGAGTAACGCGAATCTGGTCGATCCTTACGAAACGGCAATTGTGCGATTTGCGAACAATGGAGACGTTGTTTGGGCGAATAGTATTGCTTCAGACACTGCGTATATTTATACTGGATTTCACAATAACTCGTTCAAGTTAAGCCAGGAAGTAGGATATGTCTTGGGTACTAGTTTCTGGGCTTCGGAAAAAAATTACATGTATCTAATTCACTACGACACCACCGGCGACACACTTTGGACCCGCTATTGGACGTCTGATTTTGGAAACGATGAGATCGGTTATTCGGCCATCGAAGATCCGGATGGTAATTTTCTCATTGCAGGAGTGAGTGATAATGCCAATCAATACTCCATTGGTGTAGTAGCTAAAACCGACCCCAACGGCAACACGCTATGGAAGCGCTATTACACGGGATATACAGGCAGCACGAGCAGTACGATTTTCGCAACCATCGAGAGCGCATACAACGGGGGATATATCATCGGCAGTGGAACGCGATCGTGCGAAACGTGTCCTTTTCAGCATCATCTGGTTAGAATCAATAACGAAGGCGATGTAGTGTGGCAAAAGATTCTAGCTGACAACAGCAATGCTGGTGAAACCCATGCTATGCACTATGGGGATGGAATTTACTTTGCTTCTGGATGGCAGTGTATCGATCCTCAGGGAATTTATCAATGTAAGCCATATTTGATTCGATTCAATGATGAAGGTGACACGCTTTGGACCAAGACCTTCGGCGAACAATGGCTCTATGCTACTTACACGGCGCACACCAAGCGTTTGTCAGATGATCATTTGATGGCCGTTGGAGAAATACGTCATGAAAACTATCAACAAGGACTCATGCTGAAGTACGACATCGATGGGAATGAAATCTGGCGCAGAATATACTCCAACGTAGATGGCAACGCCTGCCGCTTCAACGACTTCACCGAGCTTACCACAGGCGAACTGGTAGCCGTGGGTGTGGCGTGGCCGCAAGGCGGTGAGCAGCCGTTGGGTCAGGATACGTGGATACTCAAAACAGATGAGTATGGCTGTCTGATCCCCGGCTGCCACGTATCGGTTGAGGAGTTGGAAGAAGCCGATCAGTCATTCCTCGTCGGCCCCAACCCTGCGAGTAGTATGCTCAATATTTATTTACCCGGAGAGGTCACGCGGCACCGCACCACCACCTTTCGCCTCACCGACCTCACCGGCAAGCTCATCCGTGAGTTCACGGCCGATACAGG